>NZ_CP038634.1:0-602603 GCF_004768545.1 Cupriavidus oxalaticus | reverse complement strand
AGCGCGCCCAGTTCGGCCGGCGCCACGTCCTTCAGGCTGCCGCCAAAGGTCCCGATCGCGGTACGGACACCGCTCACCACTACGACTTCACGCGTCATGCTCTAAATCTCCAATAGAAGGGGGCAAGTAACGATTACTTGCTGTAGACGTACACGCCGCGGCCGGTCTTGCGGCCCAGGTAGCCGGCAGCCACCATCTCGCGCATCAGCATTGCCGGACGGTACTTCGGATCGGCGAATTCGGTGTACAGCACTTCCATCACGGCCAGCATGGTGTCCAGGCCGATCATGTCGGCCAGCGCCAGCGGGCCGATCGGGTGGTTGCAGCCCAGCTTCATGCCTTCGTCGATCTCTTCGGGCGAGGCCAGGCCTTCGCCCAGCACGCAGAAGGCTTCATTGATCATCGGGCACAGGATGCGGTTGACGACGAAGCCCGGGCTGTTCTTGACCGTGATCGGGTACTTGCCCAGTTCCTTCGCCAGCGCTTCCACGGCGGCGTGGGTGGCGTCGCTGGTCTGCAGGCCGCGGATCAGTTCGACCAGGGCCATCACCGGCACCGGGTTGAAGAAGTGCATGCCGATAAAGCGGCCGGCGCGCGAGGTCACCGCGGCCAGCTTGGTGATCGAGATCGACGAGGTGTTGGACGCGATGATCACGTTCTCGCCGACGATGCCGTCGATCTGCCTGAGGATCTTGACCTTCAGGTCGTAGTTCTCGGTGGCGGCCTCGATCACGATGTCGGTGGCCTTGAGGTCGTCATACGACGTGCTGCCCTGGATGCGCGCCAGCGCATCGGCCTTCTGCGCCTCGGTCAGCTTTTCCTTCTTGATCAGCCGGTCCAGGCTGCCCGCCACGGTGGCCACGCCCTTCTGCACCGCGGCGTCGCTGATGTCGACCATCACCACGTTCAGGCCGGCCACTGCGCAGGCCTGGGCGATGCCATTGCCCATGGTGCCGGCACCGACGATGCCTACTGTCTTGATTGCCATGTCTTAACGCCTTAGGGTTTGAGAGTTTTGAAGTGTCTGGTGGAGTTGAGGCCATGGAGCTGCGGGCACAGCCCAGCCTGTCAACATAGCGTGCGATCGCAGTCACCGGATCGGGCGCTGCCTGGATGGCACGCACAGATTGCATGCAGGACGCCGTCGCGGACGTCGAAGCCGATGGAGGGCGGCACGGAATAAGCTGACGCAGGCCGCCGGCGGTCGCTATGTCTGGTGATCGTAGCGCCGCGGGGAGCGTTCGACACTACCCGAACCTGCCCATTCGTTGACAATTTCTGCCGCTTTTCCCGCAATGCGAAGCCGATTGCAACTGAGGCAGCCGGACGTCTGCCTTCAGTTTTGTCAGCCGATCAGGGGCAGGCACTTGCCAGGGCGCGTCGGTAGCCCGCCCGACCAGGAGCCACGCTACGCCGGATGCTCGGTCAGCCAGTGCCTGGCGATGTCTTCCCGGCGGCAGATCCACACGGCGTCATGGCCGCGTACGTCGTCAAGGAAGCGTGCCAGCGCCATGGCGCGCGCCGGATGGCCGCTGATGCGGGGATGCAGACCGACGCTCATCATCTTCGGCGCGCGCGCCCCCTCGTGCCACAACTGGTCAAATGCATCCCGCAGCGAGCGGTAGAAATCTTGCCCCGAGGCAAAGCCGTCAGGCAGCAGATAGCGCGCGTCGTTGTTGACCAGCGTATACGGGATTGCCAGCAGCGGTGGGGCGCTGCAGAGCCAGTACGGCAGGTCATCGTTGTAGGCATCCGAGCTGTAAAGGAACCCGCCTTCCTCATGGACCAGGCGCCGCGTGTTGGCGCTGACCCGCCCGGTGTACCAGCCTACCGGCCGCCTGCCGCAGGTGCGTTCGATTGCCGCGATGGTCAGGCGGATATGGCGCCGCTCCTCATCTTCCGGGACGTCCCGATAATCGATCCAGCGATAGCCATGCCCTGCAACCTCGTGTCCTGCCGCACTCAGTGCCTGTCCGATCCGCGGATTGAGCTCCAGCGCGCGACCGGCCGCGAACGCGGTCAGCGGCAGGCCGCGCTCGGCGAACAGATCCAGCAACCGCCAGACGCCGGCACGCGCTCCATACTCGTACATGCTTTCGACGCTCCAGTCGCGCCCGGCCTCACGCGGCGGCCGTCCGGGCAGTTCGTGCAGGTACGCTTCGGAGCGCATATCGCCGTTGAGGATGCACGATTCCGCGCCTTCCTCGATGTTCAGCACGAACTGCACCGCCACGCGCGAGCCGCCGGGCCAGCGTGGATGGGGCGGGGAGCCGCCGTAGCCGGCGAGGTCGCGTGCCTGCATCATCCCAGCTCGAAGGTAGTAATGCCGAAGATGCGCTTGTGCACCAGGCCCGGCGCAGGCCCCAGATACATGCGCGCGCAGCCGAAGACTTCCGCCATGCCGTGCCGATGGGCCAGCGCCATGGCCGCGGGGTGGTTTTCCGGGACATCGAGGAACAACGGGCCACCCGACGCAAAGGCGGCCAGGCGTTCGTAAAGCGCTTCGGCCGCTTCGGCGTCGTCGGCAAACAGCGGCCCGATCTTGCAGCCTTCCCCGCACCGGCGCACCACGCCGAATCCGCCCAGCCGTCCCTGTCGCAGACAACCGAGCGCAAGCCCATCCTCCTGCCGGATCCATCCGCGCAGGAAGGTCTCGCGCGCGGCGGGAAAGCACGTGCGGTCGTATGCCAGCACGTCGTCGAAGGGCACCGCTTCCAGCGGGACGATCACGTCATCCGGGCGCGACGCGTCCGGCGAGAGGGGCGATTGGGGCGGGCTATCCGGTACCTCGGCACGAAAGCGCAGATTGCGATGGGAGAAAACGAAGCCACCCCTGGCGTAGTAATCCTGCATCGCGAAAACGCCATCCAGCCCGATGGTGGCTCCGGGCCGCAGGCGGGCAATCAGCCGGTCTCGGCGCGCATGCCACAGCGCGTTGCCCAGTCCCCGGCCGCGAAAGGCCGGACGGACGATAAAGAAACCCATAAAGCCGAACGCGCCGCCGTAGGACGTGATCGCGCCGCCGCCGATCAGCTCCCCATCCAGCTCGGCTGCGATGAAAGCATCCGGATCCGTGGCCCAGAACAGCGCCGCGTCGTGAAGGCCGGGGTTCCACCCCTCGGTTGCCGCCCAGCCGATCAGTTGATCAAGCTCGGCGCGCGTCATGTTCCGAATCACCAGGTCGCCTGACATCGCAATCTGCTCCGTTGGCCGAGTCGCGGACTGCCGTTGCCGCGGCAGTCGCACCTCGTCACTTCAGGTCTATGTGTCTGGATGATAAGGCGCGTTCTCCGCTGTGGGAGCAACGGGTGGCAGTCCCTCGGTCGATGGGTGACCGGTAAAGCATGCGCCAGTCTTTTTAGTGACTTGGCTAGCCCAGTGTGTCCAAAAGGCCGCCTGCGGGCGGCCGCCTCCGTTGTGCCGTTGCTTTCCCGCATACGCACTATTACCTAATGCTGCGTTGCGACAATTCCTTTGCTACAATTCGGGAAAACCCCATGAGGGTAATCCCGCAGCAACAAGCAAGGAAGGAAGCCATGAACACCCAATCCGATATCAAGCTGACCGATCAACTGGAACGCGACCTCATCGAGCGCGAGCTCGGCAAGCAAAGCCTGGGCTTCGTGCATGACGCCAAGCGCGCCATCGCCGCGGTGCAGGAAGTCATCGCGCGCCTGCAGTCGCAAGCCCGCAAGGCCAAGGTCGTCTACGCCAACGGCTAAGCAGTTTCCAGCGGTATTGCAGTACCCGCGGCCCTGGTGGCTGCGTTGTAGAACCGGCCAGACGCGCGCCCGCCACGGGCAAGACGCGGCCGGTTTTGTTTTGCCTGCTCGCTTTACGCAAGGCAGGTCGACGTGCCTTGTGAGCAACTCTGACAAGGCTTGCCAGACCTTTTCGTTTTGTCGTGGCGCGGCCAAAGGCTATCTTGGATGCCTTTGCAGAACCGTCCGCGACCATGCCCCCGCTTGTCCTTATGTGCCTGCTGATCACTTACGTGGTCTGGGGTACGACCTATCTGGCGATCCGCTTTACGCTGGAGAGCTTTCCGCCGCTGTTCATGACGGGTACGCGCTTTCTATGCGCGGGCCTGCTGCTGGCCGCCTGGCTGGCGTGGCGCGGCACGCCGATGCCGTCGTGGCGGCAGCTGCGCAACTGCGCGGTGCCGGCGCTGTTCCTGCTGGTAGGCGGCATGGGATTGACCGCGATGGCCGAGCAGACCATCTCGTCGGGCGCGACCACGGTAATGATCGGCTCGATGCCGATCTTTGCGCTGATCTGGGCGGCCTGCTTCGGCCAGCGCCCCAAGTGGTACGAGTATGTGGCGATTGCGATCGGCAGCGCGGGCATCGTGGTGCTGACCGCGGGGGCGGAATTCCGCGTCAGCGCGGGTGGCGTGGTGGCGCTGATGCTGGCGGTGGCGAGCTGGTCGTTCGGCTCGCAGCTGGTGCGCCGGCTCGAACTGCCGCAGGGCGCGGCGGCCTTTGCCGCGGAGATGCTGATCGGCGGGGTGGTGCTGATGGTGCTGTCGGCGCTGCGGCAGGAGCCATGGCCGGTGTCGCTGGGGTCGATCAGCGCGCAGGCCGGCTGGGCCTGGGTCTACCTGGTGGTGGCGGGCTCGCTGGTGGCGTTCTCTGCCTATATGTACCTGGTGGCGACGGTCGGCCAGACGCTGTCGACGAGCTATGTCTACGTCAATCCGCCGGTGGCGCTGGCGATGGGCGCCTGGCTGGGCGGCGAGGTGATCGCGCCGCAGACGCTGTACGCGGTGGTGCTGATCCTGCTTGCCCTGGCGGTGCTGAGCGTCGGCACGCTGCGCACGGCGCGGGCGCAGGCGGCTGCCTGAAGCGCCCTGGCCCGCAAGCTCAGCTGCCGGACTGCTCCTGGATCCAAAGCGACAGCCTCACCTTGTAGGCCTGCTGGATATGGCGCCGGGCAATCTGCTCGGCCTGCGCCGGATCACGCTTTTCCAGCGCTTCGACCAGGGCGGTGTGCTCTTCATAGGAGCTGCGCGCGCGGCCGGGCACCGCCAGCGTGGTGCGCCCCAGCAGCGCCATCGATTCGTGCAGCGAGCGCAGGTTCTTCAGCAGGTAGCGGTTGTGGGCGCAGCGGTGCAGGGTTTCGTGGAACAGCCGGTTGTTCTGCGCGAGCCGGTCCGGATCGTCGGCGAACGCGAGGTCGCGCTCGACGATATCGCGCAGCAGCGAAATCTCCACATCGGTGGCATGGCGTGCGGCCAGCGCCGCGGCGGTGCCTTCCAGCACCTCGCGCATCACGTACAGCTCGCTGACCATGCTGGCGTCGAGCTGCGTCACCATCATGCCCCGGTTGGGCTCGTTGACCACCAGGCCTTCCGATTCCAGCCGCGACAGCGCTTCGCGCACCGGGGTGCGCGACAAGCCCAGCGATTCCGCCAGTTCCACTTCGCGCAGCCGGGTGCCGGGAGATAGCTGCCCCGCCTGGATGGCGGCGCGCAGTTGCTGGTAGGCACGCTCCGAGCGCGGGAGCGATGCAGCCTGGCCGCCTTCGGCGGCACCGGCAAACTCTTGAGAAATCATGTGAGGCTGGCTGGTGCGGTTTGACTGTCGTAGCCAGCCATCATACCCGCTCAAGCGCGCCTGACATCACGGCGCCGCAATATCCTGCAAAGCGGCGCCGGCTGGCGGCTGCGCCGGGGGCGGGCTTTTGACTGGGGCTTACGACGGAGGCTTACGCCTGGGGCGGGTGGTACTGGTACAGCCATGTCTCGGACAGCGGCTTGCCGTCCAGGCGCAGGAACAGGCGGATGTCGACCGGCCCCTTGCCATCGGTGGTCAGGTCGAACTGGGCGCGCCAGTGGCCGGGCACGTTGTTGGGCACGGCTTCGGTGAAGACATAGGAGAAGGTGCCGCGCGAAGCGGTCAGCACGGCTTCGGGCTTGACGCCGAACGGCAGCTTTTCCAGCGGCGCGCCCTTGAACTCGACCATGAACTTGCGCACGCCCTTGGGCCTCGGCTGGCCGGGCTGGCCGCCGTTGCCCAGGCGCGTGGCCACGCAGCGCGCCAGCGGCGACGGGTTCGGTTCGTCGGCCTGCCAGTGCAGGCGGTAGCGCAGGCGGTAGGTGGCGCCGGCCTTGGCGGGCGCCTTGGGCACCCACATGGCGACGATGTTGTCGTGGATCTCGTCGTCGGTGCGCAGCTCGACCAGTTGCACGGCACCCGCACCCCAGCCGTCGCGCGGCTCGACCCACAGACTCGGGCGGCGTTCGTAGTTGACGCCGTCCTGGTAGTGGTCGAACAGGCGGTCGCGCTGCAGCAGGCCGAAACCCTTGGGGTTGTCGTCGGAGAATGCCGATGCCGTGGTCTGGGGCGGGTTGTTGAGCGGGCGCCAGATATGCTCGCCGGCGCCGTTCCAGATGGCCAGGCCGTCGGAGTCGTGGACTTCCGGGCGCCAGTCGGTGATGCCCTTGATGCTTTCCGAGAACCAGTACATCGAGGTCAGCGGTGCCAGTCCCAGCCGCGCGACGTCCTTGCGCAGGAACAGCGCGCATTCCACGTCCATGATCACGGCCTTGGCGCGCTGCATCACGAAGCGGTAGGCGCCGGAGATGCTGGGGCCGTCGAGCAGGGCGTAGACCGTGACGGTATCGCCGTTGCCTTCCGGGGTCTCGAACCAGAAATGGGTGAAGGCGGGGAATTCCTCGGGCTTCCCGGCCTCGGCCACGTCGATGGCGATGCCGCGCGCCGACAGCCCGTACTGGTACAGGTCGCCGATGGCGCGGAAGTAGGAGGCGCCCAGGAAGGCGACCCAGTCGTTCTTGCGCCAGTCGCGCGTCTTCTGGTCGCCGAGGCGGCTTTCCTGGAAACGGAAGCCCGCGAAGCCGCTGCCGGGCGGCAGCTTGTGCGCGGGGCTGTCGGCCGGCATGTCGAAGTAGGCATCGTCATAGACGATCTCGCGCGCGCGCCCGCCGCCGCCCTTGGCGCGCTCGATCACATGCATGCGCACCGGGGTGCGGAAGTAGGTGCCGAGGTGGAAGAAGGTGACGGGGAACTGGCCCGGGCCGTTGGCAAACAGCGCATCGTCGGTGCGGAACCGGATCTTGCCGTGGGCATCGTAGTCGATGCGCGACAGCACGTCCGCAGGCGGCGAGGGCGGGGGCGCATAGGGCTTGGCAGCCAGCGCGCGCGCCCGCTCGATCAGGGCGTCGAAGCCGAACGGCTGCGCCTCGCCGAGCTTGATCCGGCTGGCCGCCAGCACCGATGGGGTAATGCCCAGCGCGGCCAGGGCGGCTGAGGCGGTGGCGGAGACCAGCAGGGTTCGGCGGTTCATCATGTGGCGAAAGCGTCCTTTTTTTGTCCGAGGGTTGAGCAGAACTCTAAAAGACGGCGTTTCCCGGGAAAAGTTCGGACACCGTCTGTTACAGCCTGCTGCGGCACAAGATTCACATTGTGCCGCCTGACGCTCAGTGGGCTTCGCCGCGCGCGCGCCGCGCGTGGCGCCGCTGCCGCGCCAGCATGTTCAGCCCTTCCACCGCGGCCGAGAACGCCATCGCCGTATAGATGTAGCCCTTCGGCACATGCGTGCCGAGCCCTTCGGCGATCAGCGTCATGCCGATCATCATCAGGAAGGCCAGCGCCAGCATCACAATGGTCGGGTTGCGGTTGATAAAGTTGGCCAGCGGCGTGGCGGCGAACAGCATCGCCATCACAGCGGCGATCACCGCTACGAACATGATCTGGACATGCTCGGTCATGCCAACCGCGGTGATGATGCTGTCGATCGAGAACACCAGGTCGAGCACCAGGATCTGGCCAATCGCGGCGGCAAAGCTGTGCGCCACCTTGCCGGTGCCATTGTGTTCGCCTTCCTCGCCGGCGGTGACGTGGTGATGGATCTCTCGGGTGGCCTTCCATACCAGGAAGGCGCCGCCGGCGATGAGGATCATGTCGCGCCACGACAGCCCCTGGCCAAGGATCGTGAAGACCGGTTCGGTCAGCTTGACGATGACGGCGATGGTGGCCAGCAAGCCAAGGCGCATCAGCAGCGCCAGGCTGATGCCGACCTTGCGCGCCTTCTCGCGCATCTCTGCGGGCAGCTTGTTGGTCAGGATCGAAATGAAGATCAGGTTATCGATCCCCAGCACGATTTCCATGGCCACCAGCGTGGCCAGAGCCGCCCAGGCGGCGGGGTCCTGCAGCAAAGCCAGCGACGATTCCATCAGTGGGCTCCGGTGTTGGTAAGCAACCGGCGCCCGGGCATCGTTCCAGGCGCACGAAGCTTCATGTTAGCGCAGCGCCGCTTGCCTAAATGTGTCCGCAAAGATAAAGGTTGTTTTGCGGCTCAGTGGAATATAGTATGTGATATATCAAAAAATCCAATCGAGCCATCAAGGAGACAGCAAATGAAAGTGTGTATCTACGGCGCGGGCGCCATCGGCGGCTATGTCGGGGCGCAGCTTGCGCGCGCGGGGGCCGATGTCAGCTTCGTCGCGCGCGGCCCGCACCTGGCGGCGATGCAGGAACACGGCGTGCGGCTGCTGATCGACGGCGAGGAGCGCGCGGCGCGAGTGCGCTGCACCAGCGATCCGCGCGAACTGGGGCCGCAGGACTACGTCTTCATTACGCTTAAGGCGCATTCGGTGCCGGGCGTGGTAGACCTGATCCAGCCGCTGCTGGGTCCGGAAACCGCGATCGTGACCGGCGTCAATGGCATTCCTTACTGGTATTTCTACAAGCACGGCGGCGAGCTGGCGGGATCGACGCTGGAAAGTGTCGACCCGGGCGGCCGGCAATGGCGCGGCTTCGGGCCGGAGCGCGCGATCGGCTGCGTGGTCTATCCGGCTGCCGAAATCATCGCGCCCGGCGTGATCAAGCATGTGTATGGCAAGAAATTCCCGCTGGGCGAGCCGGATGGCAGCCGTTCGGCCCGCGTGACCCGGCTCAGCGAAATGATGATGGCGGCCGACCTGGAGGCGCCGGTGCGCGACAACATCCGCGACGAGATCTGGCTGAAGCTGTGGGGCAACCTTTGCTTCAACCCGATCAGCGCGCTGACCCATGCCACGCTCGATGTCATTACCTCGGACCCGGCCACGCGCGCGCTGTCGCGCCAGATGATGGTGGAGGCGCAGGGCATTGCCGAGCGCTTCGGGGTCAAGTTCCGCGTCGACGTGGAGCGGCGCATCGACGGGGCGGGAGCGGTTGGGGCGCACAAGACCTCGATGCTGCAGGACCTGGAGGCGGGGCGCGCCATGGAAATCGATCCGCTGCTCACGGTGGTGCAGGAAATGGGCCGGCTGGTCGGGCAGCCGACGCCGATGTGCGACGCCGTGCTGGGTTTGATCAAGCAGCGCGACTCGATGGCCAAGCTCGCGGCGTAACCGCTGGCGTTGGCTGGTGACGGGAGCGGCTATGGGTCTGGCCCTCCCGCCCGAGCGGGCGGCGCCCATGTTGCGCCTGGCCCGCTTTTGGGCAAGAAATGGCAAGACGATTGTGATATACCATATACGACAGACCGCGCACGCTGACGGTGCCGATGCATGACCGCAACGTATTGCTTGATGCATTTTCGTAATGAGTCGGGCGTTTTGCTAAGCTGTGCGGAAATGCGGCGGGCAGCCATTCCGGCCGCCGCGCCACCGGTCTCACACGAGCATATTCCATGTCTGCGCAACCACAATCCATCGTCCAGCCCAACGGGCTGACCTTGTCAGTGCAACCGATCAACGCCGGCGCGAGCCTGCGCGACCAGGCCTATGCCATGTTGCGGCAGGCCATTGCCGACGCCGATATCTACCAGTCGCACGACGAGATCCGGCTCGACGAACGAGTGCTGAGCGAAGCCATGGGCGTCAGCCGCACGCCGATCCGCGAAGCCATGACACTGCTGGAGCAGGAAGGCTTCCTGCGCACCGTGCCGCGCCGGGGCATCTACATCATGCGCAAGACCAAGCGCGAGATCGTCGAGATGATCCAGATGTGGGCGGCGCTGGAGAGCATGGCGGCGCGCCTTGCCACGCAGAATGCCACCGACCAGGAAATCGCCCAGCTGCGACGCATGTTCGACAGCTTCCGCGATTCGACGCCGGCGGAACATATCGAGGAGTATTCCGACGCCAATATCGCGTTCCACCAGGCAATCGTGCAGCTGTCCAGGTCGCAGATCATCATGGACACGATCCGCAATATCTTTATCCATGTGCGCGCGATCCGGAAGATGACGATCTCGCAGAGCGACCGGGCGGCAAGGTCGATCGTGGATCACCTGCGCATCATCGAGGCGCTGGAGAAGCGCGATACCGAACTGGCCGAGCGGCTGGTGCGGCAGCATTCGCTGGACCTGGCGGACTACGTGGAGAAGCACTGCGACTTCCTCGACTGAGGCGAGCAGGGCAGGGCAAAACGGCGGACTTCGGTCCGCCGTTTTTGTTTTGTGCAGGCATCGATGCATTTCGCCAGATGGTATGTGATATATCAATGTGAGAATCCAGTGCCGATGTCTGCGGCATCGCCCGCACTAAGCGTCTCTTTTTCTGCTTATGCTGCGGCGCATCGTCGATATTTCTGCTGCGACTGCCAATCTCCTCTTGCTCTCTTCTGATATATCACATACCGTATGTCATCAAGAGCTACAAAATCAGCGGTTAAAAGGAGACTTTCGCAATGGAAACCAAGGCACTGCAAGGTGTTCGCATCCTGGACATGACCCACGTCCAGGCAGGCCCGTCGGCCACGCAGCTGATGGCGTGGCTGGGCGCGGACGTGATCAAGGTGGAGATGCCCGGCCGCGGCGACATTACCCGCAGCCAGCTGCGCGACGTGCCCAACGCCGACAGCCTGTACTTCACCATGCTCAACTCCAACAAGCGCAGCCTGACGCTGAACATGAAGACGCCCGAAGGCAAGGCGCTGCTCGAAGACCTGGTACAGCGCAGCGACGTGCTGATCGAAAACTTCGGGCCCGGCGTGCTGGCGCGCGCCGGCTTCGACTGGGAGCACCTGCAGGACCTGAATCCGCGGCTGGTCTATGCGTCGATCAAGGGCTTCGGCCCGGGGCCGTACGCCGACTGCAAGGCGTATGAAAACGTGGCGCAGTGCATGGGCGGCTCGGCCTCGACCACCGGCGATGCCGAAGGCGTGCCGACCGTGACCGGCGCGCAGATCGGCGACTCGGGCACCGGCATCCATTGCGTGGTCGGCATCCTGGCCGCGCTGCTGCAGCGCGAGCATACCGGCCGCGGGCAGCGCGTGGAGGTGGCGATGCAGGATGCGGTGTTGAACCTGTGCCGCGTCAAGCTGCGCGACCAGCAGCGCCTGGACAACGGCCCGCTGCGCGAGTACCCGAACCAGGAGTTCGGCGACCACGTGCCGCGCGCCGGCAATGCCTCGGGCGGCGGCCAGCCGGGCGCGGCGCTGCGCTGCGCACCGGGCGGCCCCAATGACTACGTCTACGTCATCATCCAGCCGCAGGGCTGGGAACCGCTGATGCGCCTGTGCGGCCGCGAGGACCTGATCACCAACCCGGACTACGCCACGCCCGAAGCGCGCCTCAAGCACCTGGCCGACTGCTTCGCCGTGATCGAGAAATGGACCAGCAAGGTCAGCAAGTTCGACGTGATGGCCGCGCTCAACGAGGTGGATGTGCCGTGCGGACCGATCCTGTCGATGAAGGACCTGATCGAGGAC
Source organism: Cupriavidus oxalaticus (assembly GCF_004768545.1). NCBI lineage: Bacteria > Pseudomonadati > Pseudomonadota > Betaproteobacteria > Burkholderiales > Burkholderiaceae > Cupriavidus > Cupriavidus oxalaticus. The sequence goes on along the minus strand of NZ_CP038634.1, from coordinate 590,943 downwards.
CAGTCGCTGTACCAGCGCGGCTACCTGGTCGAGCTGGAGCATCCTCAGCGCGGCAACTACGTGCAGCTGGGCTGCCCGATCACGATGTCGGCATCGCCGGTGGAGGTGGAGCGCTCGCCGCTGCTGGGCGAGCATACCGACGAGATCCTCGAATGGCTGGGCCGCACGCCCGCGCAGATCGCGGCGATGAAGCTGGCCGGGGCGGTATGAGGCGGTAGCCCGGGAGCGGGTGTGTGAGCGTACCGATGTCATTCCCGCGCATACCCCCCGGGGCACGTGGGCGGGAATCCAGCGACGTCTCTTGAAGTCACTGGGTTCCCGCCTGCGCGGGAACGACGGGCGGACGCGCCAGCCCTGATCTCATTCCCATTTCCCTTTACAAGATCCTGCAACCGATATCGGCGCAGGCAGGCCCGCCTTTGCCTGCGCAAGGAGCATTGCCGTGCAAACCTGGATACGCTTTCGCCGCGCCGACGGCAGCATCGGCCATGGCCGTCTCGATGGCCCTGACCAGAATCGCGTGGTCGAATACGATAGCGACGGTTTCAACCATCCCGCGCCCACCGGCGCCGTGCACGAGCGCGCCGCGCTGACGCTGGTCGCGCCATGCCAGCCCGGCAAGGTGGTGGCGCTGTGGAACAACTTCCACGCGCTCGCCCGCAAGCTGGAAAAGCCGGTGCCGACGCACCCGCTGTTCCTGATCAAGCCGGCATCGTCGCTGGCCGGCCCTAACGACGCCGTGCAGCGCCCCAAGAGCTACGACGGCAAGATCGTCTACGAGGGCGAGCTTGGCATCGTCATCGGCAAGAAGGCGCGCAATGTGCCGGTGTCGGAGGCCGGCGACCATATCTTCGGCTACACCATCGTCAACGACGTGACCGCGGCCGAGCTGATCGCCGCCGATCCCAATTTCCCGCAATGGACGCGCGCCAAGGGTTTCGACACCTTCGGCTGCGTCGGCCCGGCCATCGTCACCGGCTTTGACTGGCGCGCCGCCAGCGTAGTCACGCGGCTCGACGGCGTAGAGCGGCAGAACTATCCGCTGTCGGACATGATCTTCTCGCCGGAAGAGCAGGTCAGCCGCATTTCGCAAGACCTGACGCTGATGCCCGGTGACGTGATTGCCGTCGGCACCTCGCTGGGCGTGGGTTCGATGAAAGACGGCGCCGTGGTGGAGGTGTCGATCGCGGGCATCGGCTCGCTGGTCAACCACGTGCGCGGCTGAGCGCGACCCAACCCAAAACTCGATACGGTGAATGCCATGCCAATGACGATCGGTGTGCCCCGCGAGGTCCACCCGGGCGAGCGGCGCGTTGCCGCCACCCCGGACTCGGTCAAGGAACTGCTCAAGCTCGGCTACCAGGTCGCGGTAGAGACCGGCGCGGGCCAGGAGGCTTCGTTCTCGGACGACGACTACCGCGCCGCCGGCGCCGCCATCGTCGATGCGGCAAGCCTGTGGGCGTCGGTCGACGTGGTGGTCAAGGTGCGCCCGCCGCAGGTCCACCCCAGCCTGGGCGTGGAAGAGGCGGCGCTGCTGAAGAAGCATGCCACGCTGATCGGCTTTGTCTGGCCGGCGCAGCAGATGCCGATGCTGGAGCGGCTGGCGCAGCGCGGCGCCACGGTGCTGGCGATGGATTGCGTGCCGCGCATCTCTCGCGCGCAGAAGCTGGATGCGCTCAGCTCCATGGCCAATATGGCGGGCTACCGCGCGGTGATCGAGGCCGCGCATGCCTTCGGCCGGCCCTTTGCCGGGCAGATCACCGCCGCGGGCAAGATCCCGCCGGCGCGCGTGCTGGTGATCGGCGCGGGCGTGGCGGGGCTGGCGGCGATCGGCGCGGCGCGCAGCCTGGGCGCGGTGGTGCGCGCCTTCGACACGCGCCCGGTGGTGCGCCAGCAGATCGAGAGCCTGGGCGCCGAATTCCTGACCGTCGAGATCGAAGAAGACGGCAGCGGCAGCGGCGGCTACGCCAAGGAGATGAGCCCCGCCTTCATCGAGGCGGAGATGCGCCTCTTTGCCGAGCAGGCGCGCGAAGTCGACATCATCGTCACCACCGCGCTGATCCCCGGCAAGCCGGCGCCGAAGCTGCTGGAAGCCGGGACGGTCGGGCTCATGCGTGCCGGCAGCGTGGTGGTTGACCTGGCCGCCGAGCAGGGCGGCAACTGCGTACTCACCGTGCCGGGCGAAAGCGTGCGCCGCGGTGGCGTGACCATCATCGGCTATACCGACCTGCCGAGCCGGATGGCGGCGCAGTCGAGCCAGCTCTACGCCACCAATATCCGCCACCTGCTGACCGAGCTGACGCCGGGCAAGGACGGCCAGCTCGTGGTCAACATGGACGACGAGATGATCCGCGGCGCCACGGTGCAGCACCAGGGCGCGGTGACCTGGCCGCCGCCGCCGCTGACGGTGGCGATACCGCAGCAGCAGGCGCCGGCCGCGTCGCCGCCGGTGGAGGCGGAAGCCCCCCCGCCGCGCAACCGCACCGGAGTGACGCTGGTCGCGCTGGGGCTGGCGGCGATTGCCCTGCTCGCCCTCGGGGCAGTGGCGCCGCCCGCGTTCATGGCGCACTTCACCGTGTTCGTGCTGGCGATCTTCGTCGGCTACCAGGTGGTGTGGAACGTCACCGCCGCGCTGCACACGCCGCTGATGAGCGTGACCAATGCCATCAGCGGGATCATCGTGGTGGGGGCGCTGGTGCAGCTGGGCAAGCCGTCGCTGCTGACGGCGGTGATCGCGGGCTGCGCGGTGCTGGTTGCGACCATCAACATCGCCGGCGGCTTCCTGGTCACGCAGCGCATGCTGAAGATGTTCCAGCGCGACTGAATACAAAGGCAAAGGAGACCGAGCCATGCCTTCCGGCATCAGCAATATCGCTTACCTTGGCGCCAGCGCGCTGTTCATCCTCAGCCTGAGCGGGCTGAGCCATCCTGCCACCGCCAAACGCGGCAACCTGTTCGGCATCGCCGGCATGGTGATCGCGGTGGTGACCACCGTGCTGGCCGGCACGCCCGACGGCGTTCCCATCATCATCGGCGCGATGCTGGCGGGCGGCATCGCCGGCGCGGTGCTGGCCAAACGCGTGGAGATGACGCAGATGCCGCAGCTGGTGGCGGTGCTGCACAGCTTCGTCGGGCTGGCCGCGGTGCTGGTCGGCTACGCCAACTACCTGGAGCCGACCACGCTGGCCGGCGCGGAGAAGGCGATCCATGAGGTCGAGACCTACCTCGGCATCCTGATCGGCGCGGTCACCTTTACCGGCTCGATCATCGCCTTCCTCAAGCTGCAAGGCACCATGGGCGGCAAGCCGATGCTGCTGCCGGGCCGCCACGTACTCAATGCCGGGGCGCTGGCGGTGTGCGTGTGGCTGGGCTATGCCTTCCTCAGCGCGCCGGATGTGCAGCAGGGGCTGGTGCCGCTGGCAGCGATGACGGTGATCGCGCTGCTGGTCGGCGCGCACCTGGTGCTGGCCATCGGCGGCGCCGACATGCCGGTAGTGGTGTCGATGCTGAACAGCTACTCCGGCTGGGCGGCCGCGGCGACCGGCTTCATGCTGGGCAACGACCTGCTGATCATCACCGGCGCGCTGGTGGGGTCGAGCGGCGCCATCCTCAGCTACATCATGTGCAAGGCCATGAACCGCAAGTTCCTGTCGGTGATCCTGGGCGGCTTCGGCGCGGTGCAGGCGCAGGGCGCGGCGGCGGAGCAGGGCGAGGTGCTGCCGGTATCGAGCGAGGAAGTCAGCAGCCTGCTCAAGGATGCCAACGAGGTCATCATCGTGCCCGGCTACGGCATGGCGGTGGCGCAGGCGCAGGGCACCATCAGCGAGATCGCGCGGCGGTTGCGTGCGCAGGGCGTCAACGTCCGCTTCGGCATCCACCCGGTGGCCGGCCGCTTGCCGGGGCACATGAACGTCCTGCTGGCCGAGGCGCGCGTGCCGTACGACATCGTGCTGGAAATGGAAGAGATCAACGACGACTTCGAGAAAGCCGACGTGGTGCTGGTGGTCGGCGCCAACGACATCGTTAACCCGGGTGCGCTGGAGGACCCTGCCAGTCCGATTGCCGGCATGCCGGTGCTAGAGGTGTGGAAGGCCAAGACCGTGGTGGTGTCCAAGCGCAGCATGGCAGCGGGCTACGCGGGGGTCGACAACCCGTTGTTCTACAAGGACAACACGCGGATGTGGTTTGGCGACGCCAAGGGCAGTGTCGATGCGCTGCTGCGACAGCTGGAGGAAACGCCGGCGTAGGGGTTTTCCACGGGCGGGGATGCCACCGGTGGTCCTCGATGCCATCCCTGCACCCAAATTCATGCCATTTCCGCGATATATAAACAGTCATGAATAGATACGATAAAAAACTTTAAGCCAAGACTAATTAAGCCTCAGTTAGCATCAATCCACAGATTCATGCTGCAACAAAGCCAGGCGCCGCTGTGGGCCAGGGGCAGGCATGAGAAGTTGAGGATCCCGCAAGTCATTTCAGAAGGCCTTAAAGCGCCTCAAAACGTTGTATGTAATATATCTATTGGCTGGAAGTCGCAGGCTAATCGCTAGCGAATTGAACTCCTGCATCTGTGCAAAGGGAGAATGATTCCCACAGATTAAGAGTTGTGCCGATTTGAGCGCAGATAGAAGCTGGTTTGCTGCGGTGCACTGACGAAAGTTCGTCGCAGAGTAGGAAAAGAGCTTGCCGTTATCTGATATATCACATACCGTATGTCATCAAGACCGGTTGAACGAACCGGCAGAGGTTGAAGCAAGGGGATAGTCCCCGCGCACCACGAACACGAGTTCAACGAGGAGACCAAGCATGTCCGAAGTCGTAGCGAAGCGGGCCGAGACACCACCGCGGCAGACCCCCTGAAGTAGAAGAAATCCAACCCCAGTCAATTCGTATAGAAGGAAGCAACCATGGCAGAAGTTGGAAACGAGCTGCAGCGTCACGCCGCGGAAGAACATCAGGCACAGACCGATGGTTTTCATCTGGTCATCGACGCGCTCAAGCTGAACGGCATTGAAAACATCTACGGCCTGCCCGGCATTCCGGTGACCGATCTGGCTCGGCTGGCGCAGGCCAACGGCATGCGCGTCATCAGCTTCCGTCACGAGCAGAATGCAGGCAACGCGGCAGCGATTGCCGGCTTTCTCACCCAGAAGCCGGGCGTTTGCCTGACCGTGTCTGCGCCGGGCTTCCTGAACGGGCTGACGGCACTGGCGCATGCGACCACCAACTGCTTCCCGATGATCCTGATCAGCGGCTCGAGCGAGCGCGAGATCGTCGATTTGCAGCAGGGCGACTACGAAGAGATGGACCAGCTGGCCATCGCCCGTCCGCACGCCAAGGCTGCCTTCCGCGTGCTGCACGCCGAGGACATCGGTGTCGGTGTCGCGCGTGCCATTCGTGCCGCCGTGTCGGGCCGTCCGGGCGGTGTGTACCTGGACCTGCCGGCCAGGCTGCTGGGCCAGTCGATGGAAGCCGAGAAGGGCCGCAAGTCGCTGATCAAGGTGGTGGATCCGGCCCCGCGCCAACTGCCTGCGCCGGACTCGGTCGACCGTGCCGTCGCGCTGCTGAAGGGCGCCAAGCGCCCGCTGATCCTGCTGGGCAAGGGTGCCGCGTACGCACGCGCCGAAGCGGATATCCGCGCCCTGGTCGAGAAGACCGGCATTCCGTACCTGCCGATGTCGATGGCCAAGGGCCTGCTGCCCGATACGCACCCGCAATCGGCCTCGGCCGCGCGCTCGTACGTGCTGGCTGAAGCCGACGTGGTGATGCTGGTCGGCGCCCGCCTGAACTGGCTGCTGTCGCACGGGAAGGGCAAGACCTGGGGTGGCCCGAAGCAATTCATCCAGATCGACATCGCGCCGACCGAGATGGACAGCAACGTCGCCATCGCCGCGCCGGTGGTGGGTGACATCGGTTCGTGCGTGTCGGCGATCCTCGGCAAGGTCGGCAACGACTTCGCGAGGCCGCCCGCCGAGTGGCTGAACGCGGTGGATGAGCGCAAGGACAAGAACCTGGCGAAGATGGCCGAGACCCTGGCCAAGTCCAGGGATGCCGCGCCGATGAATTTCCACGGCGCGCTGAGCGTGCTGAAGGATGTGGTCAAGGCGAACCCGGGCATCTCGTTCGTCAACGAAGGCGCCAACACGCTGGACTACGCCCGTGCCGTGATCGACATGTACGAGCCGCGCAAGCGCCTGGACGTGGGTACCTGGGGCGTGATGGGCGTGGGCATGGGCTACGCGGTCGCCGCGGCGGTCGAGACCAGCAAGCCGGTGCTGGCGCTGTGCGGTGACAGTGCGTTCGGTTTCTCGGGCATGGAAGTCGAGACGATCTGCCGCTACAACCTGCCGGTTTGCATCGTCATCTTCAACAACAACGGCGTCTACAAGGGCATCGACAAGAATCCGACCGGCGGCAAGGACCCGGCGGTCACGACCTTCGTGCCGGGTGCGCGCTACGACAAGATGATGGAAGCGTTCGGTGGCGTCGGCGCCAACGTTACCACGCCGGCGGAACTCGAAGCCGCGGTGAACGAAGCGCTGCGGTCGGGCAAGCCCACGCTGGTCAACGCCGTCATCGACCCCGCTGCCGGCACCGAAAGCGGTCGCCTGACCAACCTGAATCCGCAAAGCTCGGCCAAGAAGTAATCGATCCGAATTTCACCCCCTAATCCAATAGGAGACGAAAGTGAACCTCCCACTCAACGGCATCAAGATCATCGACTTCACGCACGTCCAGGCCGGTCCCGCGTGCACGCAGCTGCTGGCGTGGTTCGGCGCAGACGTCATCAAGGTGGAACGCCCCGGTTCCGGCGATGTTACGCGCACGCAGCTGCGCGACATCCCCGATGTCGACGCGCTGTACTTCACCATGCTCAACAGCAACAAGCGTTCGCTCACGCTGGATACGAAGAAGCCGGAAGGCAAGAAGATCCTGGAACAGCTGATCCGCGAGTCGGACGTGCTGGTCGAGAACTTTGGCCCGGGCGCGCTGGATCGCATGGGTTTCTCGTGGGAGCGCATCAACGAGCTGAACCCGAAGATGATCGTGGCTTCGGTCAAGGGCTTCAGCGACGGCCACCACTATGAAGACCTGAAGGTCTATGAGAACGTGGCGCAGTGCGCGGGCGGCGCGGCCTCGACCACCGGCTTCTGGGACGGCCCGCCGACGGTGTCCGCCGCGGCGCTGGGCGATTCCAACACCGGCATGCACCTGGCCATCGGCATCCTGACCGCGCTGATCGGCCGCGACAAGACCGGCAAGGGCCAGAAGGTGGCCGTGTCGATGCAGGACGCCGTGCTGAACCTGTGCCGCGTCAAGCTGCGCGACCAGCAGCGCCTGGACCGCCTGGGCTACCTGGAAGAGTACCCGCAGTATCCGCACGGCTCGTTCAGCGACGTGGTGCCGCGCGGCGGCAACGCGGGCGGTGGCGGCCAGCCGGGCTGGGTGCTGAAGTGCAAGGGCTGGGAGACCGACCCCAACGCCTATATCTACTTCACCATCCAGGGCCACGCCTGGGAGCCGATCTGCAAGGCGCTGGGCAAGCCGGAATGGATCGACGATCCCAACTACAGCACCGCCAAGGCACGCCAGCCGCATATCTTCGATATCTTCAAGACCATCGAGGACTGGCTCGCCGACAAGACCAAGTACGAGGCGGTTGACATCCTGCGCAAGCATGACATCCCGTGCTCGCCGGTGCTGTCGATGAAGGAGATCGCCGCCGATCCGTCGCTGCGCGCCAGCGGCAGCATCACCGAGGTGCCGCACAAGGAGCGCGGCACTTACCTGACGGTGGGCAGCCCGATCAAGTTCTCCGACCTCAAGCCGGAAATCACGGGTTCGCCGCTGCTGGGCGAGCATAGCGAAGAAGTGCTGGCCGGCCTGGGCTACGGTGCGGACGACATCAAGCGCCTGCGCGAGTCCCAGGTGATCTGACGCCGCCCGCCCGGCGCATGTGCCGGGGCGTACGCCGGGGCCGCGCCAACTGCGCCGCCCCGGCGTTTTCGCTTGCAGCGCTGCCCCGTGCCGCGCTACCTTGATGGCTACATACCCCAACCGGCAATGACCGACAGAGAGGGAGTTCCCATGCCAGAACCCATCGACTACGCGCAGCTGGTGTCCGCCATCGGCGACGCCATCATCATCTCGGACGCCAAGGGCGCCATCACGCTGTGGAACCCCGCCGCCGAGCGCATGTTCGGCTACACCCAGGCCGAGGCCATGGGCCAGTCGCTCGACCTGATCATTCCCGAGCGGCTGCGCGGGCGCCATTGGGAGGGCTATGACAAGACCATGGCCACCGGCATCACGCGCTACGGCCATGACCTGCTCAAGGTGCCCGCGGTCGACAAGGACGGCAAGTCTCTGTCGATCGCCTTTACCGTGGCGCTGCTCAAGGATGACGCGGGGGCCATCACCGGCATCGTCGCCATAATCCGCGATGAAACCGTGCGCTTCCAGGAAGAGCGGGCGCTGAAGAAGCGGCTGGTCGAACTGGAAACTCAGGTCAAGGAACAGGCCTGATATCGCTGCATCCGGGCGGCCGGCTTGCCGGCCGCTTCCCGCATTTCGCTCCGTACCGCCTTGGCGTCGGCAATGCCATTGCGCGTTGTCGAAACCGCTGACTTCCGTCGACTGACTTCCCCCGGCATACCCCGCATCGTCTCCGCCGCGCGCTTTGCGCGCGCTGCGGGCTCACCCTTTGCGCGCCGTGTGCCGCACCAGCAGCGATCCCAGCGGCAGGGCCAGCCCGAAAGCCAGGTAGACCAGCGTCAGCATGCGCGGCGACAGGCGCCGCTCGAAGCCAGGCGTCAGGCGGTGCGGCGTACACGTCAGGTCCACCAGGCAGGCAAGGGCTGCCACGCCAAGACCGCCAAGCGCCAGGGTGCCCGCGGCGCCGCGCGCATGATGCCGTGCCACCGCGGTTTCATAGAACACGGCCCAGAACACCGACATCGCATGATGGATGACGTAGCCCAGCATGGTATGCCGGACCGACGGCCGGTTGGCATGCATGGCGCGTTCGCCCCAGATCCAGTGGCTGACCGCATTGACCGGCGCGAACGCACTGCCGCAATCGACGGTGCCGCCACGGGCGAGCATGCCGGTGGAGACCAGGCTGGCGCAGGTCCCGGAAATCGCCGCGCGGCGCAGGATGGTCGACGCATCCGCCGGGAAGTGCTGCCCGGTGCCGGCGGCTTCACCGGCCGGCATGTCTGTGCGGAAGTGGTGGCGAGTAGGTTCCATGTGGTGGCAGCGGTGCGGCACATGCCTGCGCTGGCCGCTGCGGAAGCGCCCGTATGGCGGCGACACCGTCATGGCAAGCGAATTTCATGCCGTCACCAAAGTGGGCTGCGCGCGCATGACGGCCGCCGCGGATCGGGTGCCGGTGATGACCGGTGTCGATGTGGTGGTCAACCCTGGTCCGGCGCGGCAAGCGAAGCAATCTCATTGCAGGGCGTAGCCCAGCGGGCTATGGTCACGAGCGCTCGGTGCCTATGCGATAAGGCGCTGCTTCAACCGCATCACGCGGATCGGCTGCGCAGGCAACTCGGTGCATTGGATCAGGCCATCCGGCCTGAAGACCTGGCTGGCCATTGGTCCGTCGTTGTCAATGGCCGCTGGCGGCTGACATTCAGGTTCGAGGGAAGAGATGCCATCGTCGTGGACTACCAGGACTACCACTGAAGGACCGCATCATGAATCGCATGCACAACCCGCCGCACCCCGGAACCGTCCTGGCCGAGTGGCTTGAAGGCGTGGACGACATGACCATCACGGCGTTTGCCGCGCATATCGGCGTAACGCGGGCAACGCTTTCGCGTATCCTCAACGGACACTCTTCGATTACACCTGACATTGCCATCAGGCTCGAAGACGCGCTGGGGGCAAGCCGCGAGATGTGGAGTGGCATGCAGATGGCCCATGACCTTTGGCTTGCGGCGCAGAAGCCTCGTCCCCGGATCAAGCGGCTGATCCGGCGGACAGTGGAAGATGCCGCTGCGTGAGCGCCGCCGCGAACGCCAAAGCCAATGTCGATGCCAATGTCGAGTCGGCAGTTCGCACCGCAATAAAAAGGCGAGGCCGCCAAAGCGCCTCGCCTGTAACCGATCGGACTGCTCAGTTGAGATGGCCGACCGCGCGCAGGTACTCGTTCTTTTTCTCGAAGATCAGCCCGCTGAGGAAGGCCGCATCATAAGCGGCGAGCAGGTGGGCGTGGTGCTCTTCAATGTAGCGGGCGACGCGGGCCTTTTCGCATTCGATGCCGCACAGCCATTCATACATCTCGGCGTCCCAGCGGAAACGCAGGCCCAGCTCGATGAAGGCGGCGTTATAGGCCGCGAGCTGCGTCTCGCGCGGGATGGGCCGGTTGTCGGTGCCGACCGTGATGGCGGCGGGGCGGCTGTCAGTCTGGACCTGGTTCATGGCTTGTCTCCTCGATACGCCGTAGCGGTGGGGTTGAGACAAGCATAGGGACGGCGAAGGATTTACGATAATTAAAGTTTCACTGCCAAACCATAATCCATTGTTTATGGATTGCTAGCCTAGGCTTCCAGTCGAATCAGTCCCTCCACGCCTGTAATCCGCTGGATCAGTCCGGCGCCTTCCTCCATCAGGAACTGCTTGAACGCAAGCGCCACCGGCGGCAGCCGCTTGTTCTTGCGATGCACAACGTACCAGTTGAGCATCACCGGAAAGCCCTCGATATCGAGCACGGCCAGCTTCCCCGCCTGCAACTCGAGCCCGACCGTATGCGCCGACAGGAAGGCGATGCCCATGTTGGCAATCACCGCCTGCTTGATGGTCTCCGTACTCTTGATCTCCATGGCAATGCGAAGGTTGGACAGCCGCCCGGCAAAGCCTTCCTGCATCGAATTCCACGTATCAGAGCCTTTTTCGCGCGAAACGAAGGCCTCGTCCGCCAATGCCGCCAGCGGGATGTTGCGCTTGCCGACCAGCGGATGGCTGGGCGCCGCGACGATGACGTAAGGGTGGGGCGCGAAGACTTCGTTGATGGTGTCCATGCCTTCGGGTGGACGCACCATCACCGCAAGGTCAGTCAGGTTGCCGGCTAGCTGGTGCAGCAATTCCTCGCGGTTGTGCACGGCAAGGTTCAGCGTCACGCCTTCATGGCGCTCCATGAACTCCGCCAGCAGCCGCGGAAAGAAATAGTCGCCGGCGCTGATCACCGCCACGTTGAGGCGCCCGCCGGAAATGCCCTTGAGTTGCGACATGGCGTCTTCGGCTTCGCGGAACTGCTGGATGATGCTGCGGCTGTAATGCAGCATTTCGTGCCCTGCCGGCGTCAGGTAGATCTTCTTGCCGAGTTGCTCGAACAGCGGCAGGCCGACATGGTGCTCCAGCTGCCGGACCTGGGTTGACACGGCCGGCTGCGTCAGGTGCAGCTCCTCGGCGGCGCGTGAAAAGCTCATATGGCGGGCGACGGTTTCAAAGACCTTCAGTTGCCGCAGCGTGGCGTTCCTCATTCAATCGTTCCGTGCAATATATAAACGGTCATCAATACAAACGATAAAAAACTTTATGCAGTCCTGATCTTAGATTCAAGTAGCATCAATCCCGGATTTGCATGCCGCAATGTCAGGCGCCGATCTCATCGCGACCAAGGGCCCACACCGAAGAGGCCCGGGAGGGTGTCCCATCCGGGACGCAGCTGGCAAGCACCAGGAGACAAGAACAGATGGCGCAATATGAAGCGGCGGCCACGCCCGCTCACGGAAATGTGAACGGCCGGGGCCTGCAGAATCGTTGGATCCCGCTCGCAATCGGCGTGGTATGCATGGGGCTGGTGGCCAACCTGCAGTATGGCTGGACCCTGTTTGTATCCCCGATGGACGCCAGGCATCACTGGGGAGCACTGGGCCCGATCGCGAAGGATTACGGGTTTGCGTCGATGCCGGTGACGCTGCTGGGGCTCACGTTGCCGCTGCTGACGATGACCTTGTCGATCGACAACCTGTGCAACGGCTTCACGCGGCCGCTGTGCGAGTTCCTGTCGGACAAGTTCGGCCGCGAGAGCGGGAATCTCGGCCAAGGTATTGCTGGCGCCAATGCGCAGGCGATTCATCACCGGGCAGGCCGAAGGCCTGCAGGTCGCGGATGCCGCCTATCTGCCACGAATCCAGAGAGAAGGAGACTAAGTTCCCCGGAAGAACGGCCTGCCTGCGTGCGGGCCGTTGCCATGACATCAGGCCAACGACCGCGCGACACCAGCAAATCCATACCCACAGCAACGATGGCTGCACACAGCCACGCCCCATCCAAGGAGACTGCCATGACCGGACCGCATGCATCGGTGCCCGCACCGCGACATCCCGCCGCGCCCGACCTCGGGTTGCGCCCGAGCCGCGCCGTGGCGTGTCAGGGAGGGCGGCCATGAATATCTCGCTGCCCCAATTGAAGGCCTTCGCCGCGGTGGCGCGGCACAAGAACTTTACGCGCGCGGCCGCCGAACTCGGCCTGACGCAGTCCGCGGTAAGCCGCAGCGTGCGCGAGCTGGAAGAAGAAATCGACCAGCGCCTGTTCGACCGCACTACCCGCCAGGTGGAACTGACCGACGCGGGCCTGCACCTGTCGCAGCGCATCTGCCACCTGATCGAAGAGGTCGAGCAGACGCTGCGCGACAGCCAGAGCGCGAGCCGCCCGTGCCAGGGGCTGGTGCAGATCGCGTCGGACCCGGTGCTCAGCTCGATGTCGTTGCCGGCTTGGCTGGCGGGCTGCCGGCAGGCGTGGCCCGCGATCGCGATCCACCTGAAGGACCGTTCGCAGGAATCTGTGCTGCAGAGCGTGCGCAGCGGCGAGGTCGACTTCGGCATCGCCACCGATCCGATTGCCGCCGATGACCTGTATTGCGAGCCGCTGTGCATCGATCCCTATCACGCGGTGCTGCCCGCGCAGCATCCGCTGGCCGCGCGCGACTCGGTAGGGTGGGGCGAGCTCAGCGATGCCAGCGTGCTGACGCTGGACCAGCAGTGCGGCGTGCAGCCGGCGGTGGAGAAGGCGCTCAGCAGCTACCACGTGCGGACCAGCTCGCTGCAGCTGCTCGGGCACTTTGCCGCGGTGTTCGGCATGGTGGCGCTGGGGCTGGGCATCGGCGTCGTGCCGTCGCGCGCGCAGGCGGGCGGGCTGAACCCGGCCGCCGTGATGCGGCCATTGCGGCCGCAGGTGACTTCGACAGTCATGCTGGTGCGGCGCAAGAGCCGGTCGCTGAAGCCCAACGCAGCCGCGATCTGGGACGCTTTGCGCGGCCTGGAGTACGAACCCCCGGCCACAGCGACCGCTGCGCGCCACGATACCACCACCGTGTGACGCATGCGGGATCGCCGTCCAACCGCTGTTGTATTGGAGCAAACTCTTTACTGATATATTACATACAGGATATTTACACATAGTGCGGCGCAGCATATAATGAAAACTCCTGACCACAACGCAACTGGAGTTTTTGAAATGGAAGTCGCACTGCTCTTCGTCCTTGGCCTGGCCGCGCTTGCCGGCGGTGTCGCCATGACCGTCATGCTGGCTACCCGCCTGCCGATGGACGTGCTGGTGACCGCGCAGGAACATGGCCGCTTTGCCGGGCTGGGATCGAGCCAGGAAAGCGACGGAGTGGGCCGCGCACGCCAGACGCGTGTCGTGCCTGCTGCCGGCGAACTGGCGTACGCCTGATCCGTGCCGGGCCGGCCCGTCCGTGCGTTCTGCGCATGGCAGGCGGGGCCCTGAGCGCGTTTGACAAGGATGTAGCGGCCGGCACCTTGTCGTAGACCCTGTCGTCTCAAGCCTGGCTTGAAGATCCTGCGGCCGCCATCTTTCCGCCCTTCGGTGCGCTGTTGTCCTGCGCGCTGTCCTGCTTCCCCGCCCCATCGTGAACCTCCCGCCAGGCTCTTATCACCGGCGCTTGCGTTCCCATCTTCCCTGACTTTCGGCTGAACCGTACCCGCATTCCGCTCCGGCATGCGAAGCGAGAGTCACGTTGGTCTGAATGTATCAAACTAGGGACTTTCCCCACCCGACCGTTTTCCCCGGTTTCCCCGGTCGCCAATCCCCGGCATGCTGATGGTTGCCCACCGGCGCGCCGATTGATGCGCCGGCTCAGGACAACTGCTTGATTTCCAAGGATTCCCGGTACCAGAGGCACGGTCTTTGATGCAACGCGCGCAATAGTGGCGCGGCAGCATCGAGCAGCCCGGCGCAGGTTGCGGACAGAGTTTGCTGCAGAGCCGCAACAAATACGCTTGACTTGGTTGATATATCACATACCGTATAGCACTAGAACGGCTAAGCTGTTCGAGACCGAGAGTCACGCAGAGGCGTCTTCAGGCGCCCAATCTTCCACCTTGGCGGCATGCCGCTATAAGGAGACATCATGGAACTGCAGCAAAGGGAGTCCACGTCGCGCTTTGCGTCGCCGTGGGTGCAATTGGTCTTCGGCGTAATCTGCATGGCAATGATCGCCAACATGCAGTACGGCTGGACGCTGTTCGTCAACCCGATCGACGATAAATACCACTGGGGCCGCACCGCGATCCAGGTGGCATTCACCATCTTCGTCGTGACGGAAACCTGGCTGGTACCGATCGAGGGCTACCTCGTCGACAAGTACGGCCCGCGCCCGGTAGTGGTGGGCGGCGGCCTGCTCTGCGCCGTTGCCTGGGCGCTGAACTCGGTGGCATCCTCGCTGCCGATGCTGTACGTCGCGGCGGCAATCGGCGGCCTGGGTGCTGGCGCTGTGTATGGCACTTGCGTGGGTAACGCGCTGAAGTGGTTCCCCAATCGCCGTGGGCTGGCGGCAGGGATCACGGCGGCCGGGTTTGGCGCGGGCTCCGCGCTGACCGTGGTGCCCATCGCCAACATGATCAAGACGTCGGGCTATGAAGCCGCGTTCCTGTGGTTCGGTCTTGGCCAGGGCCTGGTCGTGTTCATCCTGGGCATGGCCCTGTTCCCGCCGTCGGCCAAGATCCTGAGCGAGGTCAAGACCACGCTGAAGGCTGCCGCCACCTACAACGCTTCGCCGCGCGAGGTGCTGAAGTCGCCGATCTTCTGGGTCATGTACGCGATGTTCGTGATGATGGCCGCCGGCGGCCTGATGGCCACCGCCCAGCTCGGTCCGATCGCCAAGGACTTCGGCCTGCACGAGGCCCCGATCTCGATCCTTGGCCTGACCTTGCCCGCGCTGACCTTCGCACTGACCATCGACCGCGTGCTCAACGGCCTGACGCGACCGTTCTTCGGCTGGATCTCCGACCATATCGGCCGCGAACGCACCATGTTCTTTGCCTTCGGGGTCGAGGCCGTCGGTATCCTGCTGCTGTCGAAGTACGGCCACCATCCGGTTGCCTTCGTGATCCTGACCGGCGTGGTGTTCTTCGCCTGGGGTGAGATCTACAGCCTGTTCCCGGCCACCTGCGGCGACACCTTCGGGCCGAAGTTTGCCGCGACCAACGCCGGCCTGCTGTACACCGCCAAGGGCACGGCCGCGCTGCTGGTGCCGTTCTCCAGCGTGATCACGGCCGCCACGGGCAGCTGGCATGCGGTCTTCATGGTGGCCTCGGGCATGGCGGCATTGACTGCGATCATGGCGCTGTTCGTGCTCAAGCCAATGCGCGAAGCCCATGCCCGCAAGTATGTCCACGCCAATACCTCGGCACCGATGGGCTACCGTACCGTGCCGGAAGACCTGACCTGATGAAGAGAGCCTTGCGGCGCCTGCGGGCGCCGGTAGTAGCCGGGGCGGGCGGCCGCGATACCTGCACGGGCACCCGCCCCGGTAGCACAATACGAGAAAAATGAAGCACGACAGGAGGGTGGCCCGCGAGGCACCTTCCTGATCGGCCTTCCGACATCCACAAAAGATCCAGGCACCGCCATGAACCAGGTTGTCATCCCCCTTGAGGCGACCGGGCTCGGCCGGCAGCGCAAGCGCCGCCAGCCCAAGGGCCGCCAGGTCGACGCGGCCGCGCTGGCCGAAGTGCGCGTGGCGCTGGGCGACATGCCGCGCCGCCGCGACCTGCTGATCGAACACCTGCATTGCATCAACGACCGCTATGGCCAGCTTGCGATGCCCCACCTGGTCGCGCTCGCGAGCGAGCTGAGGCTATCGATGACCGAGGTGTACGAGGTCGCCACCTTCTACCACCATTTCGACGTGGTGCGCGAGGATGCGGACGGACAGATCGCGGCGCCGCCCGCGCTGACGGTGCGCGTTTGCGAGGGCATCGCCTGCGAACTGGCCGGTGCCCGCGCGCTGATCGACAAGCTGCCCGCCTTGCTCGGCACCGACGTGCGCGTGATCGCAGCCCCCTGCATCGGCCGTTGCGAGAAGGCGCCCGCGGCACTGGTCGGACAGAATCCCGTGGACGGTGCCACCGCCGACACGGTGGCCGCCGCGGTGCAGGCCGGGGCCGTGCGTCACGAGCCCGAGCCCCATATCGGCTACGGCGCGTACCGTGCAGCCGGCGGCTATGGGTTGCTGCAGTCGCTGGCCGACGGCACCCTCGATCCCGCCGCCGTGCTCTGCACGATGGAAGATTCCGGCCTGCGCGGCCTGGGCGGCGCGGGCTTCCCCACCGGCCGCAAATGGCGCATCGTGCAGAAGGAAGCCGCACCGCGCCTGATGGCCGTGAACATCGATGAAGGCGAGCCTGGCACCTTCAAGGACCGCGTCTACCTGGAGCGCGATCCGCACCGCTTCCTGGAAGGCATGCTGATCGCGGCGACGGTCGTGAACGTGTCGGCGATCTATATCTACCTGCGCGACGAATACGCCGGCTGCCGTGCGTTGCTGGCCGAGGCACTGCAGCAGCTGCGCGACGACCCGCCCATTCCCGGCCTGCCCGCGATCGAGCTGCGCCGCGGTGCAGGCGCGTATATCTGCGGCGAAGAGTCGGCGATGATCGAGTCGATCGAAGGCAAGCGCGGCATGCCGCGGCTGCGCCCGCCATATGTGGCGCAGGTGGGCCTGTTCGGCCGGCCCACGCTCGAGCACAACTTCGAGACCCTGTACTGGGTGCGCGACATCATCGAGAAGGGCGCGGAGTGGTTCGCCGCGCAGGGACGCAACGGGCGCAAGGGCTTGCGCTCGTTCTCGGTATCCGGACGCGTGAAGAAGCCGGGCGTTCACCTGGCGCCCGCGGGCATCTCCGTGCGCGAGCTGATCGACGAATACTGCGGCGGCATGCTCGACGGCCATGCCTTCTACGCCTACCTGCCGGGCGGCGCGTCGGGCGGCATCCTGCCCGCGTCGCTGGGCAATATCCCGCTCGATTTCGACACGCTGCAGCCGTACGGCTGCTTTATCGGCTCGGCCGCGGTGGTGATCCTGTCGGACCACGACAGCGCCACGCAGGCGGCGCGCAACCTGATGCACTTCTTCAAGCATGAGTCGTGCGGGCAATGCACGCCGTGCCGCACCGGCACAGCCAAGGCCCTCGACCTGATCCACCAGCCGAAGTGGGACCTCGCCGCGCTGGACGACCTGTCCGCGGTGATGCGCGATGCATCGATCTGCGGGCTGGGGCAGGCCGCGCCCAATCCCGTCGACTGCGTGATCAAGTACTTCCCGCACGAACTCGCGTGAGAGACTGACATGAATGCACTGACCCGCGCCGAACGCGCGCTTGTCGAATCCGCCGAGCCGGCCGTCACCTTCACGCTCAACGGCCGTGAAGTCACCGCGCAACCCGGCGAAAGCCTGCTCAGGGTGGCGCAGCGCGAGGGCTTCGACGTCCCGCACCTGTGCTACAAGGACGGCCTCGAAGCCGCGGGCAACTGCCGCGCCTGCATGGTCGAGATCCAGGGCGAGCGCGTGCTGGCCCCGTCCTGCTGCCGCTATCCCGCCGAGGGCATGCAGGTCCAGACCGAATCAGAACGCGCCCGCCGCGCCCAGCGCACCGTGCTGGAGCTGCTGCAGTCGGACATGCCGGAAGCGGAATACACGCGCCACAACGAACTCGACCAGTGGGCGACGAAGCTGGAGGTAGGCAAGCCGCGCTTTGCGCCGCGCGAGCGCGTGGCGGCTGACCTGTCGCACCCGGCCATCGCCGTCAACCTCGATGCCTGTATCCAGTGCACCCGCTGCCTGCGCGCCTGCCGTGACGAGCAGGTCAACGACGTGATCGGACTGGCCTTGCGCGGCGATCAGGCCCGCATCGTGTTCGACATGGACGACCCCATGGGCGCTTCCACCTGCGTCGCCTGCGGCGAATGCGTGCAGGCGTGCCCGACCGGCGCGCTGATGCCGGCGCGCGACGTGGCCCTGGCCGTGCCCGACAAGCAGGTCGAATCGGTGTGCCCGTACTGCGGCGTGGGCTGCCAGCTGACCTACAACGTCAAGGACAACCGCATCCTGTTCGTGGAAGGCCGCGACGGCCCCGCCAACCACCAGCGGCTGTGCGTGAAGGGCCGCTACGGCTTCGACTACGTGCAGCACCCGCAGCGGCTGACCGTGCCGCTGGTGCGCCGCGAAGGCGTGCCCAAGCGCGGTGATTTCGTCATGGATCCCGACCATGTGATGGACGTGTTCCGCGAAGCCAGCTGGGAAGAGGCGCTGGCGCTCGCCGGCGGCAGGCTCGCGCAGATCCGCGACACGCATGGCAAGCGCGCGCTGGCGGGCTTCGGCTCGGCCAAGGGCAGCAACGAAGAAGCCTACCTGTTCCAGAAGCTGGTGCGCACCGGCTTTGGCAGCAACAACGTCGACCATTGCACGCGGCTGTGCCATGCCTCGTCGGTGGCGGCGCTGCTGGAAGGCATCGGCTCGGGCGCGGTGTCGAATCCGGTGATGGATGTCGACAAGGCCGAGGTCGTGATCGTGATCGGCGCCAACCCGACCGTGAACCATCCGGTCGCGGCAAGCTGGATCAAGAACGCCGTGAAGAACGGCACCAGGCTGATCGTGGCCGATCCGCGCCGCTCCGACCTGGCGCGCTTCGCCTGGCGCTTCCTGCAGTTCAAGCCCGATGCCGACGTGGCGCTGCTCAACGCGATGATGCATGTGATCGTCAACGAGGGCCTGGTGGACCGCGATTTCATCGACAGCCGCACCATCGGCTTCGACGAACTGCAGCGCAACGTTGCCGCGTACAGTCCCGAGCTGATGGCGCCGATCTGCGGCATCGACGCCGAAACCATCCGCGAAGTCGCCCGGCTCTATGCAACCTCGAAGAGCTCGATGATTCTTTGGGGCATGGGCGTTTCGCAGCACGTGCACGGCACCGACAACGCCCGCTGCCTGATCGCCCTGGCGCTGATGACCGGCCAGATCGGACGGCCCGGCACCGGGCTGCATCCGCTGCGCGGGCAGAACAACGTGCAGGGCGCCTCCGACGCGGGGCTGATCCCGATGATGTATCCCGACTACCGGCGCGTCGACGATCCGGTGGCGATCGCCAGCTTCGAAGCGCTATGGGGCATGCCGCTGGACCGCCAGCCGGGCCTGACCGTGGTGGAGGTCATGCAGGCGATCGAGCGCGGCGAAGTGCGCGGCATGTACATCATGGGCGAAAACCCGGCGATGTCCGACCCCGACGCCGAGCATGCGCGCGAGGCGCTGGCATCGCTCGACCACCTCGTGGTGCAGGACATCTTCCTGACCGAGACGGCGTACCTGGCGGACGTGGTGCTGCCGGCATCGGCGTTCCCGGAGAAGACCGGCACCTTCACCAACACCGACCGCACGGTGCAGCTCGGGCGGCAGGCGCTCGACCCGCCGGGGCAGGCGCGGCAGGACCTGTGGATCATCCGGCAGATGGCGGCACAGCTCGGGCTGGACTGGCACTATGACAGCGTGGTGGACGTGTTCAACGAGATGCGGCAGGCAATGCCGAGCATCGGCGGCGTGACCTGGGAGCGGCTGGAGCGCGAACATGCGGTGACGTATCCGTGCAAGGAAGAGGGCGATCCGGGCGAGCCCGTGATTTTCACGGACAGCTTCCCGACCGAAAGCGGCCGTGGCCGTTTCGTGCCCGCGGACATCATTCCGGCGGCGGAGCGCCCTGATGCGGACTACCCGATGGTGCTGATCACCGGGCGCCAGCTGGAGCACTGGCATACCGGCAGCATGACGCGTCGCGCCGGCGTGCTCGATGCGATCGAGCCGGACCCGGTGGCGCTGGTGCATCCGCTGGATCTCGATGCAATGGGCGGCAAGCCCGGGGATGTGGTCACGCTATCGTCGCGCCGCGGCGAAGTCACGCTGTATGCGCGCGCCGATGCCGGCACGCCGCGCGGCGCCGTGTTCGTGCCGTTCTGCTACTACGAAGCGGCGATCAACAAGCTGACCAACGCGGCGCTGGACCCGTTCGGCAAGATTCCCGAGTTCAAGTATTGCGCGATCAGGATGACGGTGGGCGGGCAGGTGCCGGTGCAGTCGAGCTATGGGGGCGGGCAGATATTGGAGCCAGCATCCGTCTGACCGGAAGGATGGTGGTGTTTCGCATGGCAGGCGAGACACCACCTCGTTCCCGGGCTCAATAGTTCATCGTCACGTTGAGCATGGCTACCCGCGGATTGCCCACGGGCAACACGTTGTTGTTCAGGCCTCCCGCGTAGTACATCTTGTCGAACACGTTCTTGACGTTGAATGCCGCGCGCCAGTGCGATGCCACGTACCCGACGGCAAGATCGGCCACCGTGTAGCCCGGCACGGTGTAGTTGAAGCTGTAGCCGCGCTTGGCGCTCTCGCCGCGCAGGCCGGCACCGACATACCAGCCGGCCAGCGCCCCACGCAAGCGATACTGGCTCCAGACCGAGAAGCTGTGCCGGGGCACGCTGTTCAGCGGCTTTCCGACGTTGGCGGCCGTGGTGTCCTCGGTGACTTCGCTTGCGATGTAGGCATAGGCCGCCGACACGCTGAGGCCATTGCCGAGATCCTGTGTCAGTTCCACTTCCAGCCCGCGCGAGCGCTGTTCGCCGACGGCCATGCTGAAACCCGTATTGACCGGATCGCTGCTGAGCACATTGGTGCGTGTCAGGTCGAACGCGGCCAGCGTCAGCAGGCCGGTTTTGGCGGGCATGTCGAACTTGATGCCCACTTCGTACTGGCGCCCCTTTTCTGGCTGGAATGTGGCGCCGCTGACATCGGTGCCGGCGTTCGGCAGGAACGACGTGGCGAAGCTCGCGTACGGCCGTGCCCAGTTCGTCAGCTCGTACATCACGCCCGCGCTGCCGGTGACGGCATTGTTGTCATTCACGGAACGCGACGACGCCAGCCGGTCCGATGTGCTCGTCCGCGCCGATTCGTAGCGCACGCCGCCAGTCAAGGTCCAGCGCTCTGCAAGACGGATCTGGTCGCGCAGATAGAGGCCGACCGCATCCAGCGTATCGGTCGCGTCGAGGCTATAGGCGGACGGACAGTTGATGCTGGCGCCATAGACCGGGTTGTAGACGTTCAGCGCGGCCACGCGGCACGTCTTCTGCAGGCGGTCTTCCTTCGTATGCCGGTAGTCGACGCCGAAGGTCACGCTATGGGCATGCCCCGCAAACGCAAAGGTCCGCTGCACGTTGGTGTCAACGCCGAACGAATTCCCCGAAAAGCTCTGCTGCGTGCCACTGCGGTTCATCGACTGGCTGTTGACCGCCATCGTGCCGGCCGATACCAGCGTGCCGGTCAGCGACGATGCCTGGTAGCGCAGGTTCTGGTTCAGCGTCCAGCCGGAGTCGAAGCGGTGCGTCAGCGCGTAGCCGATGCGGTTCTGCTCGCCGTCATAAGACGGGGCATTCGGTTCGCCGATGAAGCGGTTGCTCGGCACCACGCCATTGCGGTTCGGCACCAGGGTGCCGTTCACGGGCAGGCCCTGCTGGCGCACGTAGTTGCGCTGGTTGTGGCTGGCCAGGATCGTGAAATCCGTGCGCGTGCCAAGGTCGAGCGTCAGGGACGGCGCGATCCAGCGGTTGCGATACCAGACGTAGTCGGTCGGATCGTCGCTGTTCATCAACAGCGCGTTCAGGCGGAACGCAGCCTTGCTGTCCCTGGCCAGCGGCGTTCCCACGTCGACCGTCATCTGCCGGAAGCCATAGTTGCCGACGGTAAGCCCCAGTTCGCCGAACAGTTCCGCGCGCGGACGCTTGCTGACCATGTTGACCAGGCCGCCGGGCTGCACCGCGCCGAACAGTATCGAGGCCGGTCCCTTGAGCACTTCCACGCGTTCCACGCCGAACAGTTCCTGCGCCACGCGGTTGTTGCTGTCGACGAGCAGGCCGTCGGCAAAGATCGATTCCGATGCACGCTGGCCGCGGATGATGAAGTCGTCCCAGCCGCGCCTGCCATAGGCGTTGGTGACCACGCCGGCTGAATTCTGCAGCGCGTCGCTGAGGTTCTGTGCCTGCTGGCTGTCGAGCAGGTCGCGCGTGATGACGGTGATCGATTGCGCGGCGTCGGCCGCCGATTCGCCCGACTTGGTCACGCCGGCCGCCCGCCGCGTGGCGAAACCGACGTCGGTTTGCCCGTCACTGGCGGCGCTGACCGTCACGGATGGCAGCGTGGTGAGTTCGTCGGCGGCGTGGGAGACAACGGGAGGCAGGAGCAGGGAACTGGCAGCGGCGGGTATGGCAAGACGGCGGAAAAGCATGACGGCCCAGGGCGAAAGCAACGAAAGGCCGAATAATAAATGAGAATAATTCGTATTTCTAGGGATTTGATCGGCTTATTGCCAATCGCGGCATCAGGATGCCGGAGTGGCGGCGACGGCCGTTCACATCGTGTCGTCGCGATCCTCGATCACCGAAATATCCCAGCAGGAAATAAACAGCGCAGCAATCAGAGGACCTATCACAAAGCCGTTGATGCCAAATACAGACATGCCGCCCAATGTTGATATCAGGACCACCCAGTCTGGCAACTTGGTGTCCTTGCCGACCAGGACAGGACGGAGCAAGTTGTCCACGGCGCCAATGACAAGGGTACCGATGGCAATGAGCGCGATTCCTTTCCAGGCAGGGCCCGCCAGCAAGAAATAAACCGCGGCCGGTCCCCAGACCAGCGCGGCCCCGATGGCCGGTAGCAGGGACAGAAACGCCATCAGCGTCCCCCACAGCAACACCCCGTTGATGCCCAGCAGCAGAAAAGCCACGCCGCCCAAGATTCCCTGGGCCGCGGCCACTACGACGTTACCCTTGACCGTGGCGCGGACTACGGTGGTGAATCGGCCGACCAGCCGGCGTGTGTGCGCGTCGTTCAGCGGTATCGCCTCGCGGATGCGATGGGAAATGACCGTACCATCACGCAGCAGGAAAAACACCAGATACAGCATGATGCCGATGCCGACGGCGAACTGCAGGGTGTTCTGGCCAATGGTGACAGCCTGGGCCGCCATGAACTGGCTGATCCGTGCGGCACCTTCGGTCAGTTTCGATTGCAACCCCGCTATGTCGGCTAATCCGATTTCGTTCAGCCAGTTCTCGACGGAAGCGGGCAGGGCCTGTACGGCAGTCCGAAAATACTGCCCGAAGTCCCACTGGCCAGTCTTGATCTGGTTGTAGGCATGCGCCACTTCCTGTGCGAGTGTGGCAATCATCAGGAAGACCGGAACAATGGCCAATAGCACGCAAACAAGCAGCGTCGTCAGCGCTGCGAGATTTTCCCGGTTGCCAAATCGCACCGTCAGCCTGCGTTGCATTGGATGAAACAGGATCGCCAGTATCGTGCCCCAGAGGATCGCGCTGAAGAAGGGCAGCAGTATCCAGATGAACGCAATGGTGACGGCGACCAGAAGGATGTAAAAGCCTTTCAAGTTGCGCATCGGATTGTCCATGAGTCCGGCCTGCGTACATTGCGGTAGTCGAAGCGCATTGGTGTACGTGTGCGGCCTGACGTGGGGTATGCCATGCCGGTCGCTATCCGGAGCAGATCCGTGCGCGGTCTCGAGGGGCCACGGAGGCAGCGCCCGGATTCAGGGTCGCAGAAGCACGATGCCGGTGGTGCCCTGCAACTACCCGTCGAGGTCGCCAGGAGCGTTTCCAAATGAGCTTCGCTCCATGATCCGGTGATCCCTGCCGTGGATCAGCAACTCAACCTTTGCGCGCCTGGCTTTCTCCATGCCGGTAGCGATCGCATGATCCATCGAAGTGAATCGCTGCTGGTTGCCGGAGCGTCCTTCCGCTTCGACCGCCCAGCCGTTATGGGTAGGCACGACGTGGATATTCTTGCCTGGCATGGCGCTCTCCCGGAAGTTGGCAGTATGAGTGTCTGCTCTGTCTCGCCTCCCAGGTATCGGGCGTCGTCTGACAAGGCCGTCGGATATCAGGAGAACAACACAAGCCAGAAGCGACAACGCCCGCCAGGCACCATGGCGGGCGTGCTTCATGACGGGGACAGTGCGAAGGCGGGCTCAACTCATCTTGCCGAGGATCGCCTGCATTTCGTCGACATTGAATGCCCGCAGCGTCTGCGTGCGCACGTTGCCCAGCGCGCCGACCGCCAGGCCGAAGGCGGTCATGCTGGCATCATCCTGGGCCTCGACAGTCAGCACGATGTCGTATTTGCCCAGTGTCCAGAAGATGTCTTTCATCTGCACCCCGAAACGCGCGCCCATCTCGCGCACCGCGGCGGCGCGCTTGGTGGTGTCCTTGACGGCGCGGATGCCCTGGTCGGTGAAGCTGGCTAGCACGATGTAGCGGGTCATGGCGGGACCTCCGGTAAAGGATCGATCGAACGCCGTCCCGGCTGCGCGCACGCAAGCCATCGCCGCAAGCCGGGGCAGTGGTTCAGGACTCCCCGGCGCAGCACCGGGGTGCCTGAGCAACCCCATGCCGATGCATATCGCGCGCCAGCGGCCGTGGCGCGCCGCGTAGCGGGAGATGCCGCAGGGCCGGCCGCCGCGTGGCGGCGCGATGTGTATCAGCCCTGATACAGCGGCCCGCCTCAGTCCTGCGCCGGGCCGCTATCGCCGCCGTCCGGCGTATCCAGCGCGCGCATGTTGTCCAGCAGCTTCAGCAGGTAGTGCAGCGTATGCGTCAGGTCGTTGGTCGAGAACCCGTCCAGCGCCTGCTCGTAGTACTGCCGGATCTTCGGCTGCGCCTGGTGCAGCCACACCTCGCGGCCCGGCTCGCTCATCCGCACCAGCCGCGAGCGGCGGTCGCGCCCGTCCGGCGCCAGCGTCACGTGGCCGTCCCGTTCCATCCGGCTGACCAGGCCCGACAGATTCTGGCGGCTCACCATCAGGTAGCGCGCCAGGTCGCCGACGCTCATGCCATCGGCGGCTTCCGGACGCGACAGCGCGCCCAGCACTGCCCACTGCTGCGTCGTCAGGCCTTCGGCTTCGACCGCTCGCGACCCGGTTTTATGCAACATATTTGCGCATTGGTATAGGCGAAAGAACAGCCGGTTGGCCAGTTCCGCGCGGGCGCTGGTAGGGGGTGCGCCATTTTTGTCGGGGTTAACCATAGTCATTTCCATAGTATTGATGCCTTGCGCCAGCCGTCGACCGCTCCTATTATACGTCAATATATTTACGTAATTGACGGGGCAGGTGGCGGCGGCATCGCCGGCACGATAGCACCGGAACCCTGAAAGGAGAACGGCTGTGCAAGGACTCGAAGGCAAGACGGTCATCGTGACCGGCGGTGGTGGCGGTATCGGCGGCGCAACCTGTTTGCGCTTTGCGCGCGCCGGGGCGGCGGTCGGCGTGCTCGACCTGAACCCGGAGGCAGGCGAACGCGTGGCGGCGCAGATCCGCGATGCCGGCGGCCGCGCATTGTCCGTGCGCTGCGACATTACCGATCGCGCCAGCGTCGACGCCGCGGTGGCTGCGGTGGAGCAGGAGCTGGGCCCGATCGACGTGCTGGTCAACAACGCCGGCTGGGACGTGTTCCGCCCGTTCGTCAAGACCGAGCCGGCGCAGTGGGAGCGGCTGATCGCCATCAACCTGACCGGCGCGCTGCATATGCACCACGCAGTGCTGCCCGGCATGGTGGCGCGCAAGCGCGGACGCATCGTCAATATCGCCTCCGATGCCGCGCGCGTGGGGTCTTCCGGCGAAGCGGTGTATGCCGCGTGCAAGGGCGGGCTGGTGTCGTTCTCCAAGACTATCGCGCGCGAGCATGCGCGCCACGGCATCACCGTGAACGTGGTGTGCCCGGGGCCGACCGAGACCGCGCTGTTCGAAGACTACAAGCAGGGCGCGGGCAACCCCGAAAAGCTGGTGGAAGCCTTCACCCGCTCGATCCCGCTGGGCCGCATCGGCCAGCCCGACGACCTGCCCGGCGCGGTGCTGTTCTTTGCCGGCGACGACGCGTCGTTCATCACCGGACAGGTGCTGAGCGTGTCGGGCGGCCTGACCATGAACGGCTGAGCGCAACCCATCCCGAACTGACAACGGAGACCACCATGCAATACGAAGACATCCGCTATGAAGTGCGCAACGGCGCGGCCTGGATCATCATCAACCGCCCGGAAAAGATGAACGCCTTCCGCGGCCGCACCTGCGACGAACTGATCCACGCCATCAACCGCGCCGGCTATGACCGCGAGATCGGCGCCATCGTGCTGGCAGGCGCCGGCGAGAAGGCCTTCTGCACCGGCGGCGACCAGTCCGCGCATGAAGGCCAGTACGACGGCCGCGGCACCATCGGCCTGCCGATGGAAGAGCTGCACAACGCCATCCGCGACGTGCCCAAGCCGGTGATCGCGCGCGTGCAGGGCTATGCCATCGGCGGCGGCAACGTGCTGTGCACGATCTGCGATTTCACCATCGCCTCGGACAAGGCGGTGTTCGGGCAGGTTGGCCCGCGTGTCGGCTCGGTCGATCCCGGCTATGGCACTGCGTTCCTGGCTCGCGTGGTCGGCGAGAAGAAGGCGCGCGAGATCTGGTACCTGTGCCGCCGCTATCCCGCCGCCGAGGCGCTGGCGATGGGGCTGGTCAATGCCGTGGTGCCGCACGAGCAGCTCGACGCCGAAGTGCAGAAGTGGTGCGACGAGATCCTGGAAAAGAGCCCGACCGCGATCGCCATCGCCAAGCGCTCGTTCAATATGGACACCGCGCACCAGGGCGGCATCGCCGGCATGGGCATGTACGCGCTCAAGCTCTACTACGACACCGAGGAATCGCGCGAGGGCGTGCGCGCCTTCCAGGAAAAGCGCAAGCCTGACTTCCGCAAGTACGCGAAGTGAATGGAGCCAGCGGAGACAGCCATGAATCCCTACCTTGACGAAGACCTGTCGGCGCTGGCCGAACATGCCCGCCGCTTTGCCGACGCCCGCGTCGCGCCCGGCTACCTGGAGCGCGACCGCACCCGCGTGCTCGACCGCGCGCTGATGCGAGAGATGGGCGAGATGGGCTTTATCGCGCCCGAGCTGCCGGAACAATACGGCGGGCAGGGCATGGGCTCGCTCGCGGCCGGTGTGATCCACGAAGCGGTGGCGCGCGCCGACCTGAGCCTGTCGTATATCAACCTGCTGGCCTCGCTGAACGGGCAGATCCTGGCGCATCACGCGCGGCCAGAGATCGCCGGCCCATGGCTGCAGCGCCTGACGCGCGGCGAAGCGCTGCTGGCGATCGCGCTGACCGAGCCGCGCGGCGGCTCGGACGCGGCCAGCCTGCGGCTGCGCATGGAACGCGATGGCGACCACTATGTGCTCAACGGCGAGAAGACCTCGATCTCCGCCGCCGACCAGGCCGATGCCGCGGTGGTGTTCGCACGCAGCGGTTCGGTCGAGGCGGGCGCGCGCGGCGTGTCGGCGCTGCTGGTGCCGATGGACCTCCCGGGCATCACGCGCAACCGCTTCGACTGCCACGGCCAGCGCGCCATCGGACGCGGCTCGATCTTCTTCGAGAACGTGCGCGTGCCGGCGAGCCATCTGCTCGGCAAGGAGGGCGAAGGCTTTGTGCAGGTGATGCAGGGCTTCGATTTCTCGCGCGCGCTGATCGGCCTGCAGGTGCTGGCCGTGGCGCAGGCGGCGCTGGACGAGACCTGGGCCTACGTGGCCGAGCGCCAGGCCTTCGGCAAGCCGCTGTCGGCGTTCCAGGGCGTGTCGCACCCGCTGGCAGACTTCGAGACCCAGGTGCAGGGCGCGCGCCTGCTGTGTTTGCAGACGCTGTGGCTGAAGGACCGCGGCCTGCCGCATACCGCCGAAGCCGCCATGTGCAAGTGGTGGGCGCCCAAGCTGGCGTACGACGTGGTGCACCAGTGCCTGCTGTCGTTCGGCCACGGCGGCTATGACCGCGGCGTGATGGAGCAGCGCCTGCGCGACGTGCTCGGCTTCCAGATCGGCGACGGCACCGCGCAGATCATGAAGACCATCATCGCGCGCACACGCGCGGGGCGCGAAGCGGTACCGGCCTGACGCGCGCCCGACGCAACGACTGGCAGCACACAACAACGAGGAGACCGCCATGGATTTCGACGCCGTACTGATCGCGCCGCGCCGTGCCGCCAGCATTGCCGCCGGGCACTGGCAGGACCGTACCATCAACGACTATCTTGCCGAGTGCGTACGTGAGCGGCCCGACGCCCCCGCGTTGACCGCGCTCAGCATCGATCGTCAACACGTGACGCGCTTCACCTGGCAGCAGCTGGAGCGCATGGCCGACCGCGTGGCGGTGGGCCTTTCCCGCCTCGGCATCGTGGCCGGCGACGTGGTCTCATGCCAGCTGCCCAACGGCTGGCACCTGAGCGTGCTGTACCTGGCCTGCGCGCGCCTGGGCGCGGTGCTCAACCCGGTCATGCCGATCTTCCGCGAGCGCGAGCTGTCGTTCATGCTGGCGCACGCCCGGAGCAAGGTGGTGGTGGTGCCGAAGTTGTTCCGCGGCTTCGACCATGCGCAGATGCTGCGGGGTTTGCGTGAAGGGTTGCCTGCGCTGCGCCATATCGTCGTGGTGGATGCCGACGGCGACGACAGCTTCGAGGCGCTGCTGAGCGGCCCGTCCTGGGAAGACGCAGCCGATGCCGCCACCATCCTGCAGTGCAGCCGCCCGGGCCCGGACGACGTCACGCAGCTGATCTACACCTCCGGCACCACCGGCGAGCCCAAGGGCGTGATGCATACCGCGAACACGCTGTTCTCCAACATCGTCGCCTATGCCGGCCGGCTGCATCTCACCGGCGACGACGTGGTGCTGATGGCGTCGCCGATGGCACACCAGACCGGCTTCATGTACGGCCTGATGATGCCGGTGGTGCTGGGCGCGCATGCGGTGCTGCAGGACATCTGGGACCCGGCCCGCGCCGCCGCGCTGATCCGCGACGAGGGCGTGACCTTCACCATGGGCTCCACGCCTTTCCTCACGGACCTGGCGCGCGTGGTGGCCGAGTCCGGCGCGCCGGTGCCGAGCCTGCGCATCTTCCTGTGCGCGGGCGCGCCGATTCCGGGTGCGCTGGTCGAGCAGGCACGGCAGGCGCTGGGCGCGAAGATCGTATCGGCATGGGGCATGACCGAGAACGGCGCGGTCACCACGACGCTGCCGGAGGACAGCGACGAACGCGCGTCCACCACCGACGGCCGCCCGCTGCCCGGCGTGGCGATCCGGGTGGTCGATGGCACCGACACGGACGTGCCTGTCGGCGAGACCGGCCGGCTGCTGGTGCGCGCCTGCTCCAATTTCGGCGGCTACCTGAAGCGCCCGCAGCTGAACGGCACCGATGGCGATGGCTGGTTCGACACCGGCGACCTGGCCCGGCTCGATGCCGAGGGGTACCTGCGCATCGCCGGCCGCAGCAAGGACGTGATCATCCGCGGCGGCGAGAACATCCCCGTGCTGGAGGTCGAGACCTTGCTGTACCGCCATCCCGCGGTGGCGCAGGTGGCGATCGTCGCCTATCCCGACGAACGGCTGGGCGAGCGTGCCTGTGCCTTCGTGGTGCCGCGCGCCGGGCATGACTTCGATCACGCGGCGATGGTGGAATGGCTCAAGGGGCAGAAGATGGCGCTGCAGTACATCCCGGAAAAGCTTGTCGTGCGCGATGCGTTGCCGGCGACGCCGGCGGGGAAGATCCAGAAATTCAGGCTGCGCGATCTGTTGCGGGATGCGCTGTAGCACGATGCGCTAACCGTTGGTTTGCTCCCCGCTCCCGCTTGCGGGAGAGGGGCCGGGGGAGAGGGGCCGGGGGAGAGGGGCCGGCGCGTGTCAAGCGCGCTTACCGTAACTCCCGCGTTGCCGCGCCAAGCGCCTCGCCAAACAACTCACCCACCAGATCCACCTCAGCCTCGTCAATGACCAGCGGCGGCAGGAACCGCACCGTCGCCCCATGGCGCCCGCCCAGCTCGACGATCAGCCCGCGCTGCAGGCATTCGCGCTGCATGGTACGCGCGAAGTCGCCATCGGCGGGGTACGCGCCGACCACGTCAGGGTCGGCACGCTCATCCACCAGCTCCACCCCAAGCATCAGCCCGCGCCCACGCACCTCGCCAATTGCGGCGAAGTCCGACTGCAGCTCGCGCAACCGTGTCGCGAGCCGCTGCCCCATGCCCTCGGCATGCGCCACCAGCCCTTGCGCAGCGATAGTGCGGATGGTGGCCGAGCCCGCCGCCATCGCCAGCTGGTTGCCGCGGAAGGTCCCGGCATGCGCGCCCGGCTGCCAGGCGTCGAGCGCGCCGTCGTAGATCACCACCGACATCGGCAGCCCGCCGCCGATCGCCTTGGACAGCACCAGCACGTCCGGCACGATGCCGGCATGCTCGAACGCGAAGGTGTGCCCGGTGCGGCCCAGCCCGGTCTGCACTTCGTCCAGCACCAGCGCGATGCCTCGCTCGCGCGTGATGCGGCGCAGTTCGCGCAGCCAGCGTGCCGGCGCGGGAATCACGCCGCCTTCGCCTTGCACCGCTTCTACCACCACCGCTGCCGGCGGCAACACGCCGGACTCGGGATCGGACAGCATCTGCCCGATATAGCGCAGCCCGGCATCGATGCCGGCTTCGCCGCGCAGGCCGAAGGGGCAGCGGTAGTCATACGGATAAGGCAGGAACTGCACGCTGGCGCCGAGCGCGCCCAGCGGCGCCTTGGGCCCCAGGTTGCCCATCAGCGCCAGCGTGCCGTGGGTCATGCCATGGTAGCCGCCGGCGAAGCTCAGCACGGTGTGGCGGCCGGTGGCGGTCTTGGCCAGCTTGAGCGCGGCTTCGATGCCGTCGGCACCGGTCGGGCCGCAGAACTGGATGCGCGCGCGCGCGGCGAACTCGTCCGGCAGCAGGCCGAACAGGTCGTCGATAAAGCGGTCCTTGACCGGCGTGGCCAGGTCCAGCGTATGCAGCGGCAGGCCGCTGTCGAGCGTGTCGCGCAGCGCGCGCACCACCGCCGGGTGGTTGTGGCCGAGCGCGAGCGTGCCGGCACCCGCCAGGCAGTCGATGAAGAGCTGGCCGCTGGTGTCGCGCAGGTACACGCCGTAGCCCTGTTCCAGCGCCAGCGGGATGCGGCGCGGATACGAGCGGGCGTTGGATTCGCGGGCGCACTGGCGCTGCAGGTAGGCATTGTCGTCGAGCCGGATCGGCGCTTGCCGGGCAAAGGCGCCGGCCGAGAACGGCGCGGGTTGGCCATGGGCGAGCGTGGCGAGCGAGGGAGGCGTCATGGTGTCGTTCCTAGCGGAGGGCGTTGATACAGGGGCGTTGGGGGCGTTGACTGCAAGGACTGGATCAAGGGTTGGCGCTGGCGCACCGCGGCGGGTATTGCCGTTGCACGACGCGCACCGCCGCGAGCGGCGTGGCCAGGCATGCCACATAGCGCGAACCGCCGCCGGCATCGTGCAGATACCAGACACCCGCGCCGGCGCGCGCCAGCGGCGGCACGCATCCGGCGCTGCCGGGCGGCGCCACGCGCACCGCTTGCGGCGACGCCGACAGGCCGGTGCCGAGCGCCTTGCTGCACGCTTCCTTGGCGGTCCAGAGCCGCAGGAAGCCGAGCATGGCGTGCTCCGGCTGCCGCTGCGCCAGCCCGGCAAGCCAGTGCATTTCATCGGGCGCGCAGGCGACGGCGGCGCTGTCGCGCCAGTCCGCCCAGGCCATGCCGGCACGCCAGGCTTCGATGTCGATGCCGACCGGCGCGCGCGACAGCGCGATCACCGCGCGCGCGCCGCTGTGGCTGACGTTGAAGTGCAGGGGCGGGTTCTCCGGGGCCGTGGCCAGCACGGGCTTGCCGAAGGCGTTGGCGGCCAGCGGGACGGCGGCGGGCGGCAGGGCCAGGCAGCCGCCCAGCAGCGTGCGCAAGGCCGCGCGCGCCGCGGTAAAGCGGTTGCGGTCGGCGGCCTGGCGAAACGCGGCGGCGCGGGCGTGCTCGTCAGCAGAAAGCACGGTGGGATCCACCGGCGCATCGGCCGCCACGTGCCACACGTGGATGTCGCCGTGCGACGGTGCGGCGAAGTCAGGCAAGCGCATGGCCGGCTTCTCCGCTGAGCGGCGCGGTGCCAAGCACTGCCTGCGCAACGGCATCCAGCACCGCGGGCGCCGCGTCGTGCAGGAAGAAGTGCCCACCCGCGAAGACCTGCTGGCGGCAATCGTGCAGGGTTTCGTCGCGCCAGGCTGCCAGCGTGGCGGGCGGCGCGTGGACATCGTCCTGGCCGCCCAGCACGGTGATCGGGCAGCCCAGGCGCGGGCCGCGGACGTAGCGCCAGCGCTCGCACAGCGCGATGTCGGCACGCAGCACCGGCAGGAAGAACGCCAGTGCTTCCGGGGTTTCGCGGATCTCGGCCGGCATGCCGCCCATCCCCGCGATGACGTCGGCGAAGGCGCCGTCAGGCAGCGTGCTGAACGGCGGCCGCGCCGACGGCAGCGCCGGCGCGCCTCGTCCGGACACAACCAGCGCCGTGGGCGCAAGGCCGTGCACGGTTTCGAGCACGCGCGCGGTTTCGAAGCCGAGCAGGGCGCCCATGCTGTGCCCGAACAGCGCAAAGCGCGGCGCCTCGGTGCGCGCCGCGCGTGCGATCGCCGCCGCCAGCGCCGCGGCCAGTTCCTCGATCGAAGCCGCATGCGCCTCGGCCGTGCGCATGCCGCGTCCGGGCAGGTATACCGGCGCCAGCTCCACCTGCGCGGGCAGCGCGTCGCGCCACCCGTGGTACGCGGTATGGCCGGCGCCCGCATAGGGCAGGCAGTACAGGCGCACGCGCGTAGCCTCTGCATTCGTGGCATCGCCTGCCCGTCCGGGCATCACGGCAAACCAGCGCTCGCGCCCAGGCTGCGGCGCGCTCATGCGCCAGCCAGCGCGCGCTGCAGGCTGAGCGGGCGCATGTCGGTCCAGACCGTGTCGATATGGGTCAGGCACTCGTCGCGATTGCCCTGGAATCCGGTGCTTTTCCATCCTGCCGGGACGGGCTTGTAGTCGGGCCAGATCGAGTACTGGCCTTCTTCATTGCGGACGACGTGGAAACGCGTGTCGGGGTGGTCCCAGCTCATGGCAATGCTCCTTCTGGTGGTGTGGAAACGCCATCGCGGCGCCGGCAAGCAAGTCCGCCGCGATGGCGTCGCGAACGTTCGCGATGATTCGTCGGTCAATATCGTAAATGATAATGATTTGTATTTCCATTCGTAAATTATTCCGCTACACTCGCTTCACACTTTCAATGTGCAGACATGGTTCGCGAGGCTGCCCCCGTTGGCCTCCATTGACTCCCAGGCCGCAACCGGCCTCGCGAACGCACCCGTAGAGGCAACAGGGATATGGACACGACCAGTACCATCGCCGACCTCAGGGCGGACCACCGCGCCGCTGCCGGCGTGGCTACCGCCGCAACCTCAGCCACCTCGGCAAGCAACGCCGGGGCAGGCGGACTGCGTATCGCCCCGCTGTCCGCGCAAGGCGCGCTGCCGCTGGTGGTCAAGCCGGACGGCGGCACCGACTGGCGCGGCCAGTTCCATGCCATGGCGGCGATTGCCGCCGAGCAGTTGCCGCGCGTCGGCGGCGTGCTGTTCCGTGGCTTTCATTTCGATGACGACACCGCGTTCCGCGCCTTCGCCAGCGCCTTCGGCCATCCGCTGCTGAGCTACGAGTTCGGCTCCACGCCGCGCTCGCAGGTCAGGGAGGGCGTCTACACCTCGACCGAATACCCGGCGCACCAGGTGATCCCGCTGCATAACGAGCAGTCGTACACGCTGCAGTGGCCGATGAAGATCTGGTTCCACTGCGTGCAGCCGAGCGAATCCGGCGGCGAAACGCCGATCGCCGACAGCCGCCTGGTCTACCAGCGCCTCGACCCAGCCATCCGCGAGCGCTTTGCGCAACGCCGGCTGATGTACGTGCGCAACTACGGCAACGGCCTCGACCTGAGCTGGCAGCGCGCCTTCAACACCGAAGACCGCGCGCAGGTGGAGCGCTTCTGCCGCGCGCAGCGGATCGAGTTCGAATGGAAGCCCGACGGCGAGCTGCGCACGCGCCAGCTGTGCCAGGCGGTCGCGCGCCATCCCGTGACCGGCGAGATGGTGTGGTTCAACCAGGCCCACCTGTTCCATGTGTCCAACCTGGCGCCGCACGTGCGCGAGACCTTGCTGGACGTGGTCGGCAGCGTCGACGAACTGCCGCGCAACGTCGTCTACGGCGACGGCGCACCGCTGGAAGACGATGCGCTGGCCTCGATCCGCGCCACGCTGGACCAATGCACGGTGCGCTTTCCCTGGCAGCAGGGCGACGTGCTGATGCTCGACAACATGCTCGCCGCCCACGGGCGCGGCACCTTCACCGGCGCGCGCCGCGTGATCGTCGCCATGGCCGAGCCCGCGCCGCCCGGACTGGGCTGAGGCGCGTTTCCCGTCTGATCACTCCTGGCCGGGCTGGCTGCGCCTGCCCGGCGGGGACCTGTCATCTCCAACGCTTTCGCCATGTCGTCTTCCGAAGCTCCCTTGCCGGCCGAAACTGGCGCCCTGATGCGAACCCTGCGCGCCGAAGGCGTGCGCCTGCGCCTGCATGACGGGCGCTGGCGCGTGGCTGGCGACAGCGCGGCCGGCACCGATGCGCAGCAGGCCGCGGCCGGGCTGCTGGCAACCCGCGCCGCCGAGGCCGATGCGTGGCTGGCCGCGCATCCCGGCTACTTCGACCGCTATCCCGCCGGCCCCGGCCAGCTCGCGCTGCTGGCGTTTCATCGCCGCCATCCGCACAGCGCCGCCTACAACATGGTGTTCGCGATCGAGGTGCCGGCTGGCCTGCGCTTCGAGCTGCTCGAACAGGCGGTGCGCCACGTGGTGGACTGCCATGAGGCGCTGCATAGCGGCTTTATCGAGGAAGACGGCGAGATCGTGATGGCACGCCCCGCGGGCTTTGCCGCGGAGGTGTCGCTGACGCGTGCCGACGGCCTCGATGAAGCGGGCCTGCACGCCTGGTTCGAGCGCGAAGCCGACGAACCGTTCGACCCCGATGCGGGGCAGGTCTGCCGTTTCCGCTTCCTCGTCTCGCGCCAGCCGGGCGGCGCCGACCGCATGTGGATGTGCGCGGGCATGCACCATATCGCCGGCGACTACCTCGGGTTCGAGCTGGTCTGCGACCAGATCTTCGCCACCTACGAGGCGCTGTGCGCCGGCGCAGCGCCGATGGCGTCGCAAAGCGGCCGCTACCGCGACTGGCTTGCGCGCCAGCGGCAACTGCTGGCAGGCCCGCGCGGCGCTTCGCTGCGCGCGTACTGGGAGGGCGTGCTTGAAGACGCGCCCGCGGCGCCGGCGATGCCCGGCACGCTGGACGCGGAATCGCGCCACCGCGGCGCCGAACTCGAATTCCGCCTCACGCCGCAGCAGACGGCAGGCCTGCGCGAGCTGGCAACGCAGCTGGAAGTCAGCCTCTTCGTGGTGATGCTGGCGCTGTTCAAGACGGTCGTGCACCGCGCCAGTGGCGAGGACGATTTCCTGATCGGCACGCCGACGGCGGGGCGATCAGGCGCACAGTCCGCCGACCTGATCGGCTTTACGCTGAACACGGTGCCGCTGCGCGCAGACTTCTCCGCCAATCCGGCCTTTGCCGCGGTGGTGCGCGACTGCGCCCGGCAGATGCGCGGCGCGCTGCGCCACCAGCAATATCCGCTGGCGCGCATGGGCGGGGAGGGGCCGCTGTTCCGGCATATGACCACCTTCGTGCCGGTGGGGCCGCGCAACGTGCTGGGCCGCTACCTGGTGCGCGAATACCTCGCCACCCAGCGCGGCGCAGCCAACGACATGAACCTGCGCTGGCAGGACGAGGGCGATCGCCTGCGCGGGCAATGGCGCTATGACGCCGACCGGTTCGACGCGCAGTCCGTCCAGCGCCTGATCGCCACGCTGCGCGCTGCGGTGGATGCTGTGCTCGACAACGCCGACGCGCGTGTCGGGGACCTGCCGCTGTATGAGGCGGCGGTGCTCTCCGATATGCGCGCTGGCCGCATCGAGCGGCACGCCACCGCGCTGGCGGCCTTCGAGGCCGGCGTGCGCGCGCATCCCGGGCGGCTCGCCGTCGATGCCGCCGATGCGCAATGCAGCTACGCCGCGCTCGATCGCGCCGCGACCGCGCTCGCCGCAAGCCTGCGCGACGGTGGCGTCCGGCCCGGCGATGTGGTCGGCCTGCTGCTGCCGCGCGGCGCGCGCATGGCTGCCGCCATGCTTGGCGCATGGAAGGCCGGCGCCGCCTTCCTGTGCCTGGACGCCGGCATGCCCGCCGCGCGGCTGGCGCAACTGGCCGCCGATGCGTGCCTTGCCGCCGTGGTGGGCGAGGGCGAGCGGCCGCAGTGGCTGGCGCAATCCACGCCGGGCGCAGCCTGGCATGTGTCCTCGCTCGCGAGCGAGGACACAACCGGCGCTGCCGCATGGCCCGCCGCCGCTCCGGCACAGCCCGCCTACCTGATCTACACCTCCGGCTCGACCGGCACGCCCAAGGCCGTGGTGGTCACGCAAGGCAACCTCGCGCATTACGCCGCCGGCGTGCTGCGCGCGCTGGCGCTGCCGGCAGGGTCGTCGCTGGCGTCGCTGTCCTCGGTGACGGCCGACCTCGGCCACACCGCATGGTTCGGCGCGCTGCTCGGCGGCCACACGCTGCGCGTGCTGGACGACGCGCTGGCGGAAGACCCCGAAGCGCTTGCCGAAGCCCTGGCAGCGCGGCCGGTCGATTGCCTGAAGATCGTCCCGACGCACCTGCGCGCGCTGCTGGCGGTGGCCGATCCCGTGCGGCTGGTGCCGCGCCAGTGCCTGGTGTTCGGCGGCGAGGCGCTCGACGCGGCGCTGGTGGCGCGCGTGCAGGCGCTGCGCCCGGCATGCCGCGTGGTCAATCACTACGGCCCCACAGAAGCCACGGTGGGGTGCCTGACGCATGCGGTGCCTGACGCCGCTGTGGCGGGTCCAATTCCCGTCGGCCAGCCGCTTGCCGGCGTCAGCGCCTGCGTGCTCGACCGCCACCTGAACCGCGTGCCGCGTGGCGCGGTGGGCGAGCTCTATATCGGCGGCGCCGGCGTCGCCAGCGGCTACCTGCGCCGCCCCGCGCTGACCGCCGAGCGTTTTGTGCCGGACCCGTTCCAGCCGGGCGGCCGCTTGTACCGGACCGGCGACCGCGTACGCATGGACGAAGACGGCGCCATCGTCTTCCTCGGCCGCGCCGACGCACAGGTCAAGATCCGCGGCTTCCGCGTCGAGCCGGGCGAAGTCGAAGCATGGCTGCGCCAGGCGCCGGGCGTGCGCGATGCCGTGGTGCTGGCGCTGCCGTCGCCGGCGGGCGAGGGGCTGCGGCTGGTCGCCTACCTGGTGGCCGACGCCGGCCTGGATCTCGATACCCTGCGCACCACCATGTCCGCCGCGTTGCCGGCGCCGATGCTGCCTGCCGCGTTCGTTGCGTGCGACGCCTTCGCGCGGCTGCGCAACGGCAAGGTCGATCGCAAGGCGCTGCCGCCCGTGCCCGGCGAGGCCGCGGCACCGGCGCAACCGGCACCGGGCGACGAGACCGAGGCGACGCTGGCGCGCCTGTGGGCAGGCGTGCTCGGACGCGAAAGCGTGGGCGCCGACGGCAACTTCTTCGCGCTCGGCGGCGATTCCATTCTTGGACTGCAACTGGTCGCGCAGGCGCGCAAGGCGGGCCTGCCGCTGACGCCCAGGCTGCTGTTCGCGCATCCCACGCCGGCGGCGCTGGCTGCCGTGCTGCGTGCGAACGCGGCGCCAGCCGCCGCACAGGCGGCCGCCATCGAACAGATGCTGGCGGGACTGTGGCGCGAAATCCTGCAACGCGAGCAGATCGACCGCGATGCGGATTTCTTCGCGCTCGGCGGCGATTCCATCCTGGCGCTGCAGATCGTCGCCAGGGCGCGCGCGCAGCAGCTGGTGCTCGCGCCCAGGGACCTGTTCGCGCACCCGACGCTGGCACGCCTGGCGGTCCATCTCGCCGCGCGCGAGAAAACTGCCAGCGCAGCCGGAACGCCAGCGGCTGCGCAGCCCTTTGCGCTGAGCGGCTGCGACACGCAGGCGCTGGAGCGTCTGCGCAGCCAAGGGGGCGACATCGAAGATGCCTATCCGCTGTCGCCCCTGCAGGAAGGCCTGCTGTTCCACCACCTGCGCGATGGCGGCAACGGTGCCTACGTCAACCAGCTGGTGCTGCAGGTCGAGGGTCCGCTCGACACCGAACGCATGGCCGCCGCCTG
This sequence comes from Cupriavidus oxalaticus, assembly GCF_004768545.1. NCBI lineage: Bacteria > Pseudomonadati > Pseudomonadota > Betaproteobacteria > Burkholderiales > Burkholderiaceae > Cupriavidus > Cupriavidus oxalaticus. The sequence goes on along the minus strand of NZ_CP038634.1, from coordinate 552,441 downwards.
GCAGGCGCTGCTGGACGACCACCCGATCTTGCGTACCACCTTTGCCGCGGCAGGCGAAGCGGGCGGCGACCGCGCGCTGCAATGCGTGCATGCGCGCGCAAAGCTACCCGTGACAGTGGAAGACTGGCGCGGGGCCGGCGCGCAGGCGGCGCGGCTGGCGGAGTGGTGCCATGCCGACCGCTCGCGCGGCTTCGATCCCGCCGAGCTGCCGCTGATGCGGCTGGCGCTGCTGCGCACCGGCGACGCGGGCTGGTGGCTGGTCTGGAGCCGGCACCACCTGATCGTCGACGGCTGGGGCTCGGTGCAGCTGCTCGACGAGGCGCTGGCCCGCTATGCCGATCCGGCACATGCCCCAACGCCGCGCCGGCCGTACCGCGACTACATCGCCTGGCTCGCGGCACAGCCCGCATCCGCGCGGCAGGCCTTCTGGCGCGCTGCATTCGCCGGCCTGGCCGGCCCGACAGTGCTGCCGGGCATCGCACCCGCCAGCGCCCACGGGAAAACCGCGCCGCTTTGCCGTGACCTGATCCTGCCGGCCGGCCTCGACGCCAGCCTGCGCGCGCTGGCCGCGGCGCACCGCGTCACGCTCAACACCGTGATGCAGGCCGCGTGGGGCATCGTGCTGTCGCGCCACGCCGGCAGCGACGATATCGTCTTCGGCGTGACCTCGGCCGGCCGCCCCGCGGGCCTGGAAGGCGCCGAGCGCATGCTGGGCGTGTTCATCAACACGCTGCCGTTGCGGCTGCGTCCGCAAGGCGCGCTGGCGGTGGCGGACTACCTGCAGGCGACCCAGCACGCCGCCGTGGCGATGCGCGAGTTCGAGCACGCCGCGCTCGCGGAGATCCAGGCTGAGTCCGGCATCGGCGGAGCCCTGTTCGATACGCTGATGGTGTTCCAGAACCTGCCCGACCTGGGCCACCGCGCGCGCGAGGTGGCCGGCCTGCGCCTGCGCCAGCATGACAACATCGAGCAGACCCACTACGGCCTGACGCTGGAGGTCATGCCCGACAGCCGCTTCACCATCCGCTTCACCTGCGATGCCTCGCGTGTGCAGGCGCACCGGCTGGCGCAATGGATGGACGCCTACGCCGCCGTGCTGGCGTCGCTGGCCGCCGGCATCGCGCACGTGGGCGCCGCCGACATGCTCGATGGCGCCACGCGCGCCAGGCTGCAGGCATGGAGCGCGAGCGACGACACCAGCGTGACGCTTGCCGCCTTGCAGGACGACTACGTGCGGCGGGTCGCGCGCCAGGTGGCTGCGCATCCGCGGCGTGTGCTGGCCCGCTGCGGCGCCGGGACGCTGACCTATGGCGACTGGTGGGAGCGCGCCGGCCGCGTCGCCAGCGGCCTGCGCGCCGCCGGCGTGCGCCCGGACGATCTCATCGCGGTGCTGCTGCCGCGCGGGCTGGACTGGCTGGTCGCGCTGGCCGGCATCCTGCGCGCCGGCGCGGCGTGGGTGCCGCTCGATGTCAGCCATCCCGCGGCACGCTGGCAGCAGGTGCTGGCGCAGGCCAAGGCAGCACAGGTCCTGACGGATGCATCCGGCGTGGCCGCGCTGGCCGCCGCCGGCATTGCCGGCGCCACGACGCTGCCCGCATTGGAAGCCGGGGCGGCGCCTGCGCCCGACCTGCCCGCGCATCCCGCGCAGCTCGCGTACGTGCTGTTCACCTCCGGCTCGACCGGCGTGCCCAAGGGCGCGATGGTCACGCGCACCGGCATGCTCAACAACATGCTGGCCAAGGCCGTGCCGCTGGGGCTGGGCGAGGGCGACGTGATCGCCCAGACCGCGCCGCCTTGCTTCGACATCTCGGTCTGGCAGGCGCTGGCCGCGCCGGTGTTCGGCGCAGGCGTGGAGATCATCGGCGACGACGTGGTGCGCGATCCGGCCGCACTCACCGCACTGCTGGCGCAGCGTGGCGTGACGCTGTTCGAGCCGGTGCCGTCGCTACTGCAGGCCATGCTCGACTGCCAGGACGCCGAGGGCCGCGCGGCGCCGCTGCCCGCGCTGCGCTGGGTGTTGCCTACCGGCGAGGCGCTGCCGCCTGCCACCGCGCTTGCCTGGCTGCGCCGCTATCCGGGCGTGCCGATGATGAACGCCTACGGGCCGGCGGAATGCTCGGATGACGTGGCGTTCCACCCCCTGCGCGCCGGCGCGCTGGCGCAGGCGGCACAAGCCACCGATACCGTGCCGATCGGCCGCCCCACCGCCAATGCCGTGCTGCAGGTGCTCGATGCCGACGGCAATCTTGCCGCGCCCGGCATGGTGGGCGAGATCGCGGTGGCCGGTGCCGGCGTCGGCCGCGGCTATCTGGCCGACCCGCGCCGCACCGCGGCGGCCTTTGTGCCCGATCCGACCGGCGCGCCGGGCAGCCGCCGCTACCTGACCGGCGACCTCGGCCGCTGGCGCGAAGACGGCGTGCTCGAATACATCGGCCGCAAGGACTTCCAGGTCAAGCTGCGCGGCTACCGCATCGAGCTGGGGGAGATCGAAGCCGTGCTCGCCGCGCATCCGGCGGTGCGCCACGCGCTGGTGACGGTGCACCGTGCCGCCGGCACCGAATGGCTGACCGCGTACTGGCAGCCCCAAGCCGGCCGCGCGCAGTCCGCGCATGGCGTCCTGGAAGCCGAGTTGTCTGCCAGCGTCGCCGCGCGGTTGCCCGCGTACATGGTGCCGTCCGCATGGGTGTGCATGCCGTCGTGGCCGCTCAATGCGAACGGCAAGATCGACCGCAAGGCGCTGCCCGCGCCGCAGGTCGTGGCGCAGGAGGGCGCACCGCCTGCCACGCCCGCCGAGCAAACCGTCGCCGGCATCTGGGAAGCGCTGCTGCCGGGCGCGCGCGTCGGCCGCGACAGCGATTTCTTCCGCCTGGGCGGCCATTCGCTGATCGCCACGCGCGTGGTGGCGCGGCTGCGCGCCGCCGGCCATGCGCAGGCCACGCTGCGCGATGTCTTCGAGGCGCCGGTGCTGCGCGACTTCGCCGCACGGCTGGATGGCGCCACGCCAGCGGTGGTGATGCCCGCGCTGGTTCCAGTACCGCGCTCCGCGCGCATGCCGGTATCGCTGGCGCAGCAGCGGCTGTGGCTGGTCGAACGCCTGCAGGGCAACGCCGCAGCGGCCTACAACATGGCCGGGGCGCTGCGCCTGCGCGGGCCGCTGGACCTGGCCGCGCTGCGCCAGGCGCTGGCAGCGGTGGCGGCGCGCCACGAGATCCTGCGCACCGCCTATCCCGACGACGATGGCGAACCCTACGCACGCATCGATGCCGCCGCCGACATCGGCCTGTCCCTGATCGACCTGCAGGCGCTCGCGCCCGAAGCGCGCGAAGCGGCACTGCGCGAGGCCATGCGGGAGCACGCAGCGCGCCCGTTCGACCTCGGCCACGCGCCGCTGTGGCGCACCACGCTGCTGCGCTGCGCGCCGCGGGAACACGTGCTGCTGGTCGCCATGCACCATCTGGTGTCGGACGGCTGGTCGGTCGGTCTGCTGGTCAACGAGATCACCCGCGGCTACCGGCACGCGCTGGCGCCGGAACAGCTCGCGCCGCTGCCGCCGCTGGCGCTGCAATACGCCGACTATGCCGCGTGGCAACGCGACTGGCTGCGCGGCGCCGCGCTGGAGCGGCTCACCGCTTACTGGCGCGGCGCGCTTGCCGGCGCACCGGCGGCGCTGGCATTGCCGGCCGACCACGCCCGCCCGCCAGTGGCGCGCATGGAAGGCGACGCCGTCGCGCTGCGGATCGACGGCGGGCGCATGGCGCAGGTGCATGCGCTGGCGCGCGCCGAGCAGGTCACGCCTTTCATCGTGCTGCTGGCGAGCTTCCAGTGCTGGCTGCACCGCGCGACCGGCATGGACGACCTGTTGCTCGGCACCGACGTCGCCGGCCGGCACGACGCCGCGCTCGAGCCGCTGATCGGCTTCTTCGTCAACGTGCTGCCGCTGCGCTCGCGCCGCATCGCCGGCGCCAGCTTCCGCGACGTGCTGGCGGCATGCCGGCGCGACGTGCTGGCCGCGTTCGAGCATGAGGGCTTGCCGTTCGACCGCATCGTCGAGGCGGCGGGCGTGCAGCGCGACCGCAGCCGCAACCCGCTGGTGCAGGCGCTGTTTGTGCTGCAGAACACGCCGGCCGGACAGTTGGGCATGCCTGGCGTGGAGGCCGGCATGCTGCCGCCCATCGAGCGCACGTCGAAGTTCGACATGGCGCTGTTCCTGGAGCCCGAGAGCGAACAGGAAGCGGCGCCGCTGCGCGGCGACTGGGTCTTTGCCAGCGCGCTGTTCGAATCCGCCACCGTGGCGCGCTTTGCCGCCGAATGGCTGGCCACGCTGGCAGCGCTGCTGCGCGCGCCGGACCAGCCCGCCGACCGCGTCAGCGCACACGCCCCGGGCGCCGCGCGCCTGTCCCAACCGAAACCCGAGGAGTCCCGAACCATGGATACCAGCCAACGCATGGCGGCCAAGCTCGACCAGCTCAAGTCGCTGGCCCGGCCGCGCCCGGCCGCGGCCGCTGTGCCAGAGGCGGCCGTTGCCGACCCCGCCAGCCAGGTGCGGCTGCGCCCGCTGCGCGCAGGCGAAGTCTTCCCCATCGTGATCGAGCCGGTAGTGCCGGGCCTGGACCCGGTGGCGTGGGCCGCGCGCTCGCGCGAGCTGGTCGGCGCGACGCTGCACCGGCACGCCGGCATTGTCTTCCGCGGCTTCGACCTGCCCAACCCGCAGGCCTTCGAAGCCTTCGCCGAAGCCATGCACCCGGGCCTGTATGGCAGCTACGGCGACCTGCCCAAGAAGGAGGGCGGGCGCAACACCTACCGCTCCACGCCTTACCCCGAGCGCCAGATGATCCTGTACCACAACGAAAGCGCGCACCTCGAGCGCTGGCCGCGCAAGCAGTGGTTCTTCTGCGAGCTGCCCTCTGCCGTGGGCGGCGCCACGCCGATCGTCGACTGCCGCGAACTGCTGCGCCGCCTGCCGCCCGCGCTGGCCGAGGAGTTCGCCAGCAAGCAGCTGATGTACGTGCGCACCTTCACGCCGCGGCTGGACGTGGACTGGCGCGACTTCTACAAGACCGGGGACCGCGCCGAGGTCGAGGCGCGCTGCCGCGCCGCCGGCATCGACTGCCGCTGGCTGGACGGCGACGTGTTGCAGACGCGCACCGTATGCCCGGCCATCGTCAGCCACCCGGTCACCGGCGAGCGCAGCTTCTTCAACCAGGTGCAACTGCACCACGTCTCGTGCCTGGAGGCCGACGTGCGCGAAGACCTGCTCGAGATGGTCGGCCTGGAGCGCATGCCGCGCCACGTGATGTTCGGCGACGGCACGCCGATTCCCGACGAGGCCATGGCGCTGATCGGCGAGCTGTATGAAGCCTGCGCCGTGCGCTTCGACTGGCAGCGCGGCGATGTGGTGATGCTTGACAACATGCTGGCCGCGCATGCGCGCGATCCCTATGAAGGCCCGCGCAAGATCGTGGTGGCGATGGGCGACATGTTCGACCGCAAGCAGCCGGACGCCCAGCTTGTCGCCGCGCGCCCGCAGGAGAACGTGGATGCCTGAGATGCACGACGCCTGGAGTCCGACTCCCGAACAACAGGCCGCCTGGCGGCAATGGCGCAATGCGCCCGCGCCGCACGCGCACGTGGCGCGCATCGCGCTGGCTTGCCAGCCAGAGCCAGCCGCGGTGGACGCCGCGCTGGCCGTGCTGCGCAAACGCCATGACGTGCTGTGCATGGCTTATATCGACGATGGCAGCCAGCCGGTGGCATGCGTGCCGCAGGGCGCCAACGGCGCGGCCACCATCATCGTCGCGGACGGCGACGCGCTGGCGCTGCCGGCGCTCGATCCGGCGCGGGGCGACGTGCTGCGCGCCTGCCTGTGCCCGCTGGCCAGCGGCGGTGCCACGCTGTGGCTGCTGGCCAGCCCGCTGGCGGCAGACCGAAGCAGCGTGCTGCGCCTCGCCGAAGCCCTGCGCGCCGCCCTGGAAACCACCGCCGCGGACGACGCCGAGCCGCCGCTGCAATACGCCCAGTATGCCGACTGGCAGGCGGGCGCGTGCCTGGGCGAGGACGGTACCGGCGACGCCGGCCGCCGCTACTGGCAAGCTCAGGCGGCCGGGCTGCCCGCGCCGCTGCGCTTGCCCGACGCGCTCGCTGCTGCCTCAGCCACGCCCGCCGAAAGCTGGCGCCACACGCTGCACGCCGCGCACCGCCAGGCGCTGGACGCGACCGCGCGCCAGCTCGGCAGCACGCCCGAGCGCGTGCTGCACGCCGCATGGTGGAGCATGCTGGCGCGCCTGTGCGCGCAGCCGGCATTCAGCGCCACATGGCTGCACGACTGCCGCCGCGATTACGGCGTGATGGCCGGCGCCGCCGGCGTGTTCGTCAAGGCGCTGCCGCTTGGCGTGCAATGGGATGACGAAGCCAGCCTGCGCAGCCACTGGCAGGCGTGGCTGTCGACGCTGGATGGCCACGCCGCGTGGCAGGAAGCGTGGCTGCCCGGTGATGCCGGCCCGCGCATCGGGTTTGCGGTATCGCCATTGCCCGCCGACGGGATCGCGCTGGCCAGTCCGGCGTGGCCGGGCTTCGATTTGGTGTGCGAGGCACTGGACGACGGTCAGGGCATGGCCGCGCTGGCGCTGCATGCGCAAGCCGGCGCGCTGCATCCGCGCGTGGCGCCATGGCTGCTGTCCCATCTCGCCGCGCTGATCGGCGCGCTGCCCGCCGCACTGGATGCGCCGCTGCCGTCGCTGTGGTGGCCGTCCGACGATACCTTGCGCGTGCCGCAATGCTGGACCGGCGACATGCCGGCAGCGGCGGGCGACTCGCTGCTGCACCGCATCGCAGAGCATGCACGCAACACGCCGGCGGCGCCCGCGCTGGATGCCGCCGATCTCGCACTCGACTATGCCGGCCTGCAGCGCACGGTGCACGCCGCCGCGCAACGGCTGCGCGCGCTCGGCGTCGGCCCCGGCACGCGCGTGGCGCTGGCATTGCCGCGCAGTGGCGCGCTGGTGGCCAGCCTGCTGGCGGTATGGGCCGCCGGCGGCGCCTATGTACCGCTCGATCCGGCCTGGCCGCAGGCGCGGCGCCGCAGCGTGCTGGCGCAGGCAGCGCCGGTGCTGACGATCGCGCAGCAGGCGTCGGCGGACGACGAGACCGTGGTCAGTGCCGATGCGTTGCTGGCCACGGCGGCGTCAGCAGCAGAGGCTGCGGTCACTGTCGATCCTGGTGCCGCCGCCTACGTGCTGTTCACTTCCGGCTCCACCGGCGAACCCAAGGGCGTGGTGATTGGCCACGCGCAGATCAGCCACTACACCGCGGCGGCTTGCGATGCGCTGTCGCTGTCGTCGTGCCAGCGCTTCGGCCTGACGTCGTCGGTAGCCGCGGACCTCGGCAACACCACGCTGTTCGCCGCGCTGTGGCAGGGGCGCTGCCTGGTGGTGGCCGGCGATGACGACATGGCCCACCCCGCGGCCTTTGCCCGCTACCTGCGCGGCCGCGCGGTCGATGCCATCAAGATCGTGCCGTCGCACCTGGCGGCGCTGCTGGAAACGGAAGCGCCCGCGGTGCCGGCCACCGTCATCCTTGGCGGCGAGCCGCTGCCGGCCAGCCTGGTCGGCACGTTGCGCCGCCACGCGCCCGGCTGCCGCATCTTCAACCACTACGGCCCGACCGAAACCACCATCGGCGTGATGGTCCATGCGCTGGGCGCAGACATGCCGGCTTGGGCAGGCGGCAACGCACCGCTTAGCCGCGCGCTGGGTGCGACCCGCGTGCGCCTGCTCGACGATGCGCTGCGGCCGGTGCCGGCCGGTGTAGCCGGGCAGCTTTACGTCGGCGGCCCGCAACTCGCACACGGCTACTTGGGCCGGGCGGACCTCGATGCGGCGGCGTTCGTCGACGGTCCCTTCGTTGCCGGCGAACGGCTGTACCGCACCGGCGATCTCGCGCGCGCCACGCCCGCCGGGCTGCAACTGCTGGGCCGCGCCGACCAGCAGGTCAAGATCCGCGGCATCCGCGTCGAGCCCGCGGAGGTCGAAGCCGCGCTGCTGGCGCAGCCGGCGGTCGCGCAGGCAGCGGTGTGCGCAGTGGCGGGACCCGGCGGCGAGGCTGTGCTGTGTGCCTTCCTCGTGCCGGCAGCCGGCAGCGGCATCGACGCCGCCGCGCTGCGCCACACGCTGGCCGCGATGCTGCCTGACGCGATGGTGCCGGCGCGCTTCGTCCCGCTGCCCGCGCTGCCGCGCCTGCCCAATGGCAAGACCGACCGCGTCGCGCTGCGCGGACTGGTTCCCGCCGACAGTGCGCCAGCTCCGGTCGCAGCGCCGGCATCGGACGCGGTGGAAGCCCTGGTGTGCGCGTTGATGGCCGGGTTGCTGGAACAGGGCCAGGTCGACCCGCATGCCGATTTCTTTGCCCTCGGCGGCCATTCGCTGCTGGTGATCAAGCTGGTCGCGCGGCTGCGCCGCCGGCTGCAGGTGGAGATTGCCCCCGGCCTGTTGTTCGACCATCCGACCGCGCATGCGCTGGCCGCTGCCGTCAGGCAGGAAGCTGCGGACGATGACCTCGACAAGCTGGCGCACATGGCACTGGCCGCTGCTGCACCGCATGCGCAGGCCGTGGTGCCGGCGTAATCGCTCCCTGAAATCCATTGACAGGTCCCGCCCCCATGTCAGACGCATTGAGTACCGCGCACGCGCAAGTCGCCGCGCAAGTCGCCGAGCGCTTCGCCCGGCTGGAGCCGGCGCAGCGCGCCGCCTTCCTGGCCGCGCTGCACGGCAAAGGCGTGGCGTTTTCCACGCTGCCCATCGTGCCCGCGCCGCGCACTGGCGCGCTGCCGCTGTCGTACGCGCAGCAGCGCCTGTGGTTCCTGCAGCAGCTTGAGCCCGCCAGCACCGCCTATCACATGCCGGGGGTGTACCGGCTCGAAGGCCCGCTCGACGCCGCGGCGCTGCGCCGCGCGTTCGCGCAGGTCGGCGCGCGCCATGAAGTGCTGCGCACCACGTATCCGATCGATGCTGCCGGTGTCGCCTGCCAGCAGGTGCATGAAGACCTGCCACCGGCCTTTGATGCCATAGACGCCATCGACGCCGATCCGGACGGCCTCGACGCCACCGTCGCGCGCGTAGTCCATGAGCCGTTCGATCTCGCCGCCGGACCGCTGTGGCGTGTCGCGCTGATCCGCGAGAGCGCGCAGTCGCACGTGCTGGTGGTGGTGCTGCACCATATCGTCGCCGACGGCGCGTCGATCGTCCGCCTCGTCGCCGAACTGGCCGCCTGCTATGCCGGCACTCAAGCCGGCACGCAAGCCGGCCTGCCGCCATTGCCGGTCCAGTACGCCGACTATGCCGCCTGGCAGCGCAACTGGATGGAGGCCGGCGAGGCCGAGCGCCTGCTCGGCTACTGGCGCGAACGCCTGGGCGACAGCGCGGGCGCGGCGCTCGACCTGCCCGCCGACCGCCCGCGCCGCGCCGCGCGCAGCGGCGAGGGCGCCGAGCACGTGTTCACCATCGCCGCCGCCGTGGCCGCAACGTTGCGCGCGCTTGCCGCCTCGCGCCATGCAACGCTGAACATGGCCCTGCTGGCCGCCTACGCGGTGCTGCTGGGCCGCTATACCGGCCAGTCCGACCTGCGCATCGGCGTGCCGGTGGCGAACCGCCAGCGCAGCGAGACCGGGGCGCTGATCGGCTGCTTCGTCAACATGCAGGTGATGCGGGCGGAGGTCGACCCGGAGCAGCCGTTCGCCGACCTGCTGGCGCGGCTCGCCGCGCAGGCCGCCGCGGACCAGGCGCACCAGTCGCTGCCGTTCGACCTGCTGGTCGAGGCGCTGCAGCCCGACCGCAGTCTCGGCCAGCCCGCATTGTTCAACGTCACCTTCGACCATCGCACCGCCAGCGCGGCGGCTCTGCCGCAACTGGCGGGGCTGCGCGTGACGCCGCTGGAACTGCCGGTCACCACCGCGCGCTTCGAGCTGAGCCTGGCCACGGCCGAGCTGGCCGATGGCAGCCTGTGCGGCCGCATCGCCTACGCCGCCGACCTGTTCGATGCCGCCACGGTCGCGCGCATGGCGGGGCATTATGTGCGCCTGCTGCAGGCCTTCGCAGCCGATCCTGCGACCACGCCCGGCACCGCGGTGCTGCTCGCCGACGCCGAGCGCGCCGCGCTGGCACGCTGGAGCCAGCCCGACTGCCCGGCAACGCCGTTCGTGGCCGTGCATGCGCAGGTGGCCGCGCACGCGCGCCGCGCGCCCGCTGCGCCAGCAGTGCTGTATGGCGACGACGTCCTGACTTATGGCGAGTTTGAACGCCAGGCCAACCGGCTTGCGCACCGGCTGATCGCGCAAGGCATCGGTGCCGAATGCCGCGTCGGCGTGGCGCTGAACCGTTCACCGCGCATGCTGGTGGCGCTGATGGCGGTGCTCAAGGCCGGCGCCTGCTTCGTGCCGTTCGATCCCGCCTATCCGGCACGGCGCCTGCTCGACATGCAGCAAGACGCTGCGCCGCGGCTGCTGCTGACCGAGCGCGCGCTGCGCGATGCCTTCCCGGTCGCGCCGGACCTGCCAGTGCTGCTCTTGGACGACGGCGACGATGCCTCGTGGCCCGACCACGACCCAGCCGTGACGATCCATGCCGGGCAGCTGGCCTACGTGATCTACACCTCCGGCTCGACCGGCCGGCCCAAGGGCGTGGCCGTGGCACACGGGCCGCTGGCGATGCACGTGGTCACCACCGCCGCGTGCTACGACATCACCGCGGCCAGCCGCGAACTCCATTTCCTCTCGTTCAGCTTTGACGGCGCGCATGAGCGCTGGATGGTGCCGCTCGCCAGCGGCGCCAGCATCGTGCTGCGCGACGACACGCTGTGGAGCGTCGAGCAGACCTACGCCGCGCTGCGCCGCCACGCCGTCACGCACGCGGGCTTTCCGCCGCGCTACCTGCACCAGCTGGCCGCGTGGGCCGAGGCGCAAGGCGACCCGCCGCCACTGTGGCTCTACTCCTTCGGCGGCGAGGCCATGCCGCGCGCGGGCGTGGAACGGCTGACGCAGGCGCTGCGGCCGCAGCACATCATCAACGGCTATGGCCCGACCGAAACCGTGGTGACGCCGCTGGTGTGGAAGGCCGCAGCGGACGAAGCCGCCGCGCAGGTGAGCGGCGCCTATGCGCCGATCGGCAGGCCGGTCGGCACGCGCAGCGCGCACGTGCTGGACAGCCGGCTCGAGCCGGTGCCCGTCGGCGTGCCGGGCGAGCTGTACCTCGGCGGCGAAGGGCTGGCGCGCGGCTACCTCGGCCGCGCCGGCATGACCGCCGACCGCTTCATTCCGGATCCCTTCGGCGCGCCCGGCGCGCGCCTGTATCGTACCGGCGACCTGGTGCGCTGGCGCCCGGATGGCTGCATCGAATATCTCGGCCGGCAGGACCACCAGGTCAAGATCCGCGGCTTCCGCATCGAACTGGGCGAGATCGAGGCGCACCTGCTGGCCCAGCCCGGCGTGCGCCAGGCGGTGGTGCTGCCGCACGAGACGCCGGCCGGCACGCGGCTGGTTGGCTACGTGGCCGCGCCGGCCACCGTGCACGCCGAAGCGCTGCGCAGCGCGCTCGCCGCGGCCTTGCCCGACTACATGGTGCCGGCCGCGGTGCTGCGCCTCGACAGCCTGCCGGTCACGCCCAACGGCAAGCTCGACCGGCGCGCGCTGCCCGAGCCGCAGTGGCAGGCCGAGGCCGCCTACGCCGCGCCGGTGTCGGCGCCGGAGCGGATGCTGGCGGCGGTGTGGGCCGACGTGCTCGGCATCGCGCAGGTGGGCTTGCACGACAACTTCTTCGCGCTCGGCGGCGACTCGATCCTCAGCCTGCAGATCGTCGCGCGTGCCCGCCTGCAGGGCTGGCGGCTGACGCCGCGGCAGGTGTTCGAGCACCAGACCGTGGCCGCGCTGGCGCAGGTGGCACAGCGCGTGGACGTGGCGGCGGAGGATGCCGCCAATGACGCGGCGGAACATGGCGCGGCGCCGCTGACGCCGGTGCAGCGGGCTTTCCTTGGCCAACCGCTGGCCGCGGCCGCGCGCAACCGCTTCAACCAGTCGGTACTGTTGCGGTCCGGTTCGGCCATCGACACGGCGGCGTTGACAGCCGCGCTGGCGGACGTGGTTGGCCACCACGCAGCGCTGCGCTTCCGCTTCAGCCATGCCGATGACGGCTGGCACCAGCAGGCCGTTGTGAAGGCCGCCGACGCGTTCGTGTTGACGACGGCCGAAGCGCCCGATGCAGCGGCCATCACCGCTGCGTGCGACGCCGAGCAGGGAAAGCTGGATATCGAGCAGGGCCCGCTGCTGCGCGCACTTCAGCTACGCGTCGCGGATGGCAGCGAGCGCCTCTTCCTGGTCTGCCATCACCTGGTGGTGGATGGCGTGTCGTGGCGCATCGTGCTGGAAGACCTGCAGGCGGCATATGCCGCGCGGCTGGCCGGGCAGGCGCCGGCGCTGGCACCGGTGGGCGCCAGCTATGCCGCATGGAGCCGCACGCTGGCTGGCCCGGCGCGCGCCGTGTTTGCCGGCGAAGGCGCCTACTGGCAGGCAGTGGCTGAAGGCGGCCTGGATCTGCCGGGCGATGTGTTCGACGCTTCGGAGCCTCGCCCGGATGGCGCCTGCACGGCCAGTTTCGCCCTCGACGCGGCCACTACCGACGCATTGCTGCGGCGCGCCCACGCTGCCTACCGCACCGGCGTCAACGACCTGCTGCTGGCAGCTTTTGCGCGCGCGTTGTGCGCTTTCACCGGCTGCGACGAGATCCGCATCCATGTCGAAGGGCACGGGCGCGAAGCCGAGGCAGCCGGCACGGCGCTAGACCTCAGCCGCACGGTGGGGTGGTTCACCAGCATCTGGCCGGTGCGCCTGGCCAGCGTCGATAACCTTGGCGACACCATCGCCGGCGTCAAGGAAGCCCTGCGCGCGGTGCCGCGGCGAGGACTGGGCTATGGCGTGCTCGGGACCGCCGTGGCGGCGCCGCAGGTGCTGTTCAACTACCTGGGCCAGTTCGACGGCAGCCTGCGCGCCGGGGCGGGCGGCTGGCAGGTGGCGGCGGAGGACACCGGCAGCGGCGTGTCCGCCGCGATCCCGTTGCCGGCACCGCTGGCCTTCGACGGCCGGGTCCAGCATGGCTGCCTGCAATTCCGCTGCACGTATCGCGGCGGCCAGTTCCGCGAGGCCACCATCGAGGCGCTGCTGGCGCGCATCGCCCAGGCCCTTCGCGACGTGGCATCGCATTGCGTGGCGCAATCCGCCGTGCGGCTGACGCCGTCGGACATGCCGGCCAGCGGCCTGTCGCAGGCGCAGCTGGACGCGCTGGCGCTGTCCGCAGACGAGATCGAGGACATCTGGCGGCCGACGCCGATGCAGCGCGGCATGGTGCGCCATGGCACGCGCCATCCGGGCTCGCCGGCGTACATGGTGCAGGTGCAGGCGACCATGGACGGGCTCGACGCCGAGCGCATGATCGCGGCATGGCGGGCCGCGCTGCGGCGCCATCCGGTGCTGCGCGCGCGCGTGGCCTGGCTGCCAACGCCCGGCGAGGCCGAGCCCCTGCTGGTGGTGCCGGCGCAGGCGCAACTGCCTGTCACCCGCCATGACTGGCGCGGCCGCAGCAGCCCGGCGCAGTCCGCCGCCGACGATATGGAATGGCAGGCGCTGTGCGAGGCTGAATTCCGCCAACCGTTCGACCTGTGCCGCGCACCGCTGATGCGGCTGACGCTGGTGCGCATCGCCGACGATGCCTGGCGCTTCCTCTGGACCTGGCACCACTTGCTGCTCGATGGCTGGAGCATGTCGCGGCTGCTGGGTGAAGTGCTGCGTGGCTACGACGGGGAACTGCCCGCCCAGGCGGCATCGTCGCTGCGCCGCTACGTGGCGTGGCAGCAGGCGCAGCCCGGCGCGGACGAGCATTGGCAAACGCGGCTCGCGCCGCTGCAGCGTCAGCCGGTACGGATCACGCGCGAGATCGCGCCGGCGCAGCGCGGCCAGCGCGGCCAGCATATGGGCGCCGTCGAGCATGTGGTGCAAGCCGGCGCGCTGCGCACGCTGGCCGCCTTTGCCAGCCGCCAGCATATCACTGTCAACACGCTGGTGCAGGCCGCCTGGCTGCTGGCACTGCGCCAGGCCACCGGTGCCCGCACCGTCGGCATGGCGGTGGTCGGTTCGGGGCGCTCGGCGGAGCTGCCCGGCATCGAAGACATCATGGGCCTGCTGGCCAGCACGCTGCCGCTGGTGCAGGACCTGCCCGACACGCTGCGAGTGGCCGACTGGCTACCGGCGCTGCAGGCGGACAACCTGGCCCTGCGCGAAACCGAGCACGCGCCGCCGGCGTGGCTGCAGTCCTGGGCGGCCGGCAGCGACGACACGGCGCAGGCGCCGTTCGACACCATGCTGATCTACGAGAACTACCCGGTCGACAGCACGCTGCGCCAAACCGAGCGCGGCGCGCTGCGCTTCAGCGACGTGGGCAACCGCGGCCAGATGAGCTATCCGGTGACCGCCATCGTGATCCCCCGCGAAACGCTGACATTGCGCGTGGAATACGACACGGCCGCGCTTGACGACGCCGCGGCGCGGGAGTTCGCGCGGCATTGCCTGGCGCTGCTGCTCGCGCTGCCCGCACTGGCCGATGCCACGCTGGCCGAACTGCCGGCACGCGTAGCCAGCGCCAGCGAGGGCGGGGCGAGTGCGCTGGCTGCATAGGCGGAGATGGTTTCAGCTCGGCAGCAGGCGGCGCGGGCAGTCCCCGCACAGCGGGAAGCCGTGCAGCCGGTAGCGCAGGCAGCACAGCCGGCGCAGCCACAGCGTGGTGGTGGTGCCGTCGCGGGTGACGCGGTGCGCGCGCATCGGCGCATGCAGCGGGTTGTCGCGGCCGTCGGGGCGCGTGCGGGTGTCCATCAGCCACGCGGCATCTTGCGCCAGCGTCGCCTCGGTGGCCGGCAGGCCCGGCTGCAGCAGGGCGGGCGCGTGGCGGAACACCTCGGCGACGACGGCACCGGCATTGGCCCACAGCAGCCGCGGCGACGCGCCGCTGGCCGCGGCGAGCGCCTGCACCAGCGGCGCCAGCAGGTCGTCCAGCAGCGGGCCGTAGCGCTGGTGCGGCGGCGCCCGGTGCAGCGCCTCGCCGCCATGCGGCAACAACAGCGTCACGGCGCGGCCGCGCCGGTCGGCCCGGATCGCGGCGTCGCGCAGCGGCAGCACGTGGTGCGCCAGCGCGGCGGCGGCCACCACGCCGGGCAGCAGCGACGAGAAGCCATGCCGCGCCCAGACCGAGCCGGTCACGCGCGAGTCGATGCTGCCGTGGTGCGCGGCGCTGAGCTGCAGCGCACGCGCGAGGGGGGCCGGCGGGCGAGGAGCCGAGCGCGGCAATGGCGATGTCCGCAGGCGCGGGCGGGCCGGCCGCCACGGCTTCGGCGTATTGGCGCAACGGCCCCGGAAACAGTTCAAGCAACAGCGGTAGCGGTAGTAGAGCAGACAAGAGGCAGCCCTGAACGGCGTTGTATTTGTGCATCCAACGCCATCTTTCAAGTTGAAGATGAGAATGATTATCAGGTATATTCGCAATTGCATTTGTAGAGACAACCCCGTACCCGGGCGCTTTCCTGACCGGCAGCCGTGGCAGCGCGGCGGTGGCGAAGCGCTTGCGGCCATGCCGGGTCCACGGCGGGCCAGCGCGGGTCGAGGCAGCCAGGCCACCGGCGCCTGCATCGCCGCTCCGGAGAAGACCCGATGACGCAGCCCGATTTGACGATTCGAGCGCGCGCCGCGCACGGCCCGGCGCCGCTCTCCTTCGCCCAGCAGCGGCTGTGGTTCCTGCAGCGCTACGCGCCGGACAGCACCGCCTACAACCTGGTGCGCGCGTGGCGCCTGCACGGGCCTCTATCGGCGCCGGCGCTGGAGCGGGCGCTGGCGCTGGTGACGTCGCGCCACGCCGTGCTGCGTACCCGATTCTCGTCCGGCGACGGCGAGCCGTGCCAGCTGGTCAGCGATATGGCGAATATGGCGCCACCCGTGCAGTGGCTCGACCTGCCGGCAGGCGAGGTCGACGCGCTGCTGCGCAGTGAAGCCGCGCGCGTGTTCGACCTGCACGCCGCCGCGCCTTTCCGGGTCACCGTGGCCCGGCTAGATGACGGCGCCCATGTGCTGGTCATGGCCATGCACCACATCGTTTCCGACGGCTGGTCCAATCCGATCCTGGCGCGCGACCTGGCATGCGCTTATGGCGCCGCGCTGGATGGCACCGACCCGGGCTGGACACCGTTGCCCGTGCAATACGCGGACTATGCCGCCTGGCAGCGCGAGCGCCTGGCCGGCCCCGCGCTCGACGCCGCGCTGGCTCGCTGCGCGCAGCGGCTGGGCACGGCCATTCCCGCGCTGGAACTGCCGCTCGACGCGCCGCGTCCGGCGCGCCTGGCCGGCAAGGGCGGGCGCATCCGCTGGACGCTGTCGGATGGCGTGGCGGCGGCGCTGCGGGACTACTGCAGCGGCACCGCCGGCGGCGGCCGCACCACGCCGTTCGCCGTGCTGCTGGCGGCCTGGCAAGCGCTGCTGGCGCGCTACAGCGGCCAGTCCGATTTCGCGGTCGGCGTGCCCAACGCCGCGCGCACCCACGAAGAACTCGACGAACTGGTCGGCTGCTTTATCAACACCCAGGTCTATCGCGCGCGGCTGGCGCCTGGCCTGACCGGCCGCGCGCTGTGCCAGCAGGTGCGCGACGACGCCCGCGCCGCGCTCGACCATGCCGACCTGCCGTTCGAATTGCTGGTCGACAAGCTCGCACCGGCGCGCGACCCCAGCCGCACGCCGGTATTCCAGGCGCTGTTCAACCTGCAGATGGGCGAAGCCGCGTCGCTTGCGCTGCCCGGCCTGCAGGCGAGCGCACTGCCGGTGCCCGACGACAGCGCCAAGTTCGACGTTACGCTCGACCTGCAGGCCAGCGCGACGCGCGTGCTGGCCACGCTCGAATTCGATGCCGAGCTGTTCGCCGAAGCGACGGCGCAACGCATGGCCCGGCACTATGAGCAGCTGCTCGGCGCGATGCTGGCGGCTCCCGACGTGCCGCTCGGCGCGCTGCCGCTGATGGACGCAGGCGAGCGCGCCCGGACGCTGGCTAGCGCCAACGACACTGGCCTGGCCCTCGACGCCGCCGACGACGTGGTGGCCCGCATCGCCCGCGCCGCCGCGGCCACGCCGGATGCCATCGCCATCACCGACGGCAGTGCCAGCCTGACCTATGCGGAGCTGGAAGCCGGCGCCAACCGCATCGCGCACTGGCTTGCCGGGCAGCAGGTGCGCACAGACACCCTGGTCGGCGTCTGCCTGCCGCGCACGCCGGCGCTGGTGGCGGTGCTGCTCGGCATCCTCAGGGCGGGCGCCGCCTACCTGCCGATCGACGCGCATCATCCGCCCGCGCGGAACGCCCACATCCTGCGCCACGCCAGCCCGCGCCTGATCCTGGCGGCGGCAGGCACGCGTGCCGCGCTGGGCGACAGTGCCGGCGTGGTGCTGGTCGACGGCGACACGCCGCCGTGGCATGCGGCGCCTGCGATCGCCCCGGCGCTGGATTGCCATCCGGCGCAGCTCGCCTACACGCTCTACACCTCCGGTTCGACCGGCACGCCCAAGGGCGTGCAGATCTCGCGCGCGGCCTTTGCCAACTTCCTGCGCGCGATGACGCCGGTGGTGCCGATGGACGGCAACGACCGCCTGCTGGCGGTGACCACGCTGGGCTTCGATATCGCGGGGCTGGAACTGTTCCTGCCGCTGGCCAGCGGCGCCCGCGTGGTAATCGCCACGCGCGACGACGCGCGCGATCCGGCGCGGCTGGCGGCGCTGATGTCCGCCCATGGCATCACCGTGATGCAGGCCACGCCCGCCACCTGGCAGATGCTGGTCACGCAGGCCACGCCCGCGCGGCAGGGCCTGCGCGTGCTGTGCGGCGGCGAGGCGCTGGGGCGCGAGCTGGCGACTGCGCTGCTGGCGCGCGGCGCCGAGGTCTGCAACGTCTACGGCCCGACCGAGACCACGGTCTGGTCCGCCGCACATGCGCTGGCGGGCGAGGGCGCAGGCATGCCCGCGTGGGCGGTGGCGCCGGTCGGGCATCCGATCGCCAACAACCAGCTTTACGTGCTGGACGCGCGCCTGGAGCCGGTGCCCGCAGGCGTGGCCGGCGAGCTCTACATCGGTGGCGCCGGGCTGGCGCGCGGCTATGCCGCCGATCCGTCGCGCACCGCCGCGGCGTTCGTGCCCAACCCGTTCCATCAAGGCTCGCCCGGCGCCATGGCGGGCGACCGCCTCTACCGCACCGGCGACCTGGCGCGCAAGCGTGCCGACGGCATCGTCGAGTTCCTCGGCCGCCGCGACCACCAGGTCAAGGTGCGCGGCTTCCGCGTCGAGCCAGGCGAGGTCGAGGCGGTGCTGGCCGCCTGCCCGGGCGTGCGGCACGCCGTGTGCGTGGCCCGCCCCGGCCCCGATGGCATGGCGCGGCTGTGCGCCTACTACGTGGCGGGGGCGCACGCGACCGACGACGCCATCCTGGCCCGCCTGCGCGAGCAACTGCCCGGCTACATGGTGCCGTCCAGCCTGACGCGCCTCGACGCGCTGCCGCTCAACGCCAACGGCAAGGTCGACCGCCAGGCGCTGCCGGAGCCGGCAGCGCCGCGCGCCGCGGTCGCGCTGTCGACGCCGACCGAGCACGCGCTGGCCGGGCTGTGGTGCGCGGTGCTGGGCGTGACCGAAGCCGGCGCCGATGACGACTTCTTCCTGCTGGGCGGCCACTCGCTGCTGCTGGTGCGGCTGCAGACCCGCATCCGCGAGCAGATGGCGTGCGAGCTGGCGCTGCCGGCGCTGTTCGCCGCGCCGGCGCTGCGCGACATGGCCGCGGCGATCGACCAGGCCGGCCGGCGCGATGCCGATGCCGACCTGGCCTTCATGAACGACCTGCTGGAGACCCTGTGAACCTGTTCCTGTCATTGCGCCGCCGCTTCGGCGGCCTGCTGTTGCTGGCGCTGGCCGCGGGTACCTGCAGCGCGCTCGCCGGCATCGCGCTGATCGCCGGGATCAACCGCATGATTGCCGCGCCGGCAGGGCTGGAAGTCATGGAGGCCGGCCGCATCGGCATCCTGCTCGGCCTGCTGGCGGTGCTGTTCGGCTGCGGCTTCGGCTCGCAGGCGCTGCTGACCGCGCTGGGCCACCGCGTGGTCTACGACATGCGCATGCGCATGCTCAAGCGCGTGCTCGATACCGATGTCGAGCGCCTGGAAGCGATCGGCGGCCCCACCGTCTATGCCACGCTGACCAAGGACATCGCCTCGATCGGCATGGCCTTCAATCGCGTGCCGTTCGTGTTCTACAACGGCGTGCTGGTGGCGGGCGGGCTGCTGTACCTGGGGTGGCTGTCGTGGCAACTGTTCGTGCTCGGCGCCGCGGTGCTGGGCGGCGGCGTGCTGCTGGCGCAGCGCTGGGTGCTGCGCATGCGCGGCCTGATGAAGGCCGTGCGCGACACCGACGACCGCCTCTACGCCGGCTACCAGGGCGCCATCGACGGCCGCTATGAACTTGCGCTGAATGCCTGGCGCAAGCAGGGCTTCTACCAGCGCGACTTCGAGCCCGCCGCCGAGTTTGCGCGCGCGCATGAAGTGCGCGCCGACCGCTACTGGGTGCTGAGCCTGTCGTTCACCGCGGCGCTGATCCTGGGTCTGGCCTGCGCGATCTTTATCGCGGGCGATGCGCTGGGCATTGCCCGCGAGCGCATCACCGCCTTCGTGCTGGTGCTGATGTTCCTGCGCATGCCGCTGAATGACCTCGTCGGCACGCTGCCGATCCTGATGACCGGCAACGTCGCGCTGCGCAAGATCGACACGCTGCGGCTGGCGCCGTACACGGAAGACTTCGCGCTGCTGCATGCCAGCCACAACGCGACGGTGCCGGCTCCGGGCATGCCGCTGCTGGCGCTGCAGGACGTGCGCTACGACTACCCCGGGCAAGGCGACGAGCGCGGCTTCCGGCTGGGCCCGGTGTCGCTGACGCTGGTCGCCGGCGAGACCGTGTTCATCGTCGGCGGCAACGGCAGCGGCAAATCGACGCTGATGAAGCTGCTGGCGGGCCTGTACCAGCCCACGGACGGCAGTGTCTCGCTGGCCGGCGCGGCAGTGGGTGCGGCGCAACTGCCCTGGTATCGCAGCCATTTCGCCACGGTGTTCTCCAACGCGCACCTGTTCGCGCGGCTGGTGGGTCCGGACGGCAAATTCGATGCCGCGGTGGCCAATGCCTTCCTGAAGCGGCTGCACATGGACCACAAGGTCGCGATCCGCGACGACCTGCTGTCGACCACGCAGCTGTCGCAGGGCCAGCGCAAGCGGCTGGCGCTGCTGGCGGCCTACGTCGAGGCACGGCCGGTGCTGCTGCTGGACGAATGGGCCGCCGACCAGGACCCGGTATTCCGCGCCTACTTCTATGAATCGCTGCTGCCGGAACTCAAGCGCAGCGGCAAGACCATCGTCGCGGTCAGCCACGACGACCGCTATTTCCACGTGGCCGACCGCGTGATCCGCTGCGACAGCGGCGTGATCCGCGCCGACAGCGCCAGCGCCGGCATCGACGCCGGCAACAACCAACAACAGGCCGCCGCATGACGCGCGCCAACATTCAGAGGGAGTCAGCTCAAATGCAAAGCAACGCGTCTTCGATGACCCACGCCGTCGCCGGCCAGCCGTGGTCGTCCGATTCCACAGCAGCCTCCGCCATCCTGCAAAGCCGCTGGGACGGTGCGACGCTACAGCTCAGCCTGCACGGCGCGCCGCTGCAGGCGTGGCAGTTCACGCCGGGCGCGCAGCCCCGCATCGCGCTTGCCGGCACCGCGCCGGACCACCCCCTGGCACGCGCCGCCACCTTCGCCGCCTGCGAAGCAGCGCTGGCGCGCACGCCTGCCGCCGAAGCGATCGCGCTGGACGTACCCGACGCCCTGGCCGCCGCGATGCTGCGCGAAGGCAGCGCCGTACGCGATGCCAACGGCCAGCTGGTTTCGCGCGTCGAGCAGTTGTGGCAGCTGCCGGCGCTGTGGCACACCGGCACCTCGGGCCGCGATTTCCCGCTGCAGTACGCCATGAGCGCGGGCAAGCGCCATCCGCTGCGCGCGCCCAAGCCGGGCGGCCAGGTCTATGCGCGCCATATTCCCTGGCTAAACCAGGTGTTCTCGATGCGGGTAGCCGACCTCGATGCCGACCTGCAGTGCTTCCATGGCTGGATGAACGACCCGCGCGTGGCGGTGTTCTGGCAGGAGGAGGGCGACCTCGCCAGGCATCGCGGCTACCTGCAGGCGCAACTCGACGACCCGCACACCATCCCGCTGATCGGCTGCCTGGACGGCAAGCCCTTCGCCTACTTCGAGGTGTACTGGGCCAGGGAAAACCGCATCGGCCCGTACTACGACGCCGATGACTTCGACCGCGGCTGGCACGTGCTGATCGGCGACGGCGAGATCCGCGGCAAGGCGTACATCAGCGCCTGGCTGCCGTCGCTGATGCACTACATCTTCCTCGACGATCCGCGCACGCAGCGCATCGTCGGCGAGCCGCGCATCGACCATGTGCAGCAGATCCGCAACCTGGACCGCTCCGGCTTTGCCAAGGTCAAGGCCTTCGACTTCCCGCACAAGCGCGCCATGCTGGTGATGCTGCTGCGCGAACGCTTCTTCGGCGAGCGCCTGTGGGTGCCGCAGGAAGAGGCGCCGGCGCAAGCCTGCGCAGCACTTGCAGCACTGGCTGCCTGAACCCGCCGCGCAAGGAGACCCCAATGCTCTACCCAGCTTCGACCTTCGCCGCGAACGGTGCCCGCGTGGATACCGGCACACCGCCTGTGCTCGACCTGCTCGGCATCGGCTTCGGCCCGTCCAACCTGGCGCTGGCCGTTGCGCTGCGCGAGATGCTGCCGCAGCAGGCGCCGTTCCGCTTCGGCTTTATCGAGAAGAAGCCCGGCTTTGTCTGGCACGGCAACATGCTGCTCGACAACAGCCGCATGCAGATCTCGTTCCTGAAGGACCTGGTCACGATGCGCAACCCGGCCAGCCGCTACACGTTCATCAACTACCTGCACGAGCGCGAGCGGCTGCTGGATTTCATCAACACGCGCACCTTCTACCCGAGCCGCTACGAGTTCAACGACTACCTGTCGTGGGTGGCGGCCGACTTTGCCGACAGCTGCCACTATGGCGAGGAAGTGGTGTCGGTCGAGCCCGAGAGCGCCGGCGCGAATAGCGGCAATGGCGCACTGGCATGCCTGCGCGTGACCTCTCGCGCGGCGGACGGCGCGCTGACGGTGCGCCGCGCGCGCAACGTGGTGGTCAGCGTGGGCGGCGCGCCCAGCATTCCCGATACCTTCGTGCCGCTGCGCGGGCATGCGCGTGTGTTCCATTCGTCGAACTACCTGGAGTCGCTGGAGCGGCTCGGGCAGTCGGGACCGGTGCGGCGGGTCGCGGTGATCGGCTCGGGGCAGAGCGCCGCCGAGATCTTCCTCGACCTGCACGGCCGCGAAGGCAGTATCGAGGTCGACCTGGTCAGCCGGGCGCCGGCGCTCAAGCCGGCCGATGACAGCCCGTTCGTCAACGAGATCTTCAACCCGCGCTATATCGACTACCTGTTCTCGCGCGCGCCCAACGAGCGCGAGCAGCTGCTGAGCGAATTCGGCAACACCAACTACGCGGTGGTCGATACCGACCTGATTGAAGCCATCTATGAAGTGCTGTACCAGCAGAAGGTCACCGGCAAGGTGCGCCACCGCCTGCTGGCCGGCTGCGAGGCGCGCCACGCCGAGGCCGACGCCGACGGCGTGCGGCTCGACATCGCGCGCCGCGACGACGGCGCGCACCAGCTGCAGCGCTATGACGCGGTGATCCTCGCCACGGGCTACCGGCGCGAGCTGCACCAGTCGCTGCTGGCGCCGCTGGCGTCTTACCTGGACGACGCCAGGGGCTTCCAGGCCGACCGCGACTACCGGCTGCAGATGGCGCCGGGCTGCCAGGCCGGCGTGTTCCTGCAGGGCTGCTGCGAAGCCACGCACGGGCTGTCGGACACGTTGCTGTCGGTGCTGGCCGTGCGCGCGCAGGAGATTGTCGCGGCGGTGCTCGGCACTGGCGAGGGCGAAGCACGCGTGATGGCGCCGGAGCCGCCGCGAAGCCGCCCCGCGCGGGTGGCGCATGCCGGCGCGCACTGAATACAAGAACAAGAGCGCGCAGCGGCGGCGGGCCATTCGTCCGCCGGCCGGTGCGCATGGCCAGTTTCTTTAACACAACAGAGCAGGGGAGTAAGAAGGGCATGAAACACAGCAACAGACGCGCGAACGCACGCGCGCGGGCAGCGCGGAACGGGGCCGCAATGTCGTGCCGCCGCATCGCCATGCGCTGGATCCCGGCCGCGGTCGGCCTGGTCTTCAGCGCATCGGCTTTGGGGCAGGAAGCCACCACGGGGACCACGCCCGCCACCGCCGCTGCCGCCACGGGCAGCGCCGCACGCCCGGTAGAGCCCGCACTGCCCGCGGTGACAGTCAACGGCGCGCGCGAAAACCCGATCAACCCGCCGACCACGGCCGGCAGCAAGGTGCCGCTGACCGCGCGCGAAGTCCCGCAGTCGGTGACCGTGGTCAACAGCGAGCGCATCCGGGAGCAGAACCTGGTGACGCTGGAAGATGCGCTGGCGCAGGCCACCGGCGTGTTCGTGGAGAAGCGCGACCAGGAACGCACCATCTACTATTCGCGCGGCCTGGAGATCGACACCTTCCTGCTGGACGGCGTGCCGACCAAGTATGACTGGCGCAACACCGTGCAGCCCGACCTGTCGATGATCGACCGCGTCGAAGTGCTGAAGGGACCGTCCGGCCTGCTGTCCGGCGCCGGCAAGACCGGCGGCGCGATCAACCTGGTGCGCAAGAAGCCCACGCGCGAGACGCAGGTGCAGGGGGCGCTGTCGGTGGGGTCGTGGAACAACTACCGCGCCGAGATCGACGCCGGTGGTGCGCTGAACGCCGACGGCACGCTGCGCGCGCGCCTGACCGGCGCGTTCCAGGACAAGGACTCGTTCATCGACAAGGCCAATATGCGCACCGGCGCGCTCTATGGCGTGGTCGAATACGACATCACGCCCAGCACCATGGTGACGGTGGGCGCGAACTACCAGGACTCGGAAGGCCGGCAGCCTTGGACGCTGCCGGCCTACTACAACCCGGTCACGCGCCAGGCGAGCCTGCTCGACGTGCCGCGCTCGACCTACCTCGGTGCCGACTGGAACAGCGACCACTTCTATACCACCTCGGCCTTTGCCGAGCTGGAGCATAAGTTCGACAGCGGCTGGCAGGTCAAGGGCGCGCTGCGCTACCTCAACAACCAGATGCATCGCGAGCAGGCGTATGCGTACGCGCCGGTCATCCCGGGCGTGAACACCACCACGCTGTTCGCGGCCAAGCAGACCTATACGCAGGAGCAGACCAGCTTCGACGTCTATGCCAACGGTCCGTTCTCGCTGTTCGGGCGCCGGCACAAGGCGCTGATCGGCTTCAATTTCTCGGATTCGGAGCGGCGCGACCCGCGGTACTCGTCGACACCGTTCTCGCAGGTCGTGAACATCTTCAGCCCGCGCAGCGACTTCGCCAAGCCGGTCTTCACGCCCAATGGCTCGGGCACCACGACCAGCACCCGGCAATATGGCGTCTACGGCGACGCCCGCTTCTCGCTGCTGGATCCGGTGACGCTGGTGCTGGGCGGGCGCCTGAGCTGGTGGGATATCAATGCGCGCCAGTACACGCCGACCGCCAGCGTGACCAAGCAAGACAACATCAACGCCAAGTTCACCCCGTTCGCCGGGCTGATCTACGACTTTACCGAGCACTGGTCGGCCTACGCGAGCTACGCCGAGATCTTCCAGCCGCAGGACGAGTATTTCACCGCCAGCGGCAACCTGGTCAATCCGATCAAGGGCAAGCAGTATGAAGTGGGCCTGAAGGGCGAGTTCTTCGAAGGCGCGCTGAACACCTCGGTGGCGCTGTTCCAGGTGCGCGAGACCGGCCGCGCCACGGTCGACTACGTCAACACCACCAACCCGAGCAACCCGTTCTACGTTTCGCAGGGCGAGACCAAGAGCCAGGGCTTCGAGCTGGAGGCCAGCGGCCGCATCACGCCGAACTGGACCGTCTACGCCGGCTATACCTTCAACGTCACGACCGACCTGCAGGACCGCACCGGCCAGCTCAACACGGCGTTCTCGGCGATCGCGCCCAAGCACCTGTTCAAGCTGTGGACGCAGTACCGCCTGCCTGGCGACTTCAAGCGCTGGCGCATCGGCGGCGGCATGACCGCGGTCAGCCACGTGCAGAACACCGCGCTGTTCCCGGCACCGATCGGCGCGGTCACGCTGCGCCGTGGCGGCTATGCGACCTTCGATGCGGCAATCGGCTATGACTTCAACAAGCATGTCTCGGCCGATCTGAACCTGACCAACCTGTTCGACCGCAGCTACTACGCGCGGATCAACAACCCGCGCGAAGGCAACATCTGGGGCCAGCCGCGCGCGGCGATGTTCACCGTGCGCATGAAGATGTAAGCGCAATGCCGGCGTGGCGTTGCGGCAGGCCCGCACCCCTACGCCGGCCGCGTGTTGCAGGATATTCCAATGACCAATAGTCCCTCATCCCTGCCGTCGCGCGGCGCCATGGTCCCGGCGCTGGCGATGACCGCCCGCGCGCTGGCCGCGCTGGCCGGCAGCTACGCATTTACCTGGGGCGTCACCGCCGGTGGCGCCGTGCTTGGCTGGCGCCTCGGTTTGGCGCGCAGCGAAGCGGTGCTCTGGTTTTCGATGTTCGCCTTCCTGCTGTTCCCGATGATGTCGCTGTGGGCGCTGGTGACGCGGCGGCTGTGGCGCACGTGGCTGGTGCTGCTGGCGGGCGCGGGCATCGGCGCGGGCGTGGCGCAATGGCTCGGGGAGCGGCTCGCGTGAGCAAGACCCTACGCAAGAACAATGGCCGCGCCGCGGCGAACAAGACCGCCGCCCACGAAGGCGGGCTGCGCCAGGCGATGACCTGGGCGCATACCTGGATCGGCGTGCTGCTCGGCGGCGTGCTGATGGTGGCCTTTTTTATGGGGTCGGTCGCGGTATTCGACCGGGAAATCGACCGCTGGATGATGCCGGCCACGCGCATCGAGGCCGCGCCGCCCGTCATCGATATCGACACCGTGGTGCCGCGCGCCGTGGACGCGCTGGCTGCGGGCAAGCCGCTGCGCGAATGGGCCGTGACGCTGCCCGAGGCGCGCACGCCGGTGATGATCGCGCGCGTGCGCTATGCCGCGGCCGGCGGGCAGATCCGCCTGGCCGACCCGCGCACCGGCGCGCTGCTGCCGGATGTCGGCACGCTGGGGGCATCGTCCTTCTTCTATCCGCTGCACTACAACCTGCACCTGCGCGTGTGGAACATCGGCTATTGGCTGGTGGGGCTGGCGGCGATGGCGATGCTGGCGGCGATTGTGTCCGGCGTGATCGTGCATGTGCGCATCTTCCGCGATTTCTTCACCTTCCGGCCGCGCAAGCAATTGCAGCGCAGCCTGCTCGACCTGCACAACCTGACCGGCGTGCTGGCGCTGCCGTTCCATGCGGTGATTTCCTTCTCCGGCATCTGCATCGTCTACATGATCCTGATCCCGGCCGGCATCGACGCGCTGTACCAGCAGCCCAATGCCTTCTACGAACAGGCCGTATCGGGCTATTCGCGACCGGCTGCGGGCATGGCCGCGCCGCTGGCGCCGCTCGGGCCGATGGTCGAGGCCGCGCGAGCGCGCTGGGGCGGGGCGGCGCCGGCGGCGATCCGCGTCTGGAACCCGGGCGACGCCAACGCGGTGGTCAAGGTCAGCCGCTCGGTGGGCGACCGCGTCAGCCTGGCGGACGACGCCGCCTACTTCGACGGCGCCAGCGGGGCGCTGCTGCACCACGTGCCGCTGCAGCCCGCGGCGACTACGCAGCGCTTCCTGACCGGCATGCACTTCATCGCCTTCGACCACTGGCCGCTGCGCTGGCTGTATTTCCTTGGCGGTCTGGCCGGTTGCGTGCTGATTGGCACGGGGCAGCTGTACTGGCTCGACAAGCGCCATGCGCGCCATGGCGAGCGCGGCGTGCGCCTGGCCGCCGCGGTCACCGCGGCCATGACGACCGGGCTGGTGATCGCGATGCTGGCGATGATGGTGGCCAATCGCCTGCTGCCGATGACGCTGCCGTCGCGCGAGTTCATCGAGGCGGGGTTGTTCTTCCTGGTCTGGCTGGCCACGGCCATCCACGCGCGCGTGGCGATGCGGCCAGGCAGCCGCACGCTGGTGCCGTGGCGGCAGCAATGCCTGGCGATCGCCGTGCTGGCGCTGGCGGCGCCGGTGTGCAACGGCCTGACCACCGGCGACTGGCTGCCGCTGGCGCTGGCCCGCGGGCAGTTTGCCGTGGCGGGTGTCGATATCGCGCTGCTGCTGACCGGCGCGCTCACCCTGACGACGGCACGCCGCGTCGGGCAAGTGGAAGCGGCCCGGTCGGCGGCTGCATCAGACCTGAAGGAGGCAGAGCATGCCGAACGCGCTTGACCACCTGTTGCTGATCGCGCTGGCGCTGTGCGCGTATGGCGCCTTCGTGCTGTTTGCCTGCGCCACCGAGCGGCACTGGAACGAGCTGTCGGGGCAGGGCGGCGATTTGCCGGATCGGTCGCGCCGGCGCCTGCGCGGCGCGGCCTGGGCGCTGGTGGCCCTGGGCGCCGCGGCCGCGCTGCCGGCCAACGGCGCAGGCTTTGGCGTGCTGCTGTGGGCGCTGGCGATGATGGCCGGTGCGATGGCGGTCGCTTTCACGCTCACGTGGCGGCGCGGCTGGCTGCAGCCGGTCGCGCGCGCGGTGCTGGCAAGGCTGCGGATCTGAGCCGGGGCTGGATGCGGGCGGCGCTACGTCACCCGTCGGTAATAATGCAATTAACCGCCTGAAATCCGTACCATCCGCCAGCGCGCAAGCGCGTGCCTGCCGGCAACGAATGGTCCAGGGCTCAGCGGTGTGTACCCGAATAGGCGGTACGTTGCATCGGCAGGAAACGAGCAAGCCAGTGCCGCCAGCCGCGCGCACCGGCCGCTCCCGTCCTGCAGCGCGTGACACGCACGCTGGCCCGGGTGATGGCGTAGAGATCTACGGTGCCAGCCTCCGGCACCGTAAACGATTCGCTGGCGGCGAGGGAAGTGTCTTTCGGATCGCCGTCACGGATCAGCCATAGCTCGCCCTCGGTGCAGCGCACCGCGACGTGCTCGCCCGGATCGGCCACCAGCCGCAGCGAACTGCGTGCGGGCAGGGTGGCGGTCATATCGTTGCTTACCAGGAACATGATGTCCTCCGGATTCAGTTCACTGCGAGGGCGGCCGCCGGGGCTGTCACTGTGCCCGCGGCCCTGGGCCGGACAAAGGCGGCGATCCGGTCGATCACGGCGGAGTCCTGCAGGATGCGGCGATGGCCGAGCCCGTCGGTGGTGACCAGCTCGGCGCCGGGCCAGGCGCCGGCGATTGCGGCCCCGTCTTCCCAGCGCACCTCCTTGTCGCCGCGGTCGTGGATCACCAGCGTCGGCGGCACCGGTCGCGAACGCCCGATCTCCGGTACGTTGAACGCCGACCACGGCATGCCGAGCCAGCGCTCGCTCTGCCGCTGCATGCGTGCCAGGACCGCTGGCGCAATGCCGAGCTGCCAGGCCAGCGCCGCGCACGCGGCGTGCATATCGGCGGGCGAACCGACCAGCACCGCCGCGCGTGCCGGCAGGCCCTCGCGCAGCGCCAGCGCCGTGGCCGCGCCGCCGAGCGAATGCGCCACCACGGCGTGAACCGGCCCGGCATGCCAGGCGGCGGCAAGCAACGAACGCGACATTTCCAGCACCGAGGTCTGCGCCGCGCCGCGCGTGCCCGCATCGGAAGCGCCATGCGACAGCGCATCGAAGGCCACCACGCGCATTCCGGCTGCGACCAGGCTGTCGGCCACCGCATGCCATTGCCCGGCATGGCCGCCCCAGCCGTGGGCGAGCAATACCACCGGACCGGAGTCGCCCCAGCGGTAGACGCGCACCCTGCGGCTGGGCCCGTGACCGGTCACCAGGGCCCAGTCGCTGCGGGCGCTGTCCAGGAAGCGGCGGGCCGCCGACGTCAGGGCGGCGCGCGGCGGCGAGAACCAGAGGCGCTCGAGCGCACGCGCGGTCGCGGATGGCGATACCAGGCTGCCCGCCTGCCAGCGCAGCCGCTGCCAGCCGGGTAGAGCGGCGGGTACGTTACCCGCTGGCCTGGCATTGGGGGCAGCGGCGGCGGAAGTCGCCGGGGAAGGGGAAGAGACTGCTTGCGTCACGACCTGCACCTCCAATCGGTTGCTGGATTGGCGCGGCATCATCGGAGCCGGTGCCAGCCGGCGGCTTTCCGCGCGCATTTTTAGGACCGACCAGTCGTGCTTTTTTTGGTATAAAAAAGCGGCCGGAAGGTTGTTGCCCGCCGGCTGGATAGTGCCGGCGCCAATGTTGTTTCGTGGTGTTTCCGTTCAGACCTGCGTCGCGCCCTCGGTGGCGCGTGCCACCAGGGCGCCAAACGCACGCCGCGCCATGGCTTCGGCGTCGGCGCGGCCGAGCAGCTTGAACGACTGCTGGAACGCCATGCCGATGCCGGACAGTTCGAAGGCAAATTGCCGCGGCTCCACGCTCGTGCCGAACTGGCCTTCGTCGACCGCATCGGCCGCCATGCGTGCCACGGTGCTGTGCCAGTCTTTCAGCGATTGCACCACCAGGTCCCGGATCGTGCCCGGCCGGTCGCGGTATTCCTGCCCCAGCGCCATGAACAGGCAGCGGCCCTGCGTCACCGTCCCGCCCAGCCACTCCAGGTAGCCCTCGAACATGGCCTGCAGCCGCGGCATGCCGCGCGGGTGGCGCATTGCCGGCCGCACCACGATTTCGCCGAAGCGTTCGATGGCGAGGTCCAGCACCGCCTGCTGCAACGCCTCCTTGGACTTGAAGTGCGCATACAGGCCGCTCTTGGACATATTGGTGTCCGCGGCAAGCGTGGCCAGCGAGAGCTGCTCGAAGCCGACCTTGGTTGCGGTATCGAGCGCCTGCTGGATGATGGCGTGGCGGGTGAGTTGTCCCTTTTGCATGCAGTGGAGAATAGCACGACCGGTCGGTTTGTCAACGAAACCGGATGCATGGTAGTTGCCCCGACTTGCGAAGTTGTGCAGCGAAGGCCATAACGTCGTACACAGAGCGTGTGACGTCAACGCAAACCGCCAAGGGTCGTTAGTCTCCCTGCGTTGCGACGATGTTGTGCAGGATGCGGCCTTTTGCCTTCCGTTTGCCGGCCGGGGCAAGAGGCGAATTGCGGACTTGGAAGAAATCTGCACAAAGTGTTTCGGCGGTTACATACGGAACGCTTTGCGTGCTCTATACTCGAATGCACGTCCGCGCACTTTTTTTCACTGGTGACTGGAGACCGACATGAACAGTACAGCCGTGCCAAGAGGCGCTAGCGAACCGTTCCGGCAACTGCGGGCGCTGCGCCGCGCGCGCAAGCTCAAGCAAGAGGACGTCGCCCGAAAAGCGGGCATCTCGCGGGAAGCCTACCTGCGGGCAGAATCGGGGCAAGCCGATCCCCGCATGTCGACATTCCTCGCTGCCTGCGAGGCGCTGGGCCTGGAAGTGGTGCTGGCCCCGCAGCATCTCGCAGCAGATGTCAACGCCTTTATCGCCAGCCGCAATGGCGGCGTGACGGCAGCCTCGATGGCCGGCCAGCCGGCCGCCGGCGGTGCGCAGGCACCCGCCGCGGCACCGGCGCAGGGCGGCGGCTTCGGCTCCGGCACGGGCGAAGGCCACAAGCCGGTCTGAACCGGCCGCTGCCTGGCCGGCCACGTCTGCACGGGCCGGCGCAGGCGGATGGCGTTCCAGACCACCATCCCGCAACCGGCGCGGCGCGGCCCTCGCTCCGCGCCGGTTGTCATCGACCGGGCGCTGCTAGCGCCGCCCGGCGCCTCTATCACGCCGCCGCGGTCCTGCGCGCGGTAATTGCCTGCATTTTTCTACCCGACTTCATTAACTGCCGCGTCCAAGCCTGACGCGCGTTGAAGGCCACACTTTTCCATTTTTCCGGTTCCGGCCTACAACTCCAGTGGGTGCGCCACCTTGCGCATTCGCCGAGACGGGTTTGACACGCCTGTCTTGCGAGATTACGATATGGTAAATCAATTACGGATTACGTAATTCCGTACCGAACTCACCCAGACCGGCAGGGCCCGCCAAAGGGTCCCCGGGGCGCCAGCGCAGCGCCGCATGGAGACGCCGTGGATACCACCACCAACCCGCAACGCACCTTCGCGTACCAGCCTGGCGCCGAGCAACGCTCGCAGCCGGCGGCTGCGCATGCGATCCGTCCCGTCGCGGTGGTGGGCGCCGGGCCGGTCGGACTCACCGCGGCGATCGACCTGGCGCAGCGCGGCGTTCCCGTGGTCGTGCTGGATGACGACGACACGCTCGCCGCCGGCTCGCGCGCCATCTGCTTTGCCAAGCGCACGCTGGATATCCTGGACCGCCTCGGCTGCGGCGAACGGGTCGCGGCCAAGGGCGTCAGCTGGCATGTCGGCAAGGTGTTCTTCGGCGACGAGCAGGTGTACCGCTTCGACCTGCTGCCAGAGGCCGGCCATCGCCGGCCGGCCTTCGTCAACCTGCAGCAGTACTACCTGGAAAGCTTCCTGGTCGAACGCGCCGCCGAACTGCCCGGCATTGAACTCCGCTGGCGGCATCGCGTCACCGGCGTTGCGCCAGCCCAGGACAACGTCGCGCTGACGGTCTCGACGCCTGATGGGGACTACGTGCTGCAAGCGCGCTATGTGGTGGCCGCCGATGGCGCCCACAGCGCGGTGCGCCAGGGCCTTGGCCTGGAAAGCAAGGGCCGCGTGTTCCACGACCGTTTCCTGATCGCCGATGTGAAGATGGCGGCGCCGTTCCCGGCCGAGCGCTGGTTCTGGTTCGACCCGCCGTTCAACCCGGGCCGCTCCGCGCTGCTGCACCGGCAGCCCGACGATGTCTGGCGGCTCGATTTCCAGCTGGGCTGGGACGCCGACCCCGAAACCGAGAAGCAGCCCGGGCGCGTGATCCCGCGCATCCGCGCCATGCTGGGCGATGGCGTGGCCTTCACGCTGGAATGGGTCAGCGTCTATACCTTCTGCTGCCAGCGCATGGATGCCTTCCGCCACGGCCGCGTGCTGTTCGCCGGCGATGCCGCGCACCGCGTCTCGCCGTTCGGCGCGCGCGGCGCCAACAGCGGCGTTCAGGATGCCGAGAACCTGGCGTGGAAACTGGCACTGGTGCTGGCCGGCCGCGCTGGCGACGCCTTGCTCGACAGTTATGCCAGCGAGCGCGAGGCCGCCGCCGACGAGAACATCCGCCACTCGACGCGTTCCACCGATTTCATCACGCCCAAGAGCGCCGTGAGCCGCACCTTCCGCGATGCCGTGCTGCGCCTCGCGCGCCGTCACGCGTTTGCGCGCCAGCTGGTCAATAGCGGCCGGCTGTCGCTGCCCACGGTGCTGGCGGATTCGCCGCTCAACACGCCGGATCGCGATGTGTTCGCGGGCGCGATGGTGCCCGGTGCGCCGTGCGCGGATGCGCCGCTGCGGCGCCACGGCGAGGCGCAGCCGGGCTGGCTGCTCGGCGAACTGGGCGAACTGGGCAACGCCTTCACGCTGCTGGTCTTTGGCGACGGCAGCGAGATCCCGGACGATGCGCGCCGCCGGCTGGCAATGGCCGCGGTGCCGGTGCGCCTGCTGTTCGTGGTGCCGCCGGGCCAGCCGGCTGCACCGCCCGATGGCCCGCGCCATGTGAGCGACGCCGAAGGCCTGGCTGCGCGCCGCTACGACGGCCGCCCGGGCACCTGCTACCTGATCCGTCCCGACCAGCACGTCTGCGCCCGCTGGCGAACCTTTGATGCCGAAGCCGTGCAGGCCGCGCTGTTGCGCGCCCTCTGCCTGCCAGCCAACGGCCGGATGCACTAGAAGTCCCTGAACCCCGACCGACACCGCAACGCTGACGACACCATGAACCTCACGCACACCCAGCTCGCCGAGCACGGCTACATGTCCGGCTTCGCCAACGAATTCGCCACCGAGGCGCTGCCCGGTGCGCTGCCCGTGGGCCAGAATTCGCCGCAGCGCGCGCCCTATGGCCTCTATGCCGAGCAGCTGTCCGGCAGCGCCTTCACCGCGCCGCGCGCGCACAACCGCCGCTCGTGGCTGTACCGCATCCGCCCGGCGTCGATGCACCAGCCGTTCACGCTGGTCGAGCAGTCGCGTTTCCTGAGCCGTTTCGACCAGGTGCCGCCGTCGCCCAACCAGATGCGCTGGAGCCCGCCCGCGATGCCGTCGGTGCCGACCGACTTCGTCGACGGCATCGTCACCATGGCCGGCAACGGCGGCCCGGAAGCGATGAGCGGCTGCGGCATCCACCTGTACCTGGCCAACCAGTCGATGCAGGACCGCTTCTTCTACAACGCCGACGGCGAGATGCTGATCGTGCCGCAGCAAGGGCGCCTGCTGATGGTGACCGAGCTGGGCCGCCTGGAAGTGGAACCGCAGGAGATCGTCGTGATCCCGCGCGGCGTGCGTTTCCGCGTAGAGCTGCCGGATGGCGAGGCGCGCGGCTATATCTGCGAGAACTACGGCGCACTGTTCAAGCTGCCCGACCTGGGCGTGATCGGCTCCAACGGCCTGGCCAACCCGCGCGACTTCCTGTCGCCGGTGGCCAGCTATGAAGACCGCGAGGGCGATTTCGAGCTGGTGGCGAAGTTCCAGGGCAACCTGTGGCGCGCCGCGATCGGCCATTCGCCGCTGGACGTGGTGGCCTGGCACGGCAACTACGCGCCGTACAAGTACGACCTGCGCCGCTTCAACACCATCGGTTCGATCAGCTTCGACCACCCGGACCCGTCGATCTTTTTGGTGCTGCAATCGCCGTCGGACACCCCGGGCGTGGACACCATCGACTTTGTCATCTTCGGGCCGCGCTGGCTGGCGATGCAGGATTCGTTCCGCCCGCCCTGGTTCCACCGCAATATCGCCAGCGAATTCATGGGCCTGATCACCGGCGTCTACGACGCCAAGGCCGAGGGCTTCGCACCGGGCGGCGCCAGCCTGCACAACTGCATGAGCGGCCACGGGCCCGATGCCGAGACCTTCGAGAAGGCCAGCGCCGCCGATACCTCGACGCCGCACCACATCGAGAACACCATGGCGTTCATGTTCGAGACGCCGGGCGTGATCCGCCCGACGCCGTACGCGGCGCAGTCGGCCTCGCTGCAGCAGGAGTACTACACCTGCTGGCAAGGCCTGAAGAAGCATTTCAACCCGAACGTCCGCTGAACCCGACAAATCCTGGAGTGAACCAATGACCGCCCCCCAAACCAGCTGGATCGACAGCGCCAACGACGGCCAGACCCACTTCCCGCTGCAGAACCTGCCCTACGGCGTGTTCTCCGTCAAAGGCCAGTCGCCGCGCGTCGGCGTCGCCATCGGCGACCAGATCGTCGACCTGGCCGCGCTCGATGATGCCGGCCTTCTGCCCGCCGCAGCAAAGGGCACTTTCGCCGGAACGACCCTGAACCGCTTCATCGCCCTCGGCAAGCCCGCCTGGACCGAAACCCGCAAGCGCCTGACCGCGCTGCTGTCCGGCGAAGACGCAGCGCTGCGCGACAACGCAGCGCTGCGCGACAAGGCGCTGGTGCCGATGTCCGCCGCGGCGCTGCACCTGCCGGTCGACATCCCCGGCTACACCGACTTCTATTCGTCGAAGGAACACGCCACCAACGTCGGCCGCATGTTCCGCGACCCGGACAACGCGCTGCTGCCCAACTGGCTGGAAATCCCCATCGGCTATAACGGCCGCGCCAGTTCGGTGGTGGTGAGCGGCACGCCGCTGCATCGCCCGAACGGCCAGATCAAGCTGCCGAACGAAGCGCGCCCGGTGTTCAGCGCCTGCCGCAAGCTGGATTTCGAACTGGAGATGGGCTTTATCGTCGGCAAGGAGTCGGCGCTGGGCGAGCCCGTCAGCACGGCCGACGCGCCGGCGCATATGTTCGGCATGGTGCTGCTCAATGACTGGAGCGCGCGCGATATCCAGCAGTGGGAATACGTGCCGCTGGGGCCGTTCAACAGCAAGGGCTTCGGCACTTCGATCTCGCCGTGGGTGGTGACGATGGACGCGCTGGAACCGTTCCGCCGCGACAATCCCGAGCAATCGCCGCAGCCGCTGGCGTACCTGCAGCAGCAGGACAAGAACGCCTATGACATTGCGCTGGAAGTCTCGCTGCAGCCGGAAGGAGCGCCCGCGCCGAGCACGATCTGCCGCACCAACTTCAAGGCGATGTACTGGACCATGGCACAGCAGCTGGCGCACCACACGGTGTCGGGCTGCAATGTGCGCGTGGGCGACCTGATGGGCTCGGGCACGATCTCGGGTACCACGCCGGACTCCTACGGCAGCATGCTGGAGCTGACCCGCAATGGCGCCGAGCCGGTGACGCTGGCCGACGGCAGCCAGCGCGGCTTCCTGCAGGACGGCGACAGCGTGATCATGACCGGCTACTGCCAGGGCGAGGGCTACCGCGTCGGCTTCGGCACGGTCTCGGGCAAGATCCTGCCCGCTCGCTAAGGGTCGTCTGCCGGCACTTCAGCCGGCGTGCGAGCCATGCCGGGCGGCATCGAGAATCACCGCTGCCCGGCCTGACAGCAAGCTCCGCCCGTCCGCGCTGACGGTGAAGGCGTACAGCACGCTGGCGCCTTCGCCGCTGACGCGCCGCGCTTCGACCAGCAGCGGCGCGTCGATATCGTCCAGCCTCTCCACCAGCAGTTCGAGCTTGCGCACCGACGCCAGGTAGCCGGAGCGCGGGCGCGAAGGGCTGTCTTCCTGCGCCGCCAGCAGCGCGCCGTGCACGGCCATCGCCTGTGCCGCGTATTCGATGCCGCAGACCGCCGCGAGCCGTCCCTGCGCCCGCAGCGGGTTGTCCGCCCGCGCATGCGTGCCGGACACGCAACGCACCACGTTTTCATCCCAGTCCAGCACACCGTCGAGCAGGCACATCGTGCCCTGGTGCGGAATGCGCGCCGCAATCCAGTCGCGGTCGCGCACGAAGGCGGGCAGCTTCACGGCGTCAGGCCCTGGTCACGGTGCCGAGGCTGGCCACATTGGCCCGGATCTGCAGCCTGTCGAGGTAATCGAGCACCACCGTGCCGGTGTCGCCGCGTGCGATGGCGGCCAGCAGCGGCAGCGCGCGCGCGGCCGGTGCCGACTTGCGCAGCGCTTCCAGCGCGGCATCCGGCATCGTATCGGCGCCGGCCTGCGTCAGCGAGACCTCGATCTGCGCCAGCGTCTGCGGCGTGGGCTGCGGCGTCATCAGCAGCGCCACACCGAACGGGTCGGGGATGAGCCGATGGCTGTGCAGCGGCTCGGGGTAGCCGGTGTCGTAGGCAATCAGCAGGCAGGGCTCGGCATCTCCCGCCACCTGCAGCGCGCATTCGAGCAGGCCGGCGCCGAAGCTGCCGTCCATCGCGCACAGCACGTTGGAGGTGCGCATCGCCCCGGCCGCGATCGCCCAGTAGCCGGCGGTGGCGTTGTGGACGGAGTTGTGGAAGCGCGTCGGCGACATCAGCGGATCCGGCTCGGCCAGCGCTTCGCAGATCGCGTGGAAATTGTGGCCGTCGGCGCTCGACGAGGTAAAGATCGTCGGCAGCTGCGCGGCATCGAGGCCGCTGGCGGCGACGGCCTGCTGGCCCACGCCCAGCGCCAGGCGCACGGTCGGGCCGGTGCGCCGGCGCTCCGCGGGCGGCAGCCCTGCGGGCGGCGGCAGTTCGGTCGGCGCGTGCGTGTAGGACGCGCGGCCCGCCAGCACTTCGCGCGCTGCGTCCCAGCCACTCATGCCCGGGCCGAGCAGGCCGATGCTTTCGATAAAAACGGGGTGCAAAGCGGGTTGCGGCATGGCGCTGGCTCAGTGAAACGCCGCGTCCGCGCGCGCGAACAGCAGGCTGCAGTTGGAACCGCCGAAGCCGAATGCATTGCTCATGGCATAGCGCAGCGGCGCGTCGCGGCTCATAAGCTGGTAGTTCACGCCCAGCGCCGGATCCGGCTGCGTGGTGTTGATGCCGGCCGGCAGCAGGCCATGGCGCAATGCCAGGGCGCAGATCACGGCCTCCAGTGCGCCGGCGGCGCCAAGCGCATGGCCGGTCGCGCCCTTGGTCGAACTGCATGGCGTACCGGGCAGCACCGCGGCCATGGCCAGCGCCTCGGCGGCGTCGTTGCTGCGCGTGGCGGTGCCATGCAGGTTGACGTAGCCGACCTGTGCGGCAGCGATGCCGGCGCTGGCCAGCGCCTGTTCCATCGCCAGGCGGGCACCGAGCCCTTCCGGGTGCGGGGTCGACATATGGTGGGCGTCGCTCGACTCGCCGATGCCGGCCAGCAGGATGGCATCGGCATCCGGCGCATCCGGGGCGCGCTCGAGCAGCCCGAAGGCCGCGCCCTCGCCAATCGAGATGCCGTTGCGCGCGACGTCGTACGGGCGGCACGGCTGCGCCGACAGCAGCTCCAGCGAATTGAAGCCATACAGCGTGGTGTGGCACAGCGAATCGACGCCGCCGACGACGGCCGCGTCGATCAATCCTGCTTCGATCATGCGCCGGGCCGAGCTGAAGACCTTGGCGCCGGACGAGCATGCCGACGAAACCGCCGCTGCCGGGCCGCCAACGCCGAGATACTCCCGCACGAAGCCCGGCAGGGAATAGGGGTTGTGCGTGCCGCCGTAGTGGAAGCCCGCCGGCAGCGCACCGGTATCTGGATCGCGCTGCCGATAGCCCAGTTCCGTCTGCAGCACGCCGGCGGTGCTGGTGCCGAGAAAGACACCGATGCGGTCCGCGCCATAGCGCGCCGCGGCCTCGCGTACGCGTTCGGCGAAATGGTCTGCTTCCAGCCCAAGCCATGCCAGGCGGTTGTTGCGGCAGTCGAAGTGCGACAGGTGCGCAGGCAGCGTCACCGCATCCAGTCCGGGTACTTCACCGACATAGGTGTCCAGGCGCACGTCGCCAAACTGGCACGGAGCCAGGCCGCCACGCCGCGCGCGCAGTGCCGACAAAGTCGCGTCTGCGCCGGTACCGATGCAGCTGGTGGCCGTGAAGTGGGAAAACAGTAGCGGAGACAAGGCTTTGCGGAATCTTGGGGGTGGTCTAATTGTAACAAGCCGGGGCCGGTCAGTTTGTCGGCGACTGTCCGGTACCGCTGTCGGCATGCCCTGATTCCATCGCTGCGCACAGCGTCACGCAGCGCAGGCCCGCCCGGTCGATGGCGGCAAGCAGGGGCGGCAGCACCGTCGTGCAGTGCGGATTGCCGGCCGGATCGAAGCCGGGATTGCCGTCATGCAGCAGCAGGATGTCGCGGCCCGCGAGTTTGCCGGTCAGGCGTTGTTCCACGCGCGCCGCGATGTCGCCGGAGCGGGTATCGAAGCCGCGTCGCGTCCACGCCGCCAGCTGGAGCCCGAGGCGGCACAGCACCGGTTCCAGGAACGGGTTGCGCAGCCCGGCCGGCGCGCGGAAGAAGCGCGGCGCCTGCCCGGTGAGGTCGCCCAGCACCTGCTGCGCCGCGCCGATGTCGCGCAGCATCCGGCCCGGTCCGAAAACGGAGAAATGCAGGCGGTGATGCATGCTGTGGTTTTCCACCGCATGGCCGCGGCGCACGATCTCGCGCACCAGCGCCGGATGCGCCGCGGCGCGCTCGCCGACGCAGAAGAAGGTGGCGCGCGCGCCGTGCCGGTCGAGCAGGTCGAGCACGCGCGGCGTCAGCGCCGGATTGGGACCATCGTCGAAGGTCAGCGCGACGCAATCCTGTGCCGACGGCGGCAGCCGCAGCAGGTTTGGCCCCAGCCACGTGCTGCGCGGCCACAAGCCGCCGGCGCACATCGCCGCGTGGGTGGCGGCAATGCCTGCCAATGCGGGGACGATGCTGCCGGGATGCGTGAGCATGGCGCCGATGCCGGCCACGTGGACCGCGGCTGCGCCATACAGCAGCGGGCTGGGGCGCCACGGGCGGCTTGGCGGCGTGTCGTGCCAGGCGCCGCCGGATGCGGAAAAGCGGTTCATGTCGTACTCCCGGCCTGACCGGTCCCGGCATTTCCGGCATTGCCGGAGGTGGCGGGCCGCGCCAGGATTGCCGAGAACCACAGCGCCAGGATGGCGCCGGGGCCGACTGTCAGGCCGAACGCCCGCAGCAATGGCAGGCTCGACAGCGCCAGCAGGCCGAAGGCGGACACCGTCGTCAGGTTTGCGAGCAGCAGGGAGACCAGCGTGTGCGGCGAATGGGCCGCGCCAGGCTGGCCCGCTGAAGCGCCATTGAAGAATAGCGCGTAGTTCGAGCCGACTGCCACCAGCAGCAACAGGCCCACCAGGTGCAGCAGCGTCAGCGGCTGGCCCAGTGCGGCCAGCCCGCCCAGCACGACCACCGCGGCGGCCGCCAGCGGCAGTACCGTGGCCGCCACGCGGCGCGGCGAGCGCAGCGCGATCGCCAGCAGCGCCACGATCGCCAGCAGGCCCGCCAGCGACAGCAGCAGCGCCTCGCGCAGGTAGCCGGCGTAGAGGCGGTCGGACTCGCCCTTGAGGTCAACGAACAGCGTATCGGGCACGTCGGCGCGGGCAACGGCGGCGCGCACCGCGGCACTGTCGACGCCGTCGCCGCTACCCTTGGCGGCATTTGCCATGGCCGGGGCGCGCAGCGGCAGCGTCGCGCTCCAGCGCCCGTCGCGATGCGTCAGCAGCGCATCGACCGCCAGCGCCATCGACGTGCCGCGCAGGTCTTCGCGCCGCAGCAGCGGGCCCGCGCGCGCTTGCTCGGCTTCGGCCAGGAACGGTGCGAACAGGTCGGCGCGCACCGGCTGGCCGGCGACGGCCGCGCGCAGCCGCTGCGCCAGCTCGGCGGGCGGCGGCAGGCTGGCCTGGCGCGCGCGCTGGGTCGCGTCGCTGGGCAGGTAGCGCGCGGGGCTTTCATAGCCGCCGATGAAGTTCTGCGCCACCAGCGGGTCGAGTTCGTGGGCCACGCGCTCCGCGCCCTGCAGCACGCTTTCCTGGTCGGGCCCGGACAGCACCACCAGGAAGCGCACGTCGGGCGCGCCCAGGTCGGCGCGCAGCGAGGCGTCGAGGGCCTGTTCGCTCGCGGGCACCGGGCTCAGCCCGGCCAGCTCGCGGCCCCACAGCGTGCCGCGATGCATCGCCAGCACGGTGCTTGCCGCGACCACCAGTACGAGCACCAGCCAGCGCAGCCGGTGGGCACGCTCGGCCAGCCATGCCAGGCGGCGTCCCAGCGGCGTCACGTCGCGCAGGTGCAGCGTGGCGGGCACCAGCTGCGGCAGCACGAAGCGCGTCACCAGCGCCGCCGTCGCGAGCCCTGCGATCGAATACAGCCCAAGCTGCGCCAGTCCCGGAAAGCCCGACAGCAGCAGCGAGGCAAAACCGCACACCGAGGTCAGCACGCCCAGCCGCACCGTGGGCCAGAACCCGCCCAGCCAGGCGCGGTTGTCGCGCTGGCCGTTGCGCGTGTATTGCGCCGACTGCACGAACAGGTAGATCGAATAGTCGACCGCCTCGCCGATCAGCGTGGTGCCGAAGCCCAGCGTCAGCCCGTGCACGGTGCCGCCAAAACCCAGGCTCACCGCCGCGATGCCGGCCAGCGCGCCGCTCAGTACCGGCACCAGCCCCAGCACCAGCAGCGGCACCGAACGGTAGACCGCCAGCAGCAGCGTGACGATGATGGCCACGCCGATGGTCGACAGGCGCTCGACGTCGTGCCGGATGGTGTCGCGCGACTTGACGGAGAAGACTCCGGGGCCGGTCATCGCGAGCTGATAGGGGCCGTTTGCCGCGGCCTTGGCAAAGGCATCGCGGATTGCGTCGATGGCCTGCGCCTGCGCGTCCGTATCCGAACCCGAGGCCGCGCTCTGCGCCAGCAGCACCGCGCGCTTGCCGTCGCGCGAGGTCCAGGCGCCGGCATGCAGCTGGGGGCGCTGGCCGGCGTCGAGCTGAGTCAGCAGCGCGGCGACCTCGCCGGTGGGGTCGCGGGGCAGCAGTGCCTTGGTGAAGAGGCCGGCCGACGAGGCCAGCAGCTCGAACGAATCGTTCACGGCATGCGCCAGGCCGTGCTCGCTGAAACGCTCCGGCGTGACTGTCGGGCTGAGCAGGTAGCGGTGTTCGTAGACGTATTTGCGGTCGGCGTCCTGGTTCAACGGCTCGCCGTTCTGGATCGCGGTGAAGCGCGGATCGCGCCGCAACTGCGCCGCCATCGCGCGCGAGACCGCCGCGCGGCCATCGGCGTCGCCGCCTTCGATGCCGACCAGGATCAGCCGCGAGACCAGCCCGTCGCGCAACTGGCTGACCAGCAACTGCTGCTCGGCGCTCGGCAGCCGCGGCAGGAAGGCGGACAGGTCGGCGGTGAAGCTGGTGCGGCTGACCACCGCCGCGCACGCCAGCAGCGCGACCAGCCACAGCGCCAGCGCCAGGCGCGCGCCGGGCAGCGTGAAGCGCCGCGGGGCCGAGGGGCGCGTGGGTGGCGTGGGGGACGAGGGGGGCATGCCGGAGGCTGCGCTCATGGGCGGCCGGCGGGCCGGATCGTCATGACGGAGCGGTCGCCGTCGGCCTGGCGGATCTCGACACGGTCCAGTGCGTCCTGGCTGCCGTCGATGCGCACCTGGCTGACGACTGCCGCCATGCGCGAGTCCGCCGGCGTCAGCGTCAGCGTCCAGCGGCTGGCGCGGCCTTCCAGGCCGAGCTTGTAGTAGCGTTCCAGCGTGTGGCGGTTGCCGGCGAGCGTGCCGCGGATGCTTTCGATAAAGGCCGCCAGCTCGGGGTAGTTCTGCAGCGGCATGGTAAAGCGCTTGCCGTCGCGCTCCACCGTCAGCATGTCGCCGTCGAGCACCATGTTTTCTGCCTTGGGCGATACGGTGCGCTTCTCCAGGTGGTCGGGCGCGGTGAAAAGCAGTTCGCCGGAAGACTGCACCGGCTTGGCCAGCATCGCCAGGTACTTGGTCTCGGTGAAGCGGACCCGGCCTGACTTGCGCTGCGCCAGCGTGGACATCAGCTGGTCGACGCCGAAGGCGGGCGCGGCCTGTGCTGCGGCAGGCGCGGGCGGTGCGGCTGCGCTGCCTGGCACCGCGATGCCGAACGCAACGCCTGCCAGCAGCAGCGGCAGCAACCGGCGGACAACGCGCCTGGCGGAACAGATCGGATCAGTGTCGAAGGCTTTCACAACGCTCGGGAGGTCATGGCTCATGGCTCGTTGCCCGGTGGCGGCTGCTCGGAGAGCGGCGGGCCGGCGTGCCAGAAGTCATAGAAGTTGAACCAGTTGTACGGCGCCTTGCGGCTGAATTTCTCCAGCAGCCGCACATAACCGTCCAGTGCCGACTGCACCGCGGCTTCGCGCTGGCCGCGCGCGGTCTGCGAGAAGTCCGCCAGCGGCACGAAATGGACATCGTAGCGGTTGCCGCCGCGATACAGCCCGGTGATGAAGAACACCGGCCGGCGCAGCATGGCGGCCATGCGCAACGGCCCGGTCGGGAACCCGGTGGGCGCGCCGAGGAAATCGCATTGCTGCACCGGATCGGTGGCACGCTGCGACAGGGTGCGGTCGGCCAGCATGCCGATCATGTAGCCGCGGTCGAGGTAGTCGCGCACGCGCAGCATGGTATCGAAGCGGCCCAGTGCGATCACGTCCTGGCGCATGGCGGGGTTGATCGACTGCAGCACGTCGTTGAGCTTGTGCGCGTTTTCCTCGTACATGGTGATGGCCACTTCCATGTCCGGATGCTGGCGGCCGAGCGCGCGCACGACCTCGAAGCTGCCCAGGTGCGCGCCCAGCAGGATCGCGCCGCGGCCGCGCGCCATGGCGGCTTCGAGCAGGTCTTCGCCGTGGAGGCGGATGTCGAACAGGTCGAAGCGGCCGTTGAGCAGGTAGATGCGGTCGTGGATGGTCGAGGCAAAGGTCAGCACATGCCGGTAGCCGTCGATCCAGTTGGCCTCGCGGCCCAGCGCGCGGTCCAGGTAGGCGCGCGAGGCATGGCGCGCCGCCGGCGAGAACAGCGTGAAATAGGCCGCGATCAGGCGCAGCACCACGCGCCCGGCCGGACGTCCCAGCGCCAGCGAGATCCACGTCATGACGCGCAGCAGCGGGATGTTGCTGCGCTCTTTGTGCCGGGACCAGTCGGCGGCCTCCACCGGCGCTTGCCGCTTCCACAGCCAGGTCAGCATGGCCCGCCCTCCGAAGTAGCGGCGCGCAGTTGCAGCGTGCCGCTGGCCACTTCGCGTCCCGCGCTGCGCAGCGTGATGCGCAAGCGTTCGCTGCCGTCCGTGGCCGGCTCGGCGTCGTGTTCGATTTCGACCCGTTCTCCGGGGCGCACGGGGCTGAGGAATTTGATCGTCCCGGCCTGCGTGGGCACCAGCGGCCGCTCAAGTGCGGACCCGAGCGCGAGCAAGGCGTGGTCGAGCAGCACTACGCCGGGCACGATCGGATTGCCGGGGAAATGGCCGGCCATGGCGGGGTGGCCGGCGTCGATGACAAAGGCGGACAGGGCCGCTGCGACATCCCGCGCGCGGGACAACTGCGCCACCAGCGCCGCCAGCGTGTCGCGCGGCAGCTTGCCGGCGGCATTGCGCGGCAGGCGTTCGGCGAACAGCAGCGGGCGCGGCAGGAAGGCGGGGTCGATGCGCTCGCGCAGCGCCTGCAGGATCGCCGCCGGGGTCACGCCCGGCGCCACGACGACTGCCACCAGCCGCACCACGTGTCCCTGTGCATCGCCTTCGTGGCTGTCGCCGGGCATGAAGAAGGCGCCGTCCTGCACGCCGTCGATGGCATTGAGCTGGTGGTCAAGGTAGGCCAGCGAGGTGCGCTTGCCGGCGATATTGAGCAGGTCGCCCTTGCGGCCGTGCAGCAGGAAGTGCCCCGCATCCAGCGGTTCGATGGCATCGCCGAGCGCCACCGGTTGCTCGATATGCCCGCCCTCGGCCCAGGTCATGGTGTCTGCTGCGCCGTCCGCCGTACGCGGCTGCAGCCGGACGCCGGGCACCAGCGTCCAGATGTCTTCCTGCGCGGTGCGGCGGGTGGCAAGCTGGCCGGTCTCGGTGCTGCCGTAGATTTCACGCAACGGGCCGTGGAACAGCGCTTCCGCAGCGGCAGCCAGATCGCGGCCGAGCGGGGCAGTGGCGCACAACAGCAGGTCGGCGGCGGGCATGGCCATGTCCGCGTGCACCAGCGTGCGCAGGTGTACCGGCGAGCTGACCAGCGCGCGCGGCGCGGGCACTCCGGCCAGTGCGTCGCGGACGTCGGCCGGGTAGAACGCCGGTGCCGACGCCAGAGCGGCGCCGCCCTGCAGTGCCAGCATGACGGTGGCCTCCAGGCCGAACATATGCTGCGGCGGCACCGTGCCGACCAGCGTCCATGCGCGCCCGTCGCACAGGCCCAGCCGTTGCGCGGCGGCGCGCGCTCCCCGGGCCATCGCGCCCCAGGTCTTGCGGTGTGGCACCGGGGTGCCGGTCGAACCGGAGGTGAAGACGTAGGCCAGCACGCGGTCGGCAGGAAACGACGGCACGTCGGTGAATTCGGCCGCATCCGGGGCCGCAGCGACGCCCTGGTGGTAGTCGAACACCGGCATTGCCATCGGCGCGGCCGGCTGGTCCTGCAGGCAGAAGGCATCGGGTGCGAATGCGCACAGCTGGCGCACCGTCTCGGGGGTTTGCGACGACGGCAGAAGTGTAGCCTTGCCCCGCAGCAGCGCCGCGCA
The DNA here is from genome assembly GCF_004768545.1 of Cupriavidus oxalaticus. NCBI lineage: Bacteria > Pseudomonadati > Pseudomonadota > Betaproteobacteria > Burkholderiales > Burkholderiaceae > Cupriavidus > Cupriavidus oxalaticus. The sequence continues at coordinate 507,589 of NZ_CP038634.1, read as the reverse complement.
CAGCCCGACGGTGAAGCGATAGCGGTCGGTACAGGCGTTGAAGACATGGCCGCCGGCCGGCAGCGCGGCGGCAAGCTGCGCCACGTCGGCCAGGAACCTGCCTACGGTGACCGGCCGGCCCTGCACCCACGCGAGGGTGGCGGCAGGGGAGGCGTGCGCGACGAGCGGGATCGCAGTCATGGCGGATGCGATGCGGCGCGCGTCAGCGCGGCATGGCGGTGGCGGCCGGCGTCACTGCGCGCGCGGCCCGGGCTGCCCGGGCAGCCATCACGGCGCGGTAACCGTGCACCGCATCGAGCAGGCCTCCGTGGCGCATGCCAGGGAAGGCGATGCGGCGGCATGCCGCTTCGGCAGCGAACATCGCGGCGATCAGCAAAGGGGTGGCGAGGTTGGCGAAGTTCGACCACGCCGCCACTGGAGCCAGCACGAACAGCAGCGTGGAGGCGCCGGCCACGGCCGCGAAGAACAGGGTCCAGGCCTGCGTCACGCGCCGCGCATAGCGGGCGTGCGCCGGCGTCAGCTCGCCATGGAGGGCCGTGGCGATCTGTGCGCACAGCGGGGTGTGGCCGTCGCGCAAGGTCAGGCCGAACATCACGCCAAGCGCCACGTTGACGCCGGCGTGCTGCAACAGGTATGTCCAGCCAAAATGGTGCGACAGCGGCACTCGCCAGAGCCAGAGCGCCACGCATGCCGCGACCAGTGCGAACAGTGCCGGCTTGCGTCCGGCGGTGCGCAGCACGGCCAGGAAACCGAGCGCCAGGAACGGGAGGATCCCCAGGAGCAATGCGACGACTTCTGCTCCCGGCCGATGCGCGGCATAATGCAGCGCGCATTCATAGATCACGAACCCGGCGACCCCGACGAGCCATCCACGGCCGCCGCCGATGGCCGAGGCGTGCGGCGTACTCGCGGATTCGACCCGTGCGTCCTGGACGGGCCGGGCACGGGCGGGGAGGGAAGACGATTGGCTCGAGGACATCATTTGTGTCGTTATCATGTGTAGCAAGCGGCGCTTCAGGCTGAGGCCGAAAACCGGCGAAATCCAAAGTCCGCGAGTGTGCGCCAGACTGCGAAGCGAACGCTTTATACCTTAAAAGACCCCCTACGCGGTGCCAGGATTCCCCAAAGCCCTGTTGATGTTGTTACCAAACTTCTCTCGGCTAGCCCGCCATCGGGGCCTTTGGTAGCATCGGCTGGCCCCCACGGCGCGCCGGGACGATCCGGACCGGCTGCGTGCCGCGGCGGCCCCCTCTGCTTCAACATGACCGAACTTGAAACCGAACTCGCCCGCCTGATCATCGACGAACTCGACATCGCAGACCTGCGACTGGAAGAGGTCACCGCCGACACGCCGCTGTACGGCGAAGGCTTCGGGCTGGACTCCATCGACATCCTGGAGATTGCCCTGCTGGTGTCGCGCAAGTACGGGGTCGAACTGCGTTCGGACAACCCCGACAACAAGACCATTTTCGCGTCGCTCGGCAGCCTTGCCGGCTACGTCGCGGCGCAGCGCGCCAGCTAACCCCGCCACCCGGGAACCGGAGCGCGACATGCCCCAGCATGCCACGCCACTCCCTGCGCCCGCGCCGGGCGCCGACGCAGCGCACCGTTCCCACCTGGTGCTGATCCCCAGCTACAACCCCGGCACCCGCCTGCACGGCACGCTGCAGGCGGCGCGCGCGGCGTGGGCGCCGGTATGGGTCGTGGTCGACGGCAGTACCGATGGCAGCGAACGCTGGCTGCGGGCCGAAGCCGCCACCGACCCGGCGCTGCGCGTGCTGACGCTGCCCACCAACCAGGGCAAGGGCGCTGCTGTGCTGCACGGCATCGAAGCCGCGGCGGCCGAGGGCTTCACCCATGTGCTGGTCATGGATTCGGACGGCCAGCATCCGGCCCACCTGATTGCGGAGTTCATGGCCCTGTCGCAGCGCGAGCCGGACGCGATGGTGCTGGGCCGGCCGGTTTTCGACGCCAGCGCGCCCCGCGAACGGGTCTACTGGCGGCGCATGTCCAATTTCTGGGCCGATGTCGAGACCCTCTGGGCCGGGATCGGCGATTCCCTCTATGGCTTCCGCGTCTACCCGATCGCGCCGCTGCGCGCGGTGATGCGCGAGACGCGCTGGATGCGGCGCTTCGATTTCGATCCCGAAGCGGCGGTCCGCCTGTGCTGGCGCGGTGTGCGCCCTATCAATGTGGCGGCACCGGTGCGCTACTTTGCACGGGGCGAAGGCGGTGTCTCGCACTTCCGCTACCTGCGTGACAACCTGCTGCTGACCGGGATGCACCTGCGGCTGCTGGCGGGTTGCGCGGTGCGGCTGCCGGTGCTGCTGTGGCGGCGCTTGCGCCTTGCCGGCAAGGCGGCGCCCCGGCATCTGCGCTGAGCACGGCCGCCGGCCAATGGCCAAAGCAAAGAAGGCCGCGCAATGCGGCCTTCCTGCATTTCCGTTCCTGCGCGTGTCCGATCATCGATCCGCGCGAAACTGGCGACTATTACTTGCCCAGTTACTTGCCCAGTTCGTGCCCGATCACGCCGCCAACCACGGCACCGCCGATGGTACCGGCCGTGCTGCCGTCGGTCAGTTCATGGCCGGCCACGCCGCCGGCCACTGCGCCCGCTGCGGTACAACCAGCCAGCGCCATGCTTGCGCCTATCAGGAGTGCGCCTGCGAGTTTCCACATGATGGGTCTCCTGCATCATTGCCGGGCTGGCCCGGGTGGACCGGCCCATGCGTCCAGCTTAGGCACGGTCCGGCCGGCGGCCTTTCAGGCACGCGCCGAAATCGCTGTAGGAATCGGACGACGGCAGGTAGTGCTGGCGCTACCTCAGGCGTCCTTCGCGTGCTGGCGCAGGCGCTTGATCAGCGACGAGGTGTCGGCGCGGCCGCATCCCATCTGCTGCAGGTCGGCATAGAACTGGTCGACCAGCGCCGTCACCGGCAGCGCGGCGCCGTTGCGGCGCGACTCGTCCAGGCACAGGCCCAGGTCCTTGCGCATCCAGTCCACCGCGAAGCCGAAATCGAACTTGTTGTCGATCATGGTGGGGCCGCGGTTTTCCAGCTGCCAGGAGCCGGCGGCGCCCTTGCTGATGACATCCAGCACCAGCCGCATGTCCAGCCCGGCGCGCTCGCCGAAGGCGATGGCCTCCGACAGGCCCTGGATCAGGCCGGCAATGCTGATCTGGTTGACCATCTTGGCCAGTTGCCCGGCGCCGGCCTCGCCGATGCGGGTCACCGCGCGGGCATAGGCGGCGATGACCGGCTCGGCGCGCGCGTAGACGTCGGCATCGCCGCCGCACATGATGGTCAGGATGCCTTTTTCCGCGCCGACTTCGCCGCCCGAGACCGGGCCGTCGACAAAGTGCAGGCCGCGCTCGCCGGCCGCGGCATAGAGCTCGCGCGCGACATTGGCGCTGGCCGTGGTGTGGTCGACGAAAATGCAGCCGCTCGGCGCGCCGAAGAAGGCGCCATCGGGGCCGGTCAGCACCGCGCGCAGGTCGTCGTCATTGCCGACGCAGGAGCACACCACCTGTGCGTCGCGCACCGCCAGTGCCGGCGTCGCTGCCGCCTTGCCGCCGAACTTCCCGACCCAGGCCTGCGCCCTGGCGGCGGTGCGGTTGTAGACCGTGACCTCGTGCCCTTTGGCGGCGAGGTGGCCGGCCATGTGGAAACCCATGACGCCCAGGCCGAGAAATGCGACACGCATGCTGCTGCTCCGTTGCTTGATCTGTTTGTGGAATCGGTGAGGCGCGGGCTAGGGCCGCGCCCGGCCCCCAGAGTATACGGGCGGGAGCAGGCGGGGCACAGATACAGCAGGGCGGAATGCGGGGCATAACAGAGTGACGAGGGAGGCATTCATACCCATGTCACTGCTAACCCGGAAAAACCCATGTCCTGGGTATTCGGACTGCATCCAATGACTACTCCGGCTTCACCCCCGCCTCCCGGATCACCGTATTCCACTTGCCGACCTCGGCCTTGATCCGCGCACTCGCCTGCGCCGGCGTCGTCCACGTGGCAATCGCCCCTTGCTTGAGCAGCGTGGCCTGGACTTCCGGCTCTGCCAGGATCTTCTTCAGGTCGCCGCTGAGCCGGTCGATCACCGGCGCCGGCGTGCCCGCCGGAGCGACGATGCCGAACATCGAGCTGACTTCGAAGTCTTTCAGTCCGGCTTCGGTGGCGGTCGGCACGTCGGGCAGCGCACTGACGCGCTCGGACGAGGCCACCGCCAGGGCGCGGATCTTGCCGGTCTTGACGTAGGCCTGGGCCGCGGGAACGGTCTCGACCATGCTCAGCACCTGACCGCCGATCAGGTCGGTCATGGCCGGGCCGCTGCCCTTGTATGGCACGTGCAGCATCTCCACGCCGGCCATGCGCTTGAACATCTCGCCGGCCAGGTGCTGCGGAGAACCGTTGCCGGCCGAGGCGAAGGTGATGGCGCCGGGCCTGGATTTTGCCAGCGAGACCAGTTGCGGCAGGCTGCTGGCGCTGACCGACGGATTGACCACGAACACCAGCGGCACGGTGCCGACGATCGACACCGGCGCGAAGCTCTTCTCCAGGTCGTAAGGCACGCGGCTCTTGTACAGCGCGGCGTTGATGGCGTGGCTGGTGAGCGCGCCCAGCAGCAGGGTATAGCCGTCGGCGGGCGACTTGGCGACCAGCTCGGCGCCGATATTGCCCGCGGCGCCGGCGCGGTTGTCGACCACCACCTGCTGGCCGAGCGTGGTGGACAGGCGCTGGGCCAGCGTGCGGCCGATCACGTCGGTGGCGCCGCCGGGCGGGTAGGGCACGACCAGCCGGATCGGCTTGGCGGGATAGGCGTCCGCGGCCATGCCCCAAGCCGGGGCGAGCAGCATGCCGGCAAATGCGAGAGAAGCGACCAGGATGGAGCGGCGAGGGGTGCGGCGCGCCGCTGTGGTGGCGCGGGCGGCCGTGGGCGAAATGCCAGGCATGTGGGTCTCCTGTGCCGGGAAATCGTTGGAATGGGAATGGATCGGCGGGCGGCGGGTGGCCGCCGGCGGATGACGCCCGGCTCGTTATCGGGGCCAAGTGTAGGCCGGGCCGCTTGATTGATGAATCCGTATTTTTCTATCGACTGATCTCTGGATTGAATCAATTAATGCGGTGCGATGCCGGGCTTGCGCTACGCCAGCATTGGCCGCTAAGCTTCCGGCCATCGATTATCAATAATTTCATTGGAGATAGCCCTCATGTCCGCCAACGACCCCAGCAAGCCCGACGCCACCCGACCGCAAGGCCTGGCCAAGGGCCTGACCAACTACGGCGACACCGGCTTCTCGCTGTTCCTGCGCAAGGCCTTTATCAAGGGCGCCGGCTATACCGACGACGCGCTGTCGCGGCCGGTGATCGGCATCGTCAACACCGGCAGCAGCTACAACCCCTGCCACGGCAACGCGCCGCAGCTGATCGACGCGGTCCGGCGCGGCGTGATGCTGGCCGGCGGCCTGCCGGTGGATTTCCCGACCATCTCGGTGCACGAGAGCTTTTCCGCGCCGACCAGCATGTACCTGCGCAACCTGATGTCGATGGACACCGAGGAAATGATCCGCGCGCAGCCCATGGACGCGGTAGTGCTGATCGGCGGCTGCGACAAGACCGTGCCGGCGCAGTTGATGGGCGCGGCCTCGGCCGGGGTGCCGGCGATCCAGCTGGTAACCGGTTCGATGCTCACCGGCGCGCATCGTGGCGAGCGCGTGGGCGCCTGCACTGACTGCCGCCGCTACTGGGGCCGCTATCGTGCCGAAGAGATCGATGCCGCCGAGATCGCCGACGTCAACAACCAGCTGGTGGCCAGCGTCGGCAGCTGTTCGGTGATGGGCACGGCCAGCACCATGGCGTGCGTGACCGAGGCGCTTGGCATGATGGTGGCCGGCGGTGCCTCGGCGCCCGCGGTGACGGCCGACCGCATCCGCGTGGCCGAGCGCACCGGCACCACGGCGGTGGCGATGGCCAAGGCGCGCCTGACGCCGGACCGCATCCTGACCGGCAAGGCTTTCGAGAACGCACTGCGCGTGCTGCTGGCGATCGGCGGCTCGACCAACGGCATCGTGCACCTGACCGCCATTGCCGGCCGCCTCGGCATCGATATCGACCTGGCGGGCCTGGACCGCATGAGCCGCGAGACGCCGGTGCTGGTCGACCTCAAGCCCTCCGGCCAGCACTACATGGAGGACTTCCACAAGGCCGGCGGCATGACCATGCTGCTGCGCGAGCTGCGTCCGCTGCTGCACCTGGACACGCTGACCGTGTCCGGCCGCACGCTTGGCGAAGAGCTTGACGCCGCGCCGCCGCCGTTCGAGCAGGACGTGATCCGCAGAGCGGCCGACCCGATCTACCCGGCCGGCGGCCTGGCCGTGCTGCGCGGCAACCTGGCGCCGGGCGGCGCCATCATCAAGCAGTCCGCGGCCGATCCGGTGCTGATGGAGCACGAGGGCCGCGCCGTGGTATTCGAGAACGCCGAGGACATGGCGCTGCGCATCGACGACGAAGCGCTCGACGTCAAGGCCGACGATATCCTGGTGCTCAAGCGCATCGGACCCACCGGCGCGCCCGGCATGCCCGAAGCGGGCTACATGCCGATCCCGCGCAAGCTGGCGCGCGCCGGGGTCAAGGACATGGTGCGCATCTCGGACGGCCGCATGAGCGGCACCGCGGCAGGCACCATCGTGCTGCACGTGACGCCCGAAGCGGCCATCGGCGGTCCGCTGGCGCTGGTGCGCAGCGGCGACCGCATCCGCCTGTCGGTGCGCGAGCGCGACCTGACGCTGCTGGTCGACGACGCCGAACTGGCCCGCCGCGCCGCGGCGCAGCCGGTGGAGCGCCCGCGCGCCGAGCGCGGCTACCGCAAGCTGTTCCTCGAGACCGTGACGCAGGCCGACCAGGGCGTCGACTTCGACTTCCTGCGCGCGACGCAGACCGTCGATACCGTGCCGCACCAGCGCTGAGCCATGCCGGACATCACCCCACAGTCCGAAGCCGGCGCCATGCAGCAGGCCGTCGATACGCTGGAGGAGGACATCGTCTTCGGCCGCCTGCATCCGCGCGAGCGGCTGACCGAGGACGACCTGATGGCGCGCTTCGCCCTCAAGCGGCATGTGGTGCGGCAGGTGCTGGCGGGGCTGGAGGCGATCGGCGTGGTCGAGCGCAAGCGCAATGTCGGCGCGGTGGTGCGCGCGTTCTCCGCGCGCGAGGTGCTGGAACTGTACGCACTGCGCGAAGTGCTGGAATGCCATGCCGCCGGGCAGATCGACCTGCCGGTGCCGCCGGCGCGGCTGGCGCCGCTGGCCGCGGTGCAGAAGCAGCATGACGCCGCCGTGGCCGCTGGCGATGCGCGCGCGGTGTTCCGCATCAACCAGGCCTTTCACCGCGAGCTGTTCGCGCTGACCGGCAATGCCGTGCTGCAGCAGGCCATCGGCGACTATGCGCGCCGCACCCACCCGATCCGGTTCGGCACGCTGGCGGCCGCGGCCTATCGCGAGCGCGCTCGGCAGGAGCACTGGGCCATGATCGAGGCGCTGCAGCAGGGCAACCGCGAGGCGCTGGTGGAACTGTGCCGCCGCCACCTGCTGCCGTCGCGCGATGCCTATCTCGCCGCGGCGCAGGCCCGGGGCGCTGCCTGAACCCTGCGGACAGCCCCGGCGGGCCGCATTGCGGCCACCGCCCTGTGGCAGCGGCATCACAGCGAAGTCAGAACCCGCCTACGCCGCCGTCCGCCATCGTCCTATCCCTTGCGCGCGTGACGCTGCCTACATTGGAAGCAGCGTCACCACCGCAAGGAGCCGATTCATGTCATTCGCGCTATACATCATTGGCTTGCTGGTCCTGGTCGGCGGCATCGCCTGGGCGATGTCAACGGCCGGCCTCGCGACCGTTTATATCGGCATCGCCTGCCTGATCGTGCTCGGCGTCGGCATCATGATGGCCGTCTCGCGCACGCGTACCAAAGACCCTTCCTAAAGCCTGCGGGCCCGGCTCCGTGCCGGGCCTGTCCTGACGGCGGCGGCGGATCGGCAGCCCGAAGCGATCGGCCAGCGCGCGCCAGCGGCCGGTCGCGAGCCCGGCTCGATGCCGTGCGGGTAATGGTGCGCGGCATCGCGAGCTCCCACATCATGCGCAGGTGGCGCCAGTTCGGCGGGTTCAGGCGCGTCGGCCCGAGCGCGCTGGCCATAAGGCCGGCGCAGACCACCGCGACCACTGCACCACCGCGACGATGGCCGGCAGCGCGCCGGCCAGGATCAGGATATCGACGATGATGCTCATGCGCTGGCCTCCATGGCGCCGGCGCCGGCAGCGGCGGGATGCGCCAGCTGCGCGCGCACCGCCGCGGCAAGTTCGGCGGCGGCGGGGGACAGCGAGCGGTTGCGCGAGGTCACCAGCCCGATCGAGCGCTCGGTCACTGGCGCGGTCAGTAACCGCTCGACGATGCCGGCCTGGCGCACCGTGCCGGCCGCAATCTCTGGCAGCGCCGCCACGCCGAAGCCGCATTCGACCATGGCCGCGATGGTGGCCAGGTGCTCGGCCTCGAACACCGGCTGGAAGCGGATCTTGTTCTGCAGGAAGGCCCATTCGGCGTACTGGCGCACGCTGCTGGGATGCGTCATCGATACGTGCGGCGCGGTGGCGGTATCGGCCCAGCGCAACGGGCCGCTGCTGCGCGCCAGCGGGTGCGCCGAGGGGATCAGCAGCACGAAGCGGTCGGACAGCAGCGGCTCGTAATGCAGGTCGGCCTGCTGCGGATCGGCCGCCGTCAGCGCAAAGTCCACCTCGCCCGCGCGCACCAGGTCGAAGGCCGGGCCGGACAGCGTGTCGATCACCTTCAGCGCCACTTCCGGGCGCGCCCGGTGATAGGCCATCAGCACGCGCGGCAGCATGCGCGCCGCCAGCGACGGCAGCGCCGCCACGGCCACCTGGCCGCGCTCGGCGCTGGCAATGCCGGTAACGGCGTCGATGGCGCCGCGGAAGGCGGCCTGCAGCAGCGCGGCCTGCTGCATAAAGACCTGGCCCGCGGCGGTCAGGCGCACGGTGCGGGTGGTGCGATCGAACAGGCGCACGCCGAGCGATTCCTCGATGCGCAGGATCTGCGTGGACAGGGCGGACTGGGACAGGTGCAGCTGGGTGGCGGCCTGGCGGTAATTGAGCGTGCGGCCGAGCACCAGCGTGGTCTCGATGTCCCGCATCGACAGGTTGATTTTCATGGTCAGGCAGTGGCGGGCGCGGTGTGCGCCGCGGAAGACATGAGCGGCACGAGCGGTCGGATCGTGCGATTGATCTGATTTGTGGATCATTTTATCCAGAGAATCGACTTCATCAATCAAAGCGAGTTCTCTACACTGCCGGGATTCCGTTGCCCGGCGCGCCACTGCGGCCCCCGGGGCGGCACCAATCCCGCAGGACTTCCCCGGAGAACCTATGCCGAACCCGACCGAAGCGGTCACTGCCAGCCCACTGGGCCGTCCCGGCGCCGCCCATGCGGTGGTGGTGGGCGGCGGCACCATGGGCGCCGACGTCGCCGTGGTGCTGACTCGCGCCCTGTGCCGCACCACCGTGATCGAGCCTGACGCCACGCGCGGCGCCGCGCTGCCCGGGCGGGTGCGCGACAACCTGGCCGCCATCGGCCGCGCCGACGGCGCCGCATGCCTGTCCGTGGCCGCCACGCTGGACCAGGTGGAATGGGCCACCGTCGACCTGGTGATCGAATGCATCCCCGAGCGCCTGGAACTCAAGCAGCAATTGTTTGCCGACCTGGTCCGCCGCGCGCGGGCGGACACGGTGCTCGCCAGCAACAGCTCCAGCTTCCCGATCAGCGCGATCGGCGGCGGGCTGGAGTCGCGCGAGCGCATGCTGGGCCTGCATTTCTTCATGCCGGCGCACCTGGTGCCGCTGGTCGAAGTGGTGATGGGCGAAGACAGCGACGAAGGCAGCGCCGACGCGCTGATCGCGTTCATGCGCCGCTGCGCGATGGTGCCGGTGAAAGTGCGCAAGGACCTGCCCGGCTTCCTTGCGAACCGGCTGCAGCACGCGCTGTCGCGCGAGGCCTTCAACCTGATCGACCGCGGCATTGCCTCGCCCGAGGACGTGGATGCGGCGGTGCGCTTCGGCTTCGGCTTCCGCTTTCTGGCGGCTGGCCCGGTGCTGCAGCGCGACCATGCCGGCATCGACGTGCACGCCGCCGCCGGCGCCACCATGTACCCGAGCTTCTGCAACGACGACCATCCCGCGCGCTGCCTGGCCGAGCGCGCCGCCGACGGCCGCCACGGCATGAAGCGCGGCGAGGGCTTCTATGTCTGGAGCCCCGCAGCCATTGCCGCCGAGCGCGCGCGCTACGACCGCCTGCTGCGCGCCGGCCTCGACCTGATCGCTCCTGAATTGCCCGAGATCCAGCCATGACCCAAGCCAATCCGTCTGCCTCGACACAAGCCGCCGCGGCCCGCGCGGCGCTTGCCGATTCCCCGCTGATCGTCACGGTCGCGCCCAACGGCGCCTACAAGCAGGCTGCCGACCACCCCGCGGTGCCGCTGACCGCCGCGGCGCTGGCACAGGAAGCGCGCGCCTGCCTCGATGCCGGCGCCGCCATGATGCATATGCACGTGCGCGATGCGCAGGGCCGCCATTCGCTCGACGCGCAGGCCTACCGCGACGCGCTGGCCGCCGTGAAGCAGGCCGTCGGCGATTCGCTGCTGGTGCAGGTGACCAGCGAAGCCGCCGGCGTGTACAAGGCCCCCGCGCAGATGGCGATGGTGCGCGAGCTGCGGCCCGAAGCCGTGTCGGTGGGTTTGCGCGAGGTGGCCGTGCCGGAGATCCCGGAAAGCGAGCTGGCCGCGTTCTTCGCCTGGCTGGCGCGCGAACGCGTGATGACGCAGGTCATCCTGTACGACGCGGCCGACGTGCGCCGCTGGCATGCGCTGCGCGCGCGCGGACTGGTGCCGGCGGGTGCGTGGTCGCTGCTGTATGTGCTGGGGCGCTATTCGGCGGGGCAGGTCTCGTCGCCGCACGACCTGCTGCCGTTCCTGCAGGTGGCCGCGGAAAGCGACGATGCGCTGCCGTGGGCGATCTGCGCCTTTGGCCGCGAAGAGAATGCCTGCGTGACCGCGGCCGCCGCGTTCGGCGGCCATGTGCGGGTGGGCTTCGAGAACAACCTGCTGCTGCGCGACGGCAGCCGCGCGCCCGGCAACGCCGCGCTGGTGGCGCAGGCCGTGCAGGGCGGACTCACGCTGGGCCGGCCGATCGCCGACGCCGCGGATGCGCGCCGGATCTACGGCGCGGTGCGCTGATGCGGTCCCGCGTGCGCGCCGTGGTGGGCACAATGGTGGCCGCGCGGCGGGCGGCCGAGGTCAGGCGCCGTCGCTGAAGCTGTCGCGCGGACCGTTCGGGTTGTGTGCGCCGTCGGTGAAGGTGCTGCGGGTGCCGGTGGCGGTGTGTGCGCCATCGGTAAAGCTGCTGCGGGTACCGGTGGCCGTATGCGCGCCGTCGGTGAACGAGCTGCGCGTGCCGGTGACGCTGCGCGCGCCGTCGCTGAACGGATCGACGCTGCGCGGTGCTGCCTGCGCGGTGCCGACCGCGGCCGCAACCAGTGCGGTGGCGACAAAGACTTGCCTGAGTGCTTGCATGGATGCTTCTCCGTAAGAGTGCCAGCCCGGTACGGGTGGCGGTAGAGAGAAGTCTAGGCACTGGCCATCCACGCCAGCATGACGCCGACATGACATTGCCGTCATGCAGCATTTGCCCTGCGCGGCAAGCGCACGGCAAATGCAGGGAAATGCAAGGAAATGCGCCGCGCCGTCGCGCGCAAACGCCGGCAGCACCGGCAAAGGCTGTAGAATCATGGCTATCCGACCGGCCTGCGGTTCCATCGCCGGTCCTCATTGCCCGCGGAAATGCAGCGGGCCTCTCACGATAGTCATGTCCGAGTCTGATTCAGCCAAACTCGCTGCGGTGGCGTGGATCCACGAGCAAATGGACCGTCATGCGCTGACGCTTGACGACCTGGTCGCCGCGGGATGCTTCGACAAGGTCCCGGCGCGCGCTGTGGAACCCTCACGCAAGGCCGCGCCCGAGGCCGGCGCCGATGTTGCCAGCGCCAAATCCAATGGCGCACCGCGTCCGCTCTACCGCAATGCCCTGGGGCAAAGCTGGGACGGCGAGGGCGAATACCCCGACTGGCTGCAGCGCGCGGTCAATGCGGGGCAATCGATCGAGTTCTTCCGCGTCGAATAAGCCGCACGCGCAGCGCCAGCGGCTTGCGGCAATAAGCGGGTAGCAGTCAGGAACGCCGCCAGGCGCGGCGTTGCGCTTCAGCAGCGCGAGGCAAAAGGCAGCAGGTCGGGCAGCAGGTCGTTGAATACCGCCGGTGTCGCCATCGGGGCCGCATGCGCCCAGTGGGCCATCACCTCGGGCGGCAGTTCCGGCAGTTCGCCCGCGGCGGCGGCAGGTTGGCCCGGCAGCGTTGCGGTGTCGTCGTCCGACGGCTGCGGCGACCCGTCCTGCAGTTGCAGCGGCACGCCTTGTCCGCCGGGTTCCACCATGACCTGCACCGCGGCGCCGCGGCAGCTGCCTTCGCTGCCGCCACCCAGTGCGGCTTCGGCTTCCATCTTGGCCGCTGCGTGCCGTTCCGGCAGCGACAGCCCCGCGGCCTGCACCGCGCTGCATACGGTCGTCACGGCCGCCAGGGCACCGGATACCGGCGCGAGCAGTGCAAGCGACAGCAGCAGGGAGTTCGACAGGCGCGGCAGGCGTTTCATCAAGGCGGGCGAAGGCTAAGCGGACAGGTAATCGAAATCGCGCGGAGCGCGGGGGGAACCATCGGCCGGGCCGGCGGTCACCGCGCATTTTACTGGCATTTCCCCGCAGAAAGCCGTCTTTGCCATGACATTTCTGAAATCTTTGCCCATTTCCCGCCATCCTCGGCTAGCGTTACGCCATGGCGGCACTGGTGCCGCCGGAAAGTGACTGACACATGCGTATCCTGATTGTCGAGGACGAACCCAAGGCGGGCGACTACCTGCTCAAGGGCCTCACCGAATCCGGCTTCGTGGTGGACCTGGCGCGCGACGGTGTCGACGGCCTGGCCCACGCGCGCGAGCACCCCTACGACCTGATCGTGCTGGACGTGATGCTGCCCAACCTTGACGGCTGGCAGGTGCTGCGCGAGCTGCGCCGCGAGCGCGACACGCCCGTGCTGTTCCTGACCGCGCGTGACGAGCTGTCGGACCGCCTCAAGGGCCTGGAGCTTGGCGCCGACGACTACATGGTCAAGCCGTTCGCCTTCGCGGAGCTGGTGCTGCGCATCCGCACCATCCTGCGCCGCGGGCCGCTGCGCGAGAGCGAATTCATCGAAGTGGCCGACCTGCAGATCGATGCCATCCGCCGTCGCGTGGTGCGCGCCGGCCAGAAGATCGACCTGACCTCCAAGGAGTTTGCGCTGCTGTACCTGCTGGCGCGCCGCCGCGGCGAGGTGCTGTCGCGCTCGCTGATCGCGTCGCAGGTGTGGGACGTCAACTTCGACAGCAACACCAATGTGGTCGACGTATCGATCCGGCGCCTGCGCGCCAAGGTCGACGACCCGTTTGCGCGCAAGCTGATCCATACCCGGCGCGGCATGGGCTATGTGCTGGATGACGGCGAAGACAGCGATGGCTTCGGGCCCGGCGCGGCATGATGCGGCTGCCGTCGTCCCTGACCACGCGGCTGGCGCTGGCGTACGGGCTGGCCACGGCCGCGATCCTGGTCAGCGTGGCAGCCTACCTGTCCAGCGCGCTGTCGGCGCAGCTGCAGGGCCGCGACGAGAGCGAACTGGTCGGCGAAGTGCTGCTGGTGCGCCACCTGCTGCGCGAAGTGCGCAGCGAGGCTGAGATCCGCGCCGATACGCACCGGTTCGCCGATATCGCCATGGGCCATGAGGGGCTGATCCTGGTGGTGCGCTCGCGCCAGGGCGAGCCGCTGGTCACGCTCAATCCGCGCAACGAGTCCGTGCCGCCGCTGCGCGTGCTGCCGGCCGGCATGCAGCCGGAGAAAGACATGCTGCAGACCTGGTATCCGCGCAACGGCGTGCCTTCGCGCGGCATTGCCGCGCTCGGCCAGCTCGGGGATTCCGACAAGGCCGTCGAGATCGTGGTGCTGCGCGATGCCGGCTACCGCGTGGCGCTGATCCGCGAATACCGCTACCGGTTGCTGTGGGCGACGCTGTGCGGCGCGGCCGCGGCGGCCGGGCTCGGTTTCGTGCTGGCGCGGCGCGGTCTGCAGCCGCTGCGGCGCATGGCAACCGACGCGGCCGCGGTGACCACCAGCCGGCTTGCCACGCGGCTCGATGTGGGCAGTGCGCCCGCCGAGCTGCGCGAACTGGCGGCCGCGCTCAACGACATGCTGGCGCGGCTGCAGGACAGCTTCTCGCGGCTGTCCGAGTTCTCGGCCGACCTGGCGCACGATTTCCGCACCCCGATCAGCAACCTGATCGGCCAGACCCAGGTAACGCTGGCGCAAAGCCGCGGCGCGGCGGAATACGAGGCGCTGCTCGAATCGAACCTGGAAGAATACGAACGGCTGGCGCGCATGATCGAGAACATGCTGTTCCTCGCGCGCGCCGACCATGCGCAGGTGGCGCTGGGCGTGCGCACGCTGGATGCGCGTGAAGAGCTCGACAAGATGGCCGAGTATTTCGAGGCGGTCGCGGCCGACCGCGACGTCACGCTGGCGGTTGGCGGACACGCGCTGGTGCAGGCCGACCAGGCGCTGCTGCGGCGCGCGGTCACCAACCTGCTCGACAACGCGCTGCGCCACGCGCCCGAGGGAACCACGGTGCGGCTGGATGCCACGCGCGTTCCCGCGCCGGGTGGGGCGGCCAACACCTGCATCCGCGTCAGCAACGCGGGACCGGCGATCCCGCCGGACACCCTGCCGCATATCTTCGGCCGCTTCTACCGCGCGGACCCGTCGCGCCGCAATTCGGCCACTTCGACCGGCCTCGGGCTGGCAATCGTCGACACCATCATGCGGCTGCACGGCGGCAGCGTGACCGTGCGCAGCGCCGACGGCGAAACGGTGTTCTCGCTGCAATTCCCGGCCGAAACCTCGGCCGCGGCGACGCAGGCTCCCGCCACGGTGGCCTGAAGCGATCGGCAGCGGACCGCTGCGCTTGCATGTGCCCGGCACGCGCGCATAATGGCGCGCGTGCCGGCAAGGCAACTCCGGCCGGCGCATCCACACGCAACCAGGATCACAACCCACAAGGAGAGTGACATGCAGGTGCAACCCTATCTGGATTTTGGCGGCCGCTTCGACGAAGCCGTGGCGTTCTACGGCAAGGTGCTGGGCGCGCAGGTGACATTCGCGATGCGCTACAAGGAGGCGCCGCCGGACCAGGGCATGCAGATCCCGGAAGACTGGAAGGACAAGGTGATGCACGCCAATATCCAGTTCGGCGAGACCCAGCTGATGGCGTCCGATGGCCGCCCGGGCGAGCGGCCGGCCTTCAGCGGCTTCAGCCTGTCGGTCGGCGCGGTCGGCAAGGAAGAGGGTGAGCGCATTTTCAACGGACTGGCCGAAGGCGGGCAGGTGGTGGTGCCGTACCAGAAGACGTTCTGGGCCGAAGGCTTCGGCATGCTGGTGGATCGCTTCGGCATGTCGTGGATGGTCAATTGCGAGCACTAAGGGTCCGCTTGAAGCCTGCTTGACTCTGTAGCCGCTACAGGGTCTTCAATGTCATCAGGTCAAACCACGCGAACAACAAGAGATGGCTCGCACGTCACCTGAAGACGCACTGCCCCGGGACCATGCCGGCCCGGGGCACGATCACTCCGGACGCCGCCATGAACATGGCCACGATCACGTCCATGATCACGGTCCTGGCCATGCTCATGGCCACAATCACGGGCATGCACATTCGCAGGCCGCCCCGGACGCCACGGCGCCCTCTTGCTGTGGCGGTGGCTGCTCGTCAACGATTGCGCTGACGCCGGCCGCGCCCGTCGAGGTGCCGGCCGGAACCCGCACCGCCGCCTATCGCATCGACGCGATGGACTGCCCCACCGAGGAAACGCTGATCCGCAACAAGCTGGGCAATATGGCGGGCGTGGCGGCGCTGGAGTTCAACCTGATCCAGCGGGTGCTGACGCTCCACCATACGCTGCCGTCGCCGGAGCCGGTGGTCGCGGCCATCCGCAGCCTCGGCATGCAGGCGGTGCCGCTGGATGCCGAAGCCGCGCAGCAGGTCCTGCCCGAGACCACCGCACGCAAGCCGTGGTGGCCGCTGGTGCTGGCCGGCGTGGCCGCGGTCGGCGCGGAAGCGACCGAATGGCTGGCGCTCGGCCTGCCGTGGCTGCCGGCCGCGCTGGCGCTGGCGGCGGTGGCGCTGGGTGGCCTCACCACCTACCGCAAGGGCTGGATCGCGCTGCGCAACGGCAACCTGAATATCAATGCGTTGATGAGCATCGCCGTCACCGGCGCGCTGCTGCTGCGGCAATGGCCCGAAGCGGCGATGGTGATGGTGCTGTTCGCGCTGGCCGAGCGCATCGAGGCAGCGTCGCTCGACCGCGCCCGCAATGCCATCCGCGGGCTGATGGCGATGGCGCCGGAGCAGGCGACGGTGCGCCGCGACGACGGCAGCTGGGAAGCCGTGTCCGCGGCCAGCGTCGCCGTCGGCGCGCTGGTGCGGCTGCGCCCCGGCGAGCGCGTGGCGCTGGACGGCAAGGTCGTGCGCGGCCAGTCGGCGCTGGACCAGGCACCGATCACCGGTGAAAGCGTGCCGGTCGACAAGGCCGAAGGCGATCCGCTTTTCGCCGGCTCGATCAACCAGTCGGGCGAGATGGAATACACCGTGACCGCGCCCGCCGGCGACTCCACGCTGGCGCGCATCATCCACGCGGTGGAAGCCGCGCAGGGCAGCCGCGCGCCGACGCAACGCTTCGTCGACCAGTTCGCGCGCATCTACACTCCCACCGTGTTCGCCATTGCCGTGGCGGTGGCGGTGGTGCCGCCGCTGCTGGCTGGCGGTGGCTGGGCCGACTGGATCTACAAGGCGCTGGTGCTGCTGGTGATCGCCTGCCCGTGCGCGCTGGTGATTTCCACGCCGGTGACCATCGTCAGCGGCCTGGCCGCGGCCGCGCGCCGGGGCATCCTGGTCAAGGGCGGGGTCTACCTGGAGCAGGGCCGGCACCTGGCCTGGGTGGCGCTGGACAAGACCGGCACGATCACGCACGGCAAGCCGGTGCAAACCGACCATGCGCTGCTGGCCGACGCGCCGCCGCAGGTGCGCGCCATTGCCGCCAGCCTGGCCGCTCGCTCGGACCACCCGGTGTCGCGCGCGGTGGCCGCCGCCGCGGCGGGCGAAGGCATTGCGACGCTGCCGGTGGACGATTTCGAGGCGCTCGCGGGGAGCGGCACGCGTGGCACGGTGCAGGGCGTGGAATACCGGCTTGGCAATCACCGGCTGGTGCATGACCTGGGCGCCTGCTCGCCGGCGCTGGAGGCACGCCTGGAAGCGATCGAGCGCGAAGGCAAGACCGTGGTGCTGCTGGTGCGCGTCGAAGGCAACGGCGCCGCGACCGCGCTGGCGCTCTTTGCGGTGGCCGACACGGTACGCCAGACCAGCCGGCAGGCGATTGCCGGACTGCATGCGCTGGGCGTGAAGACGCTGATGCTGTCGGGCGACAACCCGCATACCGTGCAGGCCATCGCGGCCGAGGTCGGCATCGACGAGGCGCGTGGCAACCAGTTGCCGCAGGACAAGGCTGACGGCATCGCAGCGCTGGCCGACGCCGCGCATGCGCGCGGCGGCCGCATCGGCATGGTCGGCGATGGCATCAACGATGCGCCGGCGCTGGCGCGCGCCGATATCGGCTTCGCCATGGGCGCGGCCGGCACTGACGCCGCCATCGAAACCGCCGACGTGGCGCTGATGGACGACGACCTGCGCAAGATTCCGGAGTTCGTCCGGCTGTCGCGCCGCACCTCGCGCATCCTGGTGCAGAACATCACGCTGGCGCTGGGCATCAAGGCGGTGTTCCTGGCGCTGACTGTGATGGGGATGGGGACGATGTGGATGGCGGTGTTCGCCGATATGGGGGCGAGCCTGCTGGTGGTGTTTAATGGGCTGCGCGTGGGGGCAGCCAGCCGCAGGGACTGAGTATTGCCACGGGTTTGCTCCCCTCCCGCTTGCGGGAGAGGGGAGCCTGGTTCAGACGGCGTTGGCTGCGGCTCAGCGCGATAACACTTCGGGCTGCACAATCAATTCCCCGCTCCGCCCGGGAATCTCCCCCCACGTCACCGGCAACTGTGGCAGCCCGCTGCGCTCCAGCCCGCGATACCACGCCGCCATCGACACCAGCTCGTGCCCCTGCGCGCGCCATCCCGCCAGCAGCCGCTCGAACACCGGCGCCAGCTTGCCGCCTTCCAGTTCGGTATGCAGCGTAAAGACATGGTCCCCCGCGCCTTCGGTCAGCTTCAGCACCGCAGTATGGACATTGTCTTCGGTCAGCCCGCCGGTGCCGATCAGCTCGTCCAGCGTCGGCAGCGTGGTCGGCATCTGCACGTGCCGGCACGGCACGCCGTCGATGGTGGGGATATAGGGCGCCGTGCCGCGCCCGTCCGACGCATAGGCCATGCCCCAGTCGTCGATCTGGCGGAACGCATCCTCGTTCATCTGCCAGCCCGCTGCGCCATGCGTCGCCGGCGGTTCGCCGAAGACCTCGGTGTAGCGCGCAAACGCCTGCTGCATCTGGCGCCGGGTCCAGGCCGCATCGCGCTCGCGCACGTTGTCCTGCCAGTAGACGTGGTCCCAGGTGTGGATGCCGCACTCGTGGCCGGCGGCGCGGGCCGCGCGCATTTCCGCCGCGCCCTTGCGCCCGATATCCGGGCCCGGCAGCAGCACGCCGTACATCAGCGTGCGCAAGCCATAGTTGGATACCACCGAGGTGCGCGACACCTTCTTCAGGAAGCCCGGCCGGAAGACGCGCCGCAGCGCCCAGCCGGTATGGTCAGGCCCGAGGCTGAACAGGAAGGTGGCCTGTGCCTGCGCGGCGTCCAGCATCGACAGCAGCTTCGGCACGCCTTCGCGCGTGCCGCGCAGCGTGTCGACGTCGACCTTCAGGGCAATGCGTGCCATCTGCGGTGCGCGCTCAGTTGGCCGAGTCGACCAGCGTGCGGGCCTCGACCACCTTGCAGCGATACGCCTCGAAGATGCGGCGCAGCGACTGCTCCATCGTGACCTCGGGCTTCCAGCCCAGCTCTTCGACGGTGTTGTCGATCTTCGGCACGCGGTGCTGCACGTCCTGGTAGCCCTTGCCGTAGAAGTCGCCCGACGAGGTTTCGACGATCTGCGTCTTGCGCGCCTCCTCGGCGTATTCGGGGTAGTCCGCGGCCATCTTCAGCATCATCTCGGCCAGCTCGCGCACCGAATGGATGTTGGCCGGATTGCCGATATTGAAGATCTTGCCGCTGGCGATGCCGCTCGGGTTCTCGATGATGCGCATCAGCGCGCCGATGCCGTCCGAGATATCGGCAAACGCGCGCTTCTGCGCGCCGCCGTCGACCAGCCTGATCGGCTCGCCGCGCACGATATGGCCGAGGAACTGCGTCACCACGCGCGACGAGCCTTCCTTCGACTCGAAGATCGAGTCCAGGCCCGCGCCGATCCAGTTAAAGGGGCGGAACAGCGTGT
Organism: Cupriavidus oxalaticus; assembly: GCF_004768545.1. Taxonomy (NCBI): domain Bacteria; kingdom Pseudomonadati; phylum Pseudomonadota; class Betaproteobacteria; order Burkholderiales; family Burkholderiaceae; genus Cupriavidus; species Cupriavidus oxalaticus. The sequence goes on along the minus strand of NZ_CP038634.1, from coordinate 487,921 downwards.
AGTTCAGCCCTTGCTCCATGCCGTAGGCGTGGATCACGCGGTCCATCAGTTGCTTGGAGCAGGCATAGATCCAGCGCGGCTTGTTGATCGGGCCGTAGACCAGCGGCGAGGCTTCCGGGTCGAACTCCTCGTCGCTGCACATGCCGTAGACCTCCGAGGTCGACGGGAACACCAGGTGCTTGCCGTACTTGACCGCGGCGCGCACGATCGGCAGGTTGGCCTCGAAATCCAGCTCGAACACGCGCAGCGGCTGGCGCACGTAGGTGGCCGGCGTGGCGATGGCGACCAGCGGCAGCACCACGTCGCACTTGCGGATGTTGTACTCGATCCACTCCTTGTTGATGGTGATGTCACCTTCGAAGAAGTGCATGCGCGGGTGATCGACGAGGTCGCCCAGGCGGTCCGTGTTCATGTCCATGCCGTAGACCTCCCACGGCGTGGTTTCCAGGATGCGGCGCGTCAGGTGATGGCCGATGAAGCCGTTGACGCCGAGAATCAGGACCTTTTTCATCGGTTTTCCTCGTTGGTTTGTTTTCTGAGAATCTGGGAAAAGGTATCGGGCGTGACCAGCGCCCCGTCATGCGCCAGCAATTCGGTCACGAGCACCGCACCGCCATCGCCGCACAGGCCAAGCAGCCTGCCGGCCTGCACGTGCAGGCCGGGCGGCAAGCCGGCGGGTGCGCTGCCGGCCTGGAGGCGGCGCGCCCGCGCCACGATAAAGCGCTGTCCGGCCACCTCGGTGAATGCGCCGGGGTAGGGCGGCGCGACCGCGCGGATGAGGTTGTAGACGCTCGCAGCCGGCTGGCTCCAGTCGATGCGGCCGTCTTCCGGCCTGCGCCCGGAGAAATAGCTGCCTTCCGCAAGCCGGTTGGGCCGCTGCGGCGTCTGCCCGGCGATCATCGCCGGCAACGCGCGCCACAGGGTCTGTTCGGCGGCCACCGTGACCTTTTCGAAGACTTCGCCGGCGGTGTCGTCCGGCAGGATCGGCACGGCGGTCTGGTCGACGATATAGCCCGCATCCGGCCTCGCTTCCATTGCATGCAGCGTTGCGCCGGTTTCGGTCTCGCCGTGCAGCACCGCCCAGTTCACCGGCACGCGGCCGCGGTACTTCGGCAGCAGCGAGCCGTGCATGTTGAAGGCGCCGCCAGGAGCCAGCGCCAGCACTGCCGCCGGAATCATCGCGCGGTAGTAGAAGGAAAAGATCACGTCCGGGCGCGCGTCGCGCACTGCCTGCGCGATCGCGGGATCGGCAGGATCCTCGCCGTAGATAAAGGGAAGGCCTAGCTCCGCGGCGGTGTCCGCGACACGGCGGAACCAGATGTTCTCGTCGGGACGGTCGCGGTGCGTGATGACCAGCGCCACTTCCACGCCGCGCGCATGCAGCACGCGCAGGCAGCGGTCGCCGACATTGTGGTAGCCGAAGACGACAGCGCGCATCATGGCTCCCGGCCCTTGCGGCCCAGTGCGGCGTGCGCCGGGTCGGCCTTTTCCAGCACCGCCTGGATGCGGTAGCGCGGGCGGCCGCGCACTTCCTGGTAGATGCGGCCGACGTACTCGCCCAGCAGGCCCACGCCGAACAGCAGGATGCCGATCAGGAAGAAGTTCATGGCGAACAGCGTGAACACCCCCTGCACTTCCGAGCCGAGTACAAAGCGGCGCACCAGCAGCATCACGAACAGCACGCCGGAGAACAGCGACAGGATCGTGCCGATCGCCGAGAACCACTGCAGCGGCACGATCGAGAAGCCGGTCACCAGGTCGAAATTCAGGCGGATCAGCTGGTACAGCGAATATTTCGATTCACCCGCATGGCGCTGCTCGTGGCCGACCTCGATCTCGATGGGATTCGACGCGAAGGTGTAGGCCAGCGCGGGGATGAAGGTGTTGACCTCGCGGCACGCGTTGATGGTGTCGATCACGTTGCGGTCATAGGCGCGCAGCATGCAGCCCTGGTCCGTCATGCGGATCTTGGTGATGCGCTCGCGCAGCCGGTTCATCGCGCGCGACGCGTAGCGGCGGAATGCGGTGTCGTTGCGCTGGCGGCGGATGGTGCCGACGTAGTCATGGCCGGCGCGCATCGCTTCGACCAGGCGCGGGATTTCTTCCGGCGGGTTCTGCAGGTCGGCGTCGAGGGTGATCACGATCCTGCCGCGGGTATGCTCGAAGCCCGCCAGGATCGCCATATGCTGGCCGAAGTTGCCGTTGAACAGCACCACCCGGGTCACGTCCGGGCGCTTGTGGAACTGCGTGGCCAGCAGCGCCGCAGAGCGGTCGGTGCTGCCGTCGTTGATGAAGATGATCTCGTAAGAGTCGCCGAGGCCATCCAGCGCCGGATAGAGGCGGTCGAACAGGGCTTGCAGCCCGTCTTCTTCGTTGTAGACCGGAATGACTACCGAGACTTCGACCGGGCTCATGTGGAGAGACGTTTGCATGTTTCGCTGAGGGTTGCGCAGACCCGCTCGACGTCGGCGGCTTGCATCGCGGGGAACAGCGGCAGCGTGACGATGCCGCGCCCGATGCGTTCGGCATGCGGCAGCATGCCCTCGCGCCAGCCGAGCGAGCGGTAGTAGGTAAAAAGATGGATGGGCGGGTAGTGCACGCCGGTGCCGATGCCACGCTCGCGCAGGGCTTCCATGACCTGCCGGCGCGCCTGCGCCGGACCGCCCTGCAGGCGTTCGGTCGGCAGCACCACCTGGAACATGTGCCAGTTGGTGGTGGCGGCCTGGGCATCGAGCGGCTGCGGCAGCTCGATGCCCAGGTCGGCGAGGCCATGGTCGGCGGCGCAGCGGAAGTAGGCCTCGGCCAGTTCGGCGCGGCGTGCGGTAATGGTGTCGAGCTTTTCGAGCTGGGCCAGGCCGACGGCGGCATTGACGTCGGTCAGGTTGAACTTGCCGCCGGGTTCTTCCACGTCCATGCCGTCCATGCCGGTGCGGATCACGCCCTGCAGCCGCAGGCGCTCGGCGCGCACCGCTTCTTCCGGCGTGTTCATCACCAGGCAGCCGCCCTCGATGGTGGTGATGTTCTTGTTGGCCTGGAAGCTGAAGCTGACCAGGTCGCCGAACGCGCCGATGCGCTGGCCCCGCCAGCGCGAGTCGATCGCCTGGGCGGCGTCTTCGATCACGCGCAGGCCATGCTTCGATGCGATGGCGTAGAGGCGGTCCATGTCGACCGGCAGGCCCGACAGGTACACCGGCATGATCGCGCGCGTGCGCGGCGTGATGGCCGCCTCGACCGCGTCCAGGTCCAGGTTGCGCGTGCGCGGGTCGATGTCGACGAACACCGGGCGCGCGCCGACCGCGATCACCACGTTGGCGGTGGCGACCCAGGTGATCGGGGTAGTGATGACTTCATCGCCAGGGCCGATATCCGCAATGCGCAGCGCGATTTCCATCGTCGCCGAGCCGTTGGCGAAGGTGCGCACCGGGCGTCCGCCGAACAGGTCAGACAGCGCGGCCTCGAAGGCCTGCATCTTCGGCCCGGAGGTGATCCAGCCGGACGCCAGCACCCTGCCGACATCGGCAATGGCGGCGGCATCGATTTCAGGCCGGACAAAGGGCAGGAACTCGGAAGCGGGAGCAGTCATGGGCTAAAAAACGAAAAATCCGCGAAGAATCGGTTCCGGTCGGCAAGTCAGGCAGGCAAGTCCGGCCAGGCAAGCCAGGCCAGGCAAGCCAGGACAGCCCGGTCACGAACGGGCGATCAGGAAGACGCCAGCCAGTATCAGCAGGATGCCGGCCACGCGCAAGGGACCGATCATCTCGCCGAACAGCCACCAGGCGGCGAGCGCGTTGACCACGTAGCCGAGCGATAGCATCGGGTAGGCGACCGACACGTCCACGCGCGACAGCCCCACGATCCACACGCCGACGCTGACCACGTACAGCGTCAGGCCGGCCAGCACCGGCCATTGGGTCAGCACGCGCAGTGCCGTGACGAGCAGCGTGCCGCGATCCAGCGTGATCGCGCCGATGGTGTTGACGCCGGCCTTGAGCAGCAGTTGGGCGGCTGCGTTGAGCAGCACGCCGGTAACGATAAACAGGAAAGTCGAGAGCGTCATGGCGCCGGGTGGTGCAAAGTTACTGTCCTTGGGATGGCGCGTGCGGGCCTTCGCCCGGCAGGGCGAAGTTGGCGACCGCCACGCGCCGGCGATCGCCGCCGATCCGGTGCATCGGCACGCCGCGCGCCGCCAGCATCTTGTAGGTCTCGGGCATCATGATCGCCACGGCGCGCTGGCCGTCCTGCCAGCGCGAGATAAAGCCGTCGATGGTGGGGATCCACTTCTGCGGCTCCTGGCCGATGCCGAATTCCAGTTCGTCCTGATGCGCGACCATGATGGCAGTGCGGCGCAGGTAAAACGGCAGCGTATGGTCCAGCATGCCGACGCTGTACAGCGGCATCTGCGGCGTCAGCACTGCATTGATCGCCGGCGCCAGGTCCGCGCCGGAGCCGGGCCGCCCCATCGCCTCGTGGCCACGCAGCGCCACCGTGCAGCAGGCGAACATCGCCAGCGCGTACACCACAATGCTGGGAAATACGCCGCGCGTGCGCAGCAGCCGCCGCGCAGCGATGGCCCCGGCCAGCATGATGGCAAAGGCAATGGCGATCCACAGGGTGAATTCGCGGTACACGGCATTGGGCGTGCTTGGCTTGTCCAGCATGGCGACGAAGGGGCACGCCAGCAGCCCGATGACCGCCAGCGCAATCACGGCATTGACCTGCCAGCGCCACGCGCGTTCCGTGACCGTGTCCAGCGCCACGCCCGCCAGCAGCGCCAGCGCCGGGAAGATCGGCACGATATAGCCCGGCAGCTTGGAGCCGGACAGGCTGAAGAACACGAAGATCGCCGCGGCCCACAGCGCCGCCAGCAGCGCGGGCTGGAACGGCCGCGGCGTAGTGCCGCGCGCGACGCCGGCGCGCTCGCGCACCGCCTGCCACATCTGTGGCGCCAGCCCCAGCCAGGGCAGGAATCCGGCCAGCAGCAGCGGCACGAAGAACCAGATCTTGCCTTCGCGCTGGTGAACGTTCGAGGTGTAGCGCTGCCAGTGCTCGTGGATAAAGAAGAAATGCGGGAATTCAGGGTTGCGCACCGACACCAGCCAGAACCACGGCACGGTGACCGCGAGCAGCACCGCCATGCCGGCCAGCACATGGAGCCTGCGCCACAGGCCAAAATCGCGCGTGGCGACGGTATAGACCACCAGCACCAGGCCGGGCAGCGCCAGCCCGACCAGCCCCTTGACCAGCACCGCCACGCCCATGGCGGCCCAGCAAGCCAGCATCCAGTTGCGGCGCGCGGCGGGCGTGGCGTGCGGGTGCTGCGCAATCAGCATGCAGGCCAGCACGCACGCCATCGCTCCCGCCAGGGTCATGTCCAGCGAATTGAAATGCCCGGCGACATTCCACATCGGCGCCGCCACCAGCGCCAGCCCGGCCAGCAGCGCCACGCGCTGCCCATACCACCGCGCCGCGGCCAGCATGGTTGCGCCCAGGCCAAGCAGGCCGGACAACGCCACGCACAGGCGCGCCTGCCAGTCGCCGACGCCGAACAGCGTATAGGCCAGCGTGGTCACCCACAGGTGGAAGGGCGGCTTCTCGAAGTACTTGAGCTCGTGGTAGCGGATCGTCACCCAGTCGCCGGTGACAAACATTTCGCGCGCGATTTCGGCGTAGCGGCCCTCGTCCGAGCGCAGCAGGTGGCGCATGTCGAGCGTGCCGAACCAGACCAGCAGGATGGCGAGGCTGACCAGCACGACGGCACTGGTGGTGGTGGCACCTACTGACAGCCCGGCATACCGCGAGGTCGATGAACTACGCATGGAGCTCCTGGAAAAACGACGGATTGGGATGGTCTTGCGTGGGTGCACGACGACGGCAAGCCATCACAACGCATTGCGCGGTCCGTTGGTGGACAGGCGCTGGCGGCTTTTTCAGAACCAGCCGCAAGTCATGCGGGATGGCCGCGCCGATGCGGCTGCCAGGCGCATGGGAGGCCAAAGCCGCCGCGTGGGCACGCGCGGCGGGCAATGGTAGCACGGTGTCGGGGTGACCCGTCAGTCGCAAAGCCAGCGGCGGGCGGGCCGGTGGGCCCGCCGGATGGCGTTCAGGCCGCCTGGATGCCTGCCGCGGCAGGACGCGCGCGGCGCAGGCGGAACGCGACGCCGAGCAGCAGGACGCCGCACACGATGGCCCAGGCGCCGATCATCCACAGCACCGCCAGCGCCCCCGCCAGCGGCTGCCACAGCACCAGGAAGGCAAAGGCGATGCTGACCAGCCCGGTCAGGATCAGCCACCATTCGTTGGGAATCTCCTTGCGCAGCCGGATCGCCGCGACGATCTGCAGCACGCCGGTGGCCAGCGACCATACCGCGATATAGACCAGCAGCGACAGCGCGGTGATGGCCGGGCTGAACCACGTCAGCGCGCCCACGCCGAGACCGAGCAGGCCCTGCAGCGCAAGGATCCAGCGGTCGCTGGTCTCGCGGTCCTTGCCGGAGATGGCCATGACCAGCGCCATCAGCCCGTCGGCCGCGGCAAACGCGCCGAACACGATCACCAGCGCGGCCAGCGTGGCGATCGGCGCGAAGAACGCGCAGACGCCGAATACCAGCGCAAACAGGCCGCGCAGGGCGACCACCCACCATAGTTTCGCGTAGTACTGAAGCATGGAACCTCCTATGGGCCCGCGCGCGGGGGGCCGGTGCACGGAAACAGCCCGGCGATCGCGGACGGTGGTGCGGGCCGCCGATAAGTTATCAGCGAGATAGCCACTTGCACGAAAAACACGAATAATCTGAGTGACCAGGCGGTCGTCTGGCAGGCCGGGCGCTATCGGGGGCGCCAAGACATTCTAGACAGGGATTCATGTGAAGACAAAGGCGCAGCAATACCGGCTTGCAAATCTTGCCGCGCTGGCAGGCCTGTGTCTGGCCATGCCGGCGGCGGCACAGCCGGCCGCGCCCGCCGGCGCTGCCGCCGCGACCGCGGTCAGCGCCGCGGCGCAGGTGGCCGCCACGCAGATGGCCGCGTCGGCAGCGGCGGTGCTCTGCAACGCGCCCTGGTTCCGTTCCGGCTCGCATGTGCAGATGGAGGGCGACGGCGCCCTGCCGATGTCGATCCGCATGACGCTGCGCGACGTCGGCCGCAGCGCATCCGGATGCCGCGCGCAGCTGACGGTCAGCTCCAAGTCCGCGATGTCGGCGCTGATGGGGCCGCCGGTGATCATGGAGCAGGTGCATGAGGTCGTGATCGACCGGCGCACGCCGAATGACGAGACCAGCATCGAAAGCCAGCATGCCATCATCAACGCCCGGGCCCGCTATGCGCGCATGTACGGCGAAGCCTCGTTCCGGGGCAAGGGCGTCTTCAACTACGCCGGCCTGGAGTTGCGCGAAGGCAGCACGCTCGACGGCGAGACGTTCCAGTCCAGCGTATCGCTCAAGGTCTACCCGCTCGGCTCCGGCGAAGTGGTCAGCACCATGCGCGCGCTGCATGCGTCGATCCACATCGGCTCGCGCCAGGTTGGCCGCCGCCAGATGATCGAGACCGTCATGGGGCGCAAGGAGTGCCTGCCGATCACCTATGAGAAGCGCACGTCGCTGGGGCCTGTGCTGGTGGGCGAGGAAGTGGTGCAGGTCGAGCCTTCGGTGATGCATGTGACCGACTGGTACTGCCCGTCCGATGCCTTCGTGCTGCGCACCGAGGTGAGGCAGGATGGCAAGGTGCAGCGCATCGACGTCACCGCGCTGGAGCGCGACACGCAGATGCCTTGAACGGGCTTCGGAACGGCTTTGAGCAGGCTTTGGCCTGCGCAGGGCGCAAAAAAACCCGCCTCGGCGGGTTTTTTCGTCGGAGCCGTTGCGGTTCAGCTGGCAGCCTGCGCCGGAGCGGCCTTCTTCTTGGACGACTTCTTGGACGACTTCTTGGCCGGCTTCTGCTCGGTGGCCGGTGCGGCGGGGTTCAGGTCGCTGCGCGTGCTCTTGTTCGCGCCCTGGCTGTACGGGTCGAACTTGTCGCCGGACTTGGCACCCTGGGAGTACGGGTCGAACTTCTCGCCCGACTTGGCACCCTGGGAATACGGATCGAACTGCTTCTTGCCGGTACCCTGCGCGTGGACAGCCAGCGAGGCAGCGCCGAGGCAGAGCGCGATCGCGGTCGCGACAAACTTGTTCATGATTTCTCCTGAGAAATGCCGCCGTCGGGCGGTCGTGTATGTGGCCTGTCCCACACGGGGACGGCTCGGGCCAGTGTCGCCAACATCGTTCGTCGCTGTCAACTTGGGGCTTGCCCGGCGCGGCACTCTCATGGAAATCCTGAATTGCGGCCCCGGACCGGTTCCGGTTCCGGCTCTCCCGGTGTGAACCGGAGTTACTCGGTGACGGCGTCCGACGGGTGCTTCCACGCGGCGCGCACCTCGCCCGACGGCGCCAGCGCCAGGTTGATGCCGCGGCTGCCGATGGGCTGCTGGAACCAGCGTTTCTGCAGCGCGATCACGTCCTGGCCGGTGAAGGCCACGCCCAGGGTCTGGTCGACCAGGCGCTTCCATTCCGGGTCGGCCTTGGACAACATCAGCGCATTTTGCTCGATCGACAGGGACGGGCCCACGATCACGTACTGCGACGGATCCTTGGCGCGCGCGCGCAGGCCGGCCAGCAGCACGTCATCCATCACGAAGGCCTGGGCGCGGCCGGATTCCAGCAGCAGGAACGACTCGCCATGGTCCTTGGCGTAGACGTCGTGGTAGCCATACTGGCCCTTCAGCCGGCGCACGTGGCGGTCGCCGGTCGAGCCCGCGCTGGTGACCACGGTCTTGCCGCGCAGGTCGCCGAACGTGCGGATGCCAGAGTCGGCGCGGACCAGCATGCGCACGGTCGAGACATAGTGCGAGACGCTGAAGGCCACCTGCTTCTGACGTTCGAGCGAGTTGGTGTTGGGGGCGCAATCGAGGTCGACCAGGCCGTTGACCACCGCGGGGATGCGGTTTTGCGGCGTCAGCGGCATCCAGCGCACCTTCAGGTCTTTCAGGCCCAGCTTCTGGCGCGCGGCTTCGGCAGCGCGCAGGCACAGGTCGACCGCATAGCCGGCCGGCTGGCCCTTGTCGTCGGCAAAGGAAAAGGGCAGTGCCGATTCGCGATAGCCCAGCACGATGGTGCCGGAATCGCGGATCTTGTCGAGCACGGGGGTTTGCGGCTGGGCATGGGCCGCAGCCGGTGCTAGCGCGGTGACCATGACGCCGAAGACGAGCGCCGCCAGGGGGCGACGCGCATTAGACAAGCGGGCGAGCAGGGAAGACAGGGCAGGGACGGACATTCGAGCAAACCGGAGAGCTAACCGCAGGCGCGGCAAAAACGCTAGGGTATACCCGGGTCTTTGCTCGGCGAAGGATAAAGTCGTCATAAGCAAATGCTTCTCTGGTGAGACATGAATGGCGCGGCAAGCAATCGGAAACAATCGCTGCCAGTGTGTAACCAATCCGCAATTTGTGGACATGACGCCACATGTCAATCAGGGCAAACAGGTAGAATCCCGCCTTTCGTGCGCTTTGTCAGATTCCAAAGAACAATGAGCCCCCGTCCGTCACGCCTGCCCTGCATCGACGCGCTCAAGGCGGTCAGCTCTCAGCTGATCGTGCTGCACCATCTCGCTTTCTACGGCCCGATGTCCGACACCGCATACCGTCTCGCGCCGGGGCTGGTGGACTGGCTGTATGACTATGCCCGCATCGCGGTCCAGGTGTTCCTGGTGATCAGCGGCTTCCTCGCGGCGCGCAGCCTGGCGCCGCACGGCCGGCTGGAAATCCGCGAACACCCGCTGGCGATGCTGTGGCGCCGTTACCTGAAGCTGGTGGTGCCCTTCGCCGCGGCGCTGCTGCTGAGCATTGCCGGCGCCGCGCTGGCGCGGCAGTGGATGATCCATGAATCGATCCCGGCGCCAGCGCACCTGACGCAGTTCCTGGCGCACCTTACGCTGCTGCATAACGTGCTGGATGTCGAGGCCCTCTCGGCCGGAGTCTGGTACGTCGCGATCGACCTCCAGCTGTTCGGCCTGCTGCTGGTGGCGCTGTGGGCCGCGCGCGCCTTTGCGCCGCGCCAGGCGCAGGCGGGCGCCGCGGCCGGCATCGGCGTGGTGGCGCTGCTGGCGGTCGCGTCGCTGTTCTGGTTCAACCGCGATGCCGCCTGGGATATCTGGGCGGTGTACTTCTTCGGCGCCTATGGCATGGGCACGCTGGCATGGTGGGCCTCGAACCCGGGCCGATCGGCGATGCCGCTGCTGGTGCTCTGCGCGGTGGCGCTGGCGGCGCTGATCGTCGATTTCCGCCTGCGTATCGCCATAGCGCTGGCCACCGCGCTGCTGCTGGCGGTGGCCCGCCGCGGCGGCTGGATGGAGCGCTGGCCGCGCGGCCATGTGGTGGGTTTCTTTGGCCGCATTTCCTATTCGGTTTTCCTGGTGCACTTCCCGGTGTGCCTGCTGGTCAATGTGCTGGTGTCGAACCTTGCGCCGGGGCAGCCGGTGCTGAACGCGCTGGGTATGGCGGCTGCGTGGGCGCTGAGCAACGTTGCGGGCGCGCTGTTCCATCGCTACGTGGAAAGCGCAAGCCCCCTGGCAGCGCTGCGCGCGGCGAGGGCATGGCTGTCTGACTCGCGCGGCTCGGCGAGCCGTCCTACCGTGTAAGGCTTGCAACCCCTGCGCGTGCGGCAGGCTGCCTCCTGCTGGTGCGCGTGCACCGGCGGTGTCATGCTGCCGGCACTCCCTGCGTGCATGCCTGCGCTGCGCTTGCGTACGGCGCCATACAGAGCGCGGCAAAACTCGCGTAAACCGGCATTGGGCGATGGCATGAACGTTGCCTAGTATGGAATCGTAAACCTGACCATTTGGTCAGGATTCCATCGGGAACCGAGGGTGCCATGTCCGACCATATCGTCCTCACTTCGCACGCGCGCCGCGACAAGCCGGCCGAGCCGATCCACTGGGGTGCGCCCACCGCGGCCGAACGCGGACCGGTGATCGCCAGCCTGGCGAATCCCGCGCAGCGCAACGTGATCGGCACCCACGCCGGCGCCTATGCCATATACCGCGCGCTGGCGGTGGCCTCGGGGTCGCTGCAGCGCGACCATCGGCCAGACCTGACCGACACCGCCCCCGCGGAGTCGATCGGCCCGCACCCGCAATGGGCCGATCCGGAAAAGATCGTCTCGCTCGATCCCTGGGGCCACCTTGTTTCCTCCGTCTTCGCCGACCGCATCGCGGCGGGAGTGGACATCCGCCCGACCATTGCCATCACGCGCGCCCATATCAACATGCCCGAGCTGATCTCGGCGATTGCTGCCGGCCGGCTGACGCCCGACGGCAGCATCCTCTATGCCAATGGCGACGTGCGCGTGACCAAGGCGGCGGTCGATCCGGTCTGGTACCTGCCGGGGCTGGCGGCGCGCTTCGGCATCAAGGAAAGCGCGTTGCGGCGCGGCCTGTTCGAGCAGACCGGCGGCATGTTCCCGGAGCTGGTCACGCGGCCCGACCTGAAAGTGTTCCTGCCGCCTATCGGCGGCATGACGCTGTACTTTTTCGGCGACGTCAGTCAACTCGGCAAGCCAGAAACAAGAGTCGCCTGCCGCGTGCACGATGAATGCAACGGATCCGACGTGTTCGGGTCAGACATCTGTACCTGCCGGCCCTACCTGGCGCATGGCATCGAGGTGTGCATCGAGATGGCGCAGCAGGGCGGTGTCGGGCTGGTGGTTTACAACCGCAAGGAAGGCCGCGCGCTGGGCGAGGTGACCAAGTTTCTGGTCTATAACGCTCGCAAGCGGCAGGCGGGCGGCGACCGGGCCGAGACTTACTTTGCCCGCACCGAATGCGTGGCAGGCGTGCAGGACATGCGTTTCCAGGAGCTGATGCCGGATGTGTTCCACTGGCTGGGCATCCGCCGCATCGACCGCTGGGCGTCGATGAGCAACATGAAGCATGGCGCGCTGGTGGCGCAGGGCATCGAGGTGGTCGAGCAGGTGGCGATCCCCGAAGCCCTGATCCCGGCCGATGCCCGTGTCGAGATCGACGCCAAGGTGGCGGCGGGCTACTTTACGCACTACACGCCGCCGGATGCCGATGAACTGGCCCTGGCAAAGGGCAGGGGGTTGAACGAATGACAATGTATCCCGAAGAGGATCGTGGCGGCATGGAACGTCGGGGAGCAGGCGAGGAAATGCGTCCGGGCGCGGGCTGGCTCAGCCCGGTGCCGGAAGGGCACCCCGCTTCCGGGCTGCTGTGCGCGGAGGCGGTGCGCACGCATTGCGCGGCGGTCACCGAGCACGTGGCCGGCGGCGCGTCCGAGCTGTTCACCTGGCATCCCGACCGTGTCCACGCGATCGCCGATTACGTGGCCAGCACGATCCGGCAGCGCTATCCGGACCTGCAGGTGCCTTACCACAGCCGCTGGCGCCACTTCGAGAGCGGCGGCGTCGACCAGCGCGCGGACCGCTGGCAGGTGCTGTGCGAGCGCGCCGGCCTGAGCGGGCCCGAGCACCGCGAAGAGCGCGCGCGCATCGGTATCGACCTGGTGATCCCGAGCGTACTGCTCGACGCCGGCGCTGGCCCCGACTGGCGTTACCGCGATCCGGCCAGCGACCTGGTGCTGACACGTTCAGAGGGACTGGGCGTGGCCAGCTTCGACCTGTTCGCACGCGGCGGCTTCTCCGCGGCGCCCGGCGATCCGCTGCGCGCGGATGCCGAGCGGCTGCAGCGCATCGATGCCGACAGCATCGCCCACGCCTTCCAGGTGGCGCAGCACAACCCGCTGGTGGGGCTCGAAGGCCGCGCCGGGCTGCTGCGCCGGCTGGGCGAGGTGATGGAAGCGACGCCGGCGCTGTTCGGGCGGCCGGCGCGGCTGGGCAACCTGTTCGACTACCTGAAGGCGCATGCGGTCAACGACCGGCTCGATGCCAGCTTCCTGCTGCGTACGCTGCTGGTGGGGCTGGGGCCGGTGTGGCCGGGGCGGATCGTGATCGAGGGTGTGTCGCTGGGCGATTGCTGGCGCCATCCGGCCGCGCCCGGCGGGCTGGTGCCGTTCCACAAGCTCACGCAGTGGCTGACCTATTCGCTGCTGGAGCCGCTGGAGGACGCGGGCCTGACGGTCACCGGGCTGGATGCGCTGACCGGGCTGCCCGAATACCGCAATGGCGGCCTGCTGTTCGACTTCGAACTGATGGTGCCGCGCGATGCGTCCTTTGCCGCCGAGCCGCATGCGGTGGACGAGCCCGTGATCGTCGAATGGCGCGCGCTGACCGTGACTGGCCTGGACCTGGTGGCCGATGGCGTGCGCCAGGCGCTGGGGCTGGCGGAAGCCGGCTTCCCGCTGGCGCGCGTGCTGGAGGGCGGCACCTGGGCCGCGGGCCGGCGCATTGCCGCCAAGCGGCGCCCGGGCGGTGCACCGCCGTTCAGCATCATCAGCGACGGCACCGTGTTCTGAGCATGGCGGGCGCCCCGCGCGCCCGCCACCATTGCTTGCGCAATCGGCAAGGTTTGCGTTGGATAACGTGGCATCAAACATGGCATCAGGAGCGTCCCCATGAACGACATGTCCGCTGTACCAGCCGCTGTTCCCACCGCTGTTCCCACTGCAGCCACCCGCGACGACGACGCTGCCGGCGTGCCCGGCGTGCTGGTCGTCGACCACCCGCTCGTGCAGCACAAGGTCACGCTGGTGCGCAGCGAGGAAACCACCACCGACAATTTCCGGCGCCTGGTGCGCGAGATCAGCCAGTTGCTGACCTACGAGGCCACACGCGACCTGGCGATGGAGACCATCGCCATCCGCACCCCGATCGCGCCGACGCAGTCGCGCATACTGTCGGGCAAGAAGCTGTGCCTGGTGTCGATCCTGCGTGCCGGCAATGGCTTCATCGACGGCATGCTGGAGCTGCTGCCGGCGGCGCGCGTCGGCCATATCGGGCTATACCGCGACCCCGAGACGCTTGAGCCGATCGAGTACTACTTCAAGATGCCGGAAGATATACACGAGCGCATGGTCATCGTGGTCGATCCGATGCTGGCCACCGGCAACTCGGCCATAGCCGCGCTGAACCGGCTGAAGGAAGCGGGCGTCACCACCATGAAATACGTGTGCCTGATCGCCTCGCGTCCGGGTCTGCGCGCGCTGCGTGCCGCGCACCCCGAGGTCGGCATCGTCACCGCCGCGATCGACGACACGCTCAACGAGCACGGCTATATCGTGCCCGGCCTGGGCGATGCCGGCGACCGCCTCTACGGCACACGCTGATGGACCCGCGCGCCAGCGCTCCATCGCGCCGGCCGCTGTCGATGCGCGGCGCGCAGCTTGCGCACGAAAGTCCCGCCGGCCGCATCCGGCAGGAGAACCAGGCCATGATCATGCGCGCGGCCGAGCACGTGTTCGCGCGCGCGGGGTTTGCCGGCGCCACCATGGCCGAGATCGCGGCGCGCGCCGGCGTGCCCAAGTCGAACCTGCACTACTACTTCCGCACCAAGCAGGCGCTGTACCGCGCGGTGCTGGCCCACACGCTGCAGCTGTGGCTGTCGGAGACCGACATCATCCGCGCCGACCTTCCGCCGCAGGTGGCGCTGGAGCAGTACATTCGCGCCAAGATGCGGTTGTCCGCCAGCCATCCCGATGCCTCGCGCGTGTTTGCCAACGAGCTGCTGCACGGCGCGCCGGAGATCGGCGAGATCCTGCGCCATGCGCTGCGCGAACTGGTGGCGCGCAAGGCCGCGGTGGTGCAGCAATGGATCGACAGCGGCCAGATGGCGCCGGTGGACCCGCAGCACCTGTTCTTCACCATCTGGGCCGCAACGCAGACCTATGCCGATTTCGAGTCGCAGGTCTGCGCAGTGCTCGGCGTGAGCCGGCTGGGGCGGCAGGACTATGCGCAGGCGACCGAGCATCTGGTGGCGCTGCTGCTGCGCGGTTGCGGCCTCGCGCCCGAGGCCATGACCATGCAGGTGCTGGCTGACGGGCAGGGGTGAGCGCATCGTCCGTACCGTTCGCACGCGCTACCTGCGCCCCGCGGGGCCATGCGATCATGCGGCTGTGCTTTTTGTCCTAACCTTTCCCGTCAAGACACGCCATGCTCGACCTGATCCTGCGGCACTGCAACCTGCCCGACGGGCGCACCGGCATCGATATCGGCATTGCCGATGGCCGCATCGCCGCGGTGGAGCCCGCGCTGGCCGCGCGCGCTGCCGAGGAAATCGATGCCGCCGGCCAATTGGTGACGCCGCCATTCGTCGACGCGCATTTCCATATGGACTCGACGCTGTCGTACGGGCTGCCGCGCGTGAACCAGTCCGGCACGCTGCTAGAAGGGATTTCGCTGTGGGGCGAACTCAAGCCGATGCTGACGCAGGAGGCGCTGGTCGAACGCGCGCTGGCCTACTGCGACTGGGCCGTGGCGCGCGGGCTGCTGGCGATCCGCTCGCATGTCGACGTTTGCGATCCGCGGCTGCTCGCGGTGGAAGCGCTGCTGCACGTGCGCGAGCGCGTGCGTCCCTACCTCGACCTGCAACTGGTGGCGTTTCCGCAGGACGGCGTGCTGCGCGCCCCCGGCGCGATGCAGAACCTGACGCGCGCGCTCGACATGGGCGTCGACGTGGTCGGCGGCATCCCGCATTTCGAGCGCACCATGACGCAGGGCGCGGAGTCGGTGCGGCTGCTGTGCGAGCTTGCGGCCGAGCGCGGGCTGCGCGTCGACATGCATTGCGATGAAAGCGACGACCCGCTGTCGCGCCATATCGAGACGCTGGCGAGCGAGACGGTGCGCCTCGGCCTGCATGGCCGCGTGGCCGGCTCGCACCTGACCTCGATGCACTCGATGGACAACTACTACGTGTCCAAGCTGATCCCGCTGATGCGCGAGGCCGGCGTCGCGGCGATCGCCAACCCGCTGATCAACATCACGCTGCAGGGCCGGCACGACAGCTACCCCAGGCGCCGCGGCATGACGCGCGTGCCCGAATTGCTGGCGGCGGGCGTGCCGGTTGCCTTCGGCCACGACTGCGTGATGGACCCGTGGTACGGCCTGGGCTCGGGCGACATGCTCGAAGTCGCGCACATGGGCCTGCATGTGGCGCAGATGACCGGGCAGGAGGCGATGCGGGCCTGCTTTGCCGCGGTGACCGCGACGCCGGCGCAAATCGTTGGCCTGGACGGCTACGGCATCGCGCCAGGCTGCCGGGCCGACCTGGTGCTGCTGCAGGCGCGCGACCCGGTCGAGGCGATCCGGCTGCGCGCCACGCGGCTGCGCGTGCTGCGTGCCGGCAAGACCATCGCCTGCACGCCGCCGGCGACGGCGGCCCTGCAATTGCCCGGGCGGCCGGCGCAGGTGGATTTCATGCGGAGGGGTGGCGCACAATAGGTTTAGGCCGGGCTCATGCCGGCAGCATGCCTGCGAAGATTTTTGCTTGAAGCTGTTGACAGCGTCAGGTACGCGCGGCATAATTTCGTTCTTCGCATCGCAGCAGCAATGCAGCGAAACGAAGCCCAGATGGCGGAATTGGTAGACGCACTAGGTTCAGGTCCTAGCGGTGGCAACACTGTGGAGGTTCGAGTCCTCTTCTGGGCACCAATATTCGGAAAGGCTCGCGCAAGCGAGCCTTTCGTCGTTTACGGGTCCCTTACGGATCTCGACCCGCGTCTCGATCGCAGGTCCCGCCGATCGAATTCCCGCCGGCAAGCTCAGGCCGCCGGTACCCCTTCCTCGCTCTGCGCTTCGCGCACGCAATTGCGCCCCTCCGCCTTGGCCCGGTACATCGCCGCATCGGCCGCGGCGAACAGTTGCTGCCAGTGACGTGCCCCGCCGTGCCCGATCGCGACGCCGAAACTGGCCGTCACGTGCAGCGACTTGCCGCCGACGCAGGCCAGCACGCTGTCCGGCGGCACCAGCGCACGCATCAGCGTCGCCACCTCGCGCAATACTTCGTCGCCGGCCGCGTGGCCATGGGGTCGTTGATCTGCTTGAAGCGATCGACGTCGATCAGCACCAGGCCGGCACTGACCCGCTGAGCAGCCGCTCCAGCGGCTCCAGCGTGCGCATGTAGCGATTGGTCAGTTCCTCGGGTGTCATCGAGTAATGGCCCGACACGCGTCCTTGCGCGACCAAGCTGTCGATCAACGCCATCCCCTGTCCGAAAAACTGGTGATTCGTGTCGGCGCAGGAGTGCGATCAGCTGGCCGCGCACCCACTTGCAGAACGCGACATGGACGCGATCCGCCAGGCGATCGAAAGACCGCGGCGATTTGATCCGCGCTATCCGTGTCCAGGTGCGGCGTTGCCTGTCCGGCCGCGGTCGTCGTCCGGAACGCGGTCATTGCCACCGCGCGGACGCCAACATTCCCCGCTAACGCAAGCAGGCGGATTGACCTATGCTCAAGCTCATCGGGCAGGCTGATATAACGTCCGAAGGTGGTTGCCATGACTATGGTCTTGTCATCATCGAGAGAGAGGGAGGCGGGGATTTGCCCCGGTTGGCACCCGTGTGCCACGCATCCGGGTCCGATCCTGCACCACCTGCAATGCTGCAGCATCCTGGCCGTGCTGTTGTGTGCGCTGGCCCACGCGGATGATGCGGTTCCGGAAAGGGTAGCCGACAGCCAGGGCGTCTCCGGCTGGGACCAGCCGCTGCAGGCGCAGGCTGCGCCAGCGCCGGTCGCCCAGGCACCCGACACGCCGGTGGCCGGTGCCGACATGCCGGCCGGCGCGCCCGCATTCTTCAGTAGTGTCCCCGAACCAATCGCCATCGAGTACGCGACTCGGGCACCGGAGCCTTCGCCATCATTGCCGCCTGCGATGGGAGTGGGGCCGGACGACGACGCGCCGGGGCTGGCCGCCGTGGATCGCGATCTCGTCGCCGTGGTCGAGCGCCCGCGCCGCTTGACGCTGCACATGGACGATGTCACCAGCGCTGGCGGCTTTGTCGACAGCCACGTGCGCACCATGGCGCTGGCGGTCGATGCCGTGGTGCCGCGCGCCGGCGGACTGACGATCCAGCCGCGGCTGCAGCTGGCCTACCAGCCCGGCATGTCGCCGGTCAGCGGCGTGCAGGCGCAGGGCATGCCCGGCGATTCCAGTGCCACCGGCATCGGCGTACGGCTCTATGGCGCGCAGCCGACACGCCTGGCCGGCATCTATCCGTTCGTTGAAGCCGACTGGTGGCAGGACAGCCGCAAGCAAAGCATCAACATCAATGGCACGAAGATCGATGCCGACCTGCTGCGCGGGCTGTTCTCGTTCAATATCGGCGCGCACGGCAACACGGCAACCGGCGTGAAGCTGTGGTTCAAGGTGAGGGCGGGGCGCAATCCGGGCGGTACGGTCGGTGCGAGGTACCGCTGGTAGTTTCAGAGTGCCGGCGAGCGCTTGCGCACAGGGTCGGGCGCAACCTCGCCGCCATGAAAAAAGGGCTTCCGTTTCCGGAAGCCCTTTTCCCTTCTGCATAGGTGGCGCGGCTGGCAGGATTCGAACCCACGACCCCTTGGTTCGTAGCCAAGTACTCTATCCAACTGAGCTACAGCCGCACACGAGAGGCCGAATTGTAGCGGAATTTCGGGATTGCGCAAGGGGTCCGAGAAAAAAACTTTTGCGGTTGCCCATGCTGGCACCTCGCTCCGATCTTTACGCCGCCACCTCCGACCAGTTCCCGTCCGCTTCGCGCGCCTTGCCTTCATCCCGCAGCTTGAGCAAATGCGCCAGCAGCGAGCGCTGCGCGACCGGGTGCATGCGCGGCGGCACGTCGTCATAGACGCGCAGCACCAGCGCTTCGATTGGCGCGGGGCCCAGTCCGCGCAGCGCGGCCGCGACCTTGGCTTCACGCTGCAGCCGGTGGCGCACCAGCAGGCGGATCGCGTCCTGCGGCCGTGCGATCAGGAAGCCGTGCCCGGGGGCGAGCCATTCCAGGTCTTCTTCCTGCAAGGCGGCCAGCGAATCGAGGTAGGCGCGCATGTCTCCGTCAGGCGGTCCGATCACGACCGTCGAGCCCTGCATCACGTGGTCGCCGGTGAACAGCGTCTTTTCCTCTTCGAGCAGGTAGCACAGGTGGTTCGATGCGTGGCCCGGCGTATGGCAGACGCGCAGCGTGCAGCCGTCGCCGATGGCGATGCGCTCGCCGTGCGCGAGTTCGCGCTGCGGCGCGAAGCCCGCGTCCTGCCACTGGCCGGCGGGCGCGGCACGGCCCAGCACCGTTGCGCCGGTCGCAGCCTGCAGCGCGGCGGCCGCCGGCGAATGGTCGAGGTGCGTGTGCGTGGCGAAGATCCAGCGGACCGGGCCAGGCGCCGCGGCCAGGATGGCGCGCACGTGTTCGTCGTCATCGGGGCCGGGATCGATGACGGCCCATTCGTTGCGCGCGCCGCCGCCGACCAGGTAGGTGTTGGTGCCGGGGCCGGTCATCACGCTGCCGTTGTTCGCGGTCACGCGCCAGACGCGCTCGGATAGCTGCACCGGCAAGCCGGGCGACAGCTCGTAACGGCCATGCTGCCGGCCTTCGGGATCGATGCGGCCGATCTCGGCGTAGCACGCCTCGTTGGGCATCACCGGCCGCACGCCCGCGGCGCCGGTGGCCAGGCGCGGCATGATGCAGGCGATGCCGCGCAACTGCGCCGCATACGCGAAGCAGGCCTCGGCGTTCTCGAATTGCGCGATCGCCGCCAGCGTGCGGCGCGTGACGTGCATCATCGGCAGGCCGCTGGCGGGATCGGCGGCTTCGGCAGGGCGGATCCAGCGGTGTTCGACGATCTCGTTGCCATCGGCGATTACCTCCTGGCCTTCCGGCGCGATGGCGACGAAGAAGCGCGTATCGAAGCGCTTGGGCAGCCCCGGCGGCGTGAGCCAGTAGCTGTGGTAGGCCAGCCGGTCGGCTGCCAGCCGCAGCCCGAGCTGCTCGCATGCATGCGCCAGGCCCGGGCCGCCGCGCTGCACGGCGGCGCGCAACAGCGCCTGTTGTGCGGCGTCGAGGGCAGCGGGAGGCAGCAGGCGTCCGTCGCTGCCGCAGGCGAACAGCAGGCCGGCTTCTTCGAAGCATTCGCGTAGCGCGGCAACATAGAAGTCCAGGCCGCCAGCCGGCAGCCCCAGGCGCTCGCTCGCGGCGATATCGTCGAGCCCGTGGGCATGCGCATGCAGCGCCCTGTCTTGCACCGCGTCGAGCGTGCCGCCGGGGAACACGTAGGCGCCGCTGCTGCGGTCGTTGGCGCGCTCGACGCGGCGGACCAGCAGGACTTCCATGCCGGCGGGCGCGTCGCGCACGACCAGCAGGCTGGCGGCATTGCGCAGCAATGGCGTGGGAATGGCGGTGGTGGCAGGGCGTGCGCCGCTTGTCTCTGTGGTTGTCATTGTGTCGGCATGGTGGTGTCATGCGGCGCCGCGTGCTGCGCGCCGACGCCGGGAGCCGTTAGTGTAGCCGCGTTGAAAGATTCGCAATCCGGGGCAAATCCGGAGGCGGCAGGGGGGGTAGGGCGGCCCGGCTTTGGCTTTTCCGCCCGAAGGCAGTAATCTGATAGCTCCGCTTCACTTTTTGGAGGGGCGCCAGGTGCGCGCTTCCGCTGGGAGGAGGTCCGCGTGATCCGAGCTTCAATCCTGTGCCTGCCGCTGGCGTGCCTGCTGGCGGCCTGCGAGACGCCGCCGCAAATCGCGCCGCGCCCGGTCCCGCCCGCCACCACGCGCATCACGGTCGATGCCCAGACCGTGTCCAGGGCGGCTTCTGTCGCCTGCGAGCCGGCCGTCGCCGAGGCGCTCAAGCGCCGCTATCCGCAGCCGGGCAGCGTCATGCTGATGGCCGATCGCGAGCAGTACTACCAGCGCGCCAACGCGCAGACGTCGGTCAACGGTGAAGGCGTGTTCGAGCCCGACGACAGCTCGTCGGCGATCGGTTTTCACTATGCCTGCCTGTACAACGCGCGCACGGGCAAGGTCGACGATGTACAGATGCGGTATTGAGCAGTCGGTGTTGAGGGTTTGGTATCGAGGGGGATTCCGGTTTCCGATCGGGTGATTCCCTCGCGCTGTAGAGGTGCTTTATCATCCATGTTCCGCCGCCAGCCACCACCTTAAGTGTGATCGCCCTCGCTCCCTGCCTGCGAGGAATTGACACGGCGCAAGGGCAGGCACAATATGCGCAAACACATGCGCCTCCGGGACGACATGCCGGCAGTCATAGCCGCAATCCCAGGACAGGTCGCAAGAAAATTGGGAACGGGGTCATGAAGCCTTCACTTCGTCTTATGGCGAGCGCGGTCACGCTCGCCGTCATGCTGTCCGGCTGCGCCAGCGCGCCGGATTCAGCCACAGTCCAGGCCGCCATCGCGGAACAGCCGCCGTCCGACCAGGCCATGAAGGCCCTGTCGGCCGAGGTCTTCACCTATGCCTATCCGCTGGTGCTGATGGACGTGACGCGCGAGCTGATGACGCTGCGCACGCCGGTCAACTCCTTCAGCCACAAGCGCTCGTTCCCGGACGCCAGCTTCACCGACGTGGTCAGTCCCAATGCCGATACGCTGTATTCGTCGGCGTGGCTGGACCTGTCGCGCGAGCCGGTGATCCTGTCCGTGCCCGACACGCAAGGCCGCTATTACCTGATGCCGCTGATGGATGCGTGGACTAATGTCTTTGCATCGCCGGGCAAGCGCACCACCGGTACCCGCCGCGGCAATTTCGCCATCACCGGACCCGACTGGCGCGGC
This sequence comes from Cupriavidus oxalaticus, assembly GCF_004768545.1. Taxonomy (NCBI): domain Bacteria; kingdom Pseudomonadati; phylum Pseudomonadota; class Betaproteobacteria; order Burkholderiales; family Burkholderiaceae; genus Cupriavidus; species Cupriavidus oxalaticus. The sequence goes on along the minus strand of NZ_CP038634.1, from coordinate 466,230 downwards.
ACGCTGCCCAAGGGCGTGCAGGAAATCCGCTCGCCGACGTCGATGGTCTGGCTGATCGGCCGTACCCAGGTCAACGGCAAGAAGGACCTCCCGGCCGTGCACCGGCTGCAGGACCAGTACCGGCTGACGCCGCTGTCCGCGTGGGGCGGCGGCCGCCGCGTGCCTGACCGGCCCGCGCCGCGCGCCGCCGCGGTCGACACGCAGAGTTCGCCGGTGGAGCAGGTCGCGGCGATGGACGCGCAGGCCTTCTTCACGCGCTTCGCCGCGCTGCTGCCGGCCAATCCGCCGGCAGCGGCCGACAGCGCCATGGTGGAGAAACTGCGCCGCATGGGCATCAGCCCCGGCGTGCCGTTCAAGACCACGGTGATGGAACCGTCGACCGCGCGCGCGGTGCAGGAGGGCGCGACCGCGGCGCTGGCGGCGATCGCGCAGGGCGCGCGCAAGGGAAATGCCGATGCGGGCAACGGCTGGGTCATGCACCGCGACCTCGGCAACTATGGCACCAACTACGCCCGCCGCGCGGTGACCGCGTGGGTGGGGCTGGGCGCCAACCTGCCGGAGGATGCGATCTACGCGTCGACACGCACCGATGCCAACGGCACGCCGCTGCAGGGCGGCGCGCGCTACGTGCTGCATTTCGACAAGGACCAGCTGCCGCCGGCGCGGGCGTTCTGGTCGCTGACGCTTTACAACGACCGGCAGGCGTTTATCCCCAACCCGATCCAGCGCTACGCCATCGGCAGCCGCGACCGGCTGCGCTACAACCGCGACGGCTCGCTCGACATCTATATCCAGCACGAACGCCCGGCGGGAGCCCGGGCCGCCAACTGGCTGCCGGCCCCGCCCGATGCACTGAACATGATGTTGCGCGCGTACTGGCCGGAGCAGGCGCTGCTCGACGGCAGCTGGATGCCGCCCGCGGTGACGCGGGTGAACTGACGCAGCGCTGCTTTGGCAAGGAACAAAGGCCGCATGCCTGGTGGGCATGCGGCCTTTAGGTTTTGGTTGCGCGGGTTGCGCGAGTTGCTCAGTGCGCGTGCGTCGCACACGCGGTGCAAGCGCTGCCGTCCGCAGGCGCCGCGGCGACATGGCCGGCCGGCTTGCCGACACGCTTCCACGCCATCGCGCCGCGGACGGACCAGCGCTCGCGCAGCGCGCGCGCCGCACTGACCATGTTGGACAGCGCTGCCTCGGTTTCTTCCCAGCCGCGCGTCTTCAGGCCGCAGTCAGGATTGACCCACAGTCGCTGCGGCGGCACCACCTCGCAGGCACGGTCGAGCAGCCGCTCCATCGCCTGCACCGACGGCACGCGCGGCGAGTGGATGTCGTAGACGCCGGGCCCGATCTCGTTCGGGTAGTCGAAGTCACCAAAGCCTTCCAGCAGTTCCATCGCCGAGCGCGAGGTCTCGATGGTGATCACGTCGGCATCCAGCGCTGCGATCGACGGCAGGATGTCGTTGAACTCGGCGTAGCACATATGCGTGTGGATCTGGGTCTGGTCCCTGACGCCGCTGGCCGACAGGCGGAAAGCCGTGACCGCCCAGTCCAGGTACGCGTCCCAGTCGCCGCGGCGCAGCGGCAGGCCTTCGCGCAGCGCCGGTTCGTCGATCTGGATCACGCGGATGCCGGCCTGTTCGAGGTCGCACACCTCGTCGCGGATGGCCAGCGCGAGCTGGCGTGCAGTGGTGGCGCGCGGCTGGTCGTCGCGCACGAACGACCATTGCAGCATGGTGATCGGACCGGTCAGCATGCCCTTCATCGGCCGCTCGGTCAGCGACTGCGCGTAGCGGGTGGTGTCTACCGTCATCGGCTCCGGACGGTACACGTCGCCGTAGATCACCGGCGGCTTGACGCAGCGCGAGCCATAGCTCTGCACCCAACCGTTCTCGGTAAAGCCATAGCCGCACAGCTGTTCGCCGAAATACTCGACCATGTCGTTGCGCTCGGCCTCGCCGTGGACCAGCACGTCCAGGCCCAGCTCTTCCTGCTTGCGCACGGCCAGCGCGATTTCGGTGCGGATGCGCTCCAGGTATTCAAGCGCGCCGATGTCGCCGCGCTTGAAGGCCGCACGGGTCTGGCGGATGGCCGCGGTCTGCGGGAACGAACCGATCGTGGTGGTGGGCAGCAACGGCAGCTGCAGCGCCTCGCGCTGGCGCTCGATGCGCTGTGCGAACGGGCTGGCGCGGTGGGCCATGCCGGCAGTCACGCCGGCCAGGCGTTGCTGCACGCGCGGGTTGACCACGCGGCGCGATTGCCGGCGCGAGGCCTGCACGGCGTCGGACGCGGCCAGCTGCGCGGCGACCGCGGCATCGCCTTCGTTGAGCGCGCGTGCCAGCAGCTGCAGTTCGCCGAGCTTCTCGGTGGCGAAGGCCAGCCATGACTTCAGCTCGGCATCGAGGCGCACTTCATGCGCCAGCGACACCGGCACATGCAGCAGCGAGCACGACGGCGCCAGCCACAGGCGGTCGCCGAGCGCCGCCTGCACGGGGCGCAGCGTGTCGAGCGCGCGGCGCAGGTCGGTGCGCCAGATATTGCGGCCGTCGATGACGCCGGCGGACAGCACGGCATGCGCCGGCAGCGCGGCCTGCCATGCGGCCAACTGGCCCGGTGCGCGCACCAGGTCGATATGGAAGCCGTCGACCGGCAGCGCGGCGGCGCGCGCGGCGTGGTCGGCGGCGGTGTCGAAGTACGTCGCCAGCAGCAGCTTCGGGCCCGCGTCGCGCAGGCCGTCGTAGGCGCTGTCGAAGGCGTCGAGCCAAGCGGGTTCCAGGTCCAGGCACAGCGCGGGCTCGTCGATCTGCACCCACTCGATGCCGCGCGCCTTCAGCTGGCCGAGGATGCGGCGGTAGGCCTGCACCAGCTTCGGCAGCAGCGAGAGGCGGTCGAAGCCGGCCACGTGGCTCTTGGACAGCCACAGGTAGGTGACCGGGCCCACCAGCACCGGGCGCGCGCGCAGGCCCTGCGCCAGCGCTTCGTCGGCTTCCTCGAAGAACCACGCCGGGCCGCCGTCGAAGGTGGTGTCGGCGTCCAGCTCGGGGACCAGGTAGTGGTAGTTGGTGTCGAACCACTTGGTCATTTCCATTGCCGGCTGTTCGCGGTTGCCGCGCGCCAGCTCGAAATACTGCGTCAGCGTCAGCTGCGCCGGGTCGAAGCCGAAGCGGCGCGGCAAGGCGCCCAGCAGCGCGGTCAGGCTGAGCATCTGGTCGTACCAGGCGAAGTCGCCGGTGGCGACGGTGTCCAGGCCGCGCTCGGCCTGCAGTTGCCAGTGGCGGCGGCGCAGTTGCGCGGCCACTTCATGCAGCGCGGCTTCGCTGCTTTCACCGCGCCAGAAGGCCTCCTGCGCGAATTTCAGTTCGCGGCGTTCGCCGATGCGGGGAAAGCCGAGGATATGGGTGCGTGCCATGGGGAACTTGCTCCGGAAGATGATGACTGGCGCACAGTGTCGGTTTCCCCATAAAATGAATCAAGCGACAAGTTTTAAACAACATATGAATAGATTTCATACGACATCTCATACGACAACGGGGCGGGCCCGCGCGCCGGACTGCGCATGATCGAGGTCCGCCATTTCCGCTCGCTGGTTGCCATTGCCGAATCCGGCAAGCTCGCCACCGCGGCCGAGCGCGTGCATGTCAGCCAGTCGGCGCTGTCACACCAGATCAAGGCGATCGAGGCGCACTACGGCCTGCCGCTGTTCGACCGGACCCGCCAGGGGCTGCGCTTCACGCCGGCGGGCGAACGCCTGCTGGCTCTGGCGCGCGAGGTGCTGGCCGCGGTCAGCGCGGCCGACCGCGATATCGAACGGCTCAAGGGCGACACTCGCGGCGAATTGCGCGTGGTGCTGGAGTGCCATACCTGCTTCGACTGGCTGATGCCGGTGATGGATGAATTCCGCCGCCGCTGGCCCGAGGTGGAGGTGGACCTGGTGGCGGGCTTCCATGCCGACCCGATCTCGCTGCTCAGCGAGGGCCGCGCCGACATGGTGATCGGCTCGCAGCCTGCGGTGCGGCGCGGGCTCGACGTGGCGCCGCTGTTCCGCTTCGAGATCCTTGCGGTCATCGCCAACGAGCACCGGCTGCGCAACAAGCGCCGCATCGAAGCCGCCGACCTGGCGGGCGAGACGCTGATCACCTATCCGGTGCCGGACCAGCGCATCGACCTGATCCGCGAGGTGCTGGAACCCGCCGGTATCCGGCTGCAGCGCCGCACCGCGGAGCTGACGGTGGCCGTGCTGCAACTGGTGGCGAGCCGGCGCGGCGTGGCGGCATTGCCCAACTGGGGCGTGAAGAACTACGTCGACCACGACTACGTGCTGGCCAAGCGGATCGGTGCCAAAGGGCTGTGGAGCGAGCTCTATGCCACGGTGCCGGCGCCGCTGGCGCGCCGGCCTTATGTGGCGGACTTTGTCGCGATCGTGCGGGATACGTGCGCGGCGCAGCTCGATGGGATCGAGCTGCTGCCGGCATAGCGTGGGTGGCTAGGCCGGAAGCGCCAATCCTGCGTCACTGCGGGCCTGCGGGGCAACGGCGCGCGGAGCGGGAGCCGGCTCGCCTTGCGCCTCGCTGTCCGGATCGTCGACGTCAGCGCCCAGCACGGCCATGTCGATGCCACTTTCCAGACGGCGCAGGAACAGCCACAGCAGGCTGGCATCGGCGGCGGTCAAGGTCGCGTGGAGCACTGGCTGACTAACGGATTCGAAGCGGGTCGAGTCGAAGCGCAACTGCTCAGGCGCCAGGCCGGTGCGGCGGGCGCTGGCAAACACCCACTCCATCGCACCGAACGGGTCGGTTCCGTCGAGTTGCAGGGAAAGGCGCAGGGTGGGAAGGACGGTGGCTGGCATGTGGTGTTTCCGGCAGGTCTTCTGATGTAGTCAATGTACCAGCCGGGATGCAAAATGAGCTTCTTAATTTTCTCCAAGATTAGTGGAATTGAAAAAGAAGCATCTTCTTATGGCAAAATTTTCAGAAGTTTCTTCCAAAGATTTCAGGGGCCATGGTGCAACCTCCCAAGCTCGATGACACCGACCGCCGCATCCTGCGCGAACTCCGCCGCGACGGCCGCCTGTCCAATGCCAAGCTGGCCGAGCAGGTCGGCCTGTCCGCCACACCCTGCTGGAACCGGGTGCGCGCACTCGAGGAAAGTGGCGTCATCGAAGGCTACGCCGCGCTGCTGAACCAGAAGGCGCTGGGCTTGCCGGATACGGTCCTGATCGAGGTCACGCTCGAGCGTCACGACGACGACATGCTGTACCGCTTCGGCCAGGCGCTGGCCGAGTTGCCGGAAGTGATGGAGGCCTATCTGCTCACCGGCGACTACGACTACCTGATCAAGGTCGCGGTGGCCGGCACACAGGGCTATGAGGAGTTCCTGCGGCACAAGTTGTACAAGCTGCCCGGACTGCGCCACAGCCGCTCGACCTTTGTGCTGCGCACGCTGAAGCGCGAGCCCTCCGTCGAACCCTGAGCCGCCGGCCGGCGCAGCCAGAGTATCATGCCTTGTACATCACTTCGGTGGTGGTGTCAGTAAACCAGCCGGCGCCTTGCGGGAGGAATATGCCGGCGACCCGCAACGGTGCGTTCCATTGCCGAATCAAGCGCGAACGCGCAATTCCGCTCATAATGTCGCCGGTGCCGGGCCGCCCCGCGCCCATTGAAAAGAATTCCGGTATGAACGACACAGAAATTGAGCTGATCGATTCGGCACGCCTGCCGACGCGATTTGGCGACTTCACGGCACACGCCTTCAAGGGCGCCCACTCGGGTATTGAGCATCTGGCCCTGAGCGTGGGCGAAGTGGCAGGCGAGGACGTGCTGATCCGCATGCATTCCGAATGCCTGACCGGGGATGTCTTCGGTTCCTGCCGCTGCGATTGCGGCCCGCAGCTCGAGCTGGCGATGGAAAAGATCGCTGCCGAAGGCCGCGGCATCCTGCTGTACCTGCGCGGCCACGAAGGCCGCGGCATCGGCCTGGCGGAGAAGATCCGCGCCTACCGCCTGCAGGATGGCGGGCTCGATACCGTCGACGCCAACCTGGCGCTGGGCCAGGCCATCGACGCGCGCAACTACGCCTTTGCGGCCGACCTGCTGCACCAATGGGGCGTCACGTCGGTGCGGCTGATGAGCAATAACCCGCTCAAGGCCGCCGCGCTGGAAAAGGCCGGCATCAAGGTCAACGAGCAACTGCGGCACATCGTGCCGTCCAACGCCGAGAACGAGAAATACCTGGCGACCAAGCGCACGCGCATGGGGCACCTGCTCGACTGACGGCGGCTGGCTGGGTGGCCTGCCGGGTAACTGCCCGGCCACCCACGGGCTCGTCATGACCAGGTGCGCGGGCTTGTTCCTCACATGATCCAGGATTGATCCGCAAGCGGGCAGCGCGCAGGAGATGTTGCGCCTGATTGGTTGCTAATGGCAACTATTGCCATTAGAATCTATCGGCCGTCCGCAAGTTTTTTGTCCTGATGCCCGACTCCGCCGCCAACACCACCGGTTCGATCCTGGAATACCTGACATTCCGGCTGAACCGTCTTTGCGAAATGACCAGGGAGTCTGCCTCCGGCTTCTATGAGCGGGAATTCGGCATCGGCCTGAGGGAATTGCGCGTATTGCGTTTTGCCGGACTGGAGCCCGGCCTGACGCTGACGCGCCTGATCGAACTGGTGCTGCTTGAGAAGACGGTGACGTCCAAGCTCGTCACCGCGCTGGCGAAGCGGGGCTTGCTGCGCCGCGAGGTAGGCGCGGCCGATGCCCGGCAACTGAACCTGTTCCTGACCCAGGCCGGCGCGGCACTGGTCGCGCAGACCTACCAGCGCGGCGATGTCCTGGAAAAGATGTTCCTGTCGGTCCTGTCCGAAGCCGAAGTCCAGACGCTGGACCGGTGCATCGGCAAGCTGACCGCGGCGCTCGAGGCGCATCAGCTCGGTATCGAGCCGCCGGCAGGGTAGCAGGGCGCTGAGCGCAAAACGGCACGACCACATAACAACGAGGAGACGACATGCCAGCCAACCACACCCGGACGCGCCGCCAATGGCGCGCCATTGCATGCGGCGCCCTGTGCGCCGCCACCTTGCCGGCCTGGAGCCAGGACGCGGGCCGCGCCATCGCACCCACTGCGCCCGCGGCGCCGGCGCTGGTCGCCGCGCTGGAAAGCGACCCGATCCGGCTCGGCTGGATGCAAGGCTTTCCGCCGCCGCCCGAGAAGCAGATCACCCACGTGCCGGGCGCCGAGAAATTCCCGCGCAATCGCTGGCTGTTCTCGCATATCCGCGAACTGGTGCCGACCGCGTCGGTCTGGCGCGGCAACGGCCCGCCCAGCCCGCTGCCGCGCGCGGAGCGCGATATCGGCTCGGTGCCCTTCAGCGATGCGGACGGCACCCGCCGGACCTTCGAAGAGATGCTGGCGCTGACCTATACCGACGGCATCCTGGTCATGCACAAGGGCAAGGTCGTCTATGAGCGCTACTTTGGCGTACTGGACGGCCATACGCCCCATATCGCCATGTCGGTGACGAAGTCGTTCGTTGGCACGCTGGCGGCAATGCTGGCGGCCGACGGCAAGCTCGATCCGGCGGCGCCCGTGACGCGCTACCTGCCGGAGATGGCCGGCACCGCCTACGGCGATGCCACGGTGCGCCAGGTCATGGACATGACCGTCGGCGTCCGCTATTCGGAGGACTATGCCAATCCCAAGGCCGAGGTCTGGGACTATGCGCGCGCCGGCGGCATGCTCGCCCGGCCTGCCGCCTACAACGGGCCGGCAACCTTCTACGACTTCCTGAAGACGCTGCAGAAGGAAGGCGGACACGATGATGTCTTTGCCTACAAGACGGTAAATGCCGAGGTGCTCGCGTGGATCGTGCGCCGCGCTTCTGGCCAGTCGCTGGCCAGGCTGCTGTCGGAACGGATCTGGCAGCCGATGGGCGCCGAGCAGGATGCCTACTTCACGGTCGACAGCATCGGCACGGAATCGGGCGGCGGCGGCCTGAACACCACGCTGCGCGACCTCGCGCGCTTCGGCGAGACCATCCGCGGCAACGGGCGCTTCAACGGCAAGCAGATCATCCCGGCATCGGTCGTGGCCGATATCCGCCGCGGCGGCGACCGCGGGCAGTTTGCGCGCTCGGGCAGCGGCCCCGTGCTGCCGGGCTGGAGCTATCGCGACATGTGGTGGGTGTCCCACGACAGCCACGGCATGTTCCAGGCTGCAGGTATCCATGGGCAGCGCATCTACATCGACCCCAAGGCCGAGCTGACGATCGTCCGCTATGCGTCGCACCCGGTCGCGGGGAACGCTGCCAACAACCCGATCACGTTCCGCGCGTTCCGGGCGCTGGCCGAGACGTTGTCGCGGTAATGGCGTGCCGGGGGTGGCAGGCTGCGCCGCCCCCGGCATTCTGCTTTCCTAGTTTTCCGGAATTTCCTGGCCGGCGCCCTCGCGCGGCACCACTTCCGCCGCGATGCGCTCGCCCAGATCCCGCTGCGCGACCTTCAGGTCGTAGGTCACCTGCATATTCATCCACGAACGCGCATCGCCACCGAAATAGCGCGCCAGGCGCAACGCGGTGTCTGGCGTGACGCCGCGCTGCTCGCGCACGATCTCGTTGATGCGGGCCGGCGTCACGCGCAACGCCAGCGCCAGGGCATTGGCGCTCATGCCCAGCGGCACCAGGTATTCCTCGCGCAGGATTTCGCCCGGATGGATCGGGCGCATGCGGTTTTCAAAGCGTGCCATGTTGCTGTCCTCAGTGGTAGTCGATGATCTCGACAGCCGCGGGGCCGTCATGGGTCCAGATGAAGCAGACTCTCCACTGGCCGTTGATGCGGAGGCTGTGGCGGCGATCACCGCCTAGTTTTTCCAGGCGGTTGCCCGGCGGAAAGCGCAGCGCACCCAACGTGGCGGCGTCATCAAGCATCTCCAGCTTGCGCTGGGCAACGAACTCGATGCTCGCAAAGCGGGCGACGTAATGGCCGTCGAACAGTGCAGCGGTGTCGGAACATCTGAAGGATTGGATCATATCGTATATCGATAATCGATAAATGGCAAATCGACGAATTTGAGCAGAGGGGGCGGCTTCATGAAACCGCCGCCGCCATAGCGCCGCACCGTCAATCCTCTGAAAGCGAGCGACGAAAGCGAGCGACGCAATCGATACGAATCCTTTTCCAAACTGTTACACTGTATGGATGTACAGTGTATGGACTACACCTTCTCGGGACCTGCCCAGGCCCTGTGCTATGGTGGTTTTGCTCCAGGCCTGCCTGGCCCCTGGGCACCCCTCGTTCACGCCTGTCCCTCCTTTAACGCATTGATCCGAAAGAAAAAATCGTGTCGAGCAAGCAGCTGATTCGCATTCGCGGCGCCCGCCAGCACAACCTCAAGGATGTCGATCTCGACCTGCGCCCCGGCGAGATGACCGTGGTCACCGGACCGTCGGGATCGGGCAAGTCCAGCCTGGTGTTCGACACGCTCTATGCCGAGGGCCAGCGCCGCTACGTCGAGACCTTCAGCGCCTACGCGCGCCAGTTCCTGGACCGGATGGACCGCCCGCAGGTGGAGCGCGTCGACGGCGTGCCGCCGGCGATCGCCATCGACCAGACCAACCCGGTGCGCAGCTCGCGCTCGACGGTCGGCACGATGACGGAGCTGAACGACCACCTGAAGCTGCTGTACGCGCGCGCGGCGGAGCTGTTCGACAAGCAGACCGCGCAGCCGGTGCGCCATGACACGCCGGAGACGATCTACGCCGAGCTGCTGGCGCGCACGGCGCAAGGGCAGCCGCACCACGATGCGCGGCTGGTGGTGACGTTCCCGGTGGAGCTGCCGGAATCGACCACCGACGAAGAGGTCCAGCAGTGGCTCTCCGTCAGCGGCTACACGCGCGTGCAGGCGCAGCGTGTGGTGCAGTCTCCCACCGGTGCGCGCAAGCTGCTCGACGTGGTGGCTGACCGCTTCCGCATCGGCAATGCCGAAAAAGTGCGCGTGGTGGAGGCGATCGAAGCCTCGCTCAAGCGCGGCGGCGGACGCGTCAACATCTATGTGCTGGCCGATGGGACCGATGGCCGCGACGGCCCCGTGTGGCGCTTCTCCACCGGCCTGCATAGCCCGGACAGCGACCTGCGCTATGCCGACCCGCAACCCGCGCTGTTCTCGTTCAACTCCGCCTACGGTGCCTGCGAAACCTGCCGGGGCTTCGGCCGCGTGATCGGGGTCGACCTAGGGCTGGTCATCCCCGATGCGCGCAAGTCGCTGCGCGAAGGCGCGATCAAGCCGATGCAGACCCCTGCCTGGAAAGAATGCCAGGACGACCTGATGCGCTACGCCGGCAAGGCCGGCATCCCGCGCGACACGCCCTGGGCCGACATGACCGAGGCCGAGCGCCACTGGGTTGTCCATGGCTCGCCCGACTGGAACGGCCAGTGGAACAAGCAGTGGTACGGCGTGATGCGGTTCTTCAGCTACCTGGAGTCGAAGGCGTACAAGATGCACATCCGGGTGCTGCTCTCCAAGTACCGCAGCTACACCCCGTGCGAAACCTGCGGCGGCGCGCGCCTGAAAACCGAGTCGCTGCTGTGGCGCCTGGGCTCGAAGGACAATGCCGACGCCGTGCTGGCGGCCGGACGCCGCTTCTTGCCGCGCGGCGTGGACTGGGACCGAACGCAGCTCGAAGCGCTGCCTGGCCTGACCGTGCACGACCTGATGCTGCTGCCGATCGAGTGCATCCGCCGCTTCTTCGACGAGCTGACGCTGCCCAGCGCGATGCTGGACGACGCGCTCAAGCTGCTGCTGGCCGAGGTGCGCACGCGGCTGAAGTACCTGTGCGACGTCGGCCTTGGCTACCTGACGCTGGACCGCCAGAGCCGCACGCTGTCCGGCGGCGAAGTGCAGCGCATCAACCTGACCACCGCACTCGGCACCTCGCTGGTCAACACGCTGTTCGTGCTGGACGAGCCCAGCATCGGCCTGCACCCGCGCGACCTGAACCGCATCGTCGAGGCCATGCACCGGCTGCGCGACGCGGGCAACACGCTGGTGGTGGTGGAGCACGATCCGTCGGTGATGCTCGCCGCGGACCGCCTGATCGACATGGGCCCCGGCCCGGGCGAGCGCGGCGGCAATATCATTTTCGACGGCACGCCGTCCGATATCCGCAATGCCGACACGCTGACCGGTGCCTATCTCGGCGGGCGCCGCCGCGTGGCCGATGCCTCGCACTGGCAACGCCGCCCCGTCGACCACGCGCTGCCGCGCATCGTGCTGGAAGGCGCGACCGAGCACAACCTGCAGGACGTCACCGTCGAGATCCCGCTGCAGCGGCTGGTGTGCGTGACCGGCGTGTCCGGCTCGGGCAAGTCCACGCTGCTGCAGGACGTGCTGCATCCGGCGATGGCTCGGCATTTCGGCAAGGCGACGGAAGCGCCGGGGGCGTACCGCAAGCTGAGCGGCGCGGACCTGGTCGATGACGTGGTCTTCGTCGACCAGTCGCCGATCGGCAAGACCGCGCGCTCCAACCCGGCCAGCTATGTCGGCGCGTTCGACGAGATCCGCAAGATCTTCGCCAGGGCGCCGATGGCGCTGCAGCGCAGCTATACCGCGGGCACCTTCAGCTTCAACTCCGGCGACGGGCGCTGCCCGACCTGCGGCGGCTCGGGCTTCGAGCACGTCGAGATGCAGTTCCTCAGCGACGTCTACCTGCGCTGCCCGGACTGCGACGGCACCCGCTATCGCCCCGAAGTGCTGGAGGTGAAGATCGAGCGCGCCATCGCCGGGCAGCCGCCGCGCGCGCTCAGCATCGCCGACGTGCTGGAGCTGACCGTCAGCGAAGCTGCGTCCTACTTTGCCGGCGATGCCGCGGTGCTGCGCGTGCTGCAGCCCATTGTCGATGTCGGGCTCGAATACATGAAGCTGGGCCAGCCCGTGCCGACGCTGTCGGGCGGCGAGGCGCAGCGCCTGAAGCTGGCCGGCTTCCTGGCCGAAGCCGCGCAGGCCACGCCGTCGCGCACGCGCGGCAACACGCTGCCGCGCCGGCTGTTCATGTTCGACGAGCCGACCACGGGTTTGCACTTCGACGATATCGCCAAGCTGATGCTGGCCTTCGGCAAGCTGCTCGACAGCGGCCATTCGCTGATCGTGATCGAGCACAACCTCGACGTGATCCGCGCCGCCGACTGGCTGGTCGACCTGGGCCCCGAAGGCGGCGATGCCGGCGGCCGGGTAGTCTGCACCGGCACGCCGGAAGACGTGAAAGGCTGCGCCGAGTCGCATACCGGCCAGGCGCTGATCCACTATGACGCCGCGCTCGGCGAAGCCGGCATGCTGGCCGCGGAACGTGCCGCCGGCACCGAGTCCGAAGGCGTGCCGCTGCAGGCGGTCTTGCAGGCCCGCCGCGCGCGCCGCGAGATCGAGGGCGAGGACGTGGTGCGCATCGTCAACGCGCACGAGCACAACCTGAAGTCGCTCAACGTCGATATCCCGCACGGCAAGTTCAACGTCGTCACCGGCGTGTCCGGGTCGGGCAAGTCGACGCTGGCGTTCGACATCCTGTTCCACGAAGGCCAGCGCCGCTACCTGGAATCGCTCAACGCCTATGCGCGCTCGATCGTGCAGCCGGCGGGCCGGCCGGAGGTCGATGCGGTCTATGGCATCCCGCCCACCGTCGCGATCGAGCAGCGCCTGTCGCGCGGCGGCCGCAAGAGCACGGTGGCGACCACGTCGGAAGTCTGGCACTTCCTGCGCCTGCTGTACGTAAAGCTGGGCATCCAGCACTGCGTGCATGACGGCGCGCCGGTGACGTCGCAGAGCCCGGAATCGATCGCCGCGCAGTTGCTGCGCGACCATCGCGGCGAGCACGTTGGTTTCCTCGCGCCGCTGGTGGTCAACCGCAAGGGCGTCTATACCGACCTGGCGAAATGGGCCAAGGCGCGCGGCAATACGCACCTGCGCGTCGATGGCGAGTTCCTGCCGGTCGATCCGTGGCCGCGCCTGGACCGTTTCCGCGAGCACACCATCGAGCTGCCGGTCGGCGACCTGGTCATCACGCCGGAGCACGAGCCGCAACTGCGCGCACTGCTGGCGCAGGCCCTGGAAGCGGGCAAGGGCGTGATGCACCTGCTGGCGCCGCTCGACGGGCTGGGCCACGCCATGACCAACGGCGGCACCGCGCACGTGGGCGAGGTCAAGGTGTTCTCGACCAAGCGCGCCTGCCCCGAGTGCGGCACCAGCTATCCGGAACTCGACCCGCGCATGTTCTCGTACAACAGCAAGCACGGCTGGTGCGGCAGCTGCGTGGGCACCGGCCTGGCGCTGACGCGCGAGCAGCGCGCGGCGTTCGACGATACCGTGCTGGCCGACGACAACCGCGGCCGCGAGCAGAGCCTGCCATCGGAGGAGCTGGAACCGGAAGGCGTAGGCGAAGCGCCGTGCCCCGACTGCCATGGCACGCGCCTGAACCCGGTGGCGCGCGCGGTCACGTTCGACACGCAGGCCATCGTCGACGTGGCGCAATGGACCGTGTCCGATACGCGCCGCTGGGTCGACGGCCTGCGCCTGGCCGGCCGCGACGCCGAGATCGCGCGCGACGTGGTCAGCGAGATCGGCAGCCGCCTGCAGTTCCTGGAGGAAGTGGGCCTGGGCTACCTGAGCCTGGACCGCGCCGCGCCCAGCCTGTCCGGCGGCGAGGCGCAGCGCATCCGGCTCGCGGCGCAGCTCGGCAGCAACCTGCAGGGCGTGTGCTACGTGCTGGACGAGCCCACCATCGGCCTGCACCCGCGCGACAACCAGATCCTGCTCGATGCGCTGCGCAAGCTGGGCGACAAGGGCAATACGCTGGTGGTGGTCGAGCATGACGAAGACACCATCCGCCGCGCCGACCACATCATCGACATCGGCCCCGGCGCGGGCAAGCGCGGCGGCACGCTGGTGGCGCAGGGCGGCGTGGCGGAGCTTGCCGCGGCGCCGGCTTCCACCACCGGCCAGTTCCTGGCACAGCCGATCATCCACCCGCTGCAGGCGCGCCGCCCGGTGCAGCCGGGCGCGGCCGGCAAGCCGGCCGACCCGGCCGAATGGCTGACAGTGCACGGCGCTTCGCTGCACAACCTGCGCAACGTGAACGCGCGCATCCCGCTGTCGCGGCTGGTGGCGATCACCGGCGTGTCAGGCTCGGGCAAGTCGACGCTGGCGCGCGACGTGCTGATGACGAACCTGCTCGATGCGGTGGGCCGCTCGGTGCTGTCGTCGCCGGCCACGCGCCGCGCGCGCAATGCGGCCAGGGAAGAGGCCAGGACGAGCAAGTCGACGGCAAGGAAGCCGCTCAAGGTCGACCACGACTGGTATGGCTGCGAGGCCATCACCGGCTGGGAATCGATCGACCGCGTGCTCGAAGTCGACCAGACCCCGATCGGCAAGACCCCGCGTTCCTGCCCGGCGACGTACATCGGCGTATGGGACACGATCCGACGGCTGTTCGCCGATACGCTCGAGGCGCGTGCGCGCGGCTATACCGCGTCGCGCTTCTCTTTCAACACCGGCGATGGCCGCTGTCCCGCGTGCGAAGGGCAGGGCGTGCGCACCATCGGCATGAGCTTCCTGCCGGACGTGAAAGTGCCATGCGACGTCTGCCACGGACAGCGCTTCAATCCCGAGACGCTCGCCGTCACCTGGCGCGGCAAGAACATCGGCGACGTGCTGACCATGGAGATCGATGAGGCAGTGGAATTTTTTGCATCGATGTCCAATATTGCGCACCCGCTGCAGCTGATGAAGGACGTGGGGCTGGGCTACCTGACACTGGGCCAGCCATCGCCGACGCTGTCCGGCGGCGAGGCGCAGCGCATCAAGCTGGTCACCGAACTGAGCAAGGTGCGCGACGACATCACCCGCCGCGGCCAGAAGGCGCCGCACACGCTGTACGTGCTGGACGAGCCTACCGTCGGCCTGCACATGGCCGACGTGGCGCGCCTGATCCGCGTGCTGCATCGCCTCACCGACGGCGGCCACAGCGTGGTGGTGATCGAGCATGACCTCGACGTGATCGCCGAGGCCGACTGGATCATCGACCTGGGACCGGAAGGCGGCGCGGGCGGCGGCACCATCGTCGGCGCGGCCGATCCGGAGTCGCTGGCGCGGATCCAGGCCAGCCATACCGGCGCGGCGCTGGTGCCGGTGCTGGCGCGCGGCAAGGCGGAGACGGAGCAGGCCGGCGCGCCAGGCAAGGTCAGCATGGCCTGAGCTCCTTGCCGCAGGCGAGCGGCGTAGCCAGGGCCACACGGCACAGGCACGCCTTTCGCTTGCTCATGGTTGCTGGCGCGCACATCGCGCCCTGAACGGAGGTAACCATGAAGCATATCCGACCCAGCCGGCTCCTCGCCGCCATCGCGCTCGCCGCCGCTGCGATTCCCGCCATGGCGCAGATGACGCCTGGCACGCCGCGCGGCACCTATGATCCTTATTCGCAGGGCGCACGCAGCACCGACAAGTTCGATCCATACACGCAGGGCGCCAACGCTCCCACGCGCCAGGACCTCGCGCCCGCGCCCGAGGCCCAGCCTTCTACCGTGCCGGCGCAACCTGGCATGACCACCGCGCCTGTGCAGCGCACGGCTGATCCGTACATGGAAGGGACGCGCTGGGTCAGCCCGGAACTGGGCCGCCGCCTTGGCCCGCGCAGCCAGTTCCTGGACGGTGCCTGATGTTGATCGCCTGACTGCGATTTTCGCAACGGCCGCTTGCCAGGTGCGCGGCATCATGCCGCGCCGGCAGCGGCCTTTCCAGCCTTTCCAGCGGGGAAGGCGCGCGGCAAAATGCGAATGCAACCGGACTTACCGCCTCTTGTAATTCCTGCGCAAGCGCACGGACTCCACAGCGCGCGAGCGGCCAACGACCAGTTCAGCGTGCCGTATGCCAGCCAGGCGCTGAACTGCGGACCCATTCGGTCCGCCGGGCTCGCGCGCATGACGGTGGTCAGCTACAACATCCATCGCGCCGTCGGTACCGACCGCCGTTACCGGCCCGACCGGATCGCCGCGGTGCTGGAAGAACTGGGCGCCGATATCGTCGCGCTGCAGGAAGTCGAGTCGGGCAGCAGCAACGACCACACGCTCGAATACCTGGCCGGGCACACCGGCATGCACGTGGTGTCGGGCTTTACCCGCGTGCGCGGCAATGCGGATTTCGGCAATGCGCTGCTGACGCGCTTTGCGCCGCAGGCGGTCAACCAGATCGACCTCACGGTGAAGGGCTGCGAGGCGCGCGGCGCGATCGACGTCACGCTTGCCTGTACCGCATCGGGGCACGCCAGCGCGCTGCGCGTCATTGCCACGCACCTGGGCCTGCGCCCCGGCGAACGGCGCCACCAGGTGCAGCAATTGCTGAACTACGTGGCCGCGGCGCCGCCGTTGCCCACCATCCTGCTGGGCGACGTCAACGAGTGGTTCTTGTGGGGGCGCCCGCTGCGCTGGCTGCACGCGTATTTCGAACATACCCCGCACACGGCGACGTTTCCTTCGCGCATGCCGATATTCGCGCTGGACCGGATCTGGGTCTCGCCGCGCGCGCACCTGGTCTCGGTGGCCAGCCACCGCTCGCCGCTGGCGCGCGTTGCCTCGGACCACCTGCCGTTGCTGGCCTGCTTCGAAGTGCCGTTGGCAGAAGCACCTTCGGCCGCCGCGGGCCCGGAGATCCGTGCCGAAGCATAGGCAAACAGAGGCCAAACATCCGGCAAACATAGGAGCACGACGATGAGACAGAGCGACGACAACTACCTGCGCAGGCGCCCCGACAAGCAATATGGCGGCAACGAACAGGGCTACAGCGGCATTCCGGCCGAGTCGCGCAACCGGCGCCAGCGAGAACTCAGCGGCGGCCGCTATGGCAATGCCGCGGAGCGTCTTCCCCGCGACCAGACCCAGGACGTAACGCCAGGCGACGAAGAGTGGTATGGACTGTACGTCGAGGAATGGCGCTGGCCGGCCGAGCGTACTTATGCCAGCCGTGGCGGCGACGACGCCCGCTACGAGGACGAATGGTCGCGGCGTAGTCCGGCGGGCGCGGGCCGAGGCCGCTACCAGCGCAATGAGCGCGATGGCGGCTATGGCGAGCCAGAGCGCTATGGCTACCGGCGCTGGCAGGACGAGCGCTATGAGCGCGAGGCGCGCGGCTATGGCGACCTTGGCGACCTTGGCGACGAGTGGGACGCCCCCACGCAGCGCCGTCCCGCCGGCCCACGCAACTACCGGCGCGACGACGACCGCATCCACGACGATGTCTGCAACCGGCTGGCGCGCGATGACGAACTCGATGTCAGCGATGTCGAAGTCCGCGTGCAGGAGGGCGTGGTGACGCTGGAAGGCAAGGTCAACGACCGCCGCACCAAGTACGATATCGAGGACATTGCGGAGCGCGTGTTCGGCGTGCAGGACGTGATCAACCACATCCGCGTGCAGCGCTACGGGTTGCTGGCTTCCGAGTAGGGGCGGGGGAGAGCTCGGGAGAATGGCAAGGGCGGCAAGGCCGCCCTTTTTCCTGCCCTGCGCTTCAGTCCTTGTTGACCCGGGGCGGGTTCGGCGGGTGCTCTTCGCGGTCGTCGGTACGGTCGGCCTTGTCGACCGGCACCTCGGCCGGCAGGCCTTCGGCCGCGCGCACCACTTCGTCGGCAATCTCTTCTTCCGGGATTTCGTCTTCCGGCGGCATGTGCGCGTCTTCGTCGCGCTGCTCGATCTCGCTCTCGATGTCGCTGGGCTCTTGCTCGAGATCAGGGTCCAGCGTGCTCGGGATATTGCCGGCCTGCGCCCGCGCGGCGCCCGTCGCGGTCTTGTCGCGCGGGCGGCCGCCGCCGGCGGAAGCTTGCGCGCCGTCGCGCCGCGTGCCGCTGGTGCTGCCGACACGGTCCCTGTGGCGGGCGCCGGTACGTACGGTCTTGCTCATGCTTTCTCCTTTAGTCTCTCCTGTGCGGTCCGGTGTGGCTTCCCGGCAGCCGTCAGGTGTTCTCCACCGGGGGTTCGCTTTCCTCCGGATTGCCGCTGCGGCGCCTGACCGAAGGCGGCACGCCGTTCTCGTCGGGAATGTCGTGCTCGCGCTCGACGTCGTGGCGGCGGTCGCGTCCCGGCTTGCCGCGCTCATGCTCGGTGTCGGGCCCGCCCTTGTGCGGGTCCGGCCGCGGCTCGCTGCGGCGCCGGGTGGTGTCATGGTCGGGTTGGCGATGGGTGCTCATGGTGTCTCCAGGGGCAATTTCACGTATCTGCGTCGTCAGTCCGTACCGGCACGCAGTTCGTCGGATACCGCGGTCACGCCGCGCACCGAGCGCGCCAGTTCCATGGCCATGACGCGCTGCTTGTCGTCCCGCACCGAGCCTTCAAGCTTGACGACGCCGTCCATGGTGGACACGCGGATCTTCGCCGGGTCCAGCGTGCGGGCGTTCGCCAGGCGCGCACGGACTTCCGAGGTAATGGCACGGTCGCTGGCGATTTCGGTGTCGCGCGGCGCGGCGGTGCGGCCCGTCGAGGATGGAGCCGCTGGCGCATCGGCGGGTGCGGCTGGCGCCGCCGGCGCAACTGCCATAATCAGTACCGCCAGCGGCAGCGCCAGGCGGCGAATGCGGGAGCGAGTACGTAATTTCATGGCGATCCTCCTGTACGGCGCACCGTACTGCATGAGCGGCGGGCTGCGCAACGTTGCCCGCACCTGCCCCCAAAGACCTGCAAGCTCCGTTCCCGCCGGCCGTAAGGGCTGGTTGTGCACGTTGCGCCGCAGCGTGGCAGACCATGCGGCGGCATTTCGCCGACGGCGCGCGCCGTACTTTTTACAGTAGCTGCAGAAAGTGCATGCGTCCCACTGGCGGGCGTAAATGGTGCCGTCGGGGTGGTGCCGTCGGGGCCGCCCGCGGCGGAGGCACCGCGACAGGTGGCGCGCCGCTTGCGTGGTGCCGTGTGCTTGCGTGCGGACCTGTCTATAGTGAAAGCAATGCTGGCCAGAACTGGCGTACGGCATGTGCCGCCGAGCACAACCCGCCACGCCGGCCCCACGCCGCGGCAGTCCTCGTTTGCCGCATGCCGACGGGCCCATCAGCGCAGCCGGCCGGGGGGAGCGGCACATCCTGTTGCGAGGGTAGAAATGAATTTCGCCAGCATCCTGTCCACCGTCGTCCTGGCCTCTTCGGTGTCGGTCTCCTCGGCGCCGGTCGAACGCCAGCTGCTCGCGATCACTCCGCTGGACTTCGCCCAGCGCTTCAATACAGTCGCGCAGGATACGGGCTCGGGGTTGACGCTCCCCAGTTTCAAGATCAAGCCTGGCTGGCACCGCGCCGCGCCCAGTTCCGGCGTCTCGGTGCTGGTGCGTGCCAGCCATTCCGGCTATGCGCTGGATGAAGTGGTGGTGGTCTGCCGCGAAGTCGAGCGCTGCTTCCTGACCATCTGCACTGCGGCACTTGCGATCGACGACAGCGTCAACCCGATGCTGCTGCAGCGCTTTATCGTGGCGCGCATTGCCACCGAACTGGGCGAAGTGGGGCTGGTCATGTCCGGCCTTGCCTATATCGTGGTGACGCCGAAGGAAGACGACTACGTCGCCGTCGTGATCCGGCCCTACCTGCCGCAGGACCGCAGTGCCTCGCCCAGCCAGGCCCAGCGCGATCCGCCCGCCGGGGCCGAGCCCTTCCATCATGGCCAGGCGGTCCCGCATGAGCCGCACGGGCTGCAGGGTCCGCATGGACCGAAGGAACTGCCAGGACCCTATGCTGCGCCGGGCGCCCCGCGCCCGCCGCTGACCCCGCTCGCTTCGCGAGCCCCGATTCCGCAATTGCCGCGCTTGTGACGCGCGCGTCAGGGCTCGCGCAGCAGCAGTGCTACCGGCAGCCCGCCCAGCACGTCGCGCAGGCGCAGGCGCCCGGCGGGCGCATCGAGCCGGTGACCCGTCAGTGCGTCGATCCAGCGGCCGGGCTGCGGCGCGCCAAGGTTCAGCGTGGTGTCGCCCCAGCACGCCGGCGGAATGCGCGGCACGGCCGGGTCGACCCGCGCCGCCGACAGCCGCGTGACCACGGTGATGGCCTGGCGCGAGTCGATGCTGCGCGCAAACGCCAGCACCTGCTGCGCCAGCGCGCCCTGCGCGGCCAGCATGCTGTACTGGCCGTCGGTAAACAGCGCGGGGTCGGCGGCGCGTGCCGCGAGCACATGGCGCACCAGCTGCTGCTTGAGCCTGCCGTCGTGCCAGTGTGCCAGCCAGTGCGCCCAGCCCGCGCCGCACGCCAGCCGTGCCTGCAGCCGGACGTAGTCCGGCGCGCGGCGGTTGTCCGGATCGACCAGGCTCAGGTCCCAGCCTTCGGTGCCCTGGTAGCGGTCGGGAATGCCGGGGGCGGTCAGCTGCACCAGCACCTGCGCCAGGCTGTTCACGGCGCCGGCGGTGGCAATGCGCCCGGCGAAGCGGCCGATCTGCGCCAGCACGCCCTGCGGCCACGCCGCCGCGATCCCGCGCAGGAAGGCCTCGCATGCCGCTTCGTATTCGGCATCGGGGCAGGTCCAGTTGCCGTGGCGCTTGGCTTCGCGGATGGCCTTGACCTGCCAAGCGGAAATCCGTGCGAGCAACGCTTCGGGTACCGGCGCCCCGTCGCCGGAATGGTCTATCGGATCCATCGGCCATGCCCCGACCAGCGCCTGGTACAGCATCAGCCGGTCGGCCGCGTCGGGCGCGCGCGGCAGCGTGGCCACCAGTGACGCGCAGTCGCGCTCCCACGCGGCAACCGCGTCGGCGAAAGTGCCCGGCAGCTCGCTGAGCACGGCCAGCCGCATGCGCGCGTCCTCGCCGCGCTTGTGGTCATGCGTCGCTGTGGCCAGCATCGCATGCGGGCCGGCCAGCCGGCGCGCCGCCATGCGGGCGTGGAACTGCGCCGGCGGCATGGCCAGTTGCGCCGGGTCGCTGCCCACCTCGTTGCGCGACAGCAGCCGGCCATAACGGTAGAACGCGGTGTCCTCGCCCGCCTTGGCCGCCAGCGCCGGCATCAGCTGCTGCAGGCGGCGGCGCAGCACGCCGGTGTCGCTGTCCGGTGCCGCCTGCGTGCGCAGGCAGCCGGCGATGAATGCCAGCGCCACCACCTCGTCCGGCGCCAGGCTGCCGCGCGCGGACTGCAGGGCCTGATCGACCATGGCGTCATCGGCATGCGCGGCGGCGGCGTCGCGCGCCGACGGCTGCGCGTCGTAGTAGCTGCGGTAGACCTGCACGGCCGCCATCAGCGCCATCAGCGCATGCCGCAGGGCCGCCAGCGTGAGGTCGCGCGTGCCCGGCTCGCGCTGTGCGCTGGCGTGCAGGCGCGCGGTCACGCCCGCGCATTCGGTGACGAGGTGCCGCCGCAGCACCAGGCAACGGGCCTCGCGTACGTGCGCGGCGTACGGGCGCGCGTCGCCGCTGGTCATCGCCCACAGCGCGGTCAGCGCGGCTTCGCCTGCCTCGTCGTGCAGCACCGCGGCCACGTCGTCCATGAAGTCGTAGCCCGTGGTGCCATCCACCTGCCAGTCCGGCGGCAGCCGCTCGCCGCTGCCAAGGATCTTCTCGACCACGAGCCACGGGCGCTGCAGCGCCAGCAATGGCGGCCGTGCCGCGGCGTGCCGGTCGAGCTCCGCGCGCAGCCGGCGGCAGTAGCCGGCGGGATCGGCCAGTCCGTCGACGTGATCCACGCGCACGCCGTCGATCCAGCCTTCGCGCAGCAGGCGGAAGACCAGTGCATGGACCGCGTCAAAGACCTGCGGGTCTTCCTCGCGCACGCCCACCAGGTCGCTGATCTCGAAAAAGCGGCGCCAGTTCAGCGAGGCGGCCGCGGTGCGCCACCAGGCCAGCCGGTAGTGCTGGCGTTCCAGCAGCGCGTGCAGCCGGGTGCGTCCGGCGGGCTGGGTGGTGTCGTACCAGTTGGCGTTGGCGGTGCCTTCCGCGTCAAGGCTGTCCGGCGCCAGCGGCAGCACATGGTCGAAGTAGCGTACGTGTGCCGGCCGTTCGCCGCTGGCCGGCACCCACCGCAGTTCGCCGGCGACGACCGTGTCCCAGTACGACTGCCCCAGGATCGGCAGCAGGACCTTGCCATGCAGCGCCGGGTCGCACGGCGTCCAGTCGATATCGAAGCAGCCGGCATGTGGGCTGGCGCGTCCGTGCGCCAGCACGTCGCGCCACCAGCCGTTGTGGGTGCAGTCCGCCGCCATGTGGTTGGGCACGATATCGGCGATAAGGCCGAGGCCGGCACTGCGCGCGCGCGCCGCCAGCGCCTTCAGGCCCGCCTCGCCGCCCAGTTCCGCGCGCACGCGGGTGAAGTCGGTGACGTCGTAGCCGTGCGTGGAGCCGGGCCTGGCCTCGCAGACCGGCGACAAGTACAGGTGGCTGACCCCAAGCGCGGCGTAGTAGTCGACCACGCCGGCGGCATCGGCGAAGGTGAAGCCAGGATGCAGCTGCAGCCGGGCGGTGGCGCGCGGCAGGCCGCGCGCGGGTGCCGGCGCGGTGGCTGCCGCGTCAGGCATTACCTTGGGCGCGCCGCGGCGGGCTCGCACAGGGTGGCGACGCAGGCCAGCGGCGGCAGCATGCCGGCGGACAGTTCCGCGGCGGCGCCCGGTGCGCTCTCGTGCAGCGCCGTGCGCTGGTCGCGGCAGGAGTGGGTGGCGGGCACCGCTTCGTCGCCCAGGTTCAGCCACAGGCTCAGCTCCATGCCGTCCACCAGCCGCCAGCGCGCGCACAGCGCCGCGGGGCCGAGGATATCGACGCCGGCAGACTGGCAGCCCGGCAGCCGGTGCAGCAGTTCGCGCCGCCGGATCGACAGCAGTTCGCGGTAGTAGGGGGCCCAGTCGGCGTCGTCCTCCAGTGACGGCCGCGACGCTTCAAATGTGGCCGGGTCGTTGGGGTCGGGGATGGCGGCGGCACGCGCCTCGTCGCCGAAGGCCGCGCTGGCGGCGAATTCGCGGCGGCGGCCCTCGCGCACGGCCCTGGCCAACTCCGGCGGATGGCTGGTGAAGTAGAAGAATGGCTGCCGCGCGCCGGTCTCTTCGCCCATGAACACCAACGGCACCTGCGGGCAAAGCAGCTGCAGCGCCACCGCGGCGCGCAGCGCAAGCGGGTCGGCCAGGCTGGTCAGCCGTTCGCCGAAGGCGCGGTTGCCGGCCTGGTCGTGGTTCTGCAGAAAGCTGACGAAAGCGGTAGGCGGCAAATGCGCGCTGGGCTGGCCGCGGCACACGGCGGCGCTGGCGACGGCGGCGGTGTCGCCGCCGGAACGGTGCTGCGACGGCTCGCCCTGGTAGGCGAAGCCTTCGGCCAGCACGCGTGCGAGGTGGCGCAGCGCGGGTTGGCCATGCTCGCGTGCATCGACCGCAGCGACAGTGCCGGCGGGCATGGCGTAGTCGCGATAGTAGCCGTCGTCCTCGCTGGTCAGCAGCACATGCAGCGCATGGTGGGCGTCATCGTTCCATTGCGCGTCGAAGCCCTGCGCCAGCAGCGCGGCGTCGTTGTCGTCGTTCTCCAGCACCAGGTGCAGGTGGCGGTCGCCGCCGGCGCCATCGGTCAGCATGCTGCGCACTTCGCCAGGCAGCGCCGCGAGCCAGCCTTCGTCCTCGATGGCGTGGACCGCATCGAGCCGCAGTCCGTCAAAGCGGAACTGTTCCAGCCAGTAGCGCGCATTCTCGGTGAAGAAGCGCCGTACCTGCGGGCGCCGGAAATCGATGGCGGGGCCCCACGGGGTCCGCCGGTCGGCGCGGAAGAAGGCGCTGGCATAGCGGTGCAGGTAGTTGCCCTCAGGCCCGAAGTGGTTGTAGACCACGTCCAGCAGCACCATCAGGCCGAGCGCGTGCGCCCGGTCGACCAGCGCGCGCAGCTCGTCCGGCGTGCCATAGCCGGACTCCGGCGCGAACGGCAGCACGCCGTCATAGCCCCAGTTGCGTCCGCCGGGAAACTCGGCCACCGGCATCAGCTCGATGGCGGTGAAGCCCAGCGCGGCCAGGCGCGGCAATTGCTGCGCGGCGCCCGCAAAGCCGCCGCACAGGCCAACGTGCATTTCGTAGATGATGGCTTCATGCCACGGCCGGCCGCGCCAGTCGGGGCAGGTCCAGGCGTACGAGGCACCGGCGTCGCGCGCCGGCACGATGCTCGGGCCGTGCACGTCGTCTGCCTGCCAGCGCGAGGCCGGGTCGGGCACCGTGGTGCCGTCGTCGAGCCGGAACCAGTAACGCGCGCCCTCGCAGCACGGCACGATCGCCTCGAACCAGCCGTTGGGCCCCGCCGCCATATGGACCGGTCCCAGGCCCGCGATCTCCAGCCGCACGGGATGGCCTTGCTCGGCCGCGTCGGGCGCCCACAGGCGGAAGCGCACGCGTCCGTCGGGCAGCCAGGCCGGTCCGAACAGGTAGTCCTGCGCATGTTCGTCGTTGGAGGAGAAGGCCCGTGAAGAAGGCGCGGCAAAGCAGTCGAGCGGGGCCAGGCTGGGCAGGGCGGACCTGGCACCCGGGGCCAGCGGAAACGGGTTCGCGTTCAAATTCGGCTCCTGCCATCGATTGGCTTCTGGGTGTGCGGACTGGAAGTTGCCTTGCGGCGGCCCTAGCGCAATGCGAACTCCATGCCAGCAGAACGGCGCTTTTGCGGTGCGGCGCGCGGGCAGGCGGGCGGCCGGGCCGAAAGCTTTGTTACAAGGGCGATTGTAGAAAGTACTGCCCGGCATGCGGCGCCCCGCGCATGCGATACCGCACACTGCGCGCGCGTCTTGCGCCTGCATGGCTATGCCGCGCGCGGCCCCTGGGCACCCGGATCAACCTGCCACGGCGCGCCGCTGGCACGGTGCAGCAGCCGCACCGGTACCGGCTCGACGTTCCAGATGCGCTCGCAGTATTCGCGGATGGCACGGTCCGACGAAAAACGGCCCGAACGCGCGCACGACAGTACCGACATGCGTTGCCAGCGATCCGGGTCGGCGTAGGCGTCGGAGACGATCTGCTGGCATTCGACATAGGAAGCGAAGTCCGCCAGCAGCAGGTAGGGATCGTGCCCCGCCTGCGGATCGAACAGCGGGCGGAACAGCGCCGGATCGCCGCGCGAGAAGAATCCCTGCTGCACCAGGTCGATCACCGCGCGCAGTTGCGGGTCGCCGTGATAGTAGGCGGCCGGGTCGTAGCCGCTCGCGCGCAGCGCATAGACGTCGGGCGCGGTCAGGCCGAACGGGAAAAAGTTGTCGTTGCCGACGGCCTCGCGCAGTTCGATATTGGCGCCATCCATGGTGCCGATGTTGAGCGCGCCGTTCATCGCGAACTTCATGTTGCCGGTGCCGGAGGCTTCCTTGCCCGCCAGCGAGATCTGCTCGGACAGGTCCGCAGCCGGGTAGATGCGCTGGCCGAAGGTGACGTTGAAGTTGGGCAGGAACACCACCTTGAGCCGGTCGCGCACCTGCGGGTCGCGGTTGATCACGTCGGCGACCGAGGTGATGAAGCGGATCATCAGCTTGGCGTATTCGTAGCCCGGCGCGGCCTTGCCGCCGAACAGGAAGGTGCGCGGCTGGATCTCGGCGTGCGCGTCGGACTTGATGCGGTGGTACAGCGCGATCACGTGCAGCACCGCCAGGTGCTGGCGCTTGTATTCGTGGATGCGCTTGACCATCACATCGAACATCGACGATGGGTCCACCACCACGCCGGTGGTGTCGCGGATCAGCTGCGCCAGGTCTTCCTTGTTGGCGCGGCGCATCGCCTGCCATTGCCGGCGGAAGCCGGCGTCGTCGGCATAGGGCTCGAGCACGCGGATGCGTTCGAGGTGGGAGATCCAGCCATCGCCGATCGCATCCGTGACCAGCCGCGTCAGCCTCGGGTTGGACAGCGCAAGCCAGCGCCGCGGCGTGACGCCGTTGGTGATGCTGGTGAATTTCTCCGGCCACATCGCGTAGAAATCCTTGAGCACGTCCTCGCGCATCAGCCGCGAGTGCAGCTCGGCCACGCCGTTGATGGCA
Organism: Cupriavidus oxalaticus; assembly: GCF_004768545.1. Taxonomy (NCBI): domain Bacteria; kingdom Pseudomonadati; phylum Pseudomonadota; class Betaproteobacteria; order Burkholderiales; family Burkholderiaceae; genus Cupriavidus; species Cupriavidus oxalaticus. Next base: position 440,291 of record NZ_CP038634.1, on the reverse strand, counting down.
TGGCTGCCGACGCACGCCAGGTTGGCCATGCGCACATTGCGCTCGCCGTGCTCGTCGATCAGCGACAGCCGCGACAGCCGCGATTCGTCGCCGTAGAAGCGGATGCGCACCTCGTCCAGGAAGCGCGCGTTGATCTCCAGGATGATTTCCAGGTGGCGCGGCAGCACGCGTTGGAACAGCGGCAGCGGCCAGCGCTCCAGCGCCTCGGGCAGCAGCGTGTGGTTGGTGTAGGCGAAGGCACGCTGGGTGATGTCCCACGCCTGGTTCCAGGGCAGGTCGTTCTCGTCGACCAGCAGCCGCATCAGTTCCGCGATGCCTACCGCCGGGTGCGTGTCGTTCAGCTGCACCGCGAACTTCTCGTGGAAGCGCGTCACCGGGATGCCGTCGACAGCCAGCAGCCGCAGCATGTCCTGCAGCGAGCAGGCGACAAAGAAGTACTGCTGCTCCAGCCGCAACTCCTTGCCCTGCGCGGTTTCGTCGTTGGGGTAGAGCACCTTGGTCAGGTTCTCCGACGTCACCTTCTTGCTCACCGCGCCGAGGTAGTCGCCGCGGTTGAAGGTATGGAAGTCGAAGGCCTCGGTGGCATCGGCGCGCCACAGCCGCAGCGTGTTCACGGTATTGACGCGGTAGCCCAGGATCGGCGAATCGAAGGGCACGCCGGCCACGGTCTTGGCCGGCACCCAGCGCACGCGGTAGTGGCCGCGGTCGTCGGTGTAGTGCTCGGTGTGGCCGCCCAGGCGCACCTGCACCGCCCATTCGGAGCGCTGGATCTCCCACGGGTTGCCGTTGCGCAGCCAGGTATCGGTCTTCTCCACCTGCATGCCGTCCATGATGGTTTGCTGGAAAATGCCGTATTCGTAACGGATGCCGTAGCCCAGCGCCGGGATCTCCAGCGTCGCCAGCGAATCCATGAAGCACGCCGCCAGACGGCCCAGGCCGCCGTTGCCCAGGCCCGGCTCGACTTCCTGCTCCAGGATGCGGTCGAGGTCGAGCCCGGCCGCCGCCATGGCCTCGTGCACTTCGTCGAAGATGCCGAGGTTGATCAGGTTGTTGCCCAGGTGCGGGCCCATCAGGAACTCGGCCGACAGGTAGGCCACAGTGCGCGAAGGCTGGCCCAGGTAGGCTTCGGCGGTGCTGATCCAGCGCTGCACCAGGCGGTCGCGCACGGTATGCGCCGCGGCCTGGTAGAGGTCGTTCTGGCTGGCGTGGCCGGGCAGCTTGCCCTGGGTATGGAACACGTGGTCCAGGAACGCGCGGCGCAGGCTGGCGCCGGACAGCGCGGTACGGGTGTCGTCGGCGTGCTCGGGCCGGATCACTTCCTTCATGGCGGAACCTCCTGCGCATGCTGGTGGGTCAAGCTTAGCGGATGGGGGGAACGGTGCGCGCCCGGATCGCGGCGCGGGTGGGGTCGGCGCCACCTCCATGGTGGCTAGCCGCGCGGCGGCGGATGCAGGGTGCCGTGGCGGCCACTGCGAACCGCTTGCCGGATCGATTGCGCCCGGGCGCGCAGCGCCGGCATGTCGGCCAGCGCGCGTACGTCGGGGTCGAGCCGGCGCTGCCAGTTGGGATGGACGCTGGTGGTGCCGGGCAGGTTGGGCTGCTCGGCCTCGCCCAGCAGATCTTCCAGCGGCACCACGCGCAGCGCCGTGCGCGCGGTACCCAGCCAGGCCAGCACGGCATCCAGCGGTGCGTGCGCCGGACCGGGCTCCGGGCCGTGGCACAACCCGGCGTCGCTCAGCGCCCGCCACAGCGCGCTGCGCTCGCGGGCGCGGCCTGCCTGGGCCTGCGCCAGGGATTCGCCGGGCGCGAGCAGCTTCAGCCGGTCGCGCCAGTCGAGGTCGCGTCCGGCCCACCAGCCGGCGACGGTGGGCAGGTCGTGCGTGGACGTGGTGGCGATGGCTTCGGGCGGCCACTGCGCGGGCGGCTGGAACGGCGCGGGGTCTGCTTCGGTGGCCGGATCGGCCGCGGCCTCTGCCGCCTTCACTTCCTCGCGCTGGAACCACAGCACGTCGATGCCGAGCACGCCGCGCGCGGCCAGCGCCGCGTTCAGTTCGGGCGGGACCGTGCCGAGGTTCTCGCCGATGATGATGGCGCGGTGCCGCCAGGATTCCAGCGCCACCAGCCGCAGCAGGTCTTCGAGCGGGTAGCGCAGGTAGGCGCCGTCACTGGCGGATGCGCCCGCGGGCACCAGCCACATCCGCGCCAGGCCCAGCACGTGGTCGATGCGCAGCCCGCCGCAATGGGAAAGGTTGGCGCGCAGCATTTCCAGGAAGGCGGCGTAGCCGTTCTGGCGCAGGCCGCGCGGCGTGAACACCGCCACGCCCCAGTCCTGGCCGAGCGGGTTGTACAGGTCCGGCGGCGCGCCGGCATGGAAGCCGGCCAGTATTTCCTGTTGGCGGGTCCAGGCCTGGCTGCCGCCCGGGTCGGCGCCGACCGCCAGGTCGCAGACCACGCCAACCGCCATGCCGGCGTCGCGCGCGGCGCGCTGCGCACGCGCCATGCCATCGGCGGCGAGCCATTGCAGGAAGGCGTGGTAGCCCACGTCGTCGGCGTGGTCGCGGGCAAAGGCCGCCACCGCGGCGTCGGCGGGCGAGCGCAGCGTGACCGGCCAGCAGCGCCAGTCCGGCGCCGATGCGTGGTTCATGCCATTGCTGGCCGTGGCCAGCCGCTGCGCCTGGATCGCTTCATAGCAGGCATGCGCATGCAGTGCCGTGCCGCCGCGGGCGCGGAAGGCGGCGCAGTCGTCCAGCGCCGCGCGTGGCAGCAGGGTCTCGCGCCGCTGCCAGAGCCAGTGCAGCACGGCATAGCGCAGCGGCGCCAGCACGATCCAGTCGATTTCCGTGAGCGCTTCCAGTGCCGCCAGCCGCTCGCCGATGCCGAGCGCCGCGATGGCCGCGTCCAGCGCTTGCTGGCCGAACACCGCGGCGGGATCGGCGTAGAGCGGGTTCAGGAACAGCCGGCTGGAGGGCGCATACGGGCTGTACCGCTGCGGCAGCGCGGCAAAGCCGGCGTGCAGCGGATTGATCGCGACCGCGTCGGCGTGCAGGGCGGCGGCGCTGGCGCAGCACCGGGCCAGCGCGGTCAGGTCGCCCATGCCGCAGTCGGCGCCGCGGCGCAGGCTGTAGAGCTGCACCGCCAGCCCCCAGGGGCGTGCGCCGGCGCCCGTGGCTGCACGGTTGGCGTGCCGTAGTGCGTCCGCCACGCCGTAGCAGCGCGCCGGTGCCACTGCCAGCACCGTTTGCGCATCGCCCAGTTCGAGCCGGTGGTAGCCGCAGACGTCGATCGGCGGCAGCAGCATGGTGCCGGCCGGATTGCCGTCTGCGTGCGCGCGCACGGCGGTGCCGCTCACGATGGCGCCGTCTTCCAGCGTCAGCCGGTATGCGCGCTGCGGCAGCGTGTGCGGCCACGGCACCGCCACCGGCTGGCCGCGCTCGGCCGTGACCAGCGGCGGCAGCGTGTGGGCGGCGTCATCGGCCGCGAGCCAGGCGCGCGAGGCCTCGCACTGGCCGGGGGTGGCGCAGGGCAGGCCAAGGCCGTCCAGCACGCGCCGCAGCGCGTCGTCGGACACGATCCGGGGCTGGCTCCAGGCATCCGTCCAGTGCGGCTGCAGGTCGGCGCGCAGCGCCAGCTTCTGTAGTAGCGTTGGCGGCGGTGTTGCGCTGCGGTGCATGCGTCGGGTCATTCCTGTGTTTCCTGCGGCGCGCCCAGCGGCGGGCTTTCCTGGTGCGGGCTCTCGCGGCTGCGGGCCGGGGCAGCCAGCAGCACCAGCGAATGCCCCGGCACCACCTGGCTTTCGTCCACCGGATCGCCGGCAAGCTCGGACTCGGTGGCTTCCGGCCGGCTGCTGTCGAAGAGCAGGGTCCAGGCCAGCCTGGGCGCGGGCAGCGAAAACGACGCGTCGGCCTCACCGGCGTTGAGCAGCATCAGCGTCACCTGCACGGTGCGCGCATCGTCCTCGTCTCCCTCCTCTTCCGGCAGCGAGCCCAGTTGCGGGCGCTCGGGCTGCGGCGGCGCGGCGGCGCGGCGCAGCGCCAGCGTGCGGATTTCCGGGTCGGCCCATTCCTCGGGGGTGGGCGGATTGCCGTCGATATCGAACCAGGCAATGTCGGCGATGCCGCGCGCCGGTTCCTGGCGTCCGTGGGCGAAGCGGTCGCCGGTGAACGCGTGCAGCCGCCGGCGCAGCGCGAGCAGGCGTCGCACCATGTGCTGCAGCGGCTGCGCACCAGGCGTCTGGGCCTGCTTCCAGTCCAGCCACGAGATCTCGTTGTCCTGGCAGTAGGCGTTGTTGTTGCCGTGCTGGGTGCGGCCCCATTCGTCGCCGGCGGTCAGCATCGGCGTGCCTTGCGCGAGCAGCAGCGTGGCCATCAGGGCCTGCGCCACGCGGCTGCGGCGCTCCAGGATTTCGGGGTCGTCGGTCGGGCCTTCGACGCTGCCGTCCGGGCTCCAGTTGCCGCTGGCGTTGTCGTCGGTGCCGTCGCGGTTGTCTTCGCCGTTGGCCTCGTTGTGCTTGGCGCTGTAGCTGACCAGGTCGGCCAGCGTAAAGCCGTCGTGCGCGGTGATGAAGTTGACGCTGGCCCACGGGCGCCGGTGGCGCCAGTCGAACAGGTCGGCCGAGCCTGCCAGCCGCGCCGCCAGTTCGCCGCGCTTGCCGGCGTCGCCGCGCCAGAAGCGGCGCACCGCGTCGCGGAACTTGTCGTTCCACTCGGCAAAGCCGGGCGGGTGGTTGCCGAGCTGGTAGCCGCCGGGGCCCAGGTCCCACGGTTCCGAGATCAGCTTGACTCGGCTCAGCACCGGGTCCTGCATCAGCGCATCGAAGAAGCCCGAGCCCTGGTCGAAGCCGTTGCCTTCGCGCCCGAGCGTGCTGCCCAGGTCGAAACGGAAGCCGTCCACGTGGTAGCACTCCACCCAGTAGCGCAGCGAGTCCATCACCATCTGCAGCACGCGCGGGTGCGACAGGTTGAGCGTGTTGCCGCAGCCGGTGTCGTTGATGTAGTGGCGCCCGTCGCCCGGCATCAGGCGGTAGTAGCTGGCGTTGTCCAGGCCGCGCCACGATACCGTGGGTCCCAGCTCGTTGCCTTCGCACGTGTGGTTGTAGACCACGTCCAGGATCACTTCGATGCCGGCTGCATGCAGGCGCCGCATTGCCACCTTGCATTCCTGCAGCTGCCCGGTGCCCAGGTAGGCCGGTTCCGGCGCGAAGTACGCCATGGTGTTGTAGCCCCAGTAGTTGCGCAGCCCGCGCTCCAGCAGGAAGCGGTCCTGCAGGATCGCTTGCACCGGCAGCAGCTCCACGGTGGTGATGCCCATCTGCACCAGGTGGTCGATAAAGCGCGGGTCGCACAGCGAGGCGAAGGAGCCGCGCAGGTTGGGCAACAGGTCGTCGCGCAGCATCGACAGGCCGCGCAGGTGGGCTTCATAGATGACGGTGGCGGGCCACGGCACGGCGGGCGGGCGGTCGTCGCCCCAATGGAAGCTTTCGTCGATCACCACCGCCTTGGGCATGCTCTGGGCGCTGTCGCGGCGGTCCGGCGTCAGGTCGCCGCGCGCGCTCTGCAGGCGGTAGCCGAACAGCACGTCGGCCCAGCGCACCGGCCCGCTCAGCTGGCGCGCGTACGGGTCCAGCAGCAGCTTGTGCGGATTGAAGCGGTGCCCGTGCGCGGGATCGTAGGGGCCGTGCGCGCGGTAGCCATACAGCGTGCCGAGCGCGGCGTTGGGCAGGTAGCCGTGCCAGATCTCGTCGGTGCATTCCGGCAGCGGCAGGCGCGCCAGTTCCTTGCGGCCGTTCTCGGAGAACAGGCACAGGTCGATGCGCGAAGCATGCGCCGAGAACACCGCGAAGTTAACCCCCAGCCCGTCCCAGTGGGCGCCCAGCGGGTACGGCTTGCCGGGCAGCAGCCGGTTCGCGAACGGTCGGGTCATGTCGTGGCGCCTGGCGCACCCGCAGTCGGCTCGAGCCGCAGCACGAGCGTGGCCAGCGGCGGCAGCGTCAGCGCCAGCGAGGCGGGCTGGCCGTGCGAGGGCACGTCCACGGCTGTCGCCGTGCCGCCGTTGCCGACATTGCTGCCGCCATAGCACCCGGCGTCGGTGTTCAGGCATTCGTGCCAGGTACCGGCAAAGGGTACGCCGACCCGGTAGCCCTGGCGCGGCACCGGCGTCATGTTGACCACCACCAGCACCACCTCGCGGCTGCCCGGCGCGGCGCGGCGCAGCCACGCGAACACGCTGTTGTGGTTGTCGTCGCCGACCACCCACTGGAAGCCCTCGGGGCTGTGGTCGAGCGCGTGCAGCGCCGGCAGCTCGCGGTAGAGCCGGTTCAGGTCGCGCACCAGCGTATGCATGCCGCGGTGCATGGGGTGGTCCAGCAGCGCCCAGTCGAGTTCGGCGTCGTGATTCCACTCCTGCCACTGCGCCAGCTCGCTGCCCATGAACAGCAGCTTCTTGCCGGGATGGGTCCACATGAAGCCGTAGTAGGCGCGCAGGCCGGCAAAGCGCTGCCAGTGGTCGCCGGGCACCTTGCCCAGCATCGAGCCCTTGCCGTGCACGACCTCGTCGTGCGAGAGCGGCAGCACAAAGGCCTCGGACCACGCATAGACCAGCCCGAAGGTCATGTCCTGGTGATGCCAGGCGCGGTGTACCGGCTCATGCCCGAGGTAGCGCAGCGTGTCGTGCATCCAGCCCATGTTCCACTTGAAGTCGAAGCCCAGCCCGCCGCTGGCCACGCTGGCGGTGACGCCGGGCCACGCGGTCGATTCCTCCGCGATGGTCAGCGCACCGGGGCAGCGTTCATGGACCACGCTGTTGAGTTCGCGCAGGAACGCGACTGCCTCCAGGTTCTCGCGGCCGCCGTAGCGGTTCGGCACCCATTGCCCCGGCTCGCGGCTGTAGTCGCGGTAGAGCATGGAAGCGACCGCGTCGACGCGCAGCCCGTCGGCGTGGAAGTGCTCCAGCCAGTGCAGCGCGCCGGCCAGCAGGAAGCCGCGCACCTCGTTGCGGCCGAGGTTGTAGATCAGCGTGTTCCAGTCCTGGTGGAAGCCTTCGCGCGGATCCATGTGTTCGTAGAGCGCGGTGCCGTCGAAGCGCGCAAGCCCGTGCGGGTCGGTCGGGAAGTGCGCCGGCACCCAGTCCAGGATCACACCGATGCCGGCCTGGTGGCAGCGGTCGACAAAGGCGGCGAAGGCCTGCGGCGGTCCCAGCCGCGCGGTCGGCGCATACAGCGACAGCGGCTGGTAGCCCCACGAGCCGCCGAAGGGGTGTTCGGTGATGGGCAGCAGTTCGATATGCGTGAAGCCGAGCTCCTGCACGTACGGCACCAGCCTGTCGGCCAGGATGTCCCAGCCATGGCGGTTGTCGTTGGCGGCAAGCAGCCACGAGCCGGCATGGACTTCGTAGACCGACATCGGCAGGGCGTAGGGATCGGCGGCCTCGCGGCGCGCCATCCAGTCGCCGTCATGCCATTCGAACGGCGGCGCGCCCTTGCCCGGCGCGGTCACGACCGAGGCGGTCTGCGGCGGCGCTTCGGTGGCGAGCGCGAGCGGGTCGGCCTTGTCGGGCAGCTCGGTGCCGTGCGGGTCGAGCAGGTCGTACTTGTAGCGGCTGCCCGGCCCGGCGCCCAGCGCGGCCGGCACGAACAGCTCCCAGATGCCGCTGGGATGGCGCAGCCGCATCGGATGGCGCGCCTGGTGCCAGCCGTTGAATTCGCCGATCACGGACACGCGCCGCGCGTTCGGCGCCCACACCGCGAAGCGCACGCCATCGATGCCGTCCACCCGCTGCCATTGCGCGCCCAGGCACTCGCCCAGCTCGAAATGGCGGCCCTCGGCGATCAGGTGCAGGTCCAGTTCGCCCAGCAGCAGGTCGAAGGCATAGGGGTCGGCGCTGCACTGCTCGGTGCCGTCCGGCCAGGTCACGCGGATGCGGTAGTCCGGCGCGGCGGCACGATGCGCGTTGCCGGGCAGGCGCGCGGCAAAAATGCCGCCGGGATGCAGCCGCTCCATCTCGGCGAGCGTGGCGCCGTCGGCGCCGGCAAGCTGCGCCGCCACGGCGCCGGGCAGGCAGGCGCGCACCAGCAGCCCGTCGCCGTCATGGTGGGGGCCCAGCACCGCGAACGGGTCATGGTGGCGCGCGCCCAGCAGCGCATCGAGTTCGTGTCCCGGCAGCATGCCGGTGCGCGAAGCGCCGCGGGTTGTTGTTGTCGGGGCGGTCATGGCTGGGCTCCCGGCTGCCCCAGCAGCTTGCGCAGCAGGCGCGCCAGCCCGCTGACCGGCAGGTCGATCCACGCCACCCGGTTGGCGGCTTCGTAGTCGACCTCGTAGGCGGCGCGTTCGAGCAGGAACAGGTCCAGCAGCGGCTGCAGCTGAGCCGGGTCGACCCACGGTGCGGGCGAAGCTTCCATATGCTGGCGGTAGCATTGCAGGAAGGCCTCGTTGGCGGTGCTGCGGAAGCGCTCCAGCAGCAGCGCGCGGCGTTCGGCCAGCTGCGGCGGCAGCTCGGTATGGGTGCGTTCCTGGCGATCGGTGCCGACCGTGGCGGCAGCATAGTCGAGCGAGCGCAGCAGGCCGGCCACGTCGCGCAGCGGCGAGGTCTTGCGCCGGCGCCAGTCCAGCGTCCTGCCCGGCTCGCCCTCGAAATCGACCAGGTAGGTGTCGCTCTGCGCGATCAGCACCTGGCCCAGGTGGAAGTCGCCGTGGAAGCGCGTCTGCAGGCTGCCGGGCGCCGCCCTGGCCAGTTGCTCGACCAGCGCGGGCAGCTCGCCGCGCGCGGCCATCAGGGTCTGCACATCGGCGTCGAACGTCTGCGGCACCGAGCCCTGTACGCTGTCGGCGCGCTGGTCGACCGTCGCCAGCGCGCGCTCCAGCGCCTGCAGCGCCTGCGCGGCCCAGTCGCGCGCGTCGGATTCCGTTGCGGGCACCGGCGCGAAAGCCTCGTCGTCGGTCGGGCGCGAAAGCACCGCATGCAGCTCGGCCAGCCGCCGCCCCAGCGTGCCCGCCATCGCGGCGTAGCCGTTCATGGCCTCGGCGAACTCGTCCTCGCTTTCCTTGGCCGGCAGCGCATCGTCGATGGCGCGGCCCAGGTAGTCCAGGGTCCAGTCCCAGCCGTTGCCCTGGTTCAGGATATAGCCCTGCAGCAGCATCAGCGTATGCGGCACGCCGTCGGCGCCGGTTCGCACCACTTCGCCCAGCAGCGGCGCCGCATGCGCATAGCCCTGCGCGGTCAGGTAGCGCGTCATCTCGGCCTCGGGATGGATGCCGCCGGACAGCCGCCGCACCAGCTTGAGCACCGCGGTGCTGTTGTACGACAGCGAACTGTTCGACTGCTCGGCCGACATCCACTCGATCGGGTCGCGCTCCAGTTCCAGCGCCGCCAGGCCCGGTTCGGCGCGAAAGCGGATCCGGTCCGGCCCCGCCTGCAGCTCCACGCCTTTGCGCAGCGCCTGCACCACTTCGCGCGCGAACGGCTCGACCACGAAGCCGTCGGTGGCCAGCCCCACGCGGCTGCCCTGGCGCACGCGCGCCATCGACAGCCCGTGCGCCAGCTGCGACATGCCGTCGGGGCTCTCGCGGTCCCACAGGATGCCGACCGGCAGCTGGTAGCGCTCGGTGCGTCCGGGCAGTGCCACCTCGACTTCGCCGAGGTAGACATCCTCGCCGTTGCTGCCGCGCGTGAACGGCAGCAGGTACGCCATGCCGACGCGCTCGATGCGCTCGTGCTTGCCGCCGAACCAGCGGCGCCGGCTGATGTAGTGGGGCAGCACCTCGGTGGCCAGGGCGCGGCGCGACGCGTCGGTCAGTTCGGGGCGGCCGATGTTCTGCATCACAAGGGTGATCTGGTCCGGCATCTGCTCAGGCGCCTCCACATGCCATGACGGCGGCTGCGCCTCGTCGCTCAGTACGAACCAGTAGAAGCCATACGGCGGCAGCGTCAGCAGGTACGTCAGCGTGCCGATTGCCGGGAAGGGCGTGGCGCCCATCATCTCGACCGGCACGCGCCCGTTGAAGGTAGACAGGTCGAGCTCCACCGCCTGCGGCGCGCGCGACAGGTTGGCGACGCACAGGATGTGCTCGCCCTCGTACTCGCGCAGGTAGGCGAGGATCTTGCGGTTGCCGGGAAAGAGGAAGCGCAGCGTGCCGCGGCCAAACGCGCGATGCTTGCGCCGCAGCGCCAGCATGCGGCGCATCCAGTTGAGCAGCGAGTGCGGGTCCCGCGCCTGCGCCTCCACGTTGACGGCCTCGTAGCCGTACAGCGGCCCCTGCAGCGGCGGCAGCACCAGCCGCTCGGGGTCGGCATGCGAGAAGCCGCCGTTGCGGTCGGGCGACCACTGCATTGGCGTGCGCACGCCGTCGCGGTCGCCCAGGTGGATGTTGTCGCCCATGCCGATCTCGTCGCCGTAATAGATCACCGGCGTGCCCGGCATCGAGAACAGCAGGCTGTTCATCAGCTCGATGCGGCGCCGGTCGCGCTCCATCAGCGGCGCCAGCCGGCGGCGGATGCCCAGGTTGATGCGCGCGCGCCGGTCGGTGGCGTAGACCTCCCACAGGTAGTCGCGCTCGCTGCTGGTCACCATCTCGAGCGTCAGCTCGTCGTGGTTGCGCAGGAAGATCGCCCACTGGCAATTGGGCGGCACCTCCGGCGTCTGCCGCATGATGTCGGTGATCGGGAAGCGGTCTTCGCGCGCGATGGCCATGTACATGCGCGGCATCAGCGGGAAGTGGAAGCACATGTGGCATTCGTCGCCTTCCGGTTCGGGGCCGGTCAGGCCAAAGTACTGCTGCGCGTCTTCCGGCCACATATTGGCCTCCGCCAGCAGCATGCGGCCGCGAAAGTGCTCATCGAGATGCGCGCGGATGCTGCGGATGACGGCGTGGGTCTCGGGCAGGTTCTCGTTGCTGGTGCCCTCGCGCTCGACCAGGTATGGCACCGCATCGAGCCGCAGCCCGTCGATGCCCATGTCGAGCCAGAAGCGCATCACCGACAGCACTTCGTTGAGCACCTGCGGATTGTCGAAGTTCAGGTCCGGCTGGTGCGAATAGAAACGGTGCCAGAAGTACGCGCCGGCGACGGGGTCCCAGCTCCAGTTGGACTTCTCGGTGTCGCAGAAGATGATGCGCGTGCCGGCGTAGGACTGGTCATGGTCGGACCAGACGTAGTACCTGCGCGCGGCCGAGCCGGGCTTGGCCTTGCGCGCGCGCTGGAACCACGGGTGCTGGTCGGAGGTGTGGTTGATGACCAGCTCCGTGATCACGCGCAGCCCGCGCGCATGGGCCGCGGTGACAAAGCGGCGCGCCTCGGCCAGCGTGCCGTAGTCGGGATGGACGTTGCGGTAGTCGGCGATGTCGTAGCCGTCGTCGCGGCGCGGCGACGGGTAGAACGGCAGCAGCCAGATGGTGTCGACGCCCAGGTTGACCAGGTAGTCGAGCTTGGCCAGCAATCCGGCGAAATCGCCCACGCCGTCGCCGTTGGCATCGAAGAACGACTTGATGTGCAGCTGGTAGATAACCGCGTCCTTGTACCAGAGCGGATCGGCATTGAGCAGCGCGGCGCTGGCGGTTTCGGTGAGGCGTTTCATCGTGTCTCCACGTATGCCGGTCAGGCGCCATGCGGATCATGCGATGCCGGCGCGGCGGCGGGGCGCGGCGCCGGCCGGTCCAGCGGGCGCACGTGCCATACCGCGAACGGCAGTTGCGCGGGGTCGAGGCGGATGCGCTGGTGCTTGCCCTGCAGCTCGAAGCGCTGGCCGCGCATCAGCTCGTGCACGGCCACGCGCGCATGGTCGGGCAGGCCCCACTCCCACAGCGGCAGCTCGATATCGGTGTCGTGCGCGTTGCGCGGGTCCAGGTTGACCGCTGCCAGCAGCACGTCGTCGCCGAACAGGTACTCGGTACCCGGAACGAAGCGCGCGAACCACAGCACGGCATCGCTGCCGGCATGGTAGAAGCGCAGCCCCAGGTGGCTTTGCAGCGCGGGATGGCCGGCGCGGATCTCGTTCAGGCGCGAGATCTCGGCGACGATGTTGCCGCGCTGGTGCCAGTCACGGGCGCGCAGCTGGTATTTCTCGGAGTCGAGGTATTCCTCGCGCACCTTGCCGTCGAGCACGAACGGCGCGCTCTCGCACAGCTCGAAGCCGTTGTACATGCCCCATAGCCCCGACAGCAACGTGGCCAGCGCCGCGCGGATCAGGAACGCGGGGCGGCCGCCGTGGTGCAGGAAATAGGGATTGATGTCCGGCGTATTGACGAAGAAGTGCGGGCGGAAGAATTCGCGCAGCGGGCTCTGCGTCAGCTCGGTCAGGTACTCGGTCAGCTCCCACTTGGTATTGCGCCAGGTGAAGTAGGTGTACGACTGGCTGAAGCCCAGCTTGGCCAGCCGTGCCATCATCTTCGGCCGCGTGAAGGCCTCGGCCAGGAAGATGGTGTCGGGGTGGTGCGCGCGCACGTCGGCGATCATCCATTCCCAGAATGGCAGCGGCTTGGTGTGCGGGTTGTCGACGCGGAAGATGCGCACGCCGTGGTCGGCCCAGAACATCACCACGTCGCGCAGCGCCTGCCACAGCGCGGCGCCGGCGGGCGGCGCGGCGTAGAAGTCGACGTTGACGATGTCCTCGTACTTCTTGGGCGGGTTCTCGGCGTAGCGCAGCGAGCCGTCGGGGCGGTGCGCGAACCATTCGGGATGGTCTTTCAGCCACGGGTGGTCGGGCGAGCACTGGATCGCGAAATCGAGCGCGATCTCCAGGCCGTTCGCCGCGGCGGCGTTGCACAGGCGGCGGAAGTCTTCGAACGTGCCCAGCTCGGGATGCAAGGCATCATGCCCGCCTTCCTCGCCGCCGATTGCATAGGGGCTGCCCGGTTCGCCGGGCTCGGCGCGCAGGCTGTTGTTGCGGCCCTTGCGGTGGGTGCGGCCGATGGGGTGGATCGGCGTGAAGTAGAGCACATCGAAGCCCATCGCGCGGATTGCGGGCAGCCGCGCGATGACATCGTCGAAGGTGCCGTGGCGCTGCGCATCATTGCTTTGCGAGCGCGGGAACAGCTCGTACCAGCTGGCGTAGCGGGCGGCGAGGCGGTCGGCTTCCACCGGCAGCGCCACCGGGTGGCGCGAGGCGAACTGCCTGCCTGCCGGCGTGGCCATGTGGGCCTGCATGGCGGCAGCGGTGCGTGCGGACAGAAGGAGTTCCAGGCGTCGCTCGTCATCGCCCGCGGCGGCGGTCAGTTCGTCGACGATGGCGGACAGTTCGCTGTCCGGGGGAGGGGCCTCGCCATTCTTCCGGCCATTGCCTTTGCTTCGTTTGTTGCCGTTCTTGCCCTTCTTGCCTTCAGGCGGCAGCAGCGCGTCGGCAATCAGCCGGGCGCCTTCCTCGGTCTCCAGGCTGACGTTGAGGCCGGCCGCGCGCTTCTTGCCGATTTCATCGAGCCAGCTGGCATAGGGATCGCGCCAGGCTTCGACCGTGAACTCATGCCGGCCCAGCGCCACCAGCGGGAAGCTGCCTTGCCAGCGGTCGTTGACCACATGCCGCATGGGCGCTTCGTGCCAGTCGGTCTCGCCAGGCGCACGCCACAGTACCGCGGCGGCGAGCTTGTCGTGACCGTCCATCCAGATATCGGCGCTGACTTCCACGCGCTCGCCCACCACGCGCCGCACGGCGAAGCGGCCGTCGTCGCACGCGGGTTCGATATGCTCGATGGCGATGCGCGGCGATTCCATGGCGGCGACCACGCTGCCCAGCCCGGTTGCGGTGAGGGTCTCGTGCCCGTGCGGCGCGCGCGCGTCGGCGCGCGGCATGCCGGGCCGGGTCAGCGGCACCGGCGGCGCTTCAAACAACCGGATGTCGGCGGGTGCAAGCGTGATCGACCCCAGCGCATCGAGCCGGTTGCTGGCATCGAGCGTGCCGCCGGGTCCGCCCGGTGTGGCTTCGAGGTGGGCGCTGGCATGCGGCAGCGCGCTCAGCACGCGGTCGGCGCCGAGCGTGCCGGGCTTCATCGGGTCGGGATTGAGGACCACCGTCAACGCCGCGGCGTCATCCGGCTCGGCGAAGCCATTGCCCGTGGCGGGGTCCGCGCACAGGCCGTTCGGCGCTGGCAGCCTTGCCAGCACTGTCAGCGGTGCTTCCGGGCCGCTCAGCAGCCGCACCGCCAGCGCCGGCGCGGGGTCGCGCGAGGCGAGCCAGGTGGTCGCTTCGAGCAGTTCATGCGTGATGTCGTAGGGTGCCCCGTCGTGGCTGGCGCCATCCGGAGCGAGCGGGTCGCGCGCCAGCGTTCCGCCGGTTTCGAAGCCGGCCGGCACCAGGATGCCGTCGCCGATGGCGGCGGCGGTCCACAGAGCGCGGCGTGCGCTGAGCGCATCCTGGCTCGCAGGGGTCAGCGCCGGAGCCGCCAGCACGCGGCCGAAGCGGCGCAGCCGCGCGATTTCCTCGGTCAGCCAGGCGCTGCGGAAGTCCCACCACGGCAGCGAGCAGAAGGCGCCATCGAAGCCGGCGGGGGCGAGGTCGTCCAGCTGGGCGGGGGTCAGGCCGGGCGTCCACGCCAGCAGCAGCGGCGTGCCGCGCGCTTCAGGCGGCGCGGCGTGGCTGCGCAGGGTGTCGGCCAGCGTTGCCCAATGCCTGCCGGGCACGCGCGCCGGCGCCCGGCAGCAGAAGCCGGCGGCGCCCGAGGCCCATGCCAGCCGCAGGCGCGCGGCCCACCATTGCACCAGGGCATCGGCCACTTGCGGGTCATGCCAGCGCAGGCGTGCGCCGGGAAGATGATTGTCGGTTTCGTGGGGGGCGAAGGCGGGGGCCGCGGTATCGATCCAGGCGGGATCGGGAGCGCCTTCCCCATCGGCGCTGTAGCGGTCCAGTGAGATGTCGAGCAGCGCCGCGAGCCCATGCCGGGCGCACGCCGCCAGCGTGTCAGTCCCCGACAGGTGCGGCCAGCCGCCGATCAGTACGTGGTCGAAGCCCAGCGCGGCCACGCGTTGCAAGGCGCGTTCGTCGGCATCAGGGGTTCCGGTCAGGTCGATCTGGCAGATCCGCACAAAATCCTCCCGGTTTCAGCTCCGGCGGAGCAACAATGACCCGCCCGGCGCCACACGGCCAGCCGGCGGGATGGCAAAGCCATGCGAAGTGCGTGCCAGCACGCCCGCTCGATAGAAGATATGCGGCGGGGCCCCGCCGCGCCAAAGATTTTCCGGCGTAAGGCTCATGTGCGTCTGACGCTACCGCTTGTAAAAAGTACCGGGTACGTCATGACCAATGGCAAGAAAGTGGCCGCGCCGGCCATGCGGCGCGGAGGCGCTTTGCCCGGTACGCTTCTTGCCCGGTGTCGTGACGGACAACCGGGGAAACATGCATGGACTGGTGGCTGGAGGCCGCGCAATGGCCGGCGATGGTGGTGACGGTGCTGGCCACCTGGCTGGTGGGTTCGCGCTCCCTTGGACGGCGTCGCGCGGGGTTCTGGGTGTTCCTGGCCAGCAACGTGCTTTGGATCGCGTGGGGATGGCACGGTGATGCGTATGCGCTGATCGTGCTGCAGCTGGCGCTCGTCGTGATGAACCTGCGCGGCATGCGCGAAACACGCAAGGCCTGGCAAGCGTCTTCGCGCCAGGCCTTTGGCGCGCCGCGCGACAGCACTGGCAGCGCAGGCGCAGAGCCACTATCCTTGTCCCGCACCGACATGCGCCATGTCCGGGGCGCCCGCCAGCAACCGCCGGCCTCCGCCGGCCCCGATCGATGACTTCACGGGTCCGGCCGCGGACCAGGCAGGTGTGCGATGGCAAAGAAAAAGATCCTGGTGCTCAACGCGCTGATCGCGATCTCGCGCGAGGGCGAGCACGATTGCCGGCGCGCCGCACACGCCGCCGCCAACCCGCATCTCAAGTCGCTGCTGACCAGCCGCGCCAATGCCTTCGCATTGGCTGCGCAGGAACTGCAGGCGTGCCTGCTGGAACTGGGGCAGGTGCCGGAGGCCATGCCGGCGGCAGCCTGTCGGGGCGGGAGCGGCAAGCACCGCTCGGACCGCGCCATCCTGCTCGCGGTCAGCAAGGGCGAGCAGGCGGTGCAACGGCGCTATGCGCGCGCACTGCGTGCACATGTGCTGGGCTCGCGCCTGCGGGCGGTAGTGCGGCGCCAGTATCGCGGCGTGCAGGTCAACCACGAGCTGTTCCGCGTGCTGCGCGAGCAATACCGGGCGCAGCCGGTGCGCGCGTAACCGGTCACCTGACCGGTCACCATCGGAACATCGTCGGGACACTCCTCCCACCATGCCCACTGCCGCCTCTGCCGACCTGCAAGCTTTCGAGCATGCCGTGCGCCTGGTGCTGATGTACGGCCTGGTGCCGCTGTGGCTGCTGGCCGGCGCAGGCGACTGGCTGTGCCATCGCCTCACGCACATCGAGCGCAACGCGGGCGTGCGCGAGTCCTTGCTGCACATGCTGATGCTGGCCGAGGTCGGCCTGCCGCTGCTGATGGTGCTGTTCCTGGAGGTCAATGCGCTGGTGATCGCCGTCGTCCTGGCGGCGCTCGTGATCCACGAAGCCACGGCGTGGTGGGACGTGCAGTACGCCAGCAAGCGCCGCCATATCGCGCCAGTCGAGCAGCATATGCACAGCCTGCTCGAAGTCCTGCCGATGGCTGCCGCCTCATACGTGGTGGTGATGTACTGGGGCCAATTCCTGGCGCTGTTCGGCGCCGGCAGCGAACCGGCGCGCCTGGCGCTGGCGTGGAAGCCCGTAGCGCTGCCGCCGGGCTATCTGGGCGGACTGTTCATCGCGGTCGTCTTGCTCGCCGGCCTGCCCTACCTGGAAGAACTGTGGCGCTGCCACCGCTGGCGCAAGCGCGAGCGTGACGCCGCGCTGGCGCAGGCGACCCGGGCGCTGCGCGGGGATAGCTGAGCAGCGCCCGTCGCGCGAGGGCCTGTCCGCTGAAGCCCCGCCACGATTGCGCCCAATGCATGCGCTCGATGCATGCGCAACGGCATGCGCTTACTGCTTGGTCGCCGGGTCCGGCGAATCGCCCTTCGGGCCGCTCGGCGCATCGGCGGTCGGTGCCGGCGGCGCGCCCTGTTCGCGTGGCTTCTTGCTGCGGGCGGTGTTGGCCTGCTTGCCGGATTTGGACTTGGACTTCTTGGCGGTGTCCTTGGTGGTGTCGGTCGGCGCCGTGGTCATGTCGGTGGCGGCCGGCTGGTTACGCGAGGCGCCGGCGCCTTCGATCGGTGGCGCACTCGGGTTCGGCGCGGTAGGCGAGGCCGGAGCCTGTTGGGCGAAGGCCGGCAGGCAGAGCGCAGTGCCGACGACCAGTGCCGTGGTAGCGAGGGTGCGTTTCATGATGGTCTCCATTGCAAGACTACGTCGGTCGGGCCCAGGGCCCTGGGTTATGCCGTTGCGCCCGCAGGCGTGTCCGGCAATTCATCGGGCGCCGCGGCGCGGTTGCCTTCACCGCGGCGCGCCAGTTCGTGGTAATGGCAGATCCGGGCCAGCGCCCAATCCGCCGCGGCTTCCCGCACGGCATTGCGTTCGCCGGGAAAGCGGCGGGTTTCCGTGAACACCGCCACGCCCGCGGGCGCGTCCTCAAGGGCGCGGCCGGCACGGCCGGCGTGACCAGGCCTGCGGAAGACCCATGCAAAGCATTGCGTGCCGGCCGGGGTGTCACCGTCGCCGCCGTCGTCGGCCACGCCGGTGTTCGCCAGCGCCAGGTCGACGCCGGTGAGCTGCATCGCGCCCAGCGCCATCGCGAGCGATACTTCTTCGCTTGTCAGTCCGTACCGGCGGATGGTTCCCGACGGCACGCGCAGCAACTGCTCCTTCGCCGATGGCGAATACGCGACGATGGCGCAATACAGGACATCGCCGCAGCCAGGCACTTCTGCGATGCGCGATGCAATCAGGCCCGCGGTACAGGATTCCGCGGTCACTACGTGGATGCCGTGGCGCCTGAGGTAACGGGCGATGCCGCGGTTATCGCCCGAGCCTGCGCCTGCGTTGCGTCGGGTCATTGACGCCGACTCCGCGACCGGACCGGCACGCCATTGCCGCGCGAGACGGCCGGCGCTGCCGGTGCGGCAGGATGGTTCTTCGCCGGCTCATCCTCCTTGGACCGGCGCACGAACGTTACCTTGCCGTCGCGCTCCAGCACGACGCGCGTCAGGTCGGCAAAGCTGTCGGTCTGCAGCGTAGCGCGCAGGTTGGCCTTCAGGTCTTCCTCGGTAAGCATGGCACGGCCGATCCGCTTGCGATCCAGCTGGCCCTGGTGCAGCAGGTCCAGCGCATACCCGCCTGTGGCGCGGTCGAACGCGGGATAGCGGCCCGAGAGCCAGCCCACTGCCCGGTGCAGCAGCACCAGCACGAGTGCGGCCGCGAATGCCACCGTGAGCGAGGTTGCGCCCACCACCGCGCGTGACAGCACGGCGCCCAGCAGCAGCACGATGCACAGGTCGAACGAACTCTTCTGCGCGAAGGCGCGGCGGCCCGCCAGCCGAAGCATGGCCCACGTGGCGATGAAGATCACCGCGGCGCGCACCGCGCCTTGCCACCACTGCAGCTCGTCGCCTTCGCCCACGGCGCGGCGCACCATATCGAGCACGATTTCCATGACGTCCATGACGGCATCCGGAATGGAATTGATGGCAGCGGCGGCACTTTCCGTGCCAGCGCCGCGGCACCGGCGAAGCGCCGCCCAGCGGTCGTCGCAATGCCGCGCCGGTGCCGCAAGCGAGGAAAAAAGTACATGCAGCGCCAGCAGCCGCCTGTAAAAGCTGCGTGGCCGCGCGCGCTGCACATGGCCGCGGATGGTGGCGGATGGTGGCGTCTATCTTGCATGTCCTGCACCAGCACACATTGCAGAGGCGCACGGAGACACCTATGCCAGACCCGACGCACAAGCCGAACCAGCCGGCGCCGGATGCACCGCGCAAGCAGCGCTATCCCGGCGATCCCGCCGATGTCCGCAAGGGCCAGGTGAGCGAGCCGCTGCCGCGCGAAACTTTCCGGCAGCGCTTCATGGCGCGCTTTACCGACCCCGCCTACCGTGACGAGGATGAAGCCCTGGCGCGGCTCGAGCGCATTGCCTGGGAGGCTTACCGCGAGGGTCGCAAGGCGCCGCTGAAGCACAAGGCCGGACCGGGCTATGCCGATCCGGAGTATGAGCTGTCGGACGAATGGCGCGCGGCCAGCGAGGCGGTCCGCGTGGCGCAGCAGCTGCAGGCCGACCCTGCCACGCCCTCGCGCGTGCTGCTGGTCTGTGCCGCCGCGCGCAACGACTACACCTGCCCCGGCGAGATGTCCAAGTCCTGGCGGCTGGCGCAGCGCGCGCGGGCAACGCTGGAAGCGCAGGGCATCGAGGTCGATGTGCTCGACCTGAGCCTGCTCGCTTCCGATGCCGACTTGCGCATCCATCCGTGCA
Source organism: Cupriavidus oxalaticus (assembly GCF_004768545.1). Classification (NCBI taxonomy): domain Bacteria; kingdom Pseudomonadati; phylum Pseudomonadota; class Betaproteobacteria; order Burkholderiales; family Burkholderiaceae; genus Cupriavidus; species Cupriavidus oxalaticus. The sequence goes on along the minus strand of NZ_CP038634.1, from coordinate 420,931 downwards.
AGGGCTGCGTCTCGACGTCGATGCCGCTGTGCCACTGGCCCTGCAGCTGCTACCCCAACCACGCGCTCGGCCAGGTCAACGACTGGATGAACGACATCTATCCGCGCTGGGCAGGCTGCCATGGCGTGCTGATCGTCACCCCGGTCTACTGGTACCAGGCCAGCAGCCCGCTGAAGCTGATGATGGACCGGCTGGTCTGCGCCGATGGCGGCAATCCGGATCCGACCAGCACGCAGGGCAAGGACGTGGTGCGCGCCAAGTCGATCGAACTGGCGGGGTGGGATTATCCCAAGCACCTGGCCGGCCGTACCTACGGGCTGGTGGTCCACGGCGACGTGGCCGGCATCGAAGGCGTGCGCCGCGCGCTGTCCGACTGGCTCGACTGGATGGGCCTGATCGACGCCGGTCCGCAGGCGCGGCTGGACCGGTTTATCGGCTACTACAAGCCATATGCCACCAGCCATGTGGAACTCGACGAGGATGACGGCGTGCTCGGCGAGGTGGACAACGTGGCGCGTGCGCTGGCGTGCGCGGTGCAGCAGTTGCGCGCCGGCAAGCTCAGCGAGCCCGACCGCGGCCTGGTGCCGCCGCGGCAGAAATAGCGGCGCTACAAATCCCGGCACGGCAAGCGGAGACGACAATGGACCGTAGAGACAACCGGCGCGGACCACCCTGGCACGAAAGCCCCGTGCCGGACACCGACATGCGCAGCCACTACGTGGGCGCCTATGGCGTCTACGACTATGACGAGCCGGTGGACCCCGGCGAGTTCGGCGGCACGCAACACTGGCAGCGCGGCGGCGCGCCAGATGCACGCGCCCGGCAAGCGCCGCGCGGGCGCGATCCCTACCGCCAGTTCACCGGCTACAACGAGCGCATGGACCTGTATCGCGGCGGAACGCGCCAGGCGCGCCCTGTGCGCCCAGTAGGTCCGCGCAACTACCGGCGCAGCGATGCGCGCATCCTCGAGGACCTGTGCGAGCAGCTCGCGCGCAGCGCCCGGCTGGAGGTGGAAGACGTCGAGGTGCGGGTGGAGCAGGGCGTGGTCACGCTGGAGGGCAGCGTGCCGCATCGCCAGCAGAAGTACCGGATCGAGGACATCGCGGACGAGATCTACGGCGTCACCGACGTGGTGAACCACCTGCGCGTGGCGCGGGGCGAGGCTACGGCCGCGCATCCGGGGCATGGCATGCGCATGTACTGACGCCGGAGGCTCACGCATGCAGGATCCTTCCAATACGCCGCCAGCCAATCCGCGCGGCACCGCTGTCACCGCCGCTGACGTCGAACTGCAGGCAGCGCTGTGCGCGCGCCTGTGGGACAGCGGCCTCGATGTCAGCGAGATCGCGCTGAACGTCGCGGAAGGTCGCGTCACCATCGAAGGCGCGGTCGGCACGCAGGCGGATCGCGCGGCGATCGAGGCGAGCATCCGCGAGTCCGGCGGCGTGCGCGAGGTCGTGAATCATGTCAGCGTGGCGCCGGACCGCACCGGCGGGTGAGCGGCGGTCGCGTGACACCGGCCGCGCCCGCCAGCCGCTATAGTCCGGACGGCCACGTCTCCGGTGCGCCAGGCGCCGGACTGGCCGGCAAGGCCGGGACCGCACGCGTGTGGTCGAACCACAGCAGCGCATCGAACTGCCGCGGCAGTGCCGCGCGCGCATAGTGGCTCTGCAATTCGGTTTCGGGCCGGTAGATGACCCCGATGAAGCGCTCCTGCCGCGGCGGCAGCAACGCGGTGCGGGCGTCTTCGAGCGGCCCGCTGCGCGCGCCGCGCAGGTCGAGCCAGCATTGGGCGTGGCCGGCCTGGTGGAACAGGTGCTCGTAGCTGTCGGGCCGTCCGGGGCGCACGGTCTTGATTTCCATCTGGCCATCCCACCACGTCGCGGCGGCTACCGTGCCGGCATAGGTGCTCAAGGCAACCAGCGCCGCATCATCGCCGAAGGTTTCCCGGCACAGCTGGCCGATATTGAGCTGGCCGTGCAGGGTTCCCATTTCGGTGTGCGAGGCATCGCCGATGTGTGAGTTGTGCGCCCATACCACGGCGCGCGAATCGGGTCCGTGCGCATGCAGCAGTTGCATGAGCGTCTCGAACATGTGCGTGTCGCGCAGGTTCCAGCTGTCGTCGCTGCCGTGGTACATCACGCGGTAGTAGCGCTCTGCCGATGCAACCAGCCGCGCATTCTGTGCGGCATCCAGGTAGTCTTCATGGCCGGCACGGGCATAGGCCAGGCGCTTGTCGAGCAGCTCCTGCAATTGCCCGATGACGGCTTCCTCGCAGTCTTCATGGGTGCCGTGCAGCACGGCGCGGCCATAGCGCGCCGGGTCCCGGCCCCAGGGTTCCAGGCAGGCGTAGCGCTCGCGTGCGGCGCGCGCGGCCTCAGGATCGACGCTGTCCAGGTAGGCCAGCACCGCCGCGATGGAGGCACGCAGGCTGTAGATGTCCAGCCCGAAGAAGCCGGCGCGCTGCACCGGGGGCAGGGGCGCGTTGTGCGCGTGCAGCCAGCGGATAAAGCGCGCGACTTCGAGATTGCGCCACATCCACACCGGGAAACGCGTGAACGCTTCGGCCGGCGCTTGCGCCGGCTGCGCGGGCCGGCCGCGGACATGGCGGTCGACCGCCGCGGCGTCGGGCCAGTCCGCTTCCACCGCGACGATGCGGAAACCGTGGCGCGCCACCAGCTGCGCCGTCAGCGCGGCGCGCGCGTGGTAAAACTCCGCGGTACCGTGCGTGCTTTCGCCAAGCAGCACCACCCGGTGCGCGGCCAGCGCTTCGGCCTGCACCGCGAGTGCATTGGAAAAGGGTCCGGAGAAGGGGTTCTGCGCGGGGTCGTCGACTTGCGGCAGCGGCACCGCCGCGGCTGCGATCGCGGCAGCCGCGTGCATTTCGTCCCAGTGCGGTGGCATGGATGCGCCTGCGCAGGATCGCGCGCCGGAAACGCTATCCGGCTAGGCCGGAATTAGCCCGGTATGGTGCGCGGATCGTGGCCGAAGCTGTTGCGCGAGCGGATCTGGCCATCGCGGCCATGGACCAGCAGTTCAACATGCTCGCGCTGCGCCTGCGCAGTCGCGGCGGCGATGGCTTCTTCCTGCGTGTCGTGGTGGGATTCTGCGTAGCGGGCCCCTTCATGGATGACATCCCAGCCATCCCGATGCGGCACGACGTGTATGCTGGTGCCCATTTTGCTGTCTCCTACGGCTGTCTATGCTTTCATTGTGGGCGATGTACGGCGGCTGTCTATCCGGCGGCGTCTGACAGGCCGGCCGCAACCCGGCCGCACACCCGGACGCAACCCGGACGCTGGGTGGAGGGCAGCAAGCCCGACTTTTTCATGGAAATTTCTGGTTATTTGGCGCCCCTCTTGTAAGCTGGACTTGGATCGCATTAGAGGAGCGGACCATGCGTGCAAGATTTGCCAGGGGACTGACGCAGTCGCCGGTGACCGTGGTGGCCCGGGCGTTCGACGGAGAAGCGGTGCAGGCCCCCCAGATTGGCGACCTGGTGACCGTGTACAGCCAGGACCAGGACACCGAATTCAATATCCGCCTGTGCGAGGCCGTCGAGCCCGGCCGCTGGCGCGGCGTGGTCTACGCGATCGGCCGCGGACAGGACGTGCTGGTGACGGCCGAAGGGCTGGAGATCGATGATGTGGTCGAGGTGATGCGCGAGGAGATCGCGCAGGTCATTCCCTGCGGCCGGTCCCACTGAACGCCGCACCCGCGCGGGTGCGGACATTCCGGTTTGACGAAACCCGTTGCAGGCCCTTGCTGCAGGTTAATCCTGCCGGGCCTGGCGGGATCCTTGCGCGGGCTGGCGCGGCACGCCCAGCCACATCGCGAGCCCGCTGGCGAGCAGCAGTGCCGCCAGCAGCAACAGCGCATGGTCGAGGCTGCCGGTGCGGGTCTTGATTTGCCCGATCACCCACGGGCTGACGATGCCGCTGGTGATGCCGACGCTGCTGATCACGGCGATGCCGGCCGCGGCCCCCGCGCCCGGCAGGTAGCTGGGCGGCAGCGACCAGAACACCGGCAGAGCGGCAAAGATCAGCACGGCGGCAACCGACAGGATCGCCAGCATCATGGCCAGGCTGGAGGGGTGCAGCGTGAGCGCGGCCAGCGCCAGCGCGCCGCCGGCGGTGCACAGCAGGAAATGGCGGTGGCGCTCGCCGGTGCGGTCGGAATGGCGCGCGATCAGGATCAGCCCGACCGCACCGACGGCATTGGGCACCACCGAATACAGGCTGACCGACATCACATCGGTGATGCCGAAGTCGCGGATGATCAGCGGCATCCAGAAGCTCAGCGCAAGCGATCCGCACGTCAGCGAAAAATAGATAAGGGCGAACAGGTACACGCGCGGGTTGCGCAGCACCTGGCGCAGCGCCTGCAGCGAATGGCCGCCTTTCCCCGCGTCGGCCGCGCTGGCCGACCCGCCCGCCGCGGCGCGCGTCAGGTATGCGCGCTCATCGGGGCTGAGCCAGCGGGCCTGTTCCGGACCATCCACCAGGCAGCGCGCGGCAATCAGCCCCAGGAAAACCGCGGGCGCACCTTCGATCGCGAACATCCACTTCCAGCCTTGCAGGCCGAGCACGCCGGCCATGTCGCGCATGATCCAGCCCGAGACCAGGCCGCCGAGCACGCCCGCCACCGCCACGCCGGCAAAGAAGATCGCCATCACCGCGGCGCGGCGCCGTGCCGGGAACCAGTAGGTCAGGTAGAGCACGATGCCGGGGAAGAAGCCCGCCTCGAACACGCCCAGCAGGAAGCGCAGCGTGTAGAACTGCGCCGGCGTCGACACGGCCATCATGCCCACCGAGGCCAGGCCCCACAGCACCATGATGCGCGTGAAGGTGCGGCGCGCGCCGAAGCGCGCCAGCAGCATATTGCTCGGCACCTCGCACAGCACGTAGCCAACGTAGAAGATCGCGGCGCCCAGCCCGTACATGGCGTCGCTGAAGCCCAGGTCATGCTTCATCTGCAGCTGGGCGAAGCCGATGTTGATGCGGTCCAGGAACGAGACCACGTAACAGACGAACAGGAACGGGATGATGCGCAGCCACACCTTGCGGTAGAGCGCGTCTTCCTCGCGCGCCGCCAGCGTGGGCGGGGCAGTGATGTTGGCGGGCGTCAGATGCAGGGACGCAAGATCCCCTGAGACCGGATGGCTCATGCTGTTGTCTCCGTATTTTCGGTAGCTGCGGTGGTGGCTGCGCGTGTCGCGCCTGGGTGGTTGCAGCCAGGGAATGGCGCCGCCGGGCGCGTCTGTTGCGCGCTGGCTGGCGGACCCGGGTCAGGCCGGGGAAAGAGCGGAGCGGGGCGCGGCGTGGCCGCGCCCGTGGCGTGTCAGGCGGCCGGCGCCGCAGTGCCCGGCATGTCGGCCACGCCTTCGCGCGCGGCCTGCAGCGCGGCCAGCAGCACGTCGTGGTCGCCGATATGGTTGGCCAGCAGCAGGATCAGCTGCGCGTTGGCGGCCTGGCTCTGGGCGTCGTCGAGATCGCGGTGCATCTCGATCAGCGCTTCGTAGAAATCGTCGGGCCGGGCAAGGTTGGGTTGCGTATTGAGGGTGGCGGGCATGTTGTGGTCTCCTGTTCTCGAGCGGTCCGGCGTGCCTCAGGCGGCGATCCGGCCAGGGGCCGCGGCCAGGCCGGCACCGGTGGCACGCGCCAGCGCGGCGCGGATCGCGGCGGGGTCGGCGCGCCGCCAGCGCGCGCACACATGCTGGTCGGGCCGCACCAGGTAGCAGGTGCCGGGCGCGGCGCCGTAGCGGGCCGCGGCGAGGCCCTGGTCGTCGCGCAGCACGGTGGCGTTGGAACAGGTCATCGCCGGCTGCGCCGCGTCCGTGACGTAGACCAGCCGCAGCGGCACGTTGCCCTGGCTGAGCGCGGACAGGTCGGCCAGCGTGGCGGCGTCGATGGCATCGGGATTGCCGAACAGCAGCACGGTGAAGTCCTGTCCCAGGTGCGACAGCAGCCAGCCGGCACCCTGCGGCCCGGATACCGGCGCGTCGGCGCAGACCGCGCCGGGCACCATGCCGCCGGCATACCCCTCATCGGCATCGCCGGTGTTCAGCGGCGAGCCGTGCAGCACCGCCGGCACCGACAGGCGGCCGCTGTTGACCAGGCCGCGGGCAAAGGCGTGCCGCTTCGACAGCGTCAGCACCGCATCGCGGAAGACGCGGCTGACGGGGCTCTTGGGCGTGATGAAGTCGGTGGCGCGGGTCGAGTTCAGGAGGTTCTCGTCGGCGGCGTATTCGCGCTCGCTGGCGTAGGTATCGAGCAGGCTGTCGGCAGCGTGGCCCTGCAGCACGTAGGCCAGCTTCCACGCCAGGTTCTCGGCGTCCTGCACACCGCTGTTGGCACCGCGCGCCCCGAACGGCGAAACGCCGTGCGCCGAGTCGCCGGCAAACAGGATATTGCCGTGGCGGAAGCTGTCCATGCGCAGGCACGAGAAGGTGTACACGCTGACCCATTCCAGCTCGAACTTGACGTCCTTGCCGAGCAGTGCCTGCACGCGCGGGATCACGCGCTCGGGCGATTTCTCCAGCACCGGGTCGGCGTCCCAGCCGAGCTGGAAGTCGATGCGCCAGACATTGTCCGGCTGGCGGTGCAGCAGCACCGACTGGTTGGGGTGGAAGGGCGGGTCGAACCAGAACCAGCGCTCGCTGGGGAAGTCGGCTTCCATCTTCACGTCGGCGATCAGGAAGCGGTCGCGGAAGGTGCGGCCCTTGCTGTCCAGCCCGAGCAGCTTGCGCATCGGGCTGCGCGAACCGTCGGCCGCCACCACGTAGCGCGCGGCCAGCGGGTAGCTGCCTTCAGGCGTCTCGACGGTCAGCACGGCGCCATCCGCGCGCTGCTCCAGCCCGACCACCTTGTTGTGCCAGCGGATCTCGATATTGGGCAGCGCCTGCGCGCGCTCCAGCAGGAAGCCTTCGACGTAGTACTGCTGCAGGTTGATAAAGGCCGGGCGGCGATGCCCGCTTTCCGGCAGCAGGTCGAAGCTGTAGACCTGCTGGTCGCGCAGGAATACCTTGCCAACGTTCCAGCTCACGCCCTTGTCCACCATGCGCTCGCCGCAGCCCAGCCGGTCGAAGATGTCCAGCGTGCGCTTGGCGAAGCAGATGGCGCGCGAACCGGTGGACAGCGTGCAGTCGTCGTCGACCAGCACCACGCGCACGCCGCGCTGGGCCAGGTCGATGGCGGTGGCCAGCCCGATCGGACCGGCACCCACCACCACGACAGGATGGACCGGGCCATCCGCCTGCCCGGCACGCTGTTCCGCGCAGGGTTGGTACTCAAATGACAACCGCTGGTAGTCGATGCTGCTCATGCCTGTCTCTCCATCCAACTCTGTGTTGCTTCGTTGCCCGACTTGTTATGGGTCTTCGGCCGCTCAGTCCTGCAGCGCGGCCCACATTTCCTTGTCGCGCTGCGCGGTCCAGATGCGCGGGTGGCGGATGCCGCTGGCCTCGTCATAGGCGCGCGAGACGTCGAATGGCAGGCAGTGTTCGTAGATGAAGACATGGCCGAACTTCGGGTCCATGGCCTGGCGCGTATGCGCCATCGCGGCCTTCAGGTCGAGCTTCTCGGCCACCGCTTCCTTGCCCGACTGGAACAGCGTGGTGACGAAGTCCTTGGTGTAGGCGAGGCCCTTCCTGACCTCTTCCGGCGTGGTCAGCGCGGGGCCGCGGCCGGGAACCAGCTTCTCGGGGTTGAGCGCCTGCAGCGCGTCGAGCGTGGCGGGCCATTCTTCGAGCTGGGCGTCGCCGCAATAGCAGGCGGCGTCGTACTCGACCAGGTCGCCGGAGAACAGCACCTTCTGCTGCGGCAGCCAGACCACGGTGTCGCCCTTGGTGTGGCCCGAGCCCAGGTGGGCGATGCGCACTTCCAGCTTGCCGAGGAACAGCGTGATTTCCTTCTCGAACACCAGCGTCGGCCAGGTCAGGCCGGGCACGGTCTCGACGCCGGCAAACAGGCGCGGGAAGCGCTCGATCTCGGACCTCATGTCCGCCTCGCCGCGCTCGACGATCATTTCCCAGGTGCCGCGGCTGGCGATGACCTGCTGCGCGCCTTCGGCGAAGTAGGCAGATGCGCCCAGCACGCGCACCGCGTGGTAGTGCGACAGCACTACGTACTTGATGGGCTTGTCGGTAATGGTGCGGATGCGCGCGATCAGGTCCTGCGCCATCGCCGGCGTGGCGGTGGTATCGACGATCAGAACGCCGTCGTCGCCGATCACGACGCCGGAATTGGGGTCGCCCTCGGCGGTGTAGGCCCAGGCGTTCTCGGACAGCTGGGTGAAGGTGACTTGCTTGGCTTCGAGGTCGGCCTGGGATGCGAATGCCTTGGACATGGCGTCTTCCTTTGTGTGTGGGGGAGGCAAGACGGCACGTGCGCGCGGCGGGTGTACCGCAGTTCGGGGCTGGCGGCACGGGCTGTCTCGCCCCCGTTTCTATGGGTCTTCCACGCGGCGGTGCCGGCGTGTTTCGACGGGGTAGTGCAATCTTAGGAAAGACCGTTTAATTAATCAATAGCTAATTCGTTCGTCTATAGCAAATAATGGTGCGACACGAGACCAGCGGATCGCGTACCGCGCGATCGCGGGTTTACCCCGATTCGAAGGCGCGTGGATGGCGTTCGATTAATATCCGGGTTTTCCGATCACACAAGGTGGCGATGGCCAGGGGCAAGGCAACCGGCGCGGCCGGCAACGCTGACAAGGAAGGAAAGCCGGAAAAGGCTGACAAGGCCCAGCGCGGCATCCAGAGCGTGGAAGTCGGCGGCCGGCTGCTGGCCGCGCTGGCGGCGGCGCGCGTACCGATGCCGCTGGCCGCGCTGGCCGAGGCCGCGCAGCTGGCGCCGGCGCAGGCGCACGCCTACCTGGTCAGCCTGACGCGCCTGGGCCTGCTCAAGCGCGACCATGTCTCCGGCCGCTACGAGCCCGGCCCGCTATCGCTGCAGCTGGGCATGCTGCGCCTGGAGCAGGATCCGGCCTACCGCGCCGCGGTGCCGCGCGTCGACGCGCTGGCGCGGTCGTCGGGCTTCAGCGTGGCCATCAGCATCGCCGGGCCGCAGGGGCCGACCATCGTGCGCTACGTGCCTGCCAGCGCGCCGCTGCACGTGAACCTGCACGTGGGCACGGTGATGGCGCTGGCGGCCACCGCCACCGGCCGCGTCTACTGCGCGTTCCGGCCGCCGGCGCAGTGGCAGCCGCTGTGGCGCACGCAGCAGCCGGACGCCACGGAGGCGCAGTTGGCTGACTTCGGCGCAGTGCTGCAGGGAATCCGCGAACGCGGCATCGAGCGCAGCATCGACACGCCCAGCCCCGCGGTCAGCAGCCTCAGCGTGCCGGTGCTGGACGCTGCCGGGACGCTGCGGCTGGTGCTGACGCTGGTTGGCTCGACCGGCGCCATCGACGTCGACTGGAATGGCACGGCCGCACGGGCGCTGATGGCAGCAGCGGCCGATATCGCAGCGTTGCTGCGTGCGGAAGGCGCGGAGGAGGCAAGCGCGGCATGACCCCGACCCGCATACCCGACCCGGACGGCATCGCCGGCCCGGATGCCGAAGCCGAAGGCGGCAAGCCGCAGCGCGGCATCCAGTCTCTCGACAGCACCGGCCAGTTGCTGGGCGCGCTGGTCGCGGCGGGCCGTCCGCTGGCCTTGCGCGACCTCGCGCTGGCTGCCGGCATGCCCCCCGCCAAGGCGTTCCCGCACCTGGTCAGCCTGCAGAAGACCGGACTGCTCGCGCGCGATGCCGCCGGCAACTACCTGTGCGGCCCGCTGGGGCTGGAGCTCGGACTGGTCGCGCTGCAGCGGCTGTCGCCGACGCGCGAGGCCGAGCCCGAAGTGATCGAACTGGCCGGCACCACCGGCCTGAGCGTGGCCATGGCCGTGCTGGGCCCGATGGGTCCGACCGTGGTCAGGCTGGAGGAATCGGCGCGGCCCCAGCATGTCAGCCTGCGCGTCGGCACGGTGCTGTCGCTGGTCCATACCGCGATCGGCCGTACCGTGGCCGCGCACCTGCCGGGCAACGTGCTTGCCGGGCTGCTGCAGACCGACTACCTGCGCATGGCCGGCGCTGCCGTCGGGCAGGTGCTGGGGGAAGACGGAAAGCCTGCGCCCGACTACGCCGCCCGCCTGGCCAAGGTGCGCGAGGCGCAGATCGACAACGCGCTGAGCCACCCGGTGCCGGGCATCGATACGCTGGCGGCGCCGGTGTTCGATCACACCGGCAGCCTGGCGCTGGTGATCGCGGTGATGGGATCGAGCGGCAGCTTCGACAGCGGCACCGAAGGCGCGCCCGCCGCGCTGGTGCGGCAGGCGGCGCGGCGGTTGTCGTGGCGCTTCGGCGCGTTGCGCGGCGCGGCCGGCTGAGCCGGCTGCTTACTGGTCCAGCCGGATGTTGGCAGACTTGATCAGCCCATCCCACTTTTCGTATTGCGCGCGGATATAGCTGCCGAACTGCGCGGGCGTGGCCGGGAACGGCACCGTGCCCTGGCTCGCGAGCTTCGCCGACAACTCCGGCTGCTTCAGCGCGGCAACGATCTCGCCGTTGAGCCGGTCGATCACTGCCTTGGGCGTGCCGGCCGGTGCGGCCACGCCGAACCATGCCGTCAGCTCATAGTTGGGCACGCCCGCCGCGGCCAGCGTAGGCACGTCCGGCAGCTGTTCCGAGGGCTTTTGCGTGGTCACCGCCAGCGCGCGCACGCGGTTGTCGCGGATATACGGCAGCGCGGTGGATACGCTGTCGAACATCATCGTGATGCGGCCGCCGATCAGGTCGGTCATGGAGGCGGCGCTGCCCTTGTACGGAATGTGCGCGATATTGACACCGGCGAGATGGGTAAACAATTCACCAGCCAGGTGCGACGACGAGCCGTTGCCGAACGAGCCGTAGGTCAGCCTGCCCGGCTCCTTGCGCGCCAGCGCCAGCAGTTCCTGCACGTTGCGCGCCGGCACCGACGGATGTACCACCAGCACGTTGGGCAGGTAGGCCACGGATGCGACCGGGGCGAAATCCTTGAGCGGGTCGTAGCCCGGCTTGGCATACAGGCTCTTGTTGACCGCAAGCGAGCCGAAGGTGCCGAACAGCAGCGTGTAGCCGTCGGCCGGCGCGCGCGCCACGGCGATGGCAGCCAGGTTGCCGCCGGCGCCGGGCCGGTTGTCTATCACCACCGGCTGCTGCAGCCGCGCCGACAGGGCATTGCCGATCTCGCGCGCCAGCAGGTCGGTCGCGCCGCCGGGCGGGAAGGGCACCACCAGCCGGACCGGCTTGTCCGGGTAGTCCGCCAGTGCCGTGCCTGCCGCCGTGGCGGCGAATGCGAACAGCAGCCCGCTGGCTGCACGCCTGATCCAACCCTGCATCGCTGTCTCCTCCATGTGTTTTCTGGCGATGGAACGGGCCTCAGTGTGTCGCAGCGCGCGCAAGCGCGGGTTTGGCTTTGGCGAAGGCGGCCTTCCGCCGCCTGCACAGCGTGCAGCGGGCGGCCGCGGGCAACTTATTCGGGCCGCTGCAGGCGCGCGATGGTGCCGAACAGCGTCTCCAGCTCCACCGGCTTGACCAGGTGCGCGTCGAACCCCGCGCGCTCGCTCTGCTGCCGGTCGGCAGGCTGGCCGAAGCCGGTCAGCGCGACGTAGCGGGTCTGGTCGGTGCCGGCCACGCCGCGCAGGGCGCGCACCACCTCGAAGCCGTCCATGCCCGGCATGGCGAGGTCGATCAGCGCGATATGCGGACGGCAGCGCGGCGCCACGTGCAGCGCCTCGGCGCCGTCGTAGGCAATGGTCACGTCGTGGCCGCACATTTCCAGCAGCATCGCCAGGCTGTCGGCGGCATCGCGGTTGTCGTCGACCAGCAGGATGCGCTGTGCCTGCAGCACGACGTTGGCACGGCCGCCGGCCGCGGCGCGCCCCGGTGGCTGCATCGTGGCGGCTTCCTGTGCCACCGGCAGCGGCAGCCGCAAGGTGAAGGTGCTGCCCATGCCGGGCCCGGCGCTGGCTGCGGCAATGGTGCCGCCATGCAGTTCCACCAGCGCGCGGCACAGCGACAGGCCGATGCCCAGACCGCCATGCGCATCGGTGCCGGGGCGGCTTTCCTGCACGAACATGGTGAAGATGTCGTCCAGCGATTGCGGCGCGATGCCGCGGCCCTGGTCGATCACCTGTACCAGAAGGGTACGTTTTTGTACGGCGGTGACGATGCTGATGGTCGTCTGCGCCGGCGAGAACTTCGACGCATTCAGGATCAGGTTCTGCATCACCTGCACCAGCCGGGTCTTGTCGGCGTGCATCGGGATCGACGCGGCGTGGGCCTGCACCGCGACGTGCTGCGACTTGGCCTCGAGCGACGGCCGTGCCGCCTCGGTGGCGAGCGCGATCACTTCGTTGAACTCGAGCGGCCCGGTGCGCAGCTCGATGCGCCCGGAGTTGATGCGGCCGATGTCGAGCAGGTCGTCGACCAGCCGGCTCAGGTGCGTGACCTGGCGCTCGATCAGGCTCAGGCTCCTGTCGGCCAGTGCCGCGTCGCCGGGCGCGAGCCGCATTGCCGCCAGCGCGCTGTGCACCGGCGCCAGCGGATTGCGCAGCTCATGCGACAGCGTGGCCAGGAATTCGCTCATGCGCTGGCTGGAGCGCTCCAGCTCTATGTGGCGGCGGCGCTCGCTCATGTCGCGGGTGACCTTGGCGAAGCCCCGCAGCGCGCGCGATTCGTCGTAGACGGCGGTCAGCGTGACGTTGGCCCAGAACAGCGAACCGTCCTTGCGCACGCGCCAGCCTTCGTCCTCGACGCGGCCGGCGCGGCGGGCCTTCTCGAGCAGCCGCGCGGGCTTGCCGGCGGCAATGTCGTCGGGCGGGTAGAACACCGAGAAATGCCGGCCCAGGATCTCGTCGCGGCGATAGCCCTTGATGTATGAGGCGCCGGCATTCCAGCTGACGATATTGCCGGCGGGATCGAGCATGAAGACCGCGTAGTCCTTCACGCCCTCCACCAGCAGCCGCAGCGTTTCCTCGCTCTGGCGCAGTGCTTCGGCGGTGCGGCGCTGGGCGGTCATGTCGCGCGTGACCTTGCCGAAGCCGATCAGCTTGCCGTCCGGATCCTTGAGGGCCGTGATCACCACATTGGCCCAGAAGCGGCTGCCATCCTTGCGCACGCGCCAGCCTTCATCCTCGAAGCGCCCGAACTCGGCGGCGGCCTTGAGCTCGGCATCCGGCCAGCGCCGTGCCACGGCGTCGGGCGTGTAGAAGGTCGAGAAGTGCTTGCCCAGGATTTCTTCGCGGGTATAGCCCTTGATGCGCGCGGCGCCCTTGTTCCAGCTCGACACATGCCCGGTCACGTCGAGCGTGAAGATGGCGTAGTCCTGCACGGACTCGACCAGGGTCCGGTAGGGGGCGTCGGCAGCCACGTCGCCGGGCGCGTTGCCTTGCGACTCGCGGAGTGACGCGTGTGCGGCCGGGCCGTCGGCGCCGGCGGGGTCTTTCTTCATGGCGAAATCTGGGTTCGCTGCTGCCGGCTTGCCGGCGATGTCTGGAAGCGAGCGCCGCCGCGCGGCGCTGCGCATGACATAGCATACGCGCCTCGCGCCGAAGCAGGCGGCCGCGGCGCCTGGGTGGTCCGAAGGTTCGCGACGATGATTCGGAATATACAGATTGTTACGCGGTGCACGATCCATAGAATCGGTCACATGTTTTAAACGCCGTCAATCTTTGTCACGAAACAATGCAATTGCCACCGACCAGCGGCCGGTCCGCGTCGCCCGATGCGCTGCCTTGCTGCGACAGCTGCCCCCACGCGCAGGGCTGCCAGGGGGCCGGCCTGGTACGGCATGCGCATCCCGCGGCCGGTCCGCAGCCGCAGCGCGGCGTCCGGCTGCGCAAGGGGCAGCCGCTGTACCTGATCGGCGATCCGGTCACCGCGCTCTATGCGATCCGAGTCGGCACGCTCAAGACGCATGTCACCACCGAAGACGGCCGCACGCAGGTGGTTGGCTTCCATTTTCCGGGTGAACTGGTCGGGCTCGACAGCCTCGTGCGCACTCGCTACGCGTCGTATGCCACGGCGCTGGAAGACACCAAGCTGTGCATGATCGCGGTCGACCTGGGCAGTGCCGCCATGGCCGCAGCGCCTGCGCTGGCCATCCAGCTGTTCCTGGCGCTCGACTGCATGACCCAGCGCGCGCGGGCCATGCAGACCATGCTGGCGCTGATGACTGCCGAGGAGCGGCTGGTAACGTTCCTGCTGTGGATGGCCGACGGCTTCGCGGCGCGCGGCTTTTCCTCGTCGGCGTTCATCCTGCGCATGAGCCGCGAGGAAATCGGCAGCTATGTCGGCCTGACGCTGGAGACGGTCAGCCGCCAGTTCTCGCGGATGGCAGGGATCGGGCTGATCCGCGTGCGGAACCGTTGCGTCGAGTTGCTGGACAAGCCCGCGCTGCGCGCCATCGCAGAACGCCCGAAGATCTCGGCGCGCACCGCCCCGGACACCGTCGCCGGCTCCGCAGGTACCGCCATTGGCACCACGGCATTTATCCAATGAAGCGCAAACCGGAGCACGCCGACACGAGCGCAGGCACGACGCGCGGCGCGGCGGACCTCGGCGCTGCCGGGGCTGATATCCTGCGCGACATCCAGCAGCTGAACCTCTCCTACCTGATGCTGGCGCAGCGCCTCCTGCGCGAGCACGAAGCCGAGGCGCTGTTCCGGCTTGGCATGCGGCAGGAGCTGGGGCGCGCGCTGGCCGCGCTGGCCCCGGCGCAGATGGTGGCCCTGGCGCAATCGAACCTGCTGCTGTGCCGCTTCAGGCTGGAAGACAGCAAGGTGCTGGCATCGTTGACGGCGCCCGAGGCGCGCCACCCGCTGCAGGGCATGCATGCGGCGATCGTGATGGCCTCGCAGCCTGCCGGCGGGACGCGCTGATGCCAGCCCTGGCACTTGCGCGCCCCGCCACCGCCCGCATGGGCATAGCAACCAACCATGGAGTTATTGATGACGGGTACCGCCTCGAGCTACGTCGAGACCAGCCTGAGACTGTCCGGCAACGCGGGCCAGCCGGGCACATTGCCGACCCGCACTGAAATCACCGGCATGCCGCACGCGCACGCGCTGCTCCGAGCGCTGCCGGGCGACGCCATCGCGCAGCGCTGCATCGAAGCCGCACTGCGCGTGCTGGTGCAGGCGGGACACCAGCCGGTGCGCACGGTGGTGTACAGCGGGCAGGGCCGGCAGGCGTCGCTGGACTTCTACGTCGAGGCCGGCTTGGTGGCGTGCTGCGAGCTCGATGGCGCGCTGCAGCGCCAGCTGGCCAGCCTGTGCACGAGCGTGCTGCCACCGGGGCTGGCGCTGTCGGTGCGGCCGATCGGCACGTATGTGCCCGACGGCCCGACGGCGGGCCAGCGCGGCGCGGCGGAGCGCTTGCGCAAGTGCGCCGGCGATTTGCTGTGCCGCGGCGGCGAGATGAACCAGCGGCTGTCGTCGGTTTGCGCCTACCTGGCGGCGCTCCACGATGCGCAGGCCACTGCCGACCGGCTTGGCCACCTCGACCAGAGCCTGTTCGGCAAGGGCCAGGAATCGCTGTCGTGGCGCCTGCGCCGGCATCACAGCGTGGAAGGGCGGGCGCTGGCACAGGCGCTCGAAGCGCTGTCGCGGGCCGCCGACTGCGCGCTGCATGAGCTGGGCAAGCCGTACGGCGCCGACCATGCGCGCTACCAGTTCGAGCAGATGCAGCGCTTCTGTGAGCAGATCGAGCGGATTCGCTAGGGCGCGCGGGTCAGATCCCGGCCATGCAGGTGTACTTGATGACCAGGTAATCCTCGATACCGTAGTGCGAACCCTCGCGGCCCACGCCCGACTGCTTGACGCCGCCGAAGGGCGCCACCTCGTTCGAGATCAGCCCGGTATTGACGCCCACCATGCCGTACTCCAGCCGCTCGGACACGCGCCAGACGCGGCCCAGGTCGCGCGCATAGAAGTAGCTGGCCAGGCCGAACTCGGTATCGTTGGCCATGGCCACGACCTCGTCCTCGGTGTCGAAGCGGAACAGCGGCGCCAGCGGCCCGAAGGTTTCCTCGCGCGCGACCAGCATGCCGGGCGCGACATCGGCCAGCACGGTCGGCTGGAAGAACGAATGGCCGAGCGCGTGGCGCTGGCCGCCATGCAGCACGCGCGCCCCCTTGCCGACGGCGTCGGCAATATGCTCTTCGACCTTGGCCACGGCCTTGTCGTCGATCAGCGGCCCGATGCGCACGCCGTCATCCATGCCGTTGCCGACCTTGAGCGCGGCCACCGCCGCCACCAGCTTCTTCGCAAAGGCCTCGTACACGCCCGCCTGCACATAGATGCGGTTGGCGCAAACGCAGGTCTGGCCGGCGTTGCGGTATTTCGACACGATCGCCCCTTCCACCGCGGCATCGAGGTCGGCATCGTCGAACACGATGAAGGGCGCGTTGCCGCCCAGCTCCATCGAAACCTTCTTGATGGTCGACGCGGTCTGCGCCATCAGCACGCGGCCCACCTGGGTCGAGCCCGTAAAGGTCAGCTTGCGCACCAGCGGGTTGCCGCTCATCTCGCCGCCGATCGCGCTCGCCGAGCCCGTCACCACCGACAGCACGCCGGCCGGAATGCCGGCACGCTCGGCCAGCGCCACCAGCGCCAGCGCGGTCAGCGGCGTCTGCGACGCGGGCTTGAGCACCATGGTGCAGCCGACTGCCAGCGCAGGGCCGGCCTTGCGCGTGATCATCGCCGCCGGGAAGTTCCACGGCGTGATCGCCGCGCACACGCCGACAGGCTCCTTGGTGACGACGATGCGCTGGTTGGTGGCCGGCGCGGGAATGGTGTCGCCATAGACCCGCTTGCCTTCTTCGGCGAACCATTCGATGAATGAGGCCGCATAGGCAATTTCGCCGCGTGCCTCGGCGATCGGCTTGCCCTGCTCTGCGGTCATGATGCGCGCCAGGTCTTCCTGGTTGGCCAGGATCAGCTCGAACCACTTGCGCAGCTGCACCGAACGTTCCTTGGCCGTGCGCGCGCGCCAGGCGGGCAGGGCGCGGTTGGCGGCTTCGATGGCCTGGCGGGTTTCCTCGGCGCCCAGCTGCGGCACCTGGCCGACGCGTTCGCCGGTGGCGGGGTTGGTGACGTCGATGCGGCGCTCGCCATCTGTCCAGCGGCCGTCGATATAGCATTGCTGCCGCAGCAGCGAAGAATCCTGGAGGTTGAGCATGATGGTTCCGGCGGAAGGCTTTGGGGGCGGTAGGCGGAAGGGCTGGATAGCCTGAGGGCGATTGTAATCCGGCCCGCGTCGAGGTTCTTGCCGCCGCCGCGTGAAAGCGTGAAAGCCGTGCGGGGCCTGCCGCGCGTGCCGGTCATCGCGCGATGCCTGGGAAGGAGCCGGCATGCACCGGGCGTCCCGCGAGAAGCAGGACGGCTGGGTGAAGGTGCGGTGATGCGGGCCCGGTCAGGCCGGAGCGGGTCCGCGCGCGGGAGCGTCCGGAGCCTCGATGCCCCAGTCGCCGTAGTCGAGCCAGTCGTCGCCGAGCAGTTCGATGGGATGCTGCGTCCGGCTGGAGCCGTTGCCGCATCCCATGGCGTCGGTCGGGCAGTATTTGTCGCAACCCCAGCAGACGCGCTCGGGATGGCTTGGGTGCAGGGGAAATTTCTTGGCCATGGCGTGGTTGGCGGGCGGAAAGCGCCCGCTTGAGCCAGATTATCCGGCCCCCCAACAATGCAGATTTGCCCAAGATCAAGGCGGGCCGAAGCCCAGCGCGGACCTGCCGATTGCGCCGGCTCCGGCTTCAGCGCCAGCCATCGGCGTCCAGCCATGTCCAGCGGTCCGGCGCCTCGCCATCCGACGAGGCCAGCAGCAGGCTTTCGCCGCAATCGCCGCAGCGGTACACGAAAGCGTTCTGGCCGCTGGTGGTGCTTAGCGTGGCCGACTTCAGCAGGCGCGCATGTGGCGGGAAATGCCCCGGCCGGTCCAGTTGCGACAGGCAAAGGTCGCACAAAGGCATGTTGGTTCCTCCAGCACGAATTCCGCAGCAGGAAAAATGCTGTGGTGCAGCATCCGTGGATTGAGTATAGATGCATTGGGGATGCGCGGGTCCGCGCCGGTCTTGCGCCGGCGCGTGGGAAAGCGAACAGACTATTCGCCAAGGAACTCCGCCACCACTTCCAGCCCTTCGATGTGATCGGCCACGACCTTGGCAATGGTGATCAGCGGGATCGCGAGCAGCATGCCCCACACGCCCCACAGCCACGTGAACAGCAGCAGCGCCACGAACACCGCGACGGCATTCATCCTGGCCATGCGACCCGTCATCCAGGTGGTGACGAGCGAGCCGATCAGCGTGGCGATCAACAATGAGCCGCCCGCGGCTGCCGCGGCCATGCCGAGCGTGCCGAACTGCATGAACGTCACCATGCCCAGGCACAACGCGATCGCCATTGCGCCAAAGTAAGGCACCAGGTGCAGCGCGCCCGCCGCGATCGACCAGCTGCCCGCGTTATTGACGCCAAGCCATTTCAGCAGCAGCCAGGTACAGACCCCCAGCGCCGCATTGGTCACCAGCAGCATGCCCATGTAACGCTGGATCGAGCGGTTGACCTCGTCCAGCATGTGCACGCTGATTTTCTTTTCGGAGATGGTATTGCCGACCATCTTGATGAACTTGCGCTTGAAGGTGTCGCCCGCCAGCAGCAGGAAATAGAGCAGGAACACCACCACCACCGCCTGGCCGGCCATGGTGAAGATGCTCACCGAGCCGGCCAGCAGCATGGTGTTGATCTGGTCCCCCGAGTGGTCCACCACCACGTGCGGCACGCGCACCGGCGGCGGCTGCCCGGCGCCGCTGAGCACGGTGGCGGCGCGCCGGACCTTTTGCCACATCGAATCGTCGCCGCTCAGCAGGGCGCCGACCGAACGCGACAGCTTGCTGGCGACATCGGGCAGACTGTTGACGATGGACTCCACCTGGCCTTGCACCAGGTAGGCGCCGCTGAGCAGCGCGCACAGCAGCGCCAGCAGCACCACCGTGCTGGCCGCCACGCGCGGCATGCCCAGCCGCTGCAGCGCGCGCACCGGCGGGTCGAGCAGGTAGGCGAGCACGATCGCGATCACCACCGGCACCAGGAAATCGCGGGCGAGATGCACGGCATAGAGCGAGAACAGCACTGCCAGCACGACCAGCGCCGTGCTGGCGCGCTGCAGGGCCGCGGACACCGTGGCAGGCGCGATCGCCACCGTCGGGGCGTCGGCCTGCTCTGCCGGATCTGCTTCCACAGGAGCAGGCGGCTCGGCATGCGGTATCGGGGACGGAGCGGGGTCGGGAACGGTCGACATAGCCGGCGCTTCGGCAAAAAAGGGCTGTCTTTGAAATGTAGCTGCCTGGCGACGCGCGGCTGTCGGACGCCGCCGACTGCTGGTGTCAGACAAGGGCGGCTGGTCGGCGTGTGGCATGCGCGGCATTTGCGCCTGCAAGTTGCCACGGCAATTTTGAACGGTCGGGACAGGTGGCGCGGGCATCCCCCATACAGCGGGCGCTGTCCGAACTGGTGAGGGAGGCCCTGCTGTACCGGCGCGCCGGGTTCGGTACCTTTGGCAACAAGGCGGAAAAGCCCGGCCGGCAGCTCAAGCGCTGCCGGGCCGGGCCTCTCATGGCCGGGCTCGTGTTGCGAGGCGCCCATTGCGGGGCGCCTGCGGCCGGGCCATTACGGCGGTCAGCCGGTGACGGTCTTGGTTTCGAGATACTCGGCGATGCCTTCCGGACCGAACTCGCGACCGTTGCCCGAGGCCTTGTAGCCGCCGAACGGCACCGAGATGTCCATCGACGCGCCATTGATGCGCACGCTGCCGGCCCGCAGGCGCGCGGCCAGCTTGCGGGTGCGCTCGGGGTTGGACGACGCGATGTACGCCGCCAGGCCGAACTCCGTATCGTTGGCGATGGCCACGGCGTCGTCCTCGGTGTCGTAAGGCAGTATGCACAAGACCGGCCCGAAGATCTCCTCGCGCGCAATGGTCATGTCATTGCGCACGTCGGCAAAGACGGTCGGGCGGGCATAGAACCCTTGCGCCAGCCCCTCGGGACGGCCCGGGCCGCCGGCGGCCACGCGCGCGCCTTCCTCGATGCCGACGCCGATCAGCCGCTGCACCTTCTCGTACTGTGCGCGGTTGGAGAGCGGTCCCATTTTGGTCTGCGCATCGGCGGGGTCGCCCACCGTGACCGCGTTGGCCACCACCGCGGCAATCTGCACCGCCTGTTCATACTGCGCGCGCGGCACCAGCATGCGGGTCGGCGCGATGCAGGTCTGCCCGGAATTCAGCATCACGTGGGCGACGCCGCTGGTCACGGCGGCCTGCAAATCGGCATCGTCCAGGATCACCAGCGGCGACTTGCCGCCCAGTTCCTGCGTCACGCGCTTGACCGTCGGCGCGGCGCTGATCGCCACCTCGACGCCGGCGCGCGTCGAGCCGGTGATCGAGACCATGTCGACATCGCGGTGCGACGACAGCGCCGTGCCGACCACGCGGCCTTCGCCAAAGACCATGTTGAATACACCCGGCGGCGTGCCGGCGGCATCCATGATCTCGGCAAAGATCTGCGCGTCGAGGGGCGCGATTTCCGATGGCTTGAGTACCACGGTACAGCCCGCCGCCAGCGCCGGCGCCACCTTGGCGGCGATCTGGTTCAGCGGCCAGTTCCATGGCGTGATCAGCGCCGCCACGCCGATGGCCTCGCGCAACAGGTAGCTCTTGCCGCGCTGGCTTTCGAATTCGAACTCGCGCAGCGCCTGCACCGTGGCCTGCAGTTGCGCCAGGCCGATCGCGGCCTGCAGGTTGGTGGCGACGGTGATTGGCGCGCCGATCTCCTGCCGCACCGCCTGCGCCAGGTCGCCCAGGCGCGCCTGGTACGCGGCCATGATGCGCTCGAGCAGGGCGATGCGGTCCTCTCGGGTGGATGCCGACCACGCCGGCAAGGCGGCGCGCGCGGCAGCTACCGCGTGGTCCACGTCGGCAGCCGTGCCCATGGCGATCCTGCCCGCCACCGACTCGGTGGCCGGATCGATGAGATCGGCCTGGGTCGCACCCGGCGCGGGTTGCACCCACTGGCCGTTGATATAGAACTTGTCGACGAGTTTCATCGGGTTTGCCTCGCAGGTCGATGGGAAAATCGATGGGGTAATCGATGGGGAGGGGCCGCTCATGCCGGACGGTCGCCGATGATGGTGGCGCGGTTCATGTGGCGCACGGCGGGGAAGTAGTCCTGCACCGCGTAGTGCTGCGTAGAGCGGTTGTCCCACAGGGCGATGGTGTCGGGCTGCCAGCGCAGGCGCACCTGGTATTCGGGCGCCGCCGCCTGGCGGTACAGGTATTGCAGCAGGTCCAGTTCGGCGGGGCGATAGTCCGAGCCGATGCGGTAGGCCTGTTCCTTGACAAAGTTGGCGAAGTGCGTGGTGAAGGCCTCGTTGACGAAGAGGATCTTCTCGCCGGTTTCCGGATGGGTGCGCACCACCGGATGCACCATCGGCGGGTACTTGGCGCGCATTTCCGCATACTTTTCCTCGGACAGCGCGGCGCCAAAGGCGGGCATCGCGTCATGGACCGCCTTCAGGTTGGCAATGCGCGCCTTCACGTCCTCGGGCAGCTTCTCATAGGCCGCGGCCATGTTGATCCAGATGGTGTCGCCACCCACCTCGGGACAGGTAATACAGCGCAGCATCGAGCCCATCGACGGAATCCCGCGCCAGGACACATCGGAGTGGTACAGGTTCTCGCGCCCGCGCTTTTCGCCGTCGCGGCCGAACACCACCAGCTCGGGATGCTCGGGATGGTTGGTGAACATCGGATGCACTTCGAGTTCGCCGAAGCGGCGCGCGACGGCCACGTGCTGCGCCGGCGTGATCGCCTGCTTGCGGAAGAACAGCACCTTGTGCGTCAGCAGCGCGGCGCGCAGCGCGAGGTAGGTGCCGTCATCCAGGGCTTCGCGGAAATCGATGCCTTCGACTTCGGCGCCAATGGCAGGCGTGCAGCGGCGCACGGTGAACGGCCAGGAGGCCGGGTCTTGGGCGCGGAACGCTTCCGGGCTGAGGGTCAGGGCGGTGGCTTGCATGCGTTGTCTCCTTTGTGATGGCTGTTGCGGATGCAGTTCGCCGCCCGGACCAGCCAGGCGGCGAGGGGTTTTCAGCGGGCCGAGGCCTTGATCAGGTCCGCAGCCTTTTCGCCGATCATGATCGTCGGCGCGTTGGTATTGCCGCCGACCAGCGTCGGCATCACCGAGGCATCGGCAACGCGCAGCCCGTCGATGCCGCGCACGCGCAACTCGGGATCGACGACCGCCATGTCGTCGATCCCCATCCTGCAGGTGCCGACCGGGTGGTAGACGGTGTCCGCGTGCGTGCGGATGAAATGGCGGATGGCCTCTTCGTTGCTGTTGTCCGGGCCGAAATCGTCGGTCAGCAGCTCACGGCCCCCGTATTGCGCCAGCGCCGGCTGGGCGAAGATGCGGCGGATGGCGCGCACGCCGGCCACCATGCCGGCCATGTCCTCCTGCGCCGACAGGAAGCGTGGGTCGATCAGCGGCGCGTCGCGCATGTCCGCGCTGCGCAGGCGCACGTGGCCGCGGCTCTTCGGTCGCAGCACGCAGGCATGGCACGAATAGCCGTGGCCGAGCTTGCTGCGCTTGTCCATGTTGCGGTTGCCGACCAGCGCGACCACGAACACCAGTTGCACATCAGGGATGGAAAGCTCGGGACGGCTGCGGAAAAACGCGCCGGCCTCGGCAAAGTTGGACGTGACCATGCCGGTGCGGTGGCGCCGGTAGCGCATGACCTCGCCCGCCATGCGCAGCAGCCCGCCTGCGGTCTGCCCGAACAGGTCGGTCGAATGCAGTTGCTTGTTGACGATGATGTCGAGGTGGTCCTGCAGGTTTTCGCCCACGCCGGGCAGGTCATGGACCACGTCGATGCCAAGGCCGCGCAGCTGTGCCGCCGAGCCGACGCCCGAAGCCATCAGCAACTGCGGCGAGTTGAAGGCACCCGTGCTGAGCACGATCTCGCGCCGCGCGCGCAGCACCTGCTTCTCGCCGTCGCGCACGATCTCCACGCCGGTGGCGCGCCGGCCCTCGAACAGGATCCGCAGCGCCTGCGCGTCGGTCAACACCGACAGGCCGCTGCGTCCGCCGTTGAAGGCCTTGTCCGCGGCATCGCCGCGATGCAGGTAGGCGCGCGCCGTGTTCCAGCGCTCGCCGTTGCGCTGCGTTACCTGGTACAGGCCGGCACCTTCCTGCGTTAGTCCGTTGAAATCGGCATTGGGCGCCATGCCGGCCTGCAGCGACGCTTCGACAAAGCGCCGCGAGAACGGATTGGGCGAGCGCAGGTCGCTGACATGCAGCGGACCGTCGCTGCCGTGCAGCGGATCACTGGCCAGCCTGGCGTTGTGCTCACTGCGGCGGAAGTAGGGCAGCACGTCGTCGAAGCCCCAGCCCTTGCAACCCAGAGCTGCCCATTCATCGTAGTCATTGCGATGGCCGCGCACGTAGAGCATGCCGTTGATCGAAGAGCTGCCGCCCAGCCCGCGCCCTCGCGGCTGGTAAGAGCGCCGGCCGTTCAGCCCGGCCTGTGGTTCGGTGTAGTACGCATAGTTGCGCGGCCCGGCCTTGGGAACGGTGTGGGCAAAGCCGATGGGCGCCCAGACCGAGAAGTGGTGGTCATGCGGCCCTGCCTCGAGCAGCGCCACGGTTGCGCCACGGTCTTCGGCCAGCCTTGCGGCCACGGCGCAGCCCGCCGAACCCGCGCCGATCACGATGTAGTCAAAGTCCGCCGTCGCGCGCGCGGCGCCTGGTGTTGCGTGGGTATGCAATTGCGTGTCTCCTGAGTCGCCGGCATGCAAGGTGGGTTGGGGAATGTCGGGGGCGCTGGCATGCGCTGGCGATGCGATACTGCCATTACCTGTTATAACAGGTCAACGAGTTTACGGCCTAACCTGTCATGATAGGTATAATCCCTGATCCCCCGCATCGGAGCCGCCGCCAGGCGGAACACAACGTGGCGCTGCCAAGATTCAAGGAAATCGAGAACGAGATCCGGGAGCGGATCGTCCGCAACCAGCTGGGTCCGGGCGCAAAGCTGCCGTCGGAGGCCGAGCTGATGACGGAATTTGCCGTAAGCCGGATCACCGTGCGCCAGGCGTTGTCTGGCCTGCACAATGCCGGGCTGATCGAAAAGGTCAACGGCAAGGGCAGCTTCGTCACGCGCCCGGCCGACACGCCAAGCCTCGGTGCGCTGACCGGTTTCTACGAGACCGCCCGTGCGCGCGGCCAGCTGGCGTATGGCAAGCTCGCCTCGGTCAAGCTGGTCCGCGCGCCGGCGTTCGTGACCAGCGTGCTCGACCTGGAACCCGCGGAGAAAGTGTTGAGCGTGTCGACCGTGCGCTTCTGGGACGATGCGCCGGTGGCGTATTTCACGCTGCTTGGGCGCGAGCCGCTGATGCGGCGGCTGGTGCAGGAAGACCTGGAGACCAATGACGCCATGTCGGTGCTCGAGAGCCGGCTCGGCTACCGCTTCAAGGAGTCGACGATGGAGGCGAGCGCGGTAGCCGCGCCGGCCGAAGTGGCCAGGCGGCTGGGCGTCGCCGAGGGCGAGCCGCTGCTGCGGCTGCGTTGCACGCCGTACGACATCAACGGCACGCCGCTGCTCTGCGCCGAACTGGTGTTCCGGCCGGACCGCTACGCGTACAAATGGACGCTCAGGCGCTAGGTTCGTTTTTCTGTAAGCGCTGAACTAAACCACCGGGGGCGCGCGGTAAGTTTTACGCGCGCCGCGCACTTCTTACTGCAGCAAGCCCGCAGTGTTGTCCTTTCCCGCCGTTGGTCCGGCAACGGCAGCCCATTGCCGGCATCGCTGCGGACTACTGGTACGTCAGTTGCGTGATGACGCAGCGGAGCGGCGATTTCTGCGCGCTCGCCGGCCGGTCCTGCATCGATGCAAGGCCCGGTCGCAACCTGCAAGACGGAGGACCACATGAAAACGACGCTACGCATTGGCACTGCATTACTCGCCTCGCTCGGTATCCTGGCTGGATGCACTGCCACCGGCAGCACCAGCGGATCAGGATCGTTGTCGGGTTCCGGCTCGGTGTCAGAGCAGCAACGCAGCCGCAGCGGCTATGGCTCGCCGAGTTCCAGCACTTCCACCGGCACGTCCGGCGCAACCAGCACCACCAGCCCTGCCGGCACCTCCAGCGGCTCCAGCGGCGCGACCAGCGGCTCGGGCACGGCGCGCTGACACGCCCGCACATCTCTCGCGGCCGCCCGCAAGCATATGGGCGGCCGCCTTTCTTTCGAGCCTGCCGTCGTCAGCGATCCCTTCCTGTATTCACGCGCTCGTCACGGCGCGCGGGCACCACGCCCTCGTCGGCCAGCCGCTGCTGCAGGTCGTTGTTGGGCACGTGGATAAAGTCCTTGTCGATTTCGCGCGTCACCACGTCGGCGACGGCAGCAGGCAGGGTCTTGCGCAGCAGCCCCAGGAAGCGCGGCGCCGCGATCAGCACGAGTTCTTCATAGCGCTGCTTGTTGCGCGCGTCCGCCAGGAAATCCGCGACCCGATGCGCAAACAGCTGCGCTTCCTGGTGCAGTTCGTCCTCGCCCGCGGACGACGTAACCGTGGACGGGCCGACCTGGTGTGCGCCGGGATGACCGGCATCGCCCTGCGAGGCGGCGTGGCCACGCCGGCCGTAGGCATCGCGGCGCAGGTCGGCGCGGTCGGCGTGCGCGGCGGCATCGGTAATTTCTTCGACCACCGCCAGCGGGGCGGCGTCTGCATGCGAGGCAAAGACGCGGGCGACGGATTCGTCCGCCACCAGGATCCAGATGTTCTTCATGATCGCTCCGGTTGCCGGCCCGAACGGTGGGCCTGATTACCGGTGTTGCAAGGGGTACGCCACCCGCCGGCGGCGCGCGGCTGCGCCGGTTCGCGCGCCTCGCGGGCGTCCGGGTGCCGCATGCGGCATGGCATTGCAGTATCGACAGGCACGCCGTGCAACTTTTTCAGGCGGGCGGCGGACGCCACAGCGTCGATTTCCCGAACAGGCTTTCCACCAGGTCCACGGCCAGTTGGCCGGTCTGGTTGCGCACGTCGCAGGCCGGGTTCAGCTCCATCACGTCGAGCGATGCCAGGCGGCCGGTATCGGCGATCATTTCCATGCAGAGCTGGGTTTCGCGGTAGGTCGGTCCGCCCGGCACGGTGGTGCCCACGCCAGGCGCAATCACGCAGTCGAGAAAATCGACGTCGAAGCTGACGTGCAGGTGCGTCTGCGCGTCGATGCCGGCCAGCGCCTGTTGCATGGTGTAGCGCATGCCGTTCTCGTCGATGTAGCGCATGTCGTACACCGCCAGCTGCAGTTCGTGCAGGCGATGCTTCTCCTCTGCATCGACGCTGCGGATGCCGATCTGCCGGATCGCGCTGCGCTCCACCGCCGGCGCCGGCCCGGCCAGCGTGGTCAGCGGCGCGGGGCCGTGCCCGCACAGGCAGGCCACCGGCATGCCGTGCATGTTGCCAGTGGGCGTGGTGGTGCCGATATTGGCGTCGGCGTGCGCATCGAGCCACAGCACCATCAGGGTCTTGCCGGTGTCGCGGCAATGGCGCGCCGCGGCGCTGATCGAGCCGATCGCCAGGCAATGGTCGCCGCCCATCAGCAGCGGCAGCCGGCCTGCCTGCAGCGTGCCGAGGCAGGCGTCATAGACGCCGCGGTTCCACGCCACGACTTCGTCGAGGTGGCGCATGCCATCCTGCGGCGGCTGCCACGGATTGGCGGGGCCGCCCAGGTTGCCGGTGTCCTCGACCAGCAGGTTGTTGCGTGCCAGCGCCTGCGCCAGGCCGGCGACGCGCAGCGCCTCGGGGCCCATCGAGCAGCCGCGCGTGCCGGCCCCGACGTCGGTGGGGGCGCCAATCAGCGTGACAGGTTTCATGGCGGGTGCGGTGAGTGCGGACGCCCCTGGGTTTGCAGGTTCCGTACCCGCCGCGTTCACCACACGCCGAAGAATACGCCGGCCTGCTTGTACACGTTGGTTTTGGCCGCGACTTCCTCGTTGGTCACGGTCACGCGCGGCTTGAGCGTGCAGAACCAGTCCAGCAGCCGCAGCCGCATGGCGTTGCGCACGGCTTCATGGCCGGGGTCGGCGCCCAGGTCGAAGTACTCGTCCGGATCGCTTTCCAGGTCGAACAGCTGTGGCCGGAAGCCTTGCCAGTGGACGTATTTCCAGCGCGCGTCGCGCACCATCCAGGCGCGGCATTCGCCCGGGTGGCGGCCGAGCGCGACCCGTGCGCCGCGGTAGGCGTAGTCGAGTTCGGAAACGACGAAATCACGCCATGGCCCCGCATCGCGCGAGCCGGTCAGGTCCAGCAGCGAGCGGCCTTCGATGCGATGGCCGGCCGGAGGCAGTCCCAGCGCGTCGAGCACCGTCGGCACCACGTCGACCGCCGACACCATGTCCTGCGGCGCGCTGCCGCGGGTGGCATCGGCCTCGGGCGAGGGGTCGTAGACGATCAGCGGCACGTTCTGCACGGTGTCGTAGAACTGCTCCTTCTCGCCCAGCCAGTGGTCGCCGAGGAAGTCGCCATGGTCGGCGGTAAAGACAATGAGCGTGTCCTGCCAGCGGCCAAGGCGTTCCAGCTGGTCCCACAGCAGGCCGAGGCGGTCGTCGATCTGCTGGATCAGGCCCTGGTAGGCGGGACGCACCGTATCCGACACTTCCTGGCGCATGAAGTTGGCGCATTCCTCCTGCGTGCGGTACGCCGACAGCACCGGATGCGGGTCTTCCAGCTCGGCGGCGTGGCGGCGCAGCGGCAGGCAGTCGTCGAGCTTGTAGGCGGCGTGATAGGGCGCGGGCGCGAGGTAGGGCCAGTGCGGCTTGACCAGCGACAGGTGCAGCACCCACGGCTCGTCGCCGCGCGCGCCGATGTACTGCATGGCCTGGTCGACGGTGTACGCCGTCTCGGAATGCGGCTCGGCCACTCGCGCGGGCAGGCCCGCGTTGCGCATGTGCCAGCCGGAGACGATCTCGCCTTGCGCGTTCTCGGCGCTGATGACGTAGTCGGTCCACGGGTCGGCGCTGTCGTAGCCTTGCCGGCGCAGCCAGTCGGCATAGGCGCCGCGCGGCTCGGCATGATGGCCGTCGTGGCGGTCGACCTCGGTGAAATGGCCGCTGCGCAGCAGCGTCTCCAGCTCGGTACCGCCGTCCAGGTGCAGGCGCCTGAGGTTGGCGTTGTCGGGCATCACGTGGGTCTTGCCCGCCAGCGCCAGCGCGCGGCCGCTGTCCTTCAGGTACTCGCCCAGCGTGATTTCGCCCACCGGCAGCGGTACGCGGTTCCAGGTGGCGCCGTGGCTGCTGACATAGCGGCCGGTGTAGAAGCTCATGCGGCTGGGGCCGCAGACGCCGGAGGTGACGAAGGCGCGGTCGAAACGCACGCCGCGCGCGGCCAGCGCGTCGATATTGCGCGTGCGCAGCGTGGGGTGCCCGTAGCAGCCCAGGTGGTCGCGGCGCAACTGGTCGCACATGATGAACAGGGTATTGCGGATCGGCATGGTGGCTCGCTGCGGCTTGTCAGTCGCCGGTATAGCCGGAGGCCTTCACCACCGGCGCCCACCTGGCGGCGTCTGCCTTCAGCACGCCGGCAAACGCGTCGGCCGTGCCGGTGGCCGGTTCGAGCCCAAGCTTCAGGAACTTGTCGCGCAAGTCGGGCGACTGCACCGCCTTGACGATGGCGGCGTTGAGCTTGTCCAGCACCGGCCGCGGCGTGCCGGCGGGCGCCAGCACGCCGTAGCGGCCTTCGCCCTCGATGCCCTTGTAGCCCAGTTCGGTGAAGGTCGGCACATCGGGCAGCGCCACCGAGCGCTGCGTGCCGGAAGTGGCGAGCACGCGCACCTTGCCGGCGCGGTGCATCTCGGTCAGGTCGGCCAGCGTATCGACCGAGGCCGGCACCTGCCCGCCCACCAGCGCGCTCATCAGCGGCGCCGATCCGTTGAACGGCACGTGCAGCATCTCCACGCCGACCTGCTTGCCGATCATCAGCCCGAAGAAATGCGGGATGCTGCCCAGCGCCGGCGAGGCGTAGGAGTTGTTCTGCGGGCCCGCCTTGAGCCATGCCACGTAGTCCTTGAGCGAGCGCGCCGGGCTGGCCGGGCCGGTGGCCAGTGCCAGCTGGAAGTTGGCGGCCTGCGCCACCGGGACAAAGTCGCGCTGGATGTCGTAGTTGAGCTTGCGGTAGACCAGCGGCGCGATCGTCATCACGGCCGAATTGGCCACCACCAGCGTATGGCCGTCGGCAGGCTGCGTGCGAGCATAGTCCATCACCAGCCGGCCGCCTGCGCCCGGCTTGTTCTCCACCACCACGTTCTGGTTCAGGGTCTCGCGCAGCTTGTCGCCGACCAGGCGCGCGGCCAGGTCGGCGGTGCCGCCGGCAGGGTAGCCGACCAGGATGCGCAGCGGGCGCTCCGACTGCGCGCCGGCGGGCAGCGCCCAGGCGGCGGCAATGGCCGCCAGGCAGGCGGCAAGGCGGGGAAGGCAATTGCGGGGGCTCACGGTGTCTCCTCGGTCCGGATCGTCGTTTGGTATTCGTTAGGTATTCGTTTGGTATGGGTGGCACGCTAACACCCGTCGATATAATTGACAAAGTCAACTAATTCGCGGGTGTGGCATGGCACACGACGACGGCGGCGGCCGGCTGCAGCGGCCCAGGCGGCTGGGCGATTTCATCAACTACCGGGTCTATCACCTGAACCGCGTGGCGCTGGGGGCGGCGGGGCTTCATCTGCGCGCCACGGCCGGCGTGACGCGGCGCGAATGGCGCATGATCGCCTTCCTGGGCGAGCAGCCGGGTACCCGGCTGACCGAACTGGCGCAAAGTGCCGGCCTGGACAAGGTGCTTGCCAGCCGGGCCGTGCACGCGCTGGCCGAGCGCGGCCTGGTGCGGCGCGAGGCGCGTGCGCAGGACCGGCGCGCCGCCGCGTTCACGCTGACGGAAGAGGGCGAAGCGGTCTACCGCCGCGCCTTTGCCCAGGCGCGCGCCTTCAACCGCGAGCTGGCAGCATGCCTGAGCGCCGAGGAAGCGCGCGTGCTGTCGCGCTGCCTGGACAAGCTGCAGGCGCGGGCCGAAGCGATGATGGCAGAGGCGCAGGCCTTGCCGCAGCCGGAAGACGCGGCGCCGGCATGGGATCCGCTGCAGGTGTGGCGGGGCGACAGGGGGTGATAGGGGGTGATAGGGGGTAAGGGGTAGGGCTGGCTACGTTGCCCGCCATGGAGCGGTTCTTGCGTTGTATCTGGCGCCGGGGTGGCAGGAGCGCATCATGACAGTCTCAATACGATCTTCGCTGTGCCAATGGTTCCTTGCATGCTGCCTGGGTCTGGTGGCATGCGGTGGCGGCGACGGGGGCAGTTCCGGCAACGCCGGCGGTAGCGGTGGCAGCGGGCCGGGCGGCCCGGGGACGCTGTCGTTGACGGTAACCGGCCTGCCGTCCGGCACTCCGGCTTTGGTTACGGTGACTGGCCCGGGGCAATACCGCCAGGCCGTCGCCCAGTCGACTACCTTGTCCAATCTTGCCACCGGCACCTACACCGTCAGCGCCGCCGACGTGCTCGCCGGCACCAGCCAGTATCAGCCGCAGCCACCGGCCCAGTCGGTGACCGTCGGCGCTGGCGCGGGCGCCACGGCTAACGTCGTCTATGGCTCGCCACAGCCGGTGCGCCTGTCGCTGACGCAAGTGGCCGGCGGCCTGGCCGAGCCGATCTATCTCACCGCGCCCGCGGGCGACGCGCGTTTGTTCATCGTGGAGCGCGCCGGGCGCATCCGCGTCGTGCGCAACGGCACGCTGCTGGGCACGCCCTTCCTTAATATCGATGCGCTGACCACCACCGACGGCGAGCGCGGCCTGCTGTCAATGGCATTCGATCCCGGCTATGCCAGCAACGGCCGCTTCTACGTCTACTACACCGATAACAACGGCGCCATCACCATTGCGCGCTACCAGGTGTCGGCGGGCAATCCAGACGTTGCGGACACCGCAGGCACGATATTGCTGTCGATCCCGCACAGCAACTTCCAGAACCACAACGGCGGCCAGCTGGCGTTCGGCACGGACGGCATGCTCTATGTCGGCACCGGCGATGGCGGTGGTGGCGGAGATCCGTCAGGCAATGCGCAGAACCTCGGCGTGCTGCTCGGCAAATTGCTGCGCATCGATGTCAGCGGCGCATCGGGGCAGCCTTATGGCGTTCCCTCCGGCAACCCGTTTGCCGGCCAGAGCGGCAGGCGTGGCGAGATCTGGGCATACGGACTGCGCAATCCGTGGCGGTTCTCGTTCGATGCCGGTCTGCTGTATATCGCCGATGTCGGCCAGGGCCAGCGCGAGGAAGTCGACGTCGCGGCGGCCACCAGCGCCGGGCTGAACTACGGCTGGAACCGCATGGAGGGCACCGCGTGCGTGGGCGCCGCCACCTGCGATACGGCCGGACTGACGCTGCCGGTGTTCGAGTACGGCCATGAAGCCGGCGCCTGCGCCATCGTCGGCGGCTATGTGTACCGGGGCAATGCGCTGGCTGCGCTGCAAGGCCGCTATTTCTATTCGGACCTGTGCACGGGCAAGCTGTTGAGCTTTGTGTACCGCGACGGTGGTGCAGCCGAGCAGGTCGACTGGAATGTCACCATCCCCGGTAGCGTCTATTCCTTTGGCGTGGATGCCGGGCAGGCGCTGTATGTGCTGTCGGACACAGGAACTTCGGCGGCCAGTGGTGCGGTGTATCGGGTCGATGCGACCGTTGGCGGGCAGTAAGCCGCCCCTGGTCACACGGGTGGCCGGATCCGTGCCATACACGAATCCGGCCCGACCGCGTCTGCGCAGCGGTTGCGTTCAGGCCAGTTCGCCGGAAGGTTGCGCCCCTTCGTCGTGCTGCGCCTCCTCAGCATGTTCAGCCTTGCCGCCCGGCAGCACCAGGTTCAGCGTCACCGCCACCAGCGATCCAACCGAGATCCCCGAGCCGAATACTTCCTGCACAAACAGCGGCAGCCTGGACAGCAGCTCCGGGCGGAAGGTCACCGCCAGGCCGCAGCCGATCGACACGGCCACGATCAGCGTATTGCGCTGCGTGAACTCGATCCGGCTCAGCATGTTGATGCCGCCCGAGACGATCATCGCGAACATCATCAGGCCGGCGCCGCCGAGCACCGGCTGCGGAATCGTCACCACCAGTGCGCCCAGCACCGGAAACAGCCCGGCCAGCAGCAGCATCACGCCGGTCAGCGCCACCACGTGGCGGCTGGCAACGCCGGTCAGCGACACCACGCCGACGTTCTGCGCGAACGTGGACAGCGGCGGGCTCGAAATCAGTGCGGCAAAGGCGGAACCGAAGCCGTCGCACAGGATGCCGCGCGACAGCTTGTTGCCCGTGATCGGCGTCTGTGTGGCCGAGCCGAGCGCCATGAAGGTGCCGGTGGATTCCACCGTCGTCACCAGGTAGGCAATCGCCATTGCAACGATGCCCGACACCGGGAACGTCAACCCGAAGTGCAGCGGCTGCGGCAGCGCCAGCACCGGCGCATTTCGCATCTGCGTGAAATCGACCAGCCCCAGCGCCAGGCACAGCAGGTAGCCGCCCAGGATGCCGATCACGATGGCAGAGGCCGAGATCATGCCCTTGCCCCACTGCACCATCGCGATCACCAGCGCCAGCACGAAGGCCGCAATCGCCAGGTTGCCGACCGCGCCATACTGCGGGCTGCCGCGGCCACCGGCGGCCCAGTCCACCGCAACCGGGATCAGCGAAAGGCCGATCATGGTGACGACCACACTGGTGACGGTATGGGGAAACAGCTTGCGGATGGTCGGCATGAAATGGCTGCCGACGATCATCAGCAGCGAGCCGGCCAGGGCCGAGCCCAGGATGCCGGCCACGCCGTGCTCGGCGCCAACGCTGATGGCAGCGCCGACGAAGGAAAAGCTGGTGCCCATCACGCACGGCAGGCGGATGCCGACCGGCCCCACGCCCTTGCATTGAATAATGGTTACCACGCCCGAGCCGATCAGCGCGGCATTCACCAGCGCAATGATTTCCGCGGTCGGCAGCTTTAATGCTCCGCCGATCACCAGCGGCACCGCGATAATGCCGCCGAGGGCGGCGAGCAAATGCTGAAGCGCCAGCAGCACGGTAGTAATGCGCGGCGGACGGTCTTCCACCTTGAACAGCAAAGGTGCCATTCACGTCTCCTTTTTATGCGGGTGGATGTTTCCACCTTTTTCATTTTCCGGGCCGGTCGGCATATGCCGCCGGGAGGGGCAATGCGCGTGCAGCGAAGCATCGAGGCGGCTACGCGGCGCGCCCGGCATGCTATCCGGAAAGTAAATGAAAAATCAATCCATGTGATTATCAGGAAGCCGTGATGCTATTGGGGCGCGAGGTGGTGTATGTAGGCTTCGTCGGGAAATATTTTGTCGGCCGATAATAACGGAAGCTGGCCCTTGTTGAGGGGCGATGCGAGTCGTGAGTAAATACGACAGGCAATTCCTGCAGTCCGTCTTGTAAAGACGATAATCGGCACCGACATATATCTCCAGTGACAATGTCAGCACCGCTTCGTCGCAGCGCTGGTCATTGTCTTGCTGGATTGTCGTGCACTGGAATGGCGGTCACGCCACGACAGTTTG
Organism: Cupriavidus oxalaticus; assembly: GCF_004768545.1. NCBI lineage: Bacteria > Pseudomonadati > Pseudomonadota > Betaproteobacteria > Burkholderiales > Burkholderiaceae > Cupriavidus > Cupriavidus oxalaticus. The sequence continues at coordinate 387,266 of NZ_CP038634.1, read as the reverse complement.
TGCCGACAATCATGCGGCGGCGGTGCGCCGCCGCACGGGGGATCAGGGAGTCAGCGGGACCCGCGCTGCACGAATCGCCGCTGGCTCATCCACTAGCGCTGGAACGGATCGAGGTTGAGGAACGGCTTGAGGCCGCTGCTCGCGCCGCCCGCGCCCACCGCGCCAATGCACTCCGTGTTGTCTACGCCGTTCCCGGTGCTTCCGTCCTGCAGCAGGGCCCCGGAATCGCCGACCTTATGCCCTTGGGGGACGCACAGCGAGGGGTGGTCGAACGGCGCCTTGCGATAGCGAACGCGGTCATCACTCAGGGCTAGCAGGAAAGCCACCAGGTCTTGCTTGTCCGTCTCGCTCAGGCCGAGCGGCGTAATGCCCCGGTCCAGGTTAGCCCTGTTGACGTCCCCGAAATCGCCGCCACGGTTATAGAAGTCGACCACCTGCATCAGGGTAGATTTGCCGCCGTTATGGAAATAGGGGCCGGTAAACTCCAGGTTGCGCAGGCTTGGTGTCTTGAAGGCACCGTCAACCGCCACCCGCTGTTCAGTTCCGACTGTGGTTTCCTTGGTGGCATCGAAGCCGTTCCCCAGCAAATGGGTTTTGCCCTGCTGCGCCATCCGCGTTTCGGACAACGGATTGCCGAACTGGTCCAGCCCGCCTACGCCGAGATCTTCTGCGGTCGGTTGCACGCCGATGTTGTAGAAGCCATTGTCATAGACCGCTTCGAGCCCGTCACCCATCGGCATCCGCCTGAGCCGCTGCGCGGTCACGCTGGAGAATGAGGCGGCGGTCAGCTCAGCGCCCGAGTGACAGCGGCTGCAGCGACCTGTGCCGGTGAAGATCCTGGCGCCACGCAACTGCTGCTCATTCAGGGCCCCGGTCTGGCCATCGAGGTAGCGGTCGACTGGCGTATCGTTGGCAATCAAGGTGGACTCGTAAAGCTGAACGGCGAGGCCGAAGAAGAGCGCGAAGTTGGCTTCCATCTGGCTTACCTCGAACTTCCCGGTACTCCGCTTGACGTGGCGGGGCGACAAATCCATCGAGGCGAATTTCGCCTCATCCGTAGCCGACATCTTCAAGAGCGTCGGCGAATTCCAATACTGGGAGCGGAATGCCTTCTTGATCATCTCGGAGTAGGTCGGTACCTGATCCTTGTTGCGTAATATCACCAGGGGGCCAAGTACGCTGTCATCCGCCGCGATCGCCTGGCCTGACAAAGGACGCTGGCCGAGCAGCTTCTTGCCGAGTTTCATGAATGACCGTCCATTGCAACTCATCTCGACCGAGCTCAGGGGAGGGCCGCTACCTTGCGACGCCAGGGACGCGCCAGGGATTGCCAGCTTGACTTGCCTGAGGACGCCACCTTCACTTTTCCACACAAGGTCATATGGATTGCGCATGCCAAACGGGTCGCCGCCGTTGAACATGTTGTTGGCGCGCCCATCCCAGAAATTGCGGAAATTGAATACCGCGTTGATGACGGAAGGAGTATTGCGTCCGGTCACCTGCCGCGTGTTGATGCCGTTGATGTTGAATCCCGAGCCGCCGTGGAAGATGTCATCGGAAACATTGGCGCAGGCATCGCCCGTGCTGCCTGTGCCAAAGTCGATGAAGTTGGCCGTGAACACCCCCTGCGAGCCGGAAACCTCGTTGACGTTCGAGAGTTGCGGCTGCGGCTGGTTCACGTCCACATGCTTGGTGAACCCAAAGTCTTCCGGCTTGAAGGTGTAGTTGGGCCGCCCCAGCTGGAAGGTTCTATCGGTGCCGGGCGCACCTGAACCTGGAGAAAGCTGGTTCGTGATGCGGTTATCGACGCCGGCATGGAAGTGGCAGCTTGCGCAAGAGGTATTGTTGTCGCTGCCGACCTTCATGTCCCAGAACAGCGCCTTTCCGAGCTGGATGGCGGCCGCCTTGTCCTTGACGAACTCGTCCAAGACTTCGGCAGGCGGACCGGGAACCGTAACCGTCTTGAGCGAACGCAGACCCGCCAGTGGGTCTGTCACCTGGGCCTGCGGCGTGCGCGACGTTAGGCCTAGTGCGGCAGCCAGGATGGCAGCCGTGAGCATTGGCGTGGCTCGGCCACTACTGATGTTGTTGATCATATCTCCCCTCACCGTAGGCAATTGCACCCCATGAATTCGAGCGGCGTTGTCGTATTCCATGCGTCAACAGGCCGCCTCCCGCCAGCATTGCTGCCTGTCCCTCAGGAGTTGGCATGCAGCCTTGCAAGAGGGCCCGACGGGCCCTTTCGCTATTAATTTGTAGGGGCCGCAGGATGACCAATGGATCGGCTATGTGCGGTACCGCACATAGCCCTGTAACCCCGTCATGGGCTTTCGCCAGCTCGCTCGCGTGGCACGGTCATGTGCCGGAAAGCGTTGTCGCAAAAGGCGAGGCAGGGAGTTGGTTGTCGATGCGCGACCGTTGTCGCGATCAGCGCGTAGGGATTCAAACTGGGAGTGGAAAGAGACACCCAGCTTGGAGCAGGGATGATTGGCAAGGTTTTTGCTTGGGCGGTTTCGCGAGGTGGTCAACGTCGTCCGCACATACCCTCAGTTGACGGTGAAATTCATGAACATAAAATATGATTTATTATCATGAATAACAGTAGGGCTGGCCCTGAACTGGCATAGCCCGCAAACCGGAGACAGCCCCATGACCGTCAACCTGCGCCGCCGCGCGCTGCTGTGTGCCGCCGTGCTGGGCACCCTGCCCACGCTGGCCTGGAGCGATACCTATCCCAGCAAGCCGATCCGCATGGTGGTGCCGTTCTCTCCTGGCGGCGCCACGGATGTGGTGGCGCGGCTGATCTCGCAGAAGCTGGGCGAGGCGCTGAAGCAGTCGGTGGTGGTGGAGAACCGTCCCGGCGCCAACGGCATCATCGGCACCGATATCGTTGCGCGCGCGGCGCCGGACGGCTACACGCTGCTGCTCAACACCGCCGGCGCGCAGACGCTCAGCCCGCTGTTGTACAAGGCAGGCTACGAGCCGCTGAAGAGCTTTGCGCCGATCTCGCTGATCAGCAATATCGGCTTCGTGATGGTGGTGCATCCGTCGGTGCCGGCCAGGACGGTGCAGGAGTTCGTGGCGCTGGCCAAGTCCAAGACCCGGCCGCTGAGCCTGTCGGCAGGCAGCAGCATGATCGAGCTGATCGGCGCGAGCTTCAAGGCAAGCGCGGGCATTCCCGATGTCGTCAGCGCTTCGTACAAGGGCACCGGCCCGCAGATGCAGGCGGTGGTGTCGGGCGAGGTAGACATGACCATCGATCCGTTCAACTCGATGGCGATGATCAAGGCGGGCAAGCTGCGTCCGCTGGCGGTGTTTGCCTCCAGGCGATCGCCGGCGCTGCCGCAGGTGCCGACCATGCAGGAGGCTGGCTTCGACGGCATGGCGTTCAACTCGTGGGCCGGCTTGCTGGCGCCGGCGGGGACGCCGAAGGAGATCGTCAACCGGCTGAACCAGGAGGTGACGCGCATCGTTGCGCTGCCGGAGATGAAGGAGAAGCTGGCGGCGATCGACTATGAGGCGGTCGGCAGCACGCCGGAGCAGTTCGCCACCACCATCGCCGAAGACACGGCCCGCTGGGCCCGCATCGTCAAGGAAACCAACTACAAGGCCGGTTCCTGACCAGCACGAAATCCATGCCGCAGATGGGTTGATCCGCTTCCGACGCAGACATTACACTGCGCCCCGTTCTGATAAACGGAGCTATCCGTGGACAGTTGTTCCAGTCATTCCCGCGGAAGGGGATCGTCCCGGGCCGCCATGGCGCGCTGAGCAACTGCAGTCTTGCGGCTGCAGGCGCGGCATCGCTGCCTGCAGTGGCTTCCATTGGCGACAACCCCATCGTTCCGGGCGGGCCTGCGCTTCTGGGTCGTGCGGGACCGGGTACAGGTCGATACCACCTATGGCAATGTGTTCGGCGGCGGGACCGGCGAGCGGTTTTTTACGATCGGGTTGCGGTTGTTGTTGTCGCCGGCGTTCTTGCCGTAGCGTTCATCAGGCCCTCGACTTCTTCGCGCGACGGCGGATACGCCCCGGCCCGCGTCGCTGCTACCGCCGCGGCTGCCGCAGCAAGTCGCGCCTGCGCCGCCAGATCGTGCGCGGCGCCCGACAGCACGCCGGCCATCCATCCGCCCATGGCAGCATCGCCGCAGCCGACCGTATCGGCGACTTCAACGCGCAAGGCCTGCTGTTCGACCCTGACATCGCCCTTGCACAGCGTCATGCCCTGCGCGCCGCGCGTCAGCATCACGGTGGCGTCCGGCGCCATGGCGCGCACCTGCGCGAGTGCGGCACAGGTGTCGAGGCCGGGGAACAGTCCCGCCAGGTCTTCGTCGGAGATCTTGACGTAGCTGGCCAGGCGCAGCATGTGCGCCAGCACCGCGGCGTAGCCAGGCGTGCGCATCAGGTCGCGGAAGTTGGGATCGAAGGCGATGCGCTTGCCGGCCTGCGCAGCCTGGGTGGCCTCTTCGCACAGCCGTGCGGCCAGCGGCTGGCGCACCAGGCTGATCGAGCCGAAATGCACGACTTCTGCCGCCTGGCGCCAGCCGGCGGGCAGCGCGGCGGCATCGAAGTGCAGGTCGGCGCTGTCGTCGCCGACAAAGAAATACTGCGGCGGATGGCGCGAGGCGACGAAGGCAAGGAAGGGCGAGTGCGGCACGCGCTGCAGGAAGCGCGTATCGAGCCCGGCCGCGGCGCTGGCGCGGGCGAGGTCGTCGCCGAACAGGTCCTGGCTGACGGCGCCGGCGAATGCGGTGGCAAGGCCCAGCCGCGCGCCGGCGCGCGCCACGTTCCAGCACGAGCCGCCAGGCAGGCCCAGCCAGCTGCCGTCGGGCTGGCGCACCATGTCGGTCAGGGCTTCGCCAAAGACGACATAGCGGGGCAGGGAGGTTGGCGTGGACATAAGGGTATCTCCGGCGGAAAGCTCAGGCCGCGGCGTCTTGCGGGGCGAGAGCGGCCTGCGCGCGGCGGATCAGCGCGGCGGTAGAGGCATCGTGCGGGGCCGCGGCCGCCGTGCCTTCCAGCTCGCGCTGGATCGGTGCGGCCAGCTTCTTGCCCAGTTCCACGCCCCACTGGTCGAAGGAATTGATCTGCCACAGCGCGCCCTGCACGAAGGTCCGGTGCTCGGCCAATGCGAGCAGCGCACCAAGGTGCCACGGATCCAGCCGCAGCAGCAGCAGCGTATTGCTGGGCCGGTTGCCTTCGAACACCATGTGGGGTACCAGGGCTTCATCGCTGACGCCTTCGGACCGCACTTCTTGCGCGGTGCGGCCGCGCAGCAGCGCCTCTCCCTGCGCGAAGCAGTTGGCCAGCAGCTTGGCATGGTGCCCGGGCAGGTCGCTGACCGGCTCCAGCGTGGCGATGAAGTCTACCGGAACCAGCTGCGAGCCCTGGTGCATCATCTGGAAATAGGCGTGCTGGCCGTTGGTGCCGGTCGTGCCCCACACCACCGGGGCCGAGCCTGCCTGGATGCTGCCGCCGTCGAGGCGCACCGACTTGCCATTGCTTTCCATCTCCAGCTGCTGCAGGAAAGCGGGCAGCAGTTCCAGCGGTTCGCAGTAGGGGGCCACGCAGCGGCTGCCGGCGCCGAGGAAGCTGCGATACCAGACATCGAGCAGCCCCAGCAGCATCGGCAGGTTCCGCGCTGCAGGCGCGCTGGCGAAATGCAGGTCCATCGCGCGCGCGCCGTCGAGCAGTTCGCGGAAGCGCCCGAAGCCCACTGCCACGGCGATCGACAGGCCCACCGCCGACCACAGCGAAAAGCGTCCCCCTACCCAGTCCCAGAACGGGAACATATTGGCCGGATCGATGCCGAACGCGGCCACCGCGTCGCGGTTGGTCGAGACCGCCACGAAATGGCGCGCCAGGTCCGCGCGCGACGCACCCTGCTGCATGAACCAGTCGCGCGCGGTGCCTGCGTTGGCCATGGTTTCCAGCGTGGTGAAGGTCTTGGAGCAGACGATCACCAGCGTGGTGGCGGCGTCCAGCGGTGCCAGCGTGCGCGCCAGGTCGCTGCCGTCGACGTTGGCGACGAAATGCATGCGTGGCCCGGCGCTGTCGGCACTGTTCGCACTCTCGGCGCCCGACAGCGCACGGCATACCATGCGCGGCCCCAGGTCAGAGCCGCCGATGCCGATATTGACCACATCGGTGATCGCGCGGCCGTCAAAGCCGGTCCAGGCACCGCCACGCACGGCATCGGCAAATCGTTCCATCTGGCCCAGCACCGTGGCGACGTCCGCGCCAACCGGCACGCCAAGCGCGCGGTAGCCGTCCTCGGGGTAAGCGCGCAGCGCGACATGCAGCGCGGCGCGGCGCTCGGTGGTATTGACCGGCTCGCCGGCGAACATGGCATCACGCCGCTCGCTGACGCGCGCCTGTGCCGCCAGGTCGAGCAGCAGTTGCAGCGTCTCGTCGGTGATCCGGTTCTTGGCGTAGTCGAGCGTCAGGCCGCAGGCCTCGGCGGTGAAGCGCTCGGCGCGCGCCACGCCATGCGGGCCGTCGAACCAGTCGCGCATATGGGTGTGGCGCATGGTCTCGGCATGCGCGCGCAGCGCTTGCCAGGCGGGGAGGGTGGTGGTCATGTCGATGGCTCCTACATTTCTTCGTGCCAGGCCTGGCCGTCGCGCGACAGCAGGGCGCTGGAGGCCGCCGGCCCCCAGGTGCCGGCGGTATATGGCTTGGGCGGCGCGGTGGTGTTCTCCCACGCCTGCAGGATCGGCGCGACCCAGCGCCAGGCCTGCACCTGCTCGTCGCGGCGCACGAACAGGCCCAGCCGGCCGCGGATCACGTCGAGCAGCAGCCGCTCATAGGCGCCCACGCGCCGCACGCGCGGCGCCGCGCTGTTCAGCTGCAGGTCGAGCGAAGCGGGCTGCAGCGCCTGCGTGTCGCCCGGCTGCTTGGTCAGGAAATAGAGGCGGATGCTTTCCTCCGGCTGCAGCGTGATCACCAGCCGGTTGCCGGCCATGGTGCCCAGCGGATGCGGGAACAGCGGGTACGGCACGTCGTGGAAATGGATCACGATCTCCGCCACGCGCGACTGCATGCGCTTGCCGGTACGCAGGTAGAACGGCACGCCGGCCCAGCGCCAGTTGGCGATCTCGGCGCGGATGGCGACGAAGGTTTCGGTGCGGCTGTCCGGGGCGATGCCCGGCTCGCTGGCGTAGCCTGGCACCGGGTTGCCCCCCGCGGCGCCACGGCAATACTGGCCGCGTACCACTTTCTCGGCCACGTCCTCGGTGCGGATCGGACGCAGCGCCTTCAGGATCTTGAGCTTCTCGTCGCGGATGGCGTCTTCGGACAGGCTGGTGGGCGGCTCCATCGCCACCATGCACAGCAGCTGCAGCAAGTGGTTCTGCACCATGTCGCGCAGCGCGCCGATGCCGTCGTAGAAGCCGCCGCGGCGCTCCACGCCCAGCTCCTCGGCAATGGTGATCTGTACCTGCCGTACCCATTCGCGCCGCCACAGCGGCTCGAACAACACGTTGCCGAAGCGCATCGCCATCAGGTTCTGCACCGACTCCTTGCCGAGGTAGTGGTCGATGCGGTAGATGCGGTCCTCGGCGAAATGCCGCGCCACTTCGGCATTGATGGCCTCGGACGATGCCAGGTCATGGCCGAGCGGCTTTTCCAGCACCACCCGGCTGCGCTCGCCGGCCAGCCCCACGCGCGCCAGCTGCGCGCAGATGGTGGCGAACAGGTGCGGCGCGGTCGCCAGGTAGCACACCACCACCGGCGCGGCGCGGGCGTTGACCAGTTCGGCCAGCGCGTCGAAGCCGGCATCGGCGTTGGCATCGACCTGCAGGTACACGATGCGCTCCAGGAAGCCTTGCCATGCCGCGGCGTTGCCGGCCAGCGCCGGCAGCACCTCGTCGTTGAGCATGGCCACGTAGGCGTCGTGCGACAGCGGCTGGCTGCCCAGCGCCAGGATGCGCCCGCGCGGGTGCAGCGCGCCGGCGGCGTGCGCATCGAACAGCGCCGGCAGCAGCTTGCGCCGCGCCAGGTCGCCGGTGGCGCCGAACAATACGAAGTCAAATTCGGGGGCGTGGATCGCGGCGGAAGGACTGTCAGGCATGTGGGGTAGAAACGGTGCGTTCGGCAAGAGAGATTGGAAAGATGGCGGGCCTGCCGCTCAGCGCGGCGTAGCCCAGCCCTTGTACTGGCCGACGTTGGCGCGCGTCACCAGGGTCGAAGGCAGCAGCACGGTCGGAGTTACGGGTCGCTGGCCATTCATCATGCCGACGCCCAGCTGCACCGCGGTGCGGGCGATCGCCCACGGGTCCTGGCTGGCCGAGGCCTGCACCAGCGTATCGGCCTTCAGCGCGGCTTCGATGTCGGGCGCTCCGTCCACCGAAGCGATCAGGATGCCGCGGCGGTTGAGCTGGCGCGCGGCCAGGTCGGCGCCCACCGCCTGCGGGTCGTTGATGGTGAAGACCGCGTCGACCTTGGGAAAGCGCGTCAGGTACAGCTGCATCACGTTCAGGCCACCCTCGCGCGAGCCCTTGGCGTCCTGGTCGTCCGACAGGATGCGGATGTCAGGGTGCCGCGCCAGCACGGCCTTGCAGCCCTTGACGCGATCGAGCACGGCCGACACCGGCGGCCCGTTCTGGATGATCACGTTGCCGCGCCCCTTGAGACGCTCGGCGATGAAGCCGCAGGCCAGTTCGCCGGCCAGGGTGTTGTCGGTCTGCACCGTGGCATCGGCGCCGGCGGCGGCCACGTCGACCGCGACCACCACGATGCCGGCCTTGCGCGCCTTGCGCACCGCAGGCTCGATCGCGCGCGCATCCGCCGCGTTGATCAGGATCAGGTCGACCCTGGCGACGATAAAGCTGTCGATATGGGTGAACTGCTTGTTCAGGTCATAGTCCGCCGACAGCACGGTGACCTTGACGTCGGGATTGACCTGCCGGGCCGCGGCCTCGGCGCCGCGCGCCAGCGCGACGAAGTACGGGTTGCCGAGCGAGCCCAGCGTTACGCCGACCTTCTTGAGCTGGCGCTGCGGGGCTTGTACGGCGGACTGCGACGGCGTCTGCGCGGCGGCCGGCAGCGCGCAGAGCGCGGCCATTGCGACCGCTGCCAGTGCGCGGAGGAAGGGAACGGGCTTGATCATCGATCTGTCTCCTGTCAGTGCGTTGCTCAGGTCCGCGCCGAACCCTTCTGACGGTAGCGGTCCAGCGCCACCGCGCCGATGATCACCAGCCCTTTGATGATGTACTGCCAGATGTCCGACACGCCCAGCAGGATCAGCCCGTTGGACAGCACCGCGATGATCAGCGCGCCCACCAGCGTGCCGGCGATCGAGCCGACCCCGCCGACGAAGCTGGTGCCGCCCAGGATCACCGCGGCGATGGCATCGAGCTCGTAGGACTGGCCCAGCTGCAGGCCATTGGCCGCGTACAGCCGCGACGCCGACATGACGCCGCCCAGCCCCGACAGCAGCCCGGACACGGCATAGACGAACAGCAGCACCACCCAGACCTTGATGCCCGACAGCCGCGCCGCTTCGGCATTGCCGCCGACGGCGTAGATCTGCAGGCCCAGCACCGTGCGTCGCAGCACCAGCCACGACACCGCCACCACGGCCGCCGCGATCACCACCAGCCAGGGCACGCCCAGCAGGTCGCCGTTGCCGATGAAGGCAAAGGAGATGTCGGGGTTGTAGACGGTGCTGTCATTCCCAACCAGCCGGGCCAGTCCGCGCACTGCGGTCAGGCTGCCCAGCGTGACGATGAACGGCGGCAGTTTCATGAAGGCGATCAGCGCGCCGTTGACCAGGCCGAACAGCAACCCGCACAGCAGCGCCGCCGGCACGCTCAGCGCCGCCAGCTGCGGCATCAGCGAAACCAGCATCGCCACCACCGCGGACACCGACAGGATCGAGCCCACCGACAGGTCGATGCCGCCGGTCAGGATGACAAAGGTCATGCCCGCCGCCAGTACCAGGTTGATCGACGCCTGCTGCGCGATAATCGACAGGTTCTGCAGGCTGGCAAAGTTGTCGGTCAGCAGCGTGAAGCCGAAGCAGAGCAGCACCAGCACCGGCAGCATGCCGAGCGCGCGCAGGCGTTCCTGCGTGGTGGCGCGGCCGGCGGCGCCGGGCAGGGCGGGGCCGGTGGAAGGTGCGGCCGCGGCAGCGGCGTGGGCGGCGGGGTGGAAGGGGTTGCGCATGTTGTCTCCTTGTCGGAACGTCGTGCCTGCGTGGGCCGACGTGCTTAGGTGCATTTATGTTTTGCGATTGGCGACTGATGAACCGATTGTTTGCTCCCCTCCCGCTTGCGGGAGAGGGGAGCAAACCGCGGGGACCGTCAATGCAGTGTGGTGGGTTGAATGTCCCCACCCGCCCCGGTCGCCAGCGCAATAATCCGTTCCTGCATGCCAGCCGCATCGGCACAACCAGCCACTTCGCCGACCAGCTCGCCTTCGCGCATCACCAGCACGCGGTCGCACAGGCCGACCACCTCCGGCAGCTCGCTGGAAATCAGCAGCACGGCCACGCCCGAGCGGGCCAGCTCGTCCACCAGCCGGTAGATCTCCGCCTTGGCGCCGATATCCACGCCGCGCGTCGGCTCATCCAGGATCAGCACGCGCGGCCGCGTTTCCAGCAGCCGCGACAGCATCACCTTCTGCTGGTTGCCGCCTGACAGCGCGCCCACGTTGACCTGCGGGTGCGCCACGCGGATGCCGAGCGAGCGGATTGCCTGCGTGGTGCGCTGGCGGGCGCTGGCGCGGTTGAGCCGGCCGCCGCGCAGCGCGTCGCGGGCCGCCACGATCAGGTTGATGTTCTCGTGCACGCTCTGATCCAGGAACAGCCCCTGCAGCTTGCGGTCTTCGGTCAGGTAGGCGATGCCGGCGTCGATCGCCTGGCGCGGGCTCGAAATGGCCAGCGGCGTGCCGGCGACGAACACCGCGCCAGCGCTGCGCGCATCGGCGCCGAAGATCAGCCGCGCCAGTTCGGTACGGCCGGCGCCGACCAGGCCGGCCAGCCCCAGCACTTCGCCGGCGCGCAGGTCGAAGCTGCACGGCAGCACGCGCCGGCCATCGGACATATTGCGCACCGACAGCATGATCTCGCCCTGGCGTGTCTCGCCATGGGTCTTGGTGTAGAAGCCGGACAGGTCGCGGCCCACCATCATCTTGACCAGCGCGGCGCGGGTCAGGTTGTCGCGCTCCAGCGTGCCGACGAAGCAGCCGTCGCGCAGCACCGTGACGCGGTCGGCCAGCTCGTCGATCTCGGCCATGCGATGGCTGATGTAGATGATCGCCATGCCTTCGGCACGCAGCTGGCGGATCAGCGCGAACAGCCGGTCGGTCTCGCGGGTCGACAGCGGCGTGGTGGGCTCGTCCATCACCAGGATGCGCGTCTCGAAATGCACCGCGCGCGCAATCTCGACCAGCTGGCGCTGCGCGATCGACAGCGTATGCACCGGCGTGGCTGGCGTGAAGTCTGCCCCGAGCCGCGCCAGCGTGGCTTCGCACGCGCTGGCCATCGCGGCGCGGTCAACCATGCCATGGCGGTGCAGATGCCGGCCGAGGTAGATGTTCTCGGCCACGCTCAGGTTCGGCGCCAGGCTCAGCTCCTGGTAGATCACCGCGATGCCATGCTCGCGTGCCGCGGCCGGGCCGCCGAAAGCGACCGGCTCGCCGGCGATGCGGCATTCGGCGCCGGGATCGGCGGTGTAGGCGCCGGAGAGGATTTTCATCAGTGTCGACTTGCCGGCGCCGTTCTCGCCCATCAGCGCATGGACTTCGCCCGCGTAGACGGTCAGCTGCACATTGCTGAGCGCCTTCACGCCGGGAAAGGTCTTGGAGATATTGCGCAGCGCCAGCAGCGGCCCGGCAGCGGCGGCGCCATGGGGGCGCTGCTGCTGGGGCTGGGGCAGGGTGCGTGATGCTTCAGACCATGGCATGGCGGGCCTCCGGGACAATGGCCGAGGCGCCCTTGAGCAGCTCGGCACGCGGCGAGAAATTCATGAACATCGGCAGCGACGCCGCGCCGACCGCGCCGGCGTTGGCGCCGAAGCAGCCGCGCACCACGGTGGCGGGCGTGCGCGCTTCCGGGGCGCTGTCGTTCAGGGCCTGCTGCAGCCGGTCGATCAGCGCCGGCACCAGCCCGCCGTCGATGTCGGCGTCGAAGATCACCAGCGGCACGTCCAGCACCGCCAGCGCCGATTGCAGCGCCGGCGCCAGCGCGTCGACGCAGTCGTCGATCCATTGCGCCACCGCCGGGTGGCCCAGCTCGGCCTGGCGCTGCAGGTCGGCATGGCCGTCGACCGCCACGCCGTGATAGCGCAGGTGGCGCGTCAGCGCATTGAGCGAGGCGCGCGACAGCAGCAGGTCGCGGCGCTTGCCGGCAGGCGCCGGCGCTGACGGCAGGGTGCTGGGCGGCACCGGCATCATGGCGATGTCGCCGGCATTGCCGGAAACGCCGCGCACGCAGTCGCCGTTGATCACCACGCCGCCGCCGATGGCGGGGCCGAGGAACACATAGAGGAAATGCTGCGCGTGGTGGCGCCCGTAGAACAGCTCGGCTACCGCGGCCGCGGTGCCGTCGTTCTCGCTGAACACCGGCAGGCCAGTGACGGCGTTGAGCATCGCGGCGAAGTCGGCTTCGTCCCAGGCGCGGAAGCTTGCCTGGAAGTCCTCGCCCTGCACGTCGAGCTCGCGCAGCCACGCCCCAAGGTTATAGGGCTGCGCCACGCCGATTCCCAGCAGCCGCTTCTGCTCGCCCGGGCTGAGCCGGGCGCGCATCGCGTCGATATCGCGCCGCACCAGTTCCAGCGCCTGCTCGGGATGAGGCAGGACCAGCTGGTGCGCATGGCTGGCGAGCAGCTCGCCGGCAAAGTCCACCATCACGGTCTCGATGCTGCCGCGGTCGAGCCTCACGCCAATGCCGAAGGCGCCTTTGGCCTTGAGCCGGATCAGGCTGGCGGGTTGCCCGCGCTGGCCCTCGGTGCGGCGGCCGGCCTGCTCCACCAGGCCTTCGTCGGCCAGGGTCTGCACGATGCTGCCGACCGCGGTGTTGGTCAGCTGCGCCATCCGCGCCAGATCGGCCTTCGACGCCTCGCCGGCGCGGCGCAACGCCAGCAGCAGCGCGCGTTCGTTGTACAGGCGCAAGCTGGCGGAATTCACGCCACGGCCTGCCTTGGATGCGGTCATGTTGTCTCCGTCCTTTGGCCGACGCTGGTGGGGGCGTCGGCTCGGTATTAATTAATTCAGGTTGAATTAAAGAATACTCGACGGCAGAACTCAACTGCGGGAAAACCCGTGGGTGAAAGCGCCGCAGGCGGGCTGGAGTGGCTTTTGGAACACTGCGCTTGCGCGGCGGCGCCTGGCTGGCTAGCGTAAAGACAGACCGAAACTAGCAACCCGGAGCAAGAGATGAAGGCCCGCGCCGAGACTGGCCAGTGGAGCCGCTACTACGTGCTGGACCTGAAAAACCGGCCGGTGGAGGTGGCGGCACGTGAGGAATGGGAGCGCTGGATGGCTGAGAACGATCCGGTGTTCCGCCGCACGCTGCTGCAGGACAGCGGCGGCGTGGTCACCACGCGCTTTCGCGGACTGGCGCAGGCATCAGGGGAAGCGCCGCTGTTCGTGACCCGCGTGACTGGCATGGGGGAGCAGGACAACGAAAGCTACGGCGCGCCCACGCTCGCTGCCGCGCTGGCATTGCACGATGACATCGTGAAGAAGCTATTGCGGCAGCTCGGCGGGACGGTGCCGTAGGCGTCGGCTGCAACTCAATCCGGCAGCGCCCCGGCCTGCCGCAGCGCCGCGCGTGCAATCTCCATCCGTGCCTTGGCGTGCTCGGGTTTGAGGAGATCGAGATTGAGCGCGAACAGGTAGTTGTCTCCGCCGCGCTCCACCCATCCCACCAGCCATCCCACTGCCGGCTGCGCCGAATCGGCCCAGCCGGTCTTGGCGTGCAGCGTATAGCCTGCGGTGCGTTCTGTCACCGTCAGCCGGTCCACGCCATCGAACGCGGCCGGCGAGAACGGCAGCGTGCGCTGCACCAGCCCCTTGAGGAAATCGATCTGCTGGTTGGCTGAGATCTGCAGCCGGCCATTGAGCCAGAAGCGGTCGACCGGTCCCGAGCTGTCGGCATTGCCGTAATGCGAGGCGGTCAGGTAGCGCTGGTAGGCCGGGCTGCCGACCCGTCGCGCCAGCGCCTGGTAGGCGGGCACGCATGAGTTGGGGAAGGCCACGCGCAGCGGCACGTCGGCATTGCAGGCTTCGGGCAGGACAGCCTTGCCGCCGACCAGCCAGACCTTGCCGTCCCACGGCAGCTTGTCGTGGTCGATGTCGGCCACGGCGCCGCTGTCCAGGCCGATCAGCGAATTCATGATCTTGAAGGTCGACGCAGGCGAATACGGCCTGGCCGCGCGCGCAGCGTTGTAGGTCAGCACGCGATCGCGGCGCAGGTCGTGGACGACGATGGTGCCGCTGGTACCGGCCTGGCGGAACAGCGCTTCCGCATCGAGCGGTGCAGCTTGCGGTGCGGCGGTGGCGGGCAGGGCGCAAGAGAGCAGGGCGAGTCCCACGGCCAGCGGGGACAGCAAACGGGCGATTCGGATAGGCATGGCAGTAACGTGTTGGGTTGGATAGGAATCCTCTGGTGGCAATCCGGGCCCGGACCGTGGTGCGCAGCATAGGAGAGCGCTCCACGCACGCCAACCGCGCACGCTGTAACCTGCGTAACATGACGGCGTCGCATCCTCTCCGGCCTCCAGCCTGCTACTGCTCCAGCCCATGTCCGCTGCCTTGCTTTGCATCGACGTCCGCGCCCCCTATCGCGTCAATGGCGAGCCCGCCCGCTTCCAGTCGGTCTGGCTGCTGGCGCGCGCCTGGCATGCGCAGCGCAGCGGCGGTGATGTGACAGCGGCGGCCGTGCGCAGCGCCTTCCCGGCCGCCGCCAACCTGCGCATGCTGGTATCGCGCGCCTTCGCGGACTTTGCCCGGTGGGGCGTGACGCTGGGCTGGGGCGCGGACCGGCAACGCGATCCGGCAACGGCCAACCCCGCGCAGCGCAGCCGCGGGCCGTTCTGGATGACGGCGGCGCAGGCCCGGCAACTGCGCTTCGTCGCGCACGGCCGCACGCTGGGCCCGGCGGCGCTGGCGCGGCAGCTGGGCTTTGCCGAGGCGGGGGCGCCAGAGTCCGGCATGGCGGACGGCGCGGCCTACGTGATGCGCGACATGGCCTTCTGGAGCGAACTGACGCAGGCCATGCGCAGCGCGCAGGACGGCTATGCCGGCGCGCACGGCACCGCCGTGGCCGAAGCGTTCCGCGTGGCACAGCGCAGCGCCGGCGATCCGTTCCAGCAGGCGTTGTCGCTGCTGAAGGAAAGCCTGGCCTGGCGCCGCTGCGGCAGCCTCGAGCAGAGCCGCGCCGCGCTGGCGCGCTTTGACCGGCTGTCCCGGGCAGGCAGCCCCGGCGCCGCCGTGCCCACCTTCGCGGCGATGGCGCACGTGGTGCGCGCCTGGGCCCGCTATACGCGCGGCGACCACGACGGCGCCGGCGCCGGGCTGGCCGCGCTGCGTGCGGATCCGGAGCTATCCCCGGCGGTGCGTTACAACCCGCGCCTGCGCTTCGAGGTGCTGAACCTGGAAGGGCTGCTGTACAAGGCCGGTGCGATGGGCAAGGCCGCAGCCGGCAGCGTGGCGCCGGCGCTGTCGGCGCAGCGTGCCCTCGATGCCTTCGCGGCAGCGCTGCAAGCCGGTTACGAAGCCGATTCGGTCGACGCCGTGCAGCATGCCGCGGCCAATATCGGCCTGTGCCTGTGGCTGTTCTGGCGCCATGGGCTGGCCGACCCCGGCCGCGCGCTCGATGCCGGCGCGGTGCAGCGGCAGGCGATGCGCTGGCTGGGGTTGTCGGAATGGATCTGCGACCGCTTCGGGGTGGGCGGCGGCACCGCGTGGAACGCGATCTTCCTGTTGCGCATCGCGCGCGGCAGCTGCGGGCCGGATGCGCCCGGCGATGCTGGCGAGGGCAAGGGCGTGCAGAGCGTGGCCGCCTTTCGCCGCCAGCGCCCGCTGTCCGTAGCCGATGCCATTGATGC
This sequence comes from Cupriavidus oxalaticus, assembly GCF_004768545.1. Classification (NCBI taxonomy): domain Bacteria; kingdom Pseudomonadati; phylum Pseudomonadota; class Betaproteobacteria; order Burkholderiales; family Burkholderiaceae; genus Cupriavidus; species Cupriavidus oxalaticus. Next base: position 371,214 of record NZ_CP038634.1, on the reverse strand, counting down.
GCTGCGGCCCTTCCACGCGCCGTTTGCTCCGGCCAAGGGATTCGTGCGCTGGTCGGCCGTGGCCGCCTTTGCGCTGGAAGACCACGACGCGGGCCATGTCAGCCTGGGGCCGTTGCAGCTGGCCAACCTGTTGCTGGAGTCGGCCTGGTACCTGACACACGAGCAAGGCGCAACCGCCAAAGCCTGCGCGGCGGTGGAGCGGCTGGCAGCGCAGTTGCCGGCGTTGCGCGCGGCCGAGCGGGCGTTCTTTGCGGCGGAGATCCGCGCCCTGCCGCCGGAACTGCGCGACGCGGCGGCGGAGGTGGCGCGCCGGCGGCGCAAGGGATAGCGGGGGATAGCGGGATCGCCGGCGTATTCATTGCGCGGCATCGCGCGCAGCCAGCGTTCAGTCGAACAGCTCGTGCCAGATGCTCTTCTTCCGATATTGCTTCTGGTGGCGTTCGTCGTAATAGCGGTCCCCGTCATGATGACGAGCGCGGCCCCACTCATGGCCGCGGTCCCGGTCGCCGTAGCTTTGCTGGGGCGGCGCAGCGGGCGCCACGGCCTGCGTCGCTGGCACCGCGGCGACGGAACGTTCCAGGATCTTGTCGAGTTCGCCGCGGTCCAGCCATACGCCGCGGCATTTCGGGCAATAGTCGATTTCGATGCCCTGCCTTTCGGACATCACCAGTTGCGTTTGCGGGCACACCGGACAATCCATGCCTTCTCCTCGTTGCTGTCGATAAGTCGAGGTATGACCGGCCCGCCCGGCAATGGTTCGCCAGTGTGCGGCTGTCGCCTGCGCAGAGACGCGCACGCCACGTGGCGGCGTGCGGAATTTGTCGGCCGCGCCGCCGTCGAACCGGAATGCCTCAATTCGATCCCCATCGCGGACCGGCTCCTGAACCGTCCGCTTCGCCAGCATCGGCGCCGTATGGCGATGCGCCGCGCCGCCGGCCGCTGATCGGGCGCCTGGCAGCGCCGGCGATGGTGGCGGCGATCTTGTGGGCCGCCTGGCCATGGCTGCAGCCCCAGCTCGAACGCGCCATCTACGCGGTGCGGCTGGCGGCCCGCCCGGCGCCGAGCGCGCTGCCGGTTCCGGTGCAAGGCGTCGCCCCGCGCGCGCTGCGCGACACGTGGCATGGCGCGCGCTCCGGCGGGCGCAAGCATGAAGGCATCGACATCTTCGCGCCGCGCGGCCGGCCGGTGCAGTCGGCCACGGAAGGCATCGTCTCGCGCGTCGGCACCAATTCGCTCGGCGGCAAGGTGGTCTGGGTGATGGGACCGGGCCGGCAGATGCATTACTACGCGCACCTCGACGACTACGCGGCAATACGCGCCGGCGATATCGTTGCACCGGGCACGGTGCTCGGCTATGTCGGCACCACCGGCAACGCCCGCGGCACGCCGCCGCACCTGCACTACGGCATCTATGCCGCCGGGGGTGCGATCAACCCGTATCCGCTGCTGAAGCGGCCCCCGACAGCCGGCGCGCCGCGGCGCTAGCCGGGGGCTGCGCCGCGCGCAGGAGCGCGCCGGAGGAGTCAGGGCCTGGCGTCGGCCAGGGCCTTCTGGATGGCAGCGTCGGTCTGGGCGTAGTTGCCTTCGCCGAAGTGCTTGTAGACGACGTTGCCGCTGGCGTCGACAAGATACAGCGCCGGCCAGTACTGGTTGTGCCAGGCGTTCCAGGTGGCGTACTTGTTGTCCTGCGCCACCGGGTAGCGGATGTCGAAGCGCTTGATCGCCGCCTGGACATTGGCGGTGGACTTTTCGTAGCCGAACTCGGGCGTATGCACGCCGACCACCACCAGCCCCTTGTCGCGGTATTTGTCGTACCACTGGCGCACATGGGGCAGGGTGCGGATGCAGTTGATGCAGTCGTAGGTCCAGAAATCTACCAGCACGACCTTGCCGCGCAGTCCGGCAAGGGTCAGCGGTTCGGAGTTGAGCCATTTCTCGATGCCGGTGAATTCCGGCGCCTTGCCGAAATCCGCCGGCGCGGCGGCAGCGGGAGCGCCGTGGGTGGCGGCGAAGATGGTGGTGGCGGCAAGCAGGGTACGCAGGATGCGGTGCATGGTGCAGTCTCCGTGTCAGACAGTGGGGGAAGGGTTCAGCGAACAGATTCCGCTGGTGGATTCAGGTCAGCGGGGCCAGCGACGTCAGCCAAGCGACGGCGAGGGTGTCGTACTGGAAGTACATGGCGACGGCCGTGGCCACCACCAGCGCGCCGAAGCCTTGCTGCAGCCGCTGGGTATGGCGCGCCAGCCGGCGCACATGGGTGGTGGCGAACTGGCCGCCATAGGCGATCAACAGCATCGGAATAGCCGCGCCGGCGGCATACATCCCCAGCAGCGCGGCGGCGCGTTGCAGGTCCTGGGCCTTGGCCACCAGCGCCAGGATCGACGCCAGCACCGGCCCCGCGCACGGGGTCCAGACCACGCCCAGCGACATGCCCAGCACAAAGCCGCCGGCCATGCCGCTGCCGCCCACGCTGCCGAGCCGGTCCGCCAGGCGCTCGGCGATACCGCCGAACGGCCCCGTCAGCCGCGCGAAGCCGGCCGGCCACAGCCGCGCCAGTCCGGTCGCCAGCAGGAACAGGATGGCGGCGTTGCGCACCACCCCGTGGGCGTCGGCAAAGGCGCTGGACAGCGCGCCGAAGGCAATGCCGAAGGCCGAGAACGCCGTGACGAAGCCCAGCGCGATGGCCAGCGGGCGCAGGCGGTCCGACTGGCCCAGGGAAGCGCCGAGCAGCATCGGCAGCACCGGCAGCACGCACGGCGAGGCGATCGTCAGCACGCCGGCGAGGAAGGCAAGCAGTGCGTCGATCATTGGCGGCTCCTGCGGGGGCGCGGCGCGGCACACCGCGCGGCAGGGGCAGGCAGGGCAAGGCAGCAGGTCATCGTCGGGCTCCGGTCGGGTCGATGACCGCATTGGAGCGCCCGCGCGTATCCCGCTTGTTTCCGGGCAGCGGCCGGAATGCAAGATTTCATGTCCGGCGCCGCGCCAGATACAGTGCGATACAAAGTGGCGGGTTGGCCGCAGGCACTGAGCGCGTCAGCGGCCTGGAAATGGGCATCGACGGCCAGGTGGCCCGCTGGGGCCGGTGAAATGCCGCCAAAGGGCGGCATTTCTACCACCATAAATCCGCCATTGGGCTGATTTATCGAATTCCGGACACCTGCCAGCCAGCGAATAATCAAGATATTCGTGCGCGAGGAGTTATGTCGGACATTACCTGATACCCCGCCAAATCCGCCCCGGAAACTCCCGCTTTACCCCCCCCGCTTTACCGCGGCTCTCGCGACACCAGGCCAGGCAAGGCGCCTGGCCAGAACCGAGTAATGTTTCCCCCGAACGGGTATTGTCCCGAGCCGCGGAATGCGGCAAGAATTCGCCCCGGGAATTTGATGCAAGCTGTAAATGTGTTTGCGAATGTTCACGATTTGATTTTCGCCACGCGCTTACACTTTCCCCCGATTTGCGGCAACGCACCCCGCCACCGGCGGAGGTAGCGTCTGCACGACGCCATGCCCATCGCGGGCTGGCCATCCGGCGTGGTTCCTCGGTACCCGCCGGATCCCGTAGGCCTGTCCTGCCGCCTCTCTCCTGCGGCCAGGCCCGATCGGGTTCCGTGTCTCCGTGCCGCATGTCATCTGCCGATAACGGACCCCAGGCGCGCGCCCGCTTCCAGCAGGCGAGCCGGCGCTCGGGCATAGATGAGACAGGCTGCGGATCCCATGGATTCACTGATGACGCAACCTTCGTGCGCCGGCACCGGTCCCGCCCGGCGCAAGGCCTTGCGCCGGCGCATGCCGGCCGGGCTCGCGGCCGGGCTGGCGGCGGCACTTTGCTGCATGCCGGCCCCCGCGCAGGCTGACGCCGAATACGCCGAATACGAAGCCCTGATCCAGCGCGCCCGCGCCGGCGACTACGGCAGTGCGCTGGCAATGCTGCGCGAGCGCGTGGCCAGCGCTCCCTCGGACCGGCGCGCGGCGTTTGACCGGATCATCATCGCCGGCTGGGCCGGCCGTTCCGACGAGGTGCTGGCCGCCTACGGCGAACTGGAGCAGGCGGGCGCCACGCGCACCGCGCCGCCGCAGGTGCTGGCCGCGGCGGCGGGCGCGCTGCGCGACCAGAAGCGCTGGGACGAGGCGCTGGCACGCTACCGCGAAGGACGCCAGCGCTACCCCGCCGAGCCGGTGTTCGCGCTGGGCGAGGTCGGCGTGCTGGCCGACAGCGGACAGGCCGCGGAAGCCGTCAGCGCTGGCCAGGCCCTGGTGCGCAAGCAGCCGTATGATGTCGACAGCCGCCTCGCGCTGGCCTATGCGCAGGCCCGCGCCGGCGAACCTTACGAGGCCCTGTTCGAGGCCGACCAGGCCTATACCCGCGCACCCAAACGCGCCGACGCCGTGCGCGCCTATGTGGGCGCGCTGCAGCGCGCCGGGCTGCCCGATGCCGCGCTGCGCGTCGCCGGCGAGCAGCCGACACTGGTCGACACCGCGGCCCGGCAGACGCTGGAACTGGACGCCGCCGCCGAACTGGTGCGGCTGGCCGACATGCCCACACGGATGGAAGCCGAGCGCTTTGCCATCGCCGACCGCGCGCTGGCGCGCTATGACGCGCTGCTGCCCGCACTGCAGGGGCAGGGCAACAAGGAAGGACAAAGCGAGGCCCTGTACCGCCGCGCCCGCATCGACCGCCTCGGCGCGCTGCATGCGCGCTTGCGCATGCAGGACGTGGTCGACAGCTACGAGGCGCTGCGCGCCGAGGGTGTCGCCGTGCCCGTCTACGTGCTGGGCGACGTGGCCTCGGCCTACCTCTACCTGCGCCACCCCGAGCAGGCCGCCGAACTGTTCCGCCAGGTGCGCGAAGCCTATCCGCCCGGACTCGACCCCGAAACGCGCCTGAAGGCCCAGACCGGCCTGTACTACGCCAACGCCGAAGCCGAAGCCTTCGACCCGGCGGGCGAGGCGGTGAGCGAGGCCCGCGCCGAGCAGCCGCAATGGCGCCGGGTGCGCGGCCAGCCGGCGCGCCAGCCCAACGAACTGTGGCTGTCCGCCGAGCAGACCGCCACGCTCGCGCTCCTGCAGGCCGGCGACACCCAGCAGGCCCAGCAGCGCACGGAAGACCTGGTGCGCAACGCGCCCGGCCATTCCGGCCTGCGCGTGGGCCTGGCCAATGTCTACCTGGCGCGCGGCTGGCCGCGCGCCGCCGAGCAGGAACTGAAGGCCGCCGAAACGCTGGCGCCGCGCGCGCTCGCGGTGGAAGTGCAGCAGGGCCACGCCGCGCTCGACCTGCAGGAATGGCGCCAGGTAGAAATGCTGCGCGACGATACCCTGGCGCGCTTCCCTGATGACCTGGCCGCCCGCCGCCTGGCGCGCGAATGGGCCGTGCACAACAAGGCCGAGCTGCGCATCGAAGGCTATCGCGGCCTGGCCAACGACAGCCCGGTGGTGGGCGACGGCAATTTCGGCATCGAGTCGGTGCTGTACACGCCGCCGATCAACTATGACTGGCGCGCCTTCGGCGGCGTGGGCTATGCCACCGGCCGCTTCGACGAAGGGCGTGTCGACTACCGCTGGGGCCGCGCCGGCGTGCAGCGGCGCGTGCGCGACCTGACCGTCGAGGCCGAGCTGTCGATGCACGGATATGGCTATGGCGCGCGCCAGGGCGGCCGGGTGGCGGTGGACTATGACCTGGATGACCGCTGGCGCATCGGCGCCTCGGCCGCGATGCGCTCGACCGCCACGCCGCTGCGGGCGCTGCTCAACGGCATTTACGCCAACAACGTGCAGGTCTACGGCCGCTGGCGCGCCAGCGAAGCCAGCGAGTGGATGCTGACGGTGGCGCCGTCGCACTTCAGCGACGGCAATGACCGGCTCGAAGGCGGCATCTCCGGCGTGCAGCGGATCTACGCCGCGCCGCACCTGAAGGCCGACCTGCTGGTGGACCTGTGGAGCTCGCGCAACAGCCGCACCGACGTGCCGTACTACAGCCCGCGCGCGGACCTGACGGTGTTGCCGTCGGCCCGGCTCACGCACACGCTGTACCGCCGCTACGAGACCGCCTGGGAGCAGCAGTTCCTGGGCGGCGCCGGCACCTACAGCCAGCAAGGCTTCGGCACCGGCGCGATCCTGCTGCTCGGCTACGGCCAGCGCTACCGCACCAACGACGTGTTCGACGTGGGCGCCACCGTCACCGCCAGCAGCCGGCCCTATGACGGCCAGCGCGAGCGCGAACTGCGCATCGTGTTCGACCTGACCTATCGATTCTGACCCGGACCCCCGCCATGACACGATTCCCGCTGAGCGCCTGGCGCCGCCTGTTCTGGCTGCTGCTCGCCGCATGCCTGCTGGCCGGCTGCGCCAAGGACATTCCGGTGTTCACGCCGCCGGCGCAGCGCCCGCTCGCCGCCGCCGAACAGCCCTGGCCCGGCAACCACCTGGTGGTGCTGGCCTACCACGACGTCGAAGACAGGGACCCCGACCAGGCCTACCTGAGCGTGCGTACCGACCACCTGATCGGCCAGTTGGCGTGGCTGCGCGAGAACGGCTACCAGGCGGTCTCGGTCGACCAGGTGCTGGCCGCGCGCCGCGGCGGCAAGCCGTTGCCGGCGCGCGCGGTGCTGCTGACCTTCGACGACGGCTACCGCAGCTTCCATGCGCGCGTGCTGCCGATCCTGAAGGCCTACCGCTGGCCCGCGGTGCTGGCGCCGGTCGGTGCGTGGCTCGACACGCCAGCGGGCCAGCCGGTCGATTTCGGCGGCACGCCGACCGCTCGCGACCGCCTGCTGACGTGGCAGCAACTGCGCGAGATTTCCGCCTCCGGGCTGGTCGAGATCGGCGCGCACACGGACGCCTTGCACTACGGCATCAACGCCAATCCGCAGGGCAATACCGAGCCGGCCGCGGCGGTGCGCGCCTTCGATGCCGGCACCGGCCGCTACGAGACCGACGCAACCTACGCGGCGCGCGTGCGTACCGACATGCAGCGCATCACGAAGAAAGTCCATGCCGTCACCGGCAAGCCGGTGCGCGTCTGGGTATGGCCGTACGGCGCCGAAGGAGGCACCGCGCTGCGCATCGTCGGCGAGAACGGCTACGAGATGGCGCTGACGCTGGAAGACGGCCTGGCCAGCGTCGACAAGCTGATGTCCGGCCCGCGCATGCTAGTCACCGGCGATCCCGGCGTGCCCGGCTTCGCGCAGTCGGTGGCGACGATGGAAGAGCCGAGCGCCATGCGCGTCGCGCACGTCGACCTGGACTACGTCTATGATCCGGACCCGGCCCAGCTCGATCGCAACCTCGACCGGCTGGTGCAGCGCATCTACGACCTCAAGATCAACACGGTTTTCCTGCAGGCCTTCTCCGACGAAGATGGCAGCGGCCTGGTCCGGTCGGTGTACTTCCCGAACCGCTGGCTGCCGATGCGCGCGGACTTGTTCAACCGCGTGGCATGGCAGCTCGGCAACCGCGCCAAAGTCAAGGTCTACGCCTGGATGCCGGTGCTGAGCTTCGACATGGACCCGTCGCTGCCGCGCGTGACCCGCTGGGACCCGGCCACCAATCGCGCCGGGGTCGACGCGAAGCAATACCGCCGCCTGTCGCCGTTCGACCCGGTGGCGCGCCAGCGCATCGCCGAGGTCTATGAAGACCTGGCCCGGCACGCCTTCTTCCAGGGCCTGCTGTTCCACGACGACGCCACCCTCAGCGATTTCGAGGACGCCAGCGCGCCGGCACTGGCGGCGTACCGCAAGGCCGGGCTGCCGGACAACATTGCCGCGCTGCGCGCCGACCCGGAAACGGTGCAGCGCTGGACGCGCATGAAGAGCCGTGCGCTGGTCGATTTCACGCAGGAACTGACGCAGCGTGTGCGCGCCATCCGCGGCCCGGCGATCAAGACCGCGCGCAATATCTTCGCCATGCCCATCCTGCAGCCGGACAGCGAAGCCTGGTTCGCGCAGAACCTCGACGACTTCCTGGCCGCATACGACTGGACCGCGCCGATGGCGATGCCGTACATGGAGCAGGTGCCGCGCGGCCACGAGCACCAATGGCTCGACCGCATCGTCGACGCGGTGGCGCAGCGCCCCGGCGCGCTGCGGCGCACGGTGTTCGAGCTGCAGGCGCGCGACTGGCGCAAGCCAGAAGGTGGGGTTGCAGGCGCAGTCGACAGCAAGGTGCTGGCCGGCTGGATGCAGCGCCTTCAGCGGCGCGGCGCGCGCAGCTTCGGCTACTACCCCGACGACTTCCTGAACAACCAGCCCCGGCTCGACTTGATCCGCCCGGCGCTGTCTAACGCCTGGTACCCCGCACCATGATCGAAAGACTGTTTGCCCTGGTTATCCTGTGCCTCGCGCTGGCGCTGCCGTTCGCGCTGGCCGCGCTTGCCACCGGCGACCTGCTGCTGGCCTTCGTGTTCTTCTATCCGCTGTTCATGTCCGGCTTGTGGATGGCCGGCGGCGTGTACTTCTGGCTGCATTGGGAGCGCGAGTGGCGGGGGGGCGAGCAGCGCGAGGCGCCGCAGGTGCCCGGCACACCGTTCATCTCGATCCTGGTGCCCTGCTACAACGAAGAGCAGAACGGCGAAGAGACGCTGCTGGCCGCGCTGGGACAGCGCTATCCCAAGTTCGAGGTGATCGCCATCAATGACGGTTCGCGCGACGGCACCGGCGCCGTGCTGGAAGCGCTGGCGCAGCGCCATGAGCGGCTGCGCGTGGTGCACCTGGCGCAGAACCAGGGCAAGGCCATGGCGCTGCGCATGGGCGCGCTGGCCGCGCGCGGCGAATACCTGGTCTGCATCGACGGCGACGCGGCGCTGGATCCCGACGCCGCGGCCTACCTGGTCGCGCCGATGGTGGCCAACCCGCGCGTGGGCGCGGTCACCGGCAACCCGCGCATCCGCACGCGGTCCACGCTGGTGGGGCGCATCCAGGTCGGCGAGTTCTCGTCGATCATCGGGCTGATCAAGCGCACCCAGCGCGTCTATGGGCAGGTCTTTACCGTGTCCGGCGTGGTCGCCGCGTTCCGCCGCCGCGCGCTGGACCGCGTCGGCTACTGGAGCCTGGACATGATCACAGAGGACATCGACATCAGCTGGAAGCTGCAGCGCGACCACTGGTCGATCTTCTACGAGCCGCGCGCACTGTGCTGGATCCTGATGCCCGAGACCGTGCGCGGCCTGTTCAAGCAGCGGCTGCGCTGGGCCCAGGGCGGCGCCGAAGTGTTCATGAAAAACGTGCGCTCGATCTGGATCTGGCGCCACCGCCGGCTGTGGCCGCTGATGGCGGAGTACTGCCTGTCCGCGGGCTGGGCCTTTGCCTTTGCCATGTCGATCGTACTGTGGGCGCTGGGGCACTTCGTCGAGCTGCCGGAGCATATCCGCATCCAGAAGCTGATGCCGCCGGGCTTTACCGGCATGGTGCTGGCGGCGGTCTGCATATTGCAGTTCATGATCAGCGTGGCGATCGACCGCCGCTACGAGCCGCGCCTGGGGCGCACGCTGTACTGGATCATCTGGTACCCGCTGGCGTACTGGCTGGTCGGCATGTTCACCACGCTGCTGGCCTTTCCCAAGGTCATGCTCAAGACCCGGCGCAAGCGTGCGCGCTGGGACAGTCCCGATCGCGGCATCCAATCGATGAAATCGTCATGAATCCCGACAACATGATCATCCGTACCCGGCGCGCACCGCTGCGCTGGGCGTTCGACGCGGTGCTGACCGCGCTGGCGTGGACCGGGTTCTTCTACCTCTTCGCCAGCGGCATCCGCGACATCCTGGCGGGAGCGTCGTCCGGCCTCGACGTGCCGTTCTGGTCCGCGATGATGCCCACCATGGGCACGCTGTCGGTGTACGTGCTGGTGGGCGTGTTCAATGGCGTGGTGCTGTTGGTGTGGGCCCTGTACAACCAGATCCGCTTCGCCGGCATGGACCGCCGCAAGCCGCTGCCGCCGCTGGGCGGCGATGAGCTGGCGGCCAGCTTCGGCCTGCCGGAACAGCGCGTCGAGGCGCTGCAGCAGGCCAAGGTGGCGGTCGTCGACCACGACCACGACGGCGGCATCGCCGGCGTGCGCGTCTTCCATGCGAGCGGCTCCCCTTGTGTGGGCGCTTTCCGGAGGAAAAGCGTCGACCCGGACAACGGGTAATCCATTAGTCGCGACCTTGTTTATTTACTCCGGATAATCGCTTATAAATACGTGACATGCTGCGGCTGATGTCACGCATCATGACTCCGCCCGCCGGGACGCCTGCGGGCCTTTTTTTATCCTCGATTATTCCTGATCGATATTAATCAGGAATCTTATTTTGCCCGTTTCTGATTCGGGCTGGTGAAAACCCTGATTTTTCCCGAAACATTACAAAATCGCAATGTTTCTCGGCTGGCCAGCATTTGACATGCTTTTGCCATGGCCGTCAATACTTCCATGAAAGGCGCGCGGCTATTGGGTTACAGGAATGTGACGCGTTTATTCATACGCCTTTCGCACTGATGCGGAAATGACCTGAATCCGGTGTTATAGCCATATTCCTCATTAATCAGCGGGCTAGTGAAAACCCTGCGCCGGTTCGTCTTGAACTCGCTTGATATATCACATACTGTGTATCCCATCGCATCTCGTAGTTTTGAAAACAGGTGAGTGCGGGAGACGTCGATATGGCGTCGCAATAAAAGGCAGTAAATGCCAACGACACAGGAGACAGAAAATGCCAGGAGCCACCTGCAAGTTGACGCGCATGGCGTCCCCACCTTCGTCCATCCCCACGGATTTCCCGAAACACACGGTTCAAGGAGTGCGCTATGAGTAACGCAAACGCAGGGGCCCTGCACCCCAATCACGCTCCGGAGTCCACGCGCTGGATCCAGCTGGTCGTCGGCGTGGTCTGCATGATCGCAACCGCGAACATCCAGTACGCCTGGACGCTGTTCGTGCCTGAAATCCAGGAAACCTACGGCTGGTCACGCGCCAGCATCCAGATCGCCTTCACCGTGTTCGTGCTGGTGCAGACCTGGCTGGCGCCGATCGAGGGCTACTTCATCGACAAGTTCGGGCCGCGCATGATGGTGGCCTTCGGCGCGCTCTTTATCGGCACGGCGTGGGTCATCAACTCGCAGGCGACCACGCTGATGGGCTTCTACGTCGGCGCCGCGGTCGGCGGCCTGGGCGTGGGCTCCATCTATGCGACCTGCATCAACAACGCGCTGAAGTGGTTCCCGGACCGCCGCGGCCTCGCGGTCGGCCTGACCGCCGGCGGCTATGGCGCGGGCTCGGCGGCGACCATCCTGCCGATCGCGGCGATGATCGAGTCGCAGGGCTTCCAGCACACCTTCCTGTTCTTCGGCCTGCTGCAAGGATCGCTCGCCTTCGTCGCGGCATGGTTCCTGCGTTCGCCCAAGACCGGCGAGGTGCGTGGTTCGAAGAAGCTGGCCCAGGCCACGCGCGACTACACCCTCAAGGAAGCGCTGTGCACCAAGCTGTTCTGGCTGATGCTGGTGATGTTCGTGCTGGTCGTCACCGGCGGCATGATGGCCGTGGCCCAGCTCGGCGTCATCGCCAAGGACCTTGGCGTGAAGGAATTCAAGGTTGACCTGCACTTCTTCGTGATGGCCGCATTGCCGCTCGCCCTGATGCTCGACCGCATCATGAACGGCATCTCGCGTCCGCTGTTCGGCTGGATCTCGGACAACATCGGCCGCGAGAAGACGATGGTGATCGCCTTCACGCTGGAAGGGCTGGGCATCATCGCGCTGGGTTACTTCGGCAGCGACCCGTACGCCTTCCTGATCCTGTCCGGCGTGGTGTTCCTGGCCTGGGGCGAAGTCTACTCGCTGTTCTCGGCACTGGCGGGCGATGCCTTCGGCACCAAGCACATCGGCAAGATCTACGGCGTGCTGTACACCGCCAAGGGCATCGGCGCACTGTTCGTGCCGATCGGCAACCTGCTGATGGAAGCCACCGGCACCTGGTCGACGGTGCTCTACACGGTGGCGGCAATGGACCTGACCGCTGCGTTCCTTGCCATCATGGTGCTGCGGCCGGTGCTGGCCTCGCACGTTGCGACCTCCAGGCAGCAGTTCGCGAAGGAATCTGCCGCAGCCGGCGCGCAGGTGGCGGCCTAGTCCACGCGCCGCGCTTCAGATAGACGGATCCACTGTAGTTGGCTGGGCGGGCTTCTTCGGAAGCCCGCTTTTTTTGGGCGTCACCGATTAGAATGCGAAGCTCGATCCACCGGCGATCTCGATGCCTCTCGCACGCGCAATCACCATAGGGCTGCTGCTGTCCACGCTCGCAGGCTGCGATTTCCTGCGCGGCTATGCCGATGGCCAATCCTCGGCCATGCGGGAGTTTGCCGGCAGTGGCACGCCGGCGCAGATCGGCGCGGCGCGCTTTGTGTTCGACGACTTCGGCGGCCTGAGCACTGATACGCTGGAATCCAACGCGCTGCCATGGAAGCTGGCCACGACCGCGCTGGTGCTTGCCAACGCCCCGGATGCGGTGCCTGCGCCGCAGACATTGCGGCGCGCGCTGCGGGAGTTCGGGTTTGTCTATCCCGACGGCATCCTGAACTGGCCGCTTGCGCAGCAGCCGCGCTTCGACAAGCCGCTCGGCATCGTCAGCGGCACCGTCGGCCGCGACCTGCCCAGGATCCGGCTGGAAGTCTCTAACCTGGGGTGCGCGGCGTGCCATGCGGGCGTGACCTACGGCAAGGACGGCCAGCCCAGCGGCAAGGTGTGGCTGGGTTTGCCGAATACCTCGCTCAATCTCGATGGCTTCGTCAACGCGGTCTACCTCGCGGTCAAGCGGGTCAAGTCCGACCCCGACAAGCTGCTGGTCGCCATTCCGAAGCTGTATCCCGATACCTCGGCGGACGAACTGGCGACCATCCGCAAGTTCGTCTGGCCGCGGCTGGTCAGGCGCATCGACGAACTCGCGGCCAGCGGCGATGCGCCGCTGCCGTTCAGCAATGGCGCGGCCGGCAGCACCAATGGCGTGGCGGCGCTGAAGTTCCAGTTCCATCTGCTCTCCGCCGGGACGGGCGCGAGCGGCTCGACCTCGATCCCGGAACTGGGCGACCGGCGCCTGCGCTCGTCGCTGCTCTATGACGGGGTCTATGCCAACAAGGGCGCGGCGCGCTTTGCGCCGGTTGCCGCGGATGCGGCCATGGATCCCGGGCGTCTCGCGCATATCGTGGCCTTCTTTACCGTGCCGACCATGGGCATGCCGCCGGATCGCGCCAGCCGCGCCATCCCGCAGGTGGAGGACGTGATGCGGTTTATGGCGGGCTACACGCCGCCGCCGTTTCCCGGACCGGTCGACCGGGGCCGCGCGGCACGCGGCGCCGGCGTTTACGCGGCGCAGTGCGCGCAGTGCCATGGCAGCTACAGCCAGGACGCGGCGCGTCCCCGGCTGGTCAGCTATCCCAACCGGCTGGTGGCGCAGGCGGAACTCGGCACCGATCCCACGCGCTGGCAGGCGATCGATGCGAGCCTGCTGCAGGCCATCGGGCGCTCCGCGCTGGGCAAGCATATCGATGCGGCCAACACCGGCGGCTATGTGGCGCCCGTCTTGTCGGGCCTGTGGGCGACGGCGCCTTACCTGCACAACGGCTCGGTGCCCACGCTGTGGCACCTGATGCATCCGGAGGCGCGGCCGCGCCGGTTCTGGGTGGGTGGGCATGCGCTGGACTACGCCAAAGTGGGCATTGCCGGGCGGCCCGATGCGCAGGGCGCGTGGGCCTATCCTCCGGACTACCGGCCGTGGTCAAGCCCGGTGCTCTATGACACCGCGACCACGGGGCGGGACAACCGGGGCCATGAGCGGGAGTTCAGCGCCTTGCCGGAAAGCGACAAGGATGCGCTGCTGGAATTCCTGAAGCTGCTCTAGCGCGGGCCGTCCGCCTGCAGCAATTCCGCCGCCGGCAGCCTGGCGCTGCGCGGAATCGCCGCGCCAGGCGCCGGGCCGAAACGCATCACGTTGACCAGCCGGTGGCCCGCTGGCAGCGCCTGGTGGTCCGTCAGCAATGCCGCGTAGCGGGGCGAATCGGACAGGGCCGACATCGGCACGCCGGCAAAGCCGAGGGCGGCCATGCCCAGCCAGAAGCGGTACCAGCGGCGCCCGGCCTCGAAGTCTGTCACGTCGTGCGCGGCGTGGATCAGCACGATCCGGGCGGCGCTGTTGACCTTGGCGGCGTCCGCGGCCAGCAGGCCGGTCAGCGACAGCGCCGACAGCGCGCGCACTACGGCCGGACGCAGGGCCACCGACGCTGCCATCGCTTCCCAGCGCGACAGCGCCATGCACTCGGCCGACAGTCCGTCGCGGGTCCAGCCAGCGGCGCGCGGGGACAGGCGCATCCAGTGGTAAAGCTCGCGCACAAAGGCCGGGTCGTGGAAGGCGGCCGCGGCGGCAGCCTCATGCCAGCTGGCGATCTGCGCCGTGCTGGCGGGCTCCGCCGCCATGGCAACCGGGGCATGAGTGGCGATGCACTGGTCCATGGCCGCGAGCTGCGCGGCGTCGGCAGGCGCGAACGTGCCGCGCCAGGTGCGGCGTTGCTCACAGGCGGCAGCCAGCGGATCGGCGCAGGCGCCCGGCCGGAGCTCGCCTGTGGCCGCGACGCGCGGGCCGGCAGCCGCGGGCGGGTAGGGCAGTGCCGCGACCTCCGGCGGCGAAAGCGCAAAGCCGATGGCCGACAACGCCAGCGCCATGCCTTCCCACGCCATGCCCAGCGCGACCCGGTTATCCCGGCCGGTCGGGTCGCCTACGGACAGCCAGCGCGCGGGATCCTCCAGCAGCAGGATGCGGTCGCCGGCAAAGTGCCAGCGGGCCGGCTGGATATTGTGGGCACTCGGGGCGCGCGCGGCCTGCGCGACCAGGGCCAGTTGCTGGTCTGGTGTCAGCATCGTAGGTTGCCATTCTCCGGCGCCAGCGCCCGGCGGAACAGGTGCAGGCGGTGCAGTTCGGTGGCGCCCAGCTTTTCCATCTGCCGCAGGCTTGCGCCATTGGTATCGGACACCCAGCTGATGCCCAGGTGCGAATAGCCGGCATCGCGCATCGCCGTCAGCAGGCGATGCAGCAGCACGCCGTTGACGCCCTGGCCGTGGAACGCCTGGCGTACCGAGAAAAAGATCACCGCCGCGCGCTTGCGGCTGGCGCGGAACCGCAGCAAGTGCCACAGCGTCGACCATGTCAGCCGGAATCCGGTGGCACGCAGGAACGGGTTGAGGTCCGGCACGCACAGCAGCACGCCGGCCGGCTCGCCGCGGTAATACGCGGTGTACGACAGGCGCTCGTCGATGATCCACATCATGCCGGCGCAGGGGTAGAGGAATTCCGCTTCCGTCAGCGGCACGAACATCGGGTTGCCGGCAAAGCCGTCGTTCAGCACGGCGCACGCTTCGCGCAGGCGCCCTTCAAAGCCGCGGCGGCGGATCGGCGCGAAACGCCAGTCCGGATCGCTGGCCAGCGCACGCTGCCGGTCGCCTAGCAACTGTTCGGGGTCGTAGCCGCGCACGTCCATCTCGAAGGTGCGCATCGGAAAGAAGCGCTCGAAGCCGCAGGCTTCCAGCAGCCGGGCAATGTGCGGCGGCGTGTATTCCTGGTAGGTGTACGGCGCGTGCCCGAAGCCATCGGTGACGATGCCGATCATCTGCGTAATGGTCAGGTTGAAGCTGCCCGCCAGCTCGTCGCAGCCTTGCCGGCTGGCCCATCCGGCAGCCGCATCGAGCAGCGCACGCGCGACGGCGATGTCGTCGATGCAGTCGAACAGGCCGAAATATCCGCGCTTCTGCCCGTACCGCCGGTTAGAGGCATCGTGCACATGGGCCAGGATGCGTCCCACGATCTGCCCGTCGCGGTGCGCGGTGTACCAGGTGCGGCGCGCAAACTGCCGGAACAAGGGGTTTTTCGCTGCATCCAGCGCGCGCGCGAGGTCGCCCTTCATCGGCGAGACGAAATGGGTCTGGTCGCCATAGCAGGCGAACGGCGCGGTGAAGAACGCATCGAAATCGCCTTCGCGCAATTCCACGGTCATGCGGCCTCCTGTCGGCGCAGGTGCCGCGCCAGCCGCAGGATCACGGCGGCGCGCAGCTCGCCGATGGCGGCGTTGGCGCCCTGCGGCAGGTTCAGCAGCACCACCATGGCCGGTTGCCGTGCGATCAGCAGGGCGTGGGTCATCTCGTGGCGCTCCATCAGGTCGACCAGTTGCTCCGCGGCTTCGATGCCGTTGCCGACGCCGCTTGCCTGGGGCTGCCGGGCCCACCCCCTGGCATCACCGATCGACACCGGCTCGCGCCGCTTGCCGGCCAGCGCGAACAACTCGCCCAGTGCATAGCCAGCCAGCTCGGCGTCGCCCAGCACCACATGGTCGGCCGTCTGCGGCAGGCGCCGCAGCGAATGGAGGAAGCCGTCCGGCGTATCGAGCCGGGCATGGAGCAGCCAGCGCAGGAAGGCGTTGCCGTCGCCAGCGAGCGACACAGCGCGGATGCGGACAAAGATGGCGGTCAGCAACACCCAGGCCAGTGCCACCGGCATGCCGCGCACGCCGGCCTGCCAGAATCCCTGGCCCGGCCCGTGCGACGCCAGCGCCATGGCACCGGCCAGGACCACGGCAAAGACCAGCGCGGTGGCAATATGCGCGAGCAGCCCGCGCACGACGCGCTGCGAATCGGACAGGTTCAGCAGCACGTAGACAAAGGCCAGCGCCCCGAGCGCGCCCAGCCGGACCGGCACATGCCCAAGTTCCTCGCGGAAATCCGTCGCCATTAGCGGCACGGCCAGCGCCACCACCACGACCACCGCGCGCGCCAGCCGCTCTTCATTGCTGGACAGGTCGGCATCGCGCAGCCAGAGCAGGAACCAGCCGTTGCTCGCCGTCACCATCGCATAGCAGGCCAGGAAGGCCAGCAGCAGCGGCACGTTGGCGGACAGGTCGGCAACGAGGTTGATGACGAAGAACACCACCGACACACCGAGCGCCAGCAGTTTCAGCCACAACGGATGATGGCGCCGCAGCAGCTGTTCGGCGAACAGCGTGGTCGCGATCGGCAGCAGCGTGGCCGCGGCGAACACCAGCCGGCCGAGTAGTCGGCTGAGAAGTGGGCCGAGAAGTGGGCCGAAATGCGGTCCGCCGAGCAGCCAGGCAAAGCCCCGGACCGCCAGCAATGCGGTCAGCACGCCGAACAGGAACAACCCGGTGCCGGTGCCAGCTTCGCGGCGTGTCCACAGGAAATGCAGGTAGAGGCCGCAGCCCAGTGCGCCCAGCCAGGTCACGGTGACATCGCTGGCAAGCGCGTTAATCACGGAACAGCCTCGCCATGAAGCGGCGCACCGCGGCGCGCACCAGCCACGCCGCCAGCGCATTGCGCGGAGTTTCGACGCGCATGGTCCACGGGTTGAAGAAATAGCCGCGCGCATCCGCCAGCCTCGGCCGCTCCAGCACCAGCTTGGCTGCCTCGAAGGCCATCAGGTTGCCGGTGGTGATTACCATCGGCGCGAACGACATGCGCTTGCGCTTGCCCGAAAGCAAGTCCTTCGCAATCGAAAGATCGACATGGCGGACCGAGCTGGAATGGACCATGACGTACTCCAGCTCCTTGCCCAGGCAAGCCTGCCGGATCTCCGGCGTCAGCGCCCGCCAGTCCATGCCGGCGGTCGGATAGCCCAGGCGCGTCTCCGGCCGCGGGTCGTGCGGCCGCACCACGGTGACCGAGGGCAGCGGCGCGGTATAGGCATCGATGACGGTGGCGCCATGCTCGCGCGCCTTGCGGTAGAGCGCGATGCCCGCGGCCATGTCGTCCATGCCGTTGACCACGATCGGGTAGCGCGCCAGCAGGTCGTCGAGCCGCCCCGGCCAGTCCTCGCCCAGCGTCTCGATCTGCAGCGCGGGGTTGACCTGGCGCAGCTGCGCGACGGTGGCCTCGACCTTGCCGACGCCGACGGTGGCCAGGCTGGCAAACACCTGCCGGTTCATGTTGGACACTTCGAACACGTCGAAGTCGGCCAGCGCAAAGCCGCCGACGCCCATGCGCGCCAGGGCCTGCAGGCAGGCGCCGCCCATGCCGCCGACGCCGCAGACCAGGATGCGCGCGTCGCGCAGCCGCTGCTGCTCGGCCTCGGTCACGAAGCCGATATTGCGGGTGGTGAATTCTTCGTAAGAAAAGGCAGGCGATGCGGTCATGCGTGGTTCCTTGCGCGCAAGTCTTCCATCGGCTCGCGCGGGTTCAGCCAATGCACCAGCGGCAGGACGATCCGGCCGAGCGCGAGGAACGCCACCTGCGACAAGATCGCCGGCAGCGAGTCGCGCGGGACTTCGCGCAGCAGGTACTTGCGCGCGCTGGCCAGGTCCAGCCGCGCAACCTGCAGGAAGTCGTCGCCGCGCTGGTAGTCGAGCTCGCGCTGGCACAGCGCATTGACGCGCTCGTCGCGGTGCTTGGGCGCCGCGTCGAAGGTCTTCTTGAGGTTGTCCGAGCCGCCGCGATACGCGTCGGTGATGACAAAGCGGGCCTCGTCGAAGCCGGCATCCGCGTCGACGCCGAAGACATGGCGGTGCGATTTCATGATCTCGCGCGCCACGCTCAGGTGCTCGAAGCTGCGCCGCGACGGCGCGAACGGATTGGGATACGCCGTGACGAAGACTTCGGCCACCTTGCCGATGATCGCCGGCACCTGGGTCACGTTGCTGATCCAGATCGGGCGCAAGCCGCGGCGGAAGAACAGCAGGATGCAGGTCAGGCCGTACAGCCCCCAGGAAAGTCCCTGCGTGCGATAGCCGGGATCGACCATCACCAGCCCGAGGTGGATGGCCTCTACCGGCCGTCCCCTGACCTCGATCGGCATGATCGACAGCGCGTTGAAGGCGATGGGATGGCCGCTGTCCCGGTCGTAGAGCAGCGTGACCACGGCGCGGCGCAGCCGCTCGGGATCGCCGGACAGCACCCCGTAGTCGAGATCCTTGCCGATGCCCCGCCGCACCACGCCGCGCATCTGGGCCAGCATGGCGTCGAGCCGGGCGCTGTCCATCCACAGCCCGGGCCGCTCGACCACCCGGATGCGCACGCTGCGGCTGGCGTTCAGGGTCAGGTCCAGGTAGCGCAGCCGCTGGCGGATTCGACGGATGACTTGGAACATGCAGGTCTGCCCGATGCCTTGTTCTTATGTAAGCGGTCCAGTAACTCCGGGAAACGGAGGTGCAGGGCGCAGCATATAACAAGATCGGGGCCAGTACGCAATTCGACAAGGCCGTGACCGGGCAATTGCCCTGGGCCTCACTGGCAGGTGCCGAAGTCACGGCGCAGCGCAGCGCGGCGGTGCGCGCCGCCCATGCCGCAATCGATGACGAAGAGACGGGGCGGGTCCTGTTCACTTCGGGCTCGACCGGCGTTCCCAAGGGCGTGCCGCTGTCACACCGCAACCTGCGGTCCGTGGGCGCGCGCTGTTCCAGGTGCAACCTGCCGCGCACGTCGCTTGTGCTGCATAGGCACGGCCAGGCCGGCAGCCAGCCGGCCTGACGCAACCTCGCATGGGCGGCGGCCCGGCCGCCCGGCAAGACTGTACTCCCCGGCCATCCCGCGCTTTGTACGTCTCCGGCGCCACCCCGCCGGCCTACTCTGGTGTCACCGCAACGATCCGGACGCGACCCCTGGTCCAGCCCCCCGGATGCCCCCGTCGTTACAGGACACCACGCCAATGAGCACCCCGACCCCCGAGAAAGGCCACATCGCCCCCTACACCCATCCCGCCGCCGGCTGGGGTGCGCTGAAGTACGTTGCCATCAACCTGATCAAGGAGAAGGTGGCCGGCGGCAAGTACAAGATGCTGTTCAAGCAGAACCAGGCCGACGGCTTTGACTGTCCCGGCTGCGCCTGGCCGGACCGCCAGCACGCGTCGACCTTCGAGTTCTGCGAGAACGGCGTCAAGGCCGTGGCCGCGGAAGCCACCAGCCTGCGCGTCACGCCGGAATTCTTCGCGCAGCACACGGTGACGTCGCTGATGGCGCAGACCGATTACGAGCTGGAGCAGCACGGCCGCCTCACGCACCCCATGGTCTATGACGCGCAGACCGACAAGTACCGCGCGATCGCCTGGGACGAGGCCTTTGCCATGATCGGCCGCCACCTGAATGCGCTGCCGGACCCGAACCAGGCCGCGTTCTACACGTCGGGCCGCGCCAGCAACGAGGCCGCGTTCCTGTACCAGCTGTTCGTGCGCGCCTACGGCACCAACAACTTCCCCGACTGCTCGAACATGTGCCACGAAGCCACCAGCCGCGGCCTGCCGCTGACGGTGGGCGTGGGCAAGGCCACCGTGGTGCTCGATGACTTCGAGCATGCCGACACCATCCTGCTGTTCGGCCACAACGCGGCCACCAACCATCCGCGCATGCTGGGCGATCTGCGCGAATGCGCCCGGCGCGGCGCGACCATCGTGTCGATCAATCCGCTGCGCGAGCGCGGCGTGGAGCGCTTTACCAGCCCGCAGCACCCGGTGGAGATGCTGACCGGCTCCAGCACCAGGATTGCGTCGATGTTCGTGCAGCCAAAGCTGGGCGGCGACTTCGCGCTCATCAAGGGCATGGCCAAGCGCCTGGTCGAGCTCGACGACGAGGCGATCCGGCATGGCCGCGAGCGGCTGGTCGATGTCGACTTCGTGCGCGAGCACACCATCGGCTTCGGCGCCTTCGTCGAAGACCTGCGTGCGGAAAGCTGGGCCGACATCGTCTCGGAGTCGGGCGTTTCGCTGGAAGACATCGATGCGCTGACGCAGGTCTATGCCCGCGGCAAGCGCGTGATCGCCTGCTGGGGCATGGGCCTGACGCAACACAAGCATTCGGTGCCGACGGTGCAGCTGCTGTCCAACCTGATGATGATGCGCGGCAATATCGGCCGTGAGGGAGCCGGGCTGCTGCCGGTGCGCGGGCATTCGAACGTGCAGGGCGACCGCACCGTGGGCATCGAGGAAAAGCCAGAAGCGGCGTTCCTGGACCGCCTGGGCGCCGCCTTCGGCTTCGAGCCGCCGCGCGAGCACGGCTATGACGTGGTCGAGACCATTGCCGCGATGCTGGAGGGCAAGGTCAAGGTCTTTGTCGGACTGGGCGGCAATTTCTCGACCGCCACGCCGGACACGCCGCGCACGCACGAGGCGCTGCGCCAGTGTGCGCTGACGGTGAATATCGCTACCAAGCTCAACCGCAGCCACCTGGTGCACGGCAAGGAGTCGCTGATCCTGCCGACGCTGGGCCGCACCGAAATCGATATGCAGGACGGCGTGCCGCAGGGCGTGACGGTGGAGGATTCGGTCTGCATGGTGCATATCTCCTTCGGCATGAACGCGCCGGCGTCGCCGCACCTGCTGTCGGAGACCGCGATCGTGGCGCGCATGGCCGCCGCCACGCTGGGTACCGGAAAGATCGACTGGCTCTGGTACGCGCAGGACTATGCGCGTATCCGCGATGCCATCGAGCAGGTGATCGAAGGCTTCGACGACTACAACGAGCGCGTCGCCGTGCCGGGCGGCTTCCACCTGACGCCGCCGGCACGCAACCGGATCTGGCAGACGCCGTCGGGCAAGGCGCAGTTCCTGGTCCACGGCATCGACAAGGACACCCCGATCCACCGCGCGCGGGACCAGTACGGCGACAAGCTGATGGTGATGATGACCACCCGCTCGCACGACCAGTACAACACCACGATCTACGGCCTGGATGACCGCTATCGCGGCGTGTTCGGCCTGCGCCGGGTGGTCTTCATCAACTCCGCCGACCGTGCAAGGCTTGGCCTGGAGGCGGGGCAGCACGTCGATATCACCAGCGTCTGGGACGACGGCGTGCAGCGGCAGGTCGAGGACTTCGTGCTGGTCGACTACGACATCCCGCAGGGCTGCCTGGGCGCCTACTATCCCGAGACCAATCCGCTGGTGCCGCTGGAAAGCACCGGCGACGGCTGCGGCACGCCGACTTCGAAATCGGTGCCGGTGCTGCTGACGCCGTCGCGCAGCCAGCCGGCAGTGGCGGCGTGAGCGTGGCCGGCGCTTGCCGTCGCCCCACGCAAACGCTCCTCTCCCGCGCAGTGGGAGAGGGAGCAGACCGGCAGCATTTCACAGGTTCATGAGGTCCCCATGCATTGCTTCGAACAGGCCGGACAGATCGACCAGATCCAGCACACAGGCTATGAATCCCGCCCTATCGTCCGCCACAAGGACATCGCGGCGCGGCCGGCGCTCGACAACGTGGCGGAGGAAGTGCCGGTGGCCCTGGTCTACAACGGCATCTCGCACGCCGTGATGATGGCCACGCCGCTGGACCTGGAAGCGTTCGCCGTGGGCTTCTCGCTGACGGAGGGCATCGTTGCCCACAACGCGCAGATCCACGACACCGAAGTCCGCGTGCACCGGCACAGCGCCGAAGTCCAGCTGCAGATCAGCGAGCAGGCCTTTGCCGCGATGAAGGCGCAGCGCCGTGCGCTGGCGGGCCGCACCGGCTGCGGCGTGTGCGGCATCGAGAGCCTGGAACTGCTGGACCTGCAGCCTGCGCGTATCCGCGAGCCGGCACGGCGGCTGGTGCCTTCGCGCGGGTTGCTCGAGCGCGCCGTGTCGGCGCTGCCTTCGCACCAGCGGCTGATGCGCGCCACCGGTGGCGTGCATGCGGCGGCGTGGTGCAACGCCAGCGGCGAGATCCTGCATGCGTTCGAAGATGTCGGCCGGCACAACGGCCTGGACAAGCTGATCGGCCACCTGGCCATGCAGCGCGTGGCGCTGGACGACGGCTTCGTGCTGCTGTCCAGCCGTGCCAGCTTTGAACTGGTGCGCAAGGCCGCGCGCATGAACATCCAGATGCTGGCGACGATCTCGGCGCCGACCTCGCTGGCGATCCGCATAGCCGAGCAGGCCGGCCTGCGCCTGCTCAGCTTCTGCCGCGCCGACGGCTATGTCGATTACACCGCCGCCGCGCCGGGCATGACTGGAGAAGTGGGAGGGGCAGCGTGCTGAGCTTCGACGAGGCACAGGCAGTGTTCGCCATGAGCGCGGAGCCGGTCCGCGAAACGGAGACCGTATGGCTGGGACTGGCGACGGGGCGCGTGCTGGCACGCGACCTTTGCGCCGTGATCGACACGCCGGCAGCCGACCGCAGCGCGATGGACGGCTACGCCGTGCGCAGCGAAGACTGCCGCGAGGCCTGCCTGCCGCTGCAGCAGGTGGTCTACGCCGGCACGCGGCCCGAGCCGCTGTTGCCGGGCCATGCCATCCGCATCTACACCGGCGGCGTGATCCCGCCCGGCGCCGACGCGGTCGTCGCACTGGAGGATGCCGAGGAAAGCTACCGCGGCGTGGTGTGCGCGCGCGCCCCCGGTGCGGGCCAGCATATCCGCCGCAAGGGCGAGGACGCCCGCCGCGGCGACCTGCTGCTGCCCGCCGGCACGCTGCTGCAGGCTGGCCATATCGCCGCGCTGGCGTCGCAGGGCCTGGCCGAAGTGCCGGTCTGCCGCCTGGTGGAAGTGGCGGTCGTGACCTCGGGAGACGAGGTCGCCGCCAACGACGAGCCGCGCGACGTCTACCAGGTGCATGACGTCAATGGCCCCATGCTCGAATCGCTGGTGCAGTCCATGGGCGCGGTAGTCTGCTGCCATCGCCATGTGCGGGACGACGAGCGGGCGCTGCACGACATCCTGCGCGAACTGGCCGCCGATGCGGACCTGGTGCTGGTGGCGGGCGGCGCCTCGGTCGGGCAGCGCGACCTGGTGGCCGCGGCGCTGGCCTCGGCCGGCGGGGAACTGCTTTGCCGCGGCGTCGACATGAAGCCCGGCAAGCCGGTCACGGTGGGGCGCCTGCGCGGCAAGCCAGTGGTTTGCCTGCCCGGCAATCCGGCCGCGGCGTATGCCACCTTCGCGCTGCTGGTGACGCCGCTGCTGCGCCGGCTGCAGGGCCGCGCGGTGCTGTTCCCGCCGGTAGGGCGCGTGCGCGCGGCGCTGCCGGGTGCGCGGGCGCAGCGCGGTGATGCCTTCTGGCGTGTCGGCGAGCCCGGCAGCCCGGCCGGCCGGGACAGCCTCGTGCAGGTCACCGCGCAGCAGGGCGCGGCGTCCGTGTCCGCGCTCGGCCACGCCAGCGGCTTTGTGCGCGTCGGGCCGCACAGCGCCGGATCGCTCCATCATGTGCCGCTGCCGTACTATGATCTCCATCGTTGGCTCAGCTAACAAGATCGGCAACACGGCAGGCGGGGAGCGCAGCGTGACACTATATGAAAAACTGGCTGCGGATATCGAGGCGCTGGTGCAGCAGGGCGTGCTGCTGCCGGGCGAGCGCATTCCGTCGGTGCGGCAGGCCAGCCAGCACCACCGCATGAGCATCACTACGGTGATCCGCGCCTATGTGCTGCTGGAGAGCCGCGGCGTGATCGAAAGCCGGCCGCAGTCCGGCTACTTCGTCCGCGCACGCCCGGGCGAGCCGGCGATCGAGCTGCGTACGTCCCGGCCCAGCGCCAAGCCTTCGGCGGTCGACGTCAGCGCGCTGGTGCTTTCCACGCTGCGCTCGATCCGCTCGGACGAGGCCGTGCCGCTGGGCTCGCCTTATCCGGATCCGTCGCTGTTCCCGTGGCAGCGCATCAACCAGTACGCCAACAACATCGCGCGCCGCTATGCCAAGTGGACGCTGCTCGACGACTTGCCTCCGGGCAGCCCCGAGCTGATCCGGCAGATCTCGCGCCGCTACCTGGAGAACGGCCAGGCCATCGACCCCAATGAAGTGATCGTCACCATCGGCGCCACCGAAGCCATCAACCTGTGCCTGCAGGCGGTGGCAAAGCCGGGCGACACCATCGCGGTCGAGTCACCGACCTACTATGCCATGCTGCACGCGATCGAGCGCCTGGGCATGCGCGCCATAGAGGTCGCGACCGATCCCGTGGAAGGCATCGACCAGGAGGCACTGGCCCGGCTGATCGACGAGAAAGGCGTGAAGGCGTGCATGGTGATGCCGAACTTCCAGAACCCGCTCGGCTTCCACATGCCCGACGACAGGAAGCGCAGCCTGGTGGCGATGCTGACCGAGAAGGACATCCCCGTGATCGAGAACGACGTCTACGGCGAGCTCTATTACGGCGAAGCCCATCCCAGCTCGCTCAAGGCCCACGACAAGGCCGGCATTGTGCTGCATTGCGCCTCGTTCTCCAAGACGCTGACCAATGCCTACCGCATCGGCTGGGCGCTGCCGGGCCGCTACCGCGAAGCGGTGGAGCGGCTCAAGTTCCTCAATACGCTGACCACGCCGGCGATCCCGCAGCTGGCGATCGCCGAGTTCCTGAAGAACGACGGCTACGACTTCCACCTGCGGCGCGTGCGCAAGGCCTATGCGCAGCAGGCCAGCATCATGGCGGCGGCGGTGCGCCGCTTCTTTCCCGAAGGGACGACCACGTCGCGGCCCGCGGGCGGCTACGTGCTGTGGGTGCAGCTGCCGGAAGGCATCGACGCCATGGAGATGTACCACGCGGCGCTGGAACACCGCATCACGGTCGCGCCGGGCCATATGTTCGCGCCAGGGGCCACCTACGCTAACTGCATCCGGCTGAACTACAGCGCCGAATGGTCGCCCGGCATCGAGTCCGCGGTGCAGACGCTGGGCAAGATCGCGCAGCACCTGCTGGCGCGCAGCCGGCAGCACGAACAGGAGAAGCCGGGCCATGCCGGACCATGACATCGATCCCGCCATCCTCGCCGCGTTGCAGGTGCTGAACCAGGCCCCGCGCGACGCTGCCACGGCGCCCTGGTCGCTCGCGAAGATCGCCAAGCGGGCGCAACTGCCGATGAGCGTGCTGCGGCGCGTGCTGACGCAGCTGCAGTCCGCGGGGCTGGCCGATTTTGCGATCGACGAGGCGGGACACGGCCACGCCAGCCTGACGCAGGCCGGGGCGGAGCTTGCCGCGCAGGCGTTCCCGCAGAATGACTGAACGGCTCAGCCGCCCACCAGCGACATGCGTACGGTGGGGTATTGGCACTTGCCGCTGGCAAGCCGTTCCGCGCGCAATTCGCCGCGCAGTTCGGAGTAGCGGTCGCCGCGCGCCTGCCATGCCTGGCTGATGGCATCGGCGAGTGCTGCACCCGGGCGAGTGGCCGACAGGTGCGGACGCAGGTCGACGGAACTGGTGGCGAACAGGCACAGGTGCAGGCGGCCATCGACCGAAACGCGTGCGCGGGTGCAATCGCCGCAGAACGGGTGCGATACGCTGGAGATAAAGCCCAGTTTCAGGCTGCCATCGGCCAGCATGTAGTTGCTGGCCGTTTCCGCATCCCGCCGCGCGACCGGCAGCAGCGCATGCGTGCGCTCGACCATGGCGCGGATCTCGGCGGAAGGCATCACGCGCGACTGCGACCAGCCGCGCGGGCCCTCCACGTCCATATATTCGATAAAGCGCAGCGTGACGCCGGTGCCACGGAAGTGCTCGACCAGGGGCAACACCTGCGCGTCGTTGGTGCCGCGCTCGACCACGCAGTTGACCTTGACCGGAGCCAGCCCGGCGGCGCACGCGGCATCGATGCCTTCCAGCACCCGTGCCACCGGGAAACCGACGTCGTTCATGGCGCGGAACACGCCGTCGTCCAGGCTGTCCAGGCTGACCGTGACGCGGCCCAGGCCGGCGTCGCGCAGCGCGCGGGCCTTGCGCGCCAGCAGGCTGCCGTTGGTGGTCATGGCCACCTCGACCGGCTTGCCGCCGGGGGTGCGCAACGACGCAATCGCTTCCACCAGCGCTTCGATCCCCTTGCGCAGCAGCGGCTCGCCGCCGGTCAGCCGCACCTTCTCGACACCGAGGCCGACGAAGGCGCGGACGATGCGCAGCAGCTCGGCATCGCTCAATCGTTGCTGCGCCGTCAGGAACGGATAGTCGGGCCCGAAGCGCTCTTTAGGCATGCAATACGTGCAGCGAAAGTTGCACTGGTCGATCACGGAGAGCCGCAGGTCGCGCAAGGGCCGGCCAAGCAGGTCGCGGCAGGCCTGGTCCGGCGCGATGGTGGCCAGGGTGGCGGGGTTGGCTTGGGTAGCGTGCTGGGTCTGCGCAGGCGCGGCTTGCATGGCGGCTCTCCCGGGGGCAATGGGGTGGGGCATGCCGTCCATGGTAAGGACGGCTCGCGGCCCGGCAGGCGCACACTTCGGGCCGGCCCGCAGCAGAACAGTTGGCGCCTATTCGTGCGCGTCGCGGATGCGCACCGTGGCGGTCTGGCCGGCGATCAGGCGTACCCCGGGCGGCACCTTGTCCAGGGCGATGCGCACCGGGATGCGCTGTGCCAGCCGCACCCAGTTGAAGGTCGGGTTGACGCTGGGGAGCATGTTCGGCCCGCTGCTGCGGTCCTGGTCTTCGATGCCGGGGGCAATGCTCTGCACCCGGCCGCGCAGCGGCGTGGGCAGGCCCATGATATGTACCTCCGCGGCACTGCCGACCCGGATCGCGGGCAGCTTGGTTTCCTCGAAATACCCTTCGACGAACTGGGTGCCGCTCGCCACCACCGACAGCGCCGGCCGGCCGCGGCTGGCAAAATCCCCAGCGCGCGGCAGGCGGTCGCTGACATAGCCGTCCACGGGGCTGGTTACGCGGCAGCGGGCAAGGTTCAGGCTGGCCACGTCCACCGCGGCATCGGCCGTGGCGACGCGCCCCTGCGCGCTGTCCGCCGCGGCGGGATCGCGGCGCGCCAGGGCCAGCGCCGCGCGTGCCGAGGCGGCCTCGGCCTGCGCCACTCGCAACGCCAGGCTGAAGCGCGCCTCGTCCACCACGAACAGCACCTGGCCGCGCCGCACCCAGGCATTGCCATCGACCATCACGGCCGTGACCAGGCCGGAGACATCGGGCGCGACCTGGATCACGTCCGCGCGCACATGGCCGTCGCGCGTCCACGGTGCTTCGGTGTAGTACTGCCAAAGATGCCAGGCGGTCAGTGCCGCCGCGACCACGGCCGCCAGGGTCACCGCGTAGGGGCCGAGCAGCGAAAGCTTGCGATTCATGATGGAGCCTGCCAGGCGAGCGCGACGATCGCGCCCAGCACGAGGATATAAAGCGAGAAGTTGAACAGGGACCGGTGCCACACGATGCGGTAGAAGCCGATCCGGCCGAGCACGGCGCGCACGCCGGCGGTGATGGCGAACGCCGCCAGCATCCACACCACGGTGGCCGGCACGAAGACGCCGTACAGGTCGAACTCAGTGGCGTGCATGAGGGCGTCCCTGGTCCGGATACAGCGCCAGCCGCAGGGTGGCGAGCGCCGCCAGCGCGGCGCGGGGGCTGGCGTGGAAATTCGTGGCCAGCGCCGCGGCGGCAGCGTCGATCCGCGCGGCCAGCGCCACAGCGGGTGTGCCGGCATGGCCGATGCGCGCGTACTGCCGGTAATGCCGCGCCACCCCTGCCAGCACGTGTTCCACGGCGCGGCGGCGCTCGGCCGGGCCATCGGCACAGGCGCGCCGCAGCGCCAGCACGGCGGCTTCCACCAGGAAGTCGGCTGCGGCAAGGCCGGCCGGCCTGGTGCTGGCGTTGTTGCGGCGCGTCAGCGGCGGCCACTGGCGCAGCAGCCGGTCCAGCATGCGGCCGCGCAGCCGCGCGCTGTTGACCGCCGCGCGCGGATGCGCGGCCAGCGCGATCTCGTTCCAGTTGGCCCTGGCCAGCCGGTAGGCCACCAGCTGCTGGCCGAAGGGCTGCATCAGCACGGCCCACAACGCGGCGAACACCAGCGCCGCCAGGCTTGCCAGGCTGCTGTTGAAGATGCCGGCGAAGCTGGCTGCACCGAGGTGCTGCGGCCCGGGGAACGACGCCGCGGTGACCGCCAGCAGCACCCCGAACAGCGCATTGCGCGGCTGCGTCGTCATCGCGCCGATGAACAGGTACGGAACGAACAGCAGCGCCACCAGCGAGCCGAAGTCATGCGCCAGCACCAGCACCACGAACTGGTAGTACCAGGACAGCAGCGCGCAGGCGATGCCCCACGCGATCACCCGGCCGGCCACCAGGCGCGGCTCCGCGGTGCTGGCGATAAAGCAGCTGGCAAGCGCGGCCAGCCCGGCCGGGACGGCGCCGTCGATCCAGCCCGAGGCCATCCACAGCAATCCCGCCATTAAAGTGGCCGAGCCGGCGGTGGCGGCGCGGAACAGCAGTTGCGCGTGATCGTGGTGGCGCGCCCGTCCGGCGGGCTCGACCCGATAGCGCAGCGTCGCCGGGTCGCTGCCATGCTGGCGCAGGCTTGCCTGCAGCAGGCGGCAGTCTTGCCACAGCTCGGCCAGCTCATCGAGGTAGGTACTGGTGGCCGCGACCAGGCGCGCATGCCAGTCCGCGGATGGTGCCGGTGCAGTGCCCGAGGGTAGCCAGGAAGGCACCGGGCGGCTCGCGCCCCGCTCGCCGGCGATCCATGCCAGGGTGGCGCGCAGCCGTTGCGCCACCGCGTCAGGCATGCCCGCCGGGTGGCGCCGCAAGGCGCCGGCGGCATCGGCAAGCGCCAGCACCAGCGGCAGCAGGGCCGTCATGCGCTGGTGCAGGGCGCGCGCGTGCCGCAGTGCCGGCGCACCGTCGGTCTCATATCTGAGCTGGGCGAGCTGCGTCTCCATGGCCAGGATATCGGCGGCCAGCAGGCTGAAGCTGTCGTGGCGCTGGCCCGCGCTGGCACCGGTGGCGCCGGTGGCCATGATGTCGCGGATCCAGCGCGAGGCATGGTCCAGCCAGGCGGACGCGCGCGCAGCCAGCGCCGGGGTGGTGCGCACGGGAAAGACCACCGCGCTGACCACGCTGGCGCAGGCGATGCCGATCACGATCTCCTCGATACGGGCAAGGCCCACGCCGAACACGGCCGCCGGATGCGTGACCGTGGGCAGCGCCACGATCGGCAGCGTGTAGGCGGCCAGCAGGCAGATGTAGTTGCGCGGCGCCGGCTCCAGCAGGGACAGGTAGAGCAGGGCGCCGGTCCAGCACGCGATCGCGGCCATCAGCAGCACGGGCTCGTCGACCAGCAGCGGCACCAGCACCACTGCGGACACCGCGCCCAGCAGCGTGCCGAGGATGCGGTAGGTGCCCTTGGCGTGGGTGGCGCCGGCCAGCGGGCTGGATACCAGGTACACCGTGGCCATGGCCCAGTACGGCCGCGGCAGGCCGAGCGCCAGCGCCACGCCGAGCGCCAGCATGGCCGCGCCGAACACCTTCAGCGAATGCAGCCACGGCGCGTATTCCGGGCATGCTGCCGCGAGCGCGCGGAGCCAGCGCTGTGCCTCGGTGGCATCGGGGGCATCCGGTGCATCGTGGCCCGGCAGCGTGGCCCGGGGAAGCGGGTTGGACGAGGCCATGCTTCAGCCCGACAACCCGACCGCCCGCATCAGCAGCCGCATCAGGCTGGCGCACACGAAGACCGTGCCGACGCCCGCCAGCCACAGGGCCAGCAGCCAGCCCAGCCGCGACGCGAGCCGCGAACGCATGAGCCTGGCCATCAGTGGTACCCCTCCCCGCGCTTGACCTTGCCGCGGAACACATAGTAGGACCAGGACGTGTAGGCCAGGATGATCGGCACGATGAACAGCGTGCCGACCAGCGCAAAGCCCTGGCTTTGCGGGGCCGACGACGCATCGAAGATCGAGATCGACGGCGGGATGATATTGGGCCAGATGCTGATGGCCAGCCCGGTATAGCCCATGAAGATCATCAGCAGCGCGTACAGGAACGGCGCCACGTTCGGCTGCTGGTGCAGCGAGCGGTAGATGCCGGCGGCCGCGACCAGCACCAGCAGCGGCACCGGCAGGAAGAAAAACAGGTTGGGCAGCGCGAACCAGCGCTCGGCAATGCCCGGATGCGTCAGCGGCGTCCACACGCTCACCGCCGCGATCATGGCCACCATCACGCCCGTCAGCACGTTGGTCACGCGCAGCATGGTCCATTGCAGCCGGCCCTCGGTCTTCATGATCAGCCAGGTGACGCCCAGGAAGGCGTACGTGATCACCACGCCCACGCCCGCGAAGATCGGGAACGGCGCCAGCCAGTCCAGCGCGCCGCCGGCATAGGTGGTGCCATCCATGGCAATGCCATCGATATAGGCGCCCAGCGTCACGCCCTGGAAGAACGCGGCCATCACCGAGCCCCACGTGAAGGCGGCATCCCAGTACGGGCGGCTGCGGTCGCTGGCCTTGAAGCGGAATTCGAAGGCCACGCCACGGAAGATCAGTCCCAGCAGCATGAACATCAGCGGCAGGTAGAACGCGGTCAGCAGCACCGAGTAGGCCAGCGGGAAGGCGCACAGCAGCGCCGCGCCGCCCAGCACCAGCCAGGTCTCGTTGCCGTCCCAGACCGGCGCCACGGTGTTCATCATCACGTCGCGGTCATGGCGGTCGCCGACGAAGGGGAAGAGGATGCCGATGCCAAGATCGAAGCCGTCCATGACGACGTACATCATCACGCCGAAGAAGATCAGGGCGGCCCAGATAACGGGAAGGTTGATACCCATGTCGATCACCTGTTCAGTGTTCAGGAATCGCGGCGGCCGTGGCGGGCCATCGCGTGGGGTTCGGAAGCCGCGGCGATGGCGGCGGGAACGACGCTGCCGGGGCCGTAGGACGGTGCCTCATGCGGATGTGCGTCAGGGGCGGGGCCGGCGCTGGCCAGCTTGAGCATGTAGCGGATGCCGACGCCGAAGCAGACGAAATAGACCACCACGAACAGCGCCAGCGACAGCGCCACCGGGCCGGCCGCATGCGCCGACACGGCGTCCCGGGTACGCAGCAACCCGTACACCACCCACGGCTGGCGCCCGATCTCCGTGGTCATCCAGCCGGCCAGCAGCGCGATCAGGCCGGTGGGGCCCATCGCCACGGCCAGGCGCAGGAACGCCCTGGACCGGTACATCGCGCCGTTGCGGCGCAGTATCCATCCCAGCAGGCCGAAGCCGATCATCGCCACGCCCAGGCCCACCATGGTGCGGAAGGTAAAGAACAGCACGGTGGCGTTGGGGCGGTCTTCCTTGGGGAAGTCCTTCAGGCCGCGGATCTGCCCGTCAAGGGTGTGCGTCAGGATCAGGCTGCCCAGGCGCGGAATCTCGATGGCGTAGCGGGTTTCCTCGCGCTCCATGTCGGGGATGCCGAACACGATCAGCGGAAAGCCGTTCTTGTCATCCTTCGCGGCCGTGTTCCAGTGCCCCTCCAGCGCCGCGATCTTGGCGGGCTGGTGCTCCAGCGTGTTCAGGCCGTGGGCGTCGCCCACCATCGCCTGGATCGGCGCGGTGACCAGCACCATCCACATCGCCAGCGACAGCATCTTGCGCGCGGCGGGCACGGCGCGCCCGTGCAGCAGCTGCCAGGCCGACGACGCCGCCACGAACAGCGCCGTGGACAGCAGCGCGGCGATGACCATATGGGCGAGGCGGTAGGGGAACGACGGGTTGAAGATCACCTCCAGCCAGTCGGTCGGCACCACCTTGCCGGCAACGATGACGTAGCCGGCGGGCGTGTGCATCCAGCTGTTGGACGCCAGGATCCAGGTGGAGGAAATCATGGTGCCGAGCGCCACCATCACCGTCGAGAAGAAATGGAGCCCCGGCCCGACGCGGTTCCAGCCGAACAGCATCACGCCAAGGAAGCCCGCCTCCAGGAAGAAGGCGGTCAGCACCTCGTAGGTCAGCAGCGGGCCGGTGACGCCCCCGGCAAACTGCGAGAAGCCCGACCAGTTGGTGCCGAACTCATAGGCCATGACCAGGCCGGAGACGACCCCCATGCCGAAGTTCAGCGAGAAGATCTTGATCCAGAACTGGTACAGGGTCCGGTAGACGGTGTCCCGGGTCTGCAGCCAGCGCGCTTCCAGGAATGCCAGGAAGCAGGCCAGCCCGATAGTGATGGCGGGAAATAAGATGTGGAAGGAAACCGTGAACCCGAACTGGATTCGGGCAAGGTCCAGGGCTGTGAGTCCGTGCATTGAGGTGCTCTCCGTGGGGGGCGCCGCCGGCAGATGGGCCGTACCGCGACATTACGGACAAGGGTACGGGTGACAGCCTGCCCGCCAGGGATACAGTTCTGGGGGAACCGTTCAAGCTCAGTTGTTCGGGCCGGGGCGACGCTGGCCAGGCGCGTGGGCGCCACCAGTACAGATAGCGCCGTTGCGCGGGATCACAGGCCGGGATGGATCCCGCGGCATCGACGGGCCCGGAGCCAGGGGCAATCGCATCGGGCGCCGCCGCAAGCACGGAGCGTGCTGCAGCGGACAGCCTGCGCGGTTGCTCAGCTGAACAGCGTCATGGCCTTGCCGAGGGTCGACCAGATGCCCGCGCCCAGCGGGATCAGCACATAGGTCCAGAACGCGAGCAGCAGCAGTGTCTTGCCGAAAGTGCGGCCGTTTTCCATGGTTTGTCTCCTGTGTTCTTGATGGCAGGCCCAGTCAGGCCGCGCTGGCCGCTTCGCGCAGGTGGTGCCGCGCATGCACCGGCCGGATCAGCAGGTTGCAGGCGAAGCCCACCACCAGCAGTCCCGCCATGATGTGCAGGGTGTCGACGTAGACCTCTGACCTGGGCACGCCCAGCGCCAGCTTGTACTCGCGGATGTAGTTCACCAGCGCCGGTCCGGCAATGCCGGCGGCGGCCCATGCGGTCAGCAGGCGGCCATGGATGCCGCCCACGTACGCGGTACCGAACATGTCGGCCAGGTACGCCGGAATGGTGCTGAAGCCGCCGCCGTACATGGTCAGGATCAGGAAATAGCAGGCCACGAACAGCGCCACGTTGCCGGCCGCGCCGATCGCCGGCACGGCCAGGTAGAGCGCGGCCCCGAAGGCGAAGAAGATGGCGTAGGTCAGCTTGCGGCCGAAGTAGTCGCTGGCGGAGCTCCACAGGAAGCGTCCCGTCATGTTGCCGATGCTGAGCAGGCCGACGAAGCCGGCCGCGGCCGCGGCGGTGATGGTGCCCTTGAAGGTTTCCTGGATCATCACCGCTGCCTGGCCCAGCACGCCGATGCCTGCCGTGATGTTCAGGAACAGGATCAGCCATAGCAGGTAGAACTGCGGCGTCTTCAGCGCCTGGTCGATATGCACGTTGGCGTGCGTGACCATCTTGCTCGCCTTGGCCTTGGGCACAAAACCGGCAGGCGCCCAGCCCGGGGCCGGGATGCGGATCGCCAGCGCGCCAAGCGACATCGAGATGAAATAGATCACGCCCATGACCAGGAAGGTCTCGGCCACGCCCGCGCTGGTGGCGCTTTTGAAGTGGTTCATCAGCGCGACCGACAGCGGCGCGCCGATCATCGCGCCGCCGCCGAAGCCCATGATCGCCATCCCGGTGGCCATGCCGCGGCGGTCGGGGAACCAGCGGATCAGCGTGGACACCGGCGACACGTAGCCAAGCCCGAGCCCGATCCCGCCCAGCACGCCGTAGCCCAGGTACAGCATCCAGATCTGGTGCAGCCAGATTCCCGCCGCCGACACCAGGAAGCCGCCGCCGAAGCAGCATGCGGCCGTGAACATGGTGCGGCGCGGCCCGACCTTCTCCAGCCACTTGCCCGCGAACGCGGCCGAGATGCCAAGGAAGAAGATCGCCAGCGAGAACACCCAGCCCAGCGTGGTCAGCTGCCAGTCGCCCGGCGCCGCGCTCGTGACGCCGATGATCCGTGTCAGCGGTTCGTTGAAGACCGAGAACGCGTAGGCCTGGCCGATGCACAGGTGCACCGCCAGCGCGGCGGGCGGCACCATCCAGCGGTTGAAGCCCGGCCGGGCGATGATCGCTTCCTTGGAGAAGGGCGATGGCCGCGATGCTGGCCGCGATGGCGATGGTCCTTGCGATGGCCCGGAACGGTGTTGCTCCTGCTTGGCGGGTGTTTGCGCTTGCGCGGAATAGGACATGAAGTTGTCTCCTACCTGGAAGTGGCAGCCTCTTGTTGCGCGGGTGCGCCGGGCTGAGGCGCGTCGTTCAGCAAGAGCTGTGCCGGTGGCCGATACCGTTTGCCATCAATGGGTTGCGGCAAGCGGCCTTCCGGAAGGGCGGGCCATTGGACAAAATGTCCGGGCACGGGCCCGGCGTGCGGGTCAAAATGTCCATCCACGGCCGCCGCCGCGCACGGTCGGGTCGGTTTAACCCCAATACAGGCGGATCGGGCACAGTCGCTAGACTCTCCGCCTGCACCGCAACAACCAAAGTGATGAGCGAACGACAAAGCAACGCCGCCGAAGCCGATAACTGGCAGCGCCGCACGATCCTGGTGGTGGACGACGAGGCCGGCATGCGTTCGTTCCTGTCGCGGGCGCTGGAAGGCAAGGTGGGCAGCGTGCTTACGGCCGACAGCGCCGAAGCGGGCGCCGCGCTGCTGGAGCAGCGCCATGTGGACCTGATCCTGCTGGACGTGGCGCTGCCCGGCGCCAGCGGCATGGAGTGGCTCCAGGCATTGCGCGCAGCCGGCAATCCCGCCGACGTCATCCTGATGACGGCCTTCGCCGACATGGACACGGCCATTGCCGCGCTGCGCTCCGGCGCGGCGGACTTCATCGTCAAGCCGTTCCGCGTCGACCAGGTGCTCAACGCCATCCGGCGCTGCTTCAACCAGGCCCGGCTCGCGCGCGAGAACTACCTGCTGCGCCGCGAGCTGGACAAGTACACCATCCACAAGGACTTCATCGGCGAGTCCGAAGCCATGAAGAAGCTGATGGCGCTGGTCGCGCGGGTCGCACCGATGCCGTCCACGGTGCTGGTGACGGGCGAGTCCGGCACCGGCAAGGAAGTGGTGGCGCGCGAGCTGCACCGGCTCAGCGGCCGCCAGGGCCAGTTCGTGCCGCTGAACTGCGGCGCGATGGCGCCCGAGATCATCGAAAGCGAGCTGTTCGGCCACGCCAAGGGCGCTTTCACCGGCGCGGCCGGCGCGCGCCACGGGCTGTTCCTCTATGCCGATGGCGGCACGCTGTTCCTGGACGAGATCTCGGAACTGCCGCTGGCGATGCAGGCCAAGCTGCTGCGCGTCATCGAGGACCGGCGCATCCGCCCGCTCGGCACCGAGCGCGAGATCGCGGTGGACGTGCGCATCGTTGCCGCCTGCAACCGCAACCTGGCCAACGAAGTCGCCGCGGGGCGCTTCCGCCAGGACCTGTTCTACCGGCTCGACGTGGTCGCCGTGACCATCCCGCCGCTGCGCACGCGGCCGGAAGACGTGGTGCCGCTGGCCGAGCATTTCTCCGAGCAGCTGTCGGCGCAGCTGGGGCTGCCGCCGGTGCCGCTGTCGCCGTCGCTGGTGTGCCTGCTCAAGGCCTATGACTGGCCAGGCAATGCGCGCGAGCTGCGCAACCTGGTGGAGCGGGCGCTGATCCTGGGCGAGTACCCGGTCGAACTGCTGGCCCATGCCGCCGAGCCGCGTGACGCGGATACGCCGCCGACGCATGACGCAGCCGCCGACGACGCCACCCTGCTCGAAGCCGTCGAGCGCCGGCACATCCTGCAGGTGCTGGCGGCGGAGGGCGGCAATCGCGTGGAAGCCGCGCGCCGGCTCGGCATCTCGCGCCGCACGCTGGACCGCAAATGCCTGCAGTGGGGCCTGCGCGCTTGAAGCCCTCAACGCCCTCAGCGCCCTCAATGCTGCTGCGCCGCTATCGCGCCTCGCTGCGCGCCAAGCTGGTGTCCATCGTGGTCGCGCCCCTGCTGGTGGCGCTGGTGGCGCTGCTGCTGCTGATGGCGCTGTGGGGCAATCGCACGTTCCAGGCCTTGCTGGCCTACAAGGTCAACAGCGACCTGCTGGTCGCCCACGAGTACTTCGAGCACATGGTCGGCGGCATGAAAGACCGCGTCCTGCAGGAGGCCAGATCCTATGCCCTGGTGGACGGTCTTGGCCGCGGCAGCGCCATGCCCGCCATCCTGGCCGACGCGCGGCGTACGCACGGCCTCGACTTCCTGCAACTGCTCGATCCCAAAGGGCGGCTGCTTGCCGCTGCGCCGGCGGGTGCGGCGGGTATGGACTACGCCGGCTGGCGCGTGGTGGAAAGCGCCGCGGCCGGCCGCCCGGATGCCGCCACCGACGCCTGGTCCGCCGCGCAGCTGGCTGCCGTCTCCGGCGACCTTGCCAGGCGCGCCCAGGTAACGCTGCGCGCCACCGCCAATGCGGCGCCGACCGACAGGACCATGGAATCCCGTGGCATGGTGGTGCACGCGGCGGCGCCGGTGTTCGATGCGGCGGGCAAGCTGGTGGCGATCCTGCACGGCGGTACGCTGCTGAACCACAACCTCGGCTTTATCGACGCGATCAACGCACTGGTCTACCAGCCGGAATCCCTGCCCCGTGGCAGCCAGGGCACGGCGACCCTGTTCCTGGACGACACGCGCATTGCCACCAATGTGCGGCTGTTCCATGGCGAGCGGGCCCTGGGCACGCGCGTCTCCCGCGAGGTGCGGGACAAGGTGCTCACGCGTGGCGAAAAATGGCTGGACCTGGCCTTCGTGGTCAACGACCGGTACATGAGCGCCTATGAGCCTATCGTGGACAGCCGCGGCCAGCGCATCGGCATGCTCTACGTGGGCTACCTGGCCAGGCCGATCAGCCAGGCCAAGGACCTCGCGCTGGGCGTGCTGGTGGGCCTGTTCCTGCTGCTGGCCGTGGCGGGAGCGCTATTCTCGCTGCTGTGGGCCAGGCGCGTGTTCACGCCGATGACGCAGATGGTCGGCACCATGCGCGCGCTCGAGGCCGGCAACGACAACGCGCGCGTCGGCCCGGTGCGCAGCGAGGATGAACTGGGCCAGCTCGCTGGCCAGTTCGACCGGTTGCTGTCGGACGTGCAGCAGCGCAATGCCGAGCTCAGGGACTGGGCGGACTCGCTAGACGGCAAGGTCGCCGAGCGGACCCGCGAGCTCGAGGATGCGAACGCGGTGCTGCGCGCGACCCGGCAGCAGCTGATTACCTCGGAAAAGCTTGCGCTCGCGGGGCAGCTTACCGCGGGCGTGGCCCATGAGATCAACAATCCGATTGCGGTGATCCAGGGCAACCTGGACGTGGCCCGCGATATTCTCGGCCCGGCCGCGGAGCCGGTCCGGCATGAATTGCGGCTGATCGACGAGCAGGTGCGACGCATCTACCTGCTGACCAACCGGCTGCTGCAGTTTGTCCGGCCGGAGGCCTACGCCGGCAATACCGAGCGCCTGGATGTGGGCGAGGTCGCGGCCGGCTGCGTGGACCTGGTCCGGCATATGCTGAAGGACGCGGCCATCCGGGTCGAACTGGCCTGCCAGGCCACACGCCGCGTGCGCATCAGCCGCAGCGAACTGCAGCAGGTCATCGTCAACCTGGTGACCAATGCCATCCACGCCATGCCGGAGGGCGGCATCCTTACGCTGGCCACGCGCGACTGGGAAGGGCACGGCGTGACGCTGCATGTGCGCGACACGGGCCGCGGCATCCGCGAGGAAGACCTGCCCAACCTGTTCAATCCGTTTTTCACCACCAAGAAGCAGATGGGGACCGGCCTCGGCCTGTCCATCAGCTATGCGCTGGTAGAGCGCTATGGTGGCCGCATTACGGTGGAAAGCACGGTGGGGCAGGGTGCCGAGTTCATCGTCTGGCTGCGCGAAGACGGGTCTGCGGCGCAGCCAGAGGCGGATGGCCGAGGGTGATGACGACTCACGCCACGGGACACAACTCCTCTGCCATCAGATCAAGTTGCGTTTTGATCATTGCCAGCAGGCAGTGTACGCCGTGGCATGCCTGCAAGCGCTCGCTTTCCACTTCCAGCAGCGACAGGACGCTACCCAGGCCGGCCTTGATCCGGTCGAGCGATTCAAGTGTTTCTGCCGGAATGCCGACGATAATGGCTTCGCGCTGTTGACGGGCTTTCTCTTGCATTGCGTTCTCCTGAAGAAGGTTAGGAGACCCGCCTGATGCAATTGCTTGAGGGGTGGCGGGCCTGACAGCGGGGGTCGAAATACCGGCTCACCAACGAACACCGGCCAGCCTGATTGGCTGCCCCGCCCGGCCCGCCATTGTGAAGCGACGCGCGCGTGCGTTTGAGGATGGTCGCCTGAGCGACCATCCGTTGGTGAAAGCGGGTTTCGACGCCCGATCACCGTTGTCTCGGTGATGGCCTTAGTTTTCCCTTTTCAGTTGGGGATGACGATCAGACGATTCGCAAGCTTCCTTTGGGTTCAACGGAAAGCGGCTTCCGGCGGCAGCTCTGCAACCGGACTCGGCTATTGCCTGACTGAAGTTCATGGCGATGAGGAAAGTAGATGCGGGAGAGTGTCTTCGCTCGCAGTGGGTACGGGCCCTGCCCGTCAGCTCTCGGGGTCATACCCAAACTCGCGGAGTTCCTGCGAGCAGCGGCAGGCTTTGGCGATCTTTGCAGCCCACAGGATGGCGGCTTCGCGCGACGGGAGCTGCAGGACACAGAAGCCACCGTCGAACTCCTTCGTCTGGGGATAGGTTTCGTTTGTGACCGTGCCGTCTGAGGCGACCATGAGTGGTGCGACATCCTCGTTGATACCACCACCGAACACGTACACGCCTGCAGCCTTCGCCTCGCGTATGACCTCGTGCGCAGCTTCGCCCACGGCGGCAAAGTCCTCGGCGGGGACTTGCATCGCCCTTCCAGGAAAGGAGATAAGGTATTTCGTCATCGTTCCATCCTTCGGTTGAGGTTGGTGCTGTTTGGGAGGCCTAGCCTGTTATGGGTTGATGTGTAACGCGCCCTAATACGGATGATGCGCTCTAACACGTGCAGATTCCGAGCATGTAAGCCGTTGATCTTGCAGAGTGGCCTATCGGACGGCAGCAATTCAGTCAGGCGTCTTACTCAGATGCTCGACAAGAAGGGCAGCTGAACCGGACAGAGCGCGGGAGGCGCTCGTGGCGATAAGCAGCCTCCGCTCTGCCCAGTCATCTACAAGCCGAACGGCTTTCAGACCCCACGGCTCGAGCTTTCGAAAGCATGCGCCGAGCGGAAGTACACCTATCCCCAGATTAGAAGCAATCATTTCGGACATGGCGTCAAAGCTTCGAACCTGGATGCGCAGCCGCAACGGAAAGCCAATGTCATGTGCCGCGCTAGAGATGGTGTTAAGCAGCGAACTGCCTCGATTCAGGCCCACGAAGTCATAGGAAAGACAGCTTCGGAAGTCGATTTCGTCCACCCCCGCCAACGGGTGCGTCTTCGAGCAAAGTACAACGAGCCGGTCAGTTTGATAGGGGATGACGTTCAGACCGTGCGTTGGTGGACCCTCGACGAAGATGCCTACGTCTGCCAGTCCTTCCACGATTGCACGGACGATGTCACCGCTGAGTTGCTCTTCGACCTCGACACGGGTGTCGGGGTAAAGGTGCAAAAAGCTTTCTAGTGCAGATGGAAGAAATTCGACCAGGGCGGACATGTTCGCCCAAAGCCGAACGTGTCCCCGAGAACCGCTTGAGTACTCGCTGAGCTCATTACTGAAAAGCTCGAATCCCTGAAAAAGACGCATCGCGTGCTGAAGCGCAACGTGACCAGCGGGCGTCAGCCGAATGCCGTGGGCATTCCGCTCCATCAGGACTGCGTTAGAGGCGGTTTCGAAGTCCGAAATCCGCCTGCTTGCGGCCGATAGCGCCAAGTTACACCGCTCGGCACCCTTGGTGATGCTGCCGGTCTGTGCCACGGCACAGAACAAACGCAGAGTGACGAAATCGACGCGAGCGGGATTGATGAAGTTCTGTGGCATGTAGGCACTTTATCAGTCTGGCAAGCGACCGGCTTCGCAAAATGCGAAGGCTCCATGCGAAATTAGGAATTCCTCCTCTCCTATTCGTGCGCATACATTCGAGGTCATCGCAAAATCGCAAGAAGGAGACGCTGGTGATTCATCACTTGGACCATCTGGTCTTGACGACCAGCAACGAGGAAGCATGTGTCGATTTCTACGTCGGTCTGTTGGGGATGACCCTCGAGACCTTCGCAGAAGGCCGCAAAGCCTTCAAGTTCGGCGAGCAGAAAATCAATCTGCATGTGAAGGGCAAGGAATTCGAGCCGAAGGCCCATCTTCCCGTGCCTGGCGCCCTGGACCTCTGCTTTATCGCGGCGATTCCGCTCGATGAAGTCATCGCGAAACTGAATGCGCGGGGCGCTCGCATTATCGAAGGGCCGGTCGCCCGTACCGGCGCGAACTACCGCCTGCGTTCGATTTACCTGCGCGACCCCGACCTGAATCTGATTGAAATCTCCGAGAGGGCCGACGCATGAGTGCCGCAAATTCCGAGCGCACCATTGTTGGCTTCGTTGGCCTCGGCCAGATGGGCAAGCCAATGGCTCTTAACCTGATTCATGCCGACACGGACCTGCGCGTCACGTCAAAAGTGCAGGACCCGTATCGGGAGCTGCAGGAAGCTGGCGCTACGACAGCCGACAATCTGGCCGGCCTGGCCGACGCCAAAATTGTGTTCCTGAGTCTGCCAGGCACCGCTGCCGTGCTGGATGTGCTATTTGGCGACGGTGGATTGGCAACGCTGCTTCGTCCGGGTTCCATCGTTGTCGATACCAGCACGATGGAGCACGGTGCGACGATGGATATTCATGCACGTCTTACTGCTGCCGGCATCGTGTTCCTCGATGCGCCGGTGTCGGGAATGCAATCGCGGGCTGAAGCCGGCACATTGACTGTCATGTGCGGCGGGGCGGAACAGACCTTTGAAACGGTGAAGCCGTGGCTCGAGCGCATGGGCAACAACGTCCTGTACATGGGTGACGCAGGTAGCGGACAGCTGACGAAGCTCGTGAACCAGTTGTTATTCGATATCAACTGCGCCGCTCTCGCAGAGATTCTTCCCATGTCCCGGAAGATGGGGCTGGACCCCGAGAAGATTGCGTCAGTCATCAACAGCGGCACGGGGCGTAGCTACGCATCGGAATTCTTCCTGCCCCGCATCCTGGCACGCCACTTCAGCGACGGCTATCCGCTCAAGGCGGCCTACAAGGACCTGGTCAGCGCGGCCGAGTTAGGCGCTCGCCATTGCATCCCGATGCCTGTGCTTGCCGCCGCTACCGCCACATATCAGATGAGTCTGTTGGCCGGCCACGGCACCAGCGACAAGGGCGCAATGACGCGTTTCTTTGAAGACATGCTTGCCGTGCAGTTCAGCGCCGCAGCACCCCAGATGGAGAAAGAACATGGCTGAACCGCTTGGCCTAGACAATGGCCTGACAAACTACGGCGACCGGGATTTCGCGCGTTACCTGCGCCGCTCGATGGCGCATTCGATGGGTATCTCGGGAGAGTTGCTTTCGAAACCGGTTGTCGGCATCGCGGCATCGCCCAGCGATTTCAACAACTGTCACCGCTACATGCCACAACTCGTAGAAGCGGTATCGCGCGGTGTGCTCGCGGCAGGTGGCTTGCCGCGCATGTTCCCCACGGTGTCCCTGGGCGAAGTGTTCCTCAACCCGACCAGCATGGTGTACCGCAACCTGATGTCGATGGACGTCGAGGAAATGGTGCGCGCCCAACCGATGGACGCCGTCGTCCTGATTGGTGGCTGCGACAAGACCGTGCCGGCTCAGCTGATGGGCGCTGCTTCTGCCAATCGCCCCGCCATCCAACTGGTGACTGGCCCGATGTCAACGGGTCGCCACAAGGGCGAGCGGCTCGGCGCATGCACGGATTGCCGTCGCTTCTGGGGCAAGTTCCGAGCCGCAGAGATTGACCAGCAAGAAATCCAGATGGTCGAAACACGTCTGGCCACCACTGCCGGCACCTGTGCCGTCATGGGTACCGCCAGTACGATGGCGTGCATTGCGGAAGCGCTCGGCATGTCATTGCCAGGCACCGCGGCGATTCCTGCAGTCGACTCGCAGCGTTTGGTGGCCGCTGAAGAGAGTGGACGGGCTGCAGTGCGACTGGCGCGTTCGCCAATCGTGCCTTCGCAAATCATGACCGAGCAGTCGGTCGAAAACGCCTTCCGCGTCCTGATGGCGCTGGGCGGTTCCACCAATGCCATCATCCACCTCACGGCCGTTGCCGGCCGCCTCGGCATCCGTATCAGCCCGCAACGCCTGAACGAGATTTCGGACGAAACCCCGGTGCTGGTCGACCTCAAGCCGGTGGGCGATGGGTACATGGAGGACTTCCAT
Organism: Cupriavidus oxalaticus; assembly: GCF_004768545.1. Classification (NCBI taxonomy): domain Bacteria; kingdom Pseudomonadati; phylum Pseudomonadota; class Betaproteobacteria; order Burkholderiales; family Burkholderiaceae; genus Cupriavidus; species Cupriavidus oxalaticus. The sequence goes on along the minus strand of NZ_CP038634.1, from coordinate 328,215 downwards.
TCCGCAGGCGGCATGGGCGCGGTGCTGCGCGAACTGCGCCCGCTGCTGAACCTGGACTGCCTGACCGTGGATGGCAGGACGCTGCGCGAGCGCCTGGACGAACCGGTTGGCTGGGTGGACCGCAAAGTCGTCCGGGCGTTTGACAAGCCGGTTAGCGAGGTCGGCGGGCTGATTGCCCTGCACGGCAGCCTGGCACCGGACGGCGCAATCTTCAAGCGTGCTGCCGCCACGCCTTCGTTGTTCGAAACCGAAGGCCGCGCGGTGGTCTTCGAAGGCCTGGAAGACTTGGCCAACCGTGTCGATTCGCCCGACCTGGACGTCAATGCGGATGACATCCTAGTGCTGAAGAACGCCGGCCCGCTGGCAGCCGGTATGCCAGAAGCCGGCTATCTGCCTATTCCGTCGAAGCTCGCCAAGGCCGGCGTGAAAGACATTGTTCGCATCTCGGATGCCCGCATGAGCGGTACCGCATACGGCACCATCGTGCTGCACATCTCTCCGGAGGCGGCGGCCGGCGGCCCCTTGGAAGCGGTCCGCAACGGCGATCGGATTCGCCTGTCGGTGTCTAAAAAGAGAATCGACTTGCTGGTCGAGCCTGACGAAATTGCACGCCGTCTTACGGAGCGCAGGCCGCTGCCTCAGAAGCGCGGCGGTTATCAGCAACTCTATCAGCGCACAGTCACGCAAGCCCCTGAAGGCTGTGACCTCGACTTCCTCGCCCAGCCTCGCAGCTGACACCGTTCGTCACCAACCTTACTCGATTGACCATGAACTTTTATCCTCAGCTGCTCGCGCGCGCCGAGCAGGGAAACCCCGTGCGCGTCGGCCTTATTGGTGCAGGGAAATTCGGCTCGATGTACCTGGCGCAGGTGCCGCGCACGCCAGGCGTGCACATGGTTGGTATTGCCGACCTGAATCCGGCAAACGCCCATGCCAGCCTCGAACGCGTGGGCTGGGAACGTGGCCGTGCGCAAGCAGCGACCCTGGATGACGCGGTCGCCTCGGGCGCCACGCACGTCGGCGATGACTGGGAAGCGCTTGTGGCGCATCCGGGTGTTGACATCATAATCGAATGCACGGGTAACCCGATTGCCGCTGTCGACCACTGCCTCGCCGCGTTCAAGCATGGCAAGCATGTCATCAACGTCACGGTCGAAGCCGATGCATTCTGCGGTCCGCTGCTAGCCCACCGTTCCCGTCAGGCTGGAGTGGTCTACTCCTTGGCCTATGGTGACCAACCAGGCTTGGCTTGCGAACTCGTCGATTGGGCTCGCACTTGCGGGTTCCCCATCATCGCCGCGGGGCGCGGGCACAAGTGGCTGCCCAAGTTCCGGGAATCGACGCCCGATACGGTCTGGGACCACTGGGGCGTTACGGCCGACCAGGCACGCATCGGCGGCATGAATTCGAAAATGTTCAATGCCTTCCTCGATGGCTCCAAGCCAGCTATCGAAAGCACTGCCATTGCAAATGCCACCGGCCTTCATGTGCAGGCCGAAGGTATCACCTTTGCACCGGCGTCCGTCGAGCAGATTCCGACCGTCATGCGGCTCAAGTCGGATGGCGGCGTGCTGTCGCAAAAGGGTGTGGTCGATGTGGTGTCGTCGCTGAACACCGACGGTACTTCCGTAGGGTACGACATCCGTAAGGGTGTGTGGGTCTGCGTCGAGGCACCAACGGAATACATTCGTCGCTGCTTCAAGGAATACCAGGTTTTCACCGACCCCAACGGCCAGTGCATGGTCCAGTACAAGAAATGGCATCTCATTGGCCTGGAGCTCGGCATCTCTGTGGCGAGCGTCGGGCTGCGTCGGGAGTCAACCGGTGTGGGTCAGCACTTTAACGCGGACGTCGTTGCCACGGCAAAGCGGGACCTGAAGGCAGGGGAGATGCTCGATGGCGAAGGCGGTTACACGGTCTTCGGCAAGCTGTTCCCTGCAAAGGAATCGCTCCGTGTTGGCAGTCTGCCCTTGGGTCTGGCGCATCACATGAAACTGCGGCGGGATGTGCCCAAGGACCAGTCCCTCACGTGGGAGGACGTGGTCATCGATGCAGAGCAACCAGCCTACCGCGTTCGTAAAGAGATGGAAGCTCTGTTCCAGAGCTGACAGGCCACCGGAACGAAGCCGGGATGGGACGGACCTTCCCGACTTACATATATCAATAGGAGACGCAGAATGAAATGGAGTGTGAAGATCTCCGCGACAGCGCTCGTGCTGGCGGCCGCAGGGCCGGTGCTTGCAGCTGACGCCTACCCTAGCAAGCCGGTCACGATGATTGTCCCGAGCGCACCTGCTGGGTCGACCGACATCGTCGCGCGGCTAATTGGCGAGCAACTCGCCAAGGACCTCGGCCAGCCTATCGTGATTGAGAACCGGCCTGGCGCCAGCGGCAACATTGGCACAGAAGCTGTCGCGAGAGCCAAGCCGGATGGTTACACGCTCCTCATGCAGTACTCCGGCTATCACGTGGGCAATCCCACGCTGTTTCCCCAGGCGCGCTGGAAGCCTAAGGACTTCGCGTCTGTAGCGCTGGTGATGCGCGCCCCGCATGTCGTCGCCGTCAGCGGAAAGATTCCCGCTCAGAACCTGCGAGACCTGATTGCGTTTGGCAAGAAGGACAACCAAGGCTTGTTCTTTGCGTCATCAGGCAATGGCTCCATCCAGCATATTGCGGGCGTCATGTTCGGCAATCAAGCGCAGGTCCCGGTAACCCATGTCCCATACAAGGGGGCTGGTCCTGTGGTCAGCGACCTCATCGGCGGCCAGGTCGATATGTTCGTGACGACACCGCCGTCAGTAATCGGACAGGTTAAGGCCGGAAAAATCAAGGCACTGGCTTACACGGGGGCTAAACGCCACCCTTCGATGCCTGACGTCCCGACTTCTGCTGAAGCTGGTCTGCCAAGCTACATCGTGGAGTCTTGGTTTGCGGTATTCGCGCCGGCAGGCACGCCGCCGGACATCGTCAAGAAACTCTCCACATCGATTCAGAAAATCGTGGAGAGCCCGGAGTACAAGAAAAAGATTGAGGAGCAGGGCGGCTTTGCTGCCTACATGGACCCTCCGACTCTGGATAAATTTGTGACCCAAGAACTCGCTACCTGGGCGAAGGTGATTAAGGACGGAAGAATCACCGCTGAATAACGGTTGCGACGACCGAAGGTGGGAAGGTCTCTGGCATCGGGGATACTGTGAAGAGCTTCCGTGGGATTCCATATGCAGCGCTTGTTGTCGTTCTCATCGACAAAAACAAGGTCACCCATCACGGAGACCAGCGTCACCACGTAGCCGCCTTCATCGTCGGTGCTGACGACTTCGGGCGTGTGGCAGGACGCGGCGGTCTCGAATACCACGCTGCCAGGACCCGCAACCCAGTCGTGCTCCTTGTATTTCCACTGGCCTTCCAGCGTGTAGACGACGACGGTGCCGGAATGGTGGTGCTTGGGAAGCTGCATGCTCTTGGGCGCCTTCATCAGCACGATGATTTCGCCCCGAATCGGGTCAAGCTTGAAGTACTTCAGCAGGACGTCGTCCGAATAGGGGGTGAACGGAACCCACGGCAGCGATTCGCCATCGATGACTGCAGTATCGATTTGTTGGTAAAGCCTGACTGTCTCCAGTGATTTGGAATAAGACGGCATTTCAATACACCGCGTGATGCAACACGCGTGCGGTGAGGAGCCTCATCCTTCCTCGACATCGTTCCGGATGAGGCGCTGTTTGCCGCCGCCATGGGTTGGCTGGCGGACTTCTCAGGGGTTTTTCCGGCGGACTGTCCGGATCAGGAAAGGGATGTGCCTGTCAGCGTCGCGCGAAGCATCTTGCGTGGCGCATTGCCATAGTCCGCCACGGCATAGTGTTGGCACAGCAGGTTGTCCCACATTGCCACGGTGTTGTCGCGCCATTTCAGGCGCACCTGATACTCCGGAATCGCGGCCTGCGAGCACAGGTAGCACAGCAGGTGGTGCGACTCGGGCATGAAGTCCTGGCCGTAGCTAATGTCCGTGAAGTTGAAATAGTTCACGAAATGGGTCGTGAATGCCGAATTGACAAACAGAACCTTTTCCTGGGTCTCCGGGTGGATCAGGACGACCGGATGTTCACTGCCGGGGTTCTTTGCTGCGGCGGCGTGGCGTTCGTCCTTCGGATACTGAGCCAGGAAGACATGTTCGGCGCTGTGCTTGGCGTACAGGCCGTCAATTCGCTGCTTGATGGCGTCGGGAAGGCGTTCATAGGCCATTACCATGTTGGACCAGATCGTATCGCCGCCGTTTTCCGGTCCCATTTCGCGGCGCAAGACTGCGCCGCGCGGAGGGGCCTTCTTGTAGGTCACGTCCGAATGCCAGACATTCTCCCGGCTGGCCTTCTCGACAAAATTCTGTTTGTTCGGATCCAGATTCCGATAGAGCATCAGAAGCTTGTCGGCCTCCGGATGGCTCGGCGCAAGCGGGTGCGCTTCGAGTTCGGCGAATTGCGCGGCAAACGCCTGCTGCTCCAGCGGGGTAATGTCCTGGTCGCGGAAGAACAGCACCTTGTGCTTCAGCCACAGCGCCCGAATCTCAGCAATGAGGTCAGGATCCTGGGCGGCGTCGGCCAGGCTGATGTTGCTGAGTTCAGCGCCGATGGCCGGCGTGCAAAGCTCCACCTTGATCGAATGTTGACGCACCGATGTCCGGATGATGGCTGGTGCTGTAGGGGAGGCTTGTGTAGCCCAGTTCTGCGCCGTAGTTGCTGCTGTCATAGCTGTCTCCAATCTCAGTCTGGGCCGCGGTGCGCGAGTCGTTGGCAGGCCTTGGTGGTTCGGCACGCCAGCGCATCGACGGCGCTTGATCAAATCCACTTGGATGCAGCTATGGTAGGTTTTGTCGCCCCTCCATGATTCGCCCTATGGGCCAAATTCTTAGCATGTTGGGACACGCCGTCAATTGCCTTCAAGTCGCCCATGCAATGGGCAGTTGGCGCTCTTGCTTGCCGTTCGATGCTAGTCGGTACGAGAACCGGGCAGAAAGCCGTGGGCCGATGAAGCAGCCACACCTGCGTCAGGGACCTCCCAAATGATCATCCACGGTCCACCCGGGGCCTGGCTGTGGCCATGCTCTGCCTGTAGTTAGCCACCCAATCCGATGGGGTCTTGCCGAACTCCCGGCGGAACCAGCGGGAAAAGTCGCCAGCGGTGGAGAATCCAAGCAGTTCGGCGACTTCATATAGCTTGCGCCTGCTGTGGTCGCGAGGCTGACGCCCAAGGCGATTCACAGCACCGCCATGGCGACGCTCGCCCTGGCCTACAACGTCCTCGGCCTGGCGCCGGGTTCCATCGTCACCGGAGCACTGGCAGATCGGGTAGGGCTGACGGTGGCGCTCGAGCTATTGCCAAGAGCAGGGATCGCGTCGGCTGTTGTCCTGTTGATAGGCGTGCGCTATATGCGCGGTGAGAGATGACTGTTCTCGTGTCGGATGCGGAACTGATTACCAGCATTTCGCGGAATCATTGCCTTGTACGCGGCGTAGCCCAATCGCCCCAGCGAGTCGCCCCTCGATGGCGAGACAAGGGCTTACCGAAGGCATCGTAGCGGTAATCGCGATGGTTGGTGGCAAGACCGTCTTGGAAGTGGTGAATCAGACGCGGCGATCCAGATGCGGCTGCTGCGATTCAGTAGCGTGACGCGACGGAAGGCCCGGAACGGATGGGGTGACGCCTGAAGCGAAAATAGCCCCCCGCTGTGTGCGAGGGGCCACCGCTTTCCCTGATCTTCCCGGGCGGACCGGGAAGGCCACGCAGTTGACGCGTTCCGCTATTGCTTGCTGCCGCTATTGGCGCCGTCAGTAAACGGATCGGCCTTCCCTGCCTTCGCGCCGTCGGTATAAGGATCAGCTTTGCCAGCCCTCGCGCCGTCGGTATACGGGTCGGGCTTCTTGGTCGGCGCCAAGTCGGTGCGGGTCGACTCCTTAGCCCCATCCGTATATGGGTCGAATTTTGAGGATTTCGCACCGTCCGTAAATGGATCCGCTTTCCCCTTGGCCCCTTGCGTATACGGATCCACTGCCTTTTGCGCGTAGCCGGGCAGTGCTAGTGATGCTCCGAAGGCCGCAATTACCGCGATAATAATCGCTCTCATTTCTTTCTCCCGTGAGGATCAACTTCACTCAAGCGTAGAACCCGACTGGCGGGGGCGACCTGCCCTGAACTGGCCCTGCCCGAGGCGAATCCGCGACGGGCTGCCTCCCCATAGTAGGTCGTACTGTGCTTGTCTGCAACGGCAACGCCTGTGCCGCGTCGGCGCCGGCGCCGGAGCGAGATGACCGATACTTGACGCAAACGTCATTGCCCGCGGGCTATGCCAGCGCCCGTTTTTGGCCGACGGACTAAACCGCTCACACGGTAACCCTCCGGTCAAGCGCGAAGTGACTCAACCGCCAGCGCTGTTTCCTATGTTGAGGACCGAGGCAATTCGCCTCGAGCCTCGACAGGAGCACAGCCATGTCAGTCGCGACGCCTACCATCAGCCCGCTACGCCAGCGCATGATCGAAGACATGCGGATGCGCAAGCTTGGAGATAAGACCCAGACCCAATACATCCGTGCCGTGCGCCGGTTCGCGGTCTTTCTCGGCCGCTCTCCCGACACGGCTAGCACTGAGGACCTACGGCGCTATCAACTCCATCTGGTCGATCACGGCATCTCCCCGGTTTCGCTCAATGCCGCGATCACCGGATTGAAGTTCTTCTTTGAAGTGACGCTCGGCGACGCGCAACGCATGGCCAAGATGCGACCGGTACGAATTCCACGCACCCTGCCCGTGGTAGTCAGTCCCGACGAAGTCGGCCGACTGCTGGCGGCCGCTGGGAACCTGAAGCACCAGACCGCGCTCGCGGTCGCCTATGGCGCCGGCTTGCGCGCCAGCGAAGTGGCTGAACTCGTACTCGGGCTGGGCGGCGGCGGGCATCGGCTTCTCGCTGAACAACCCGATGCTGATCATCGCCGGCTCGCTGGTGGGCTCAAGCGGTGCCATCCTCTCGTACATCATGTGCCGCGCGATGAACCGCTCGTTCTTCAACGTGATCCTGGGCGGCTTCGGCGGCGATGCGTCGGCTGGCGCGTCCGCCGGCGCGCAGGCGCAGCGCAACGTGAAGTCCGGCTCGGCCGACGATGCCGCCTTCCTGATGGGCAACGCCGAGACCGTGATCATCGTCCCCGGCTACGGCCTGGCCGTGGCGCGCGCGCAGCATGCCCTGAAGGAACTGACCGAACTGCTCACCGAGAAGGGCGTGACCGTGAAGTACGCGATCCACCCGGTGGCGGGCCGCATGCCCGGCCACATGAACGTGCTGCTGGCCGAGGCCGAGGTGCCGTACGACCAGGTCTTCGAGATGGAAGACATCAACAGCGAGTTCGGCCAGGCCGACGTGGTGCTGGTGCTGGGCGCCAACGACGTGGTCAACCCGGCGGCCAAGACCGATCCCAAGTCGCCGATCGCCGGCATGCCGATCCTGGAGGCGTACAAGGCCAAGACCATCATCGTCAACAAGCGCTCGATGGCGGCCGGCTACGCCGGCCTGGACAACGAGCTGTTCTACATGGACAAGACCATGATGGTGTTCGGCGACGCCAAGAAGGTGGTCGAGGACATGTTCAAGGCGGTCGAAGCATAACCCTGACGCCTGGCGTGAAGGCGTCTACGTCTATAACGACATCCCACGTTCTGTCTGTGCCGCGTTTGCGGGCATCTTTATTTTGATGACTGGTGTTACTATAAATAGACAGAGAACAAAGCTGCGCAGCCTGACCTGATCGCTACCGGAACGCCCCGGCTGCGGAAATCGCTAAGACTGCCCAGCGAGGATGATCGACATGAGCACAGCGTTCAGCAACTCCGGCACGAATCGACATATCCAGCGCGTGGATCTCGGGCGCGTCTCGGTCTTCTTTGGCGAGAAGAGCGGCAAGTATCCCGACGGCAACCAGGTATTGATACGGGGCTCCGAAACCCGCGCGGCTTTCGACACGCCGCTTGTCGCGAACTACATCGGTCCCGAGTTTGACGCCACCGAGCTGGTGGTGATGGGCCATGTGCATGAGGACCATATGGCTGGGTTGCATCGTCTACCGGATGCATCGGTCTATGTGCACGAAGGCGATTTACCGGCGGCAAGGAGCTGGGATGGCATGGTCGCCGCTTTCGGTAATGCGGCGTATGCATCGGAGACCCTGCTCAGGTTTCAGCGCGAATTCTTTTATGCGCCGCGGCCCGATGCGCAGGGCTACGTGGACGGTGCGTGCTGGGATCTAGGGCAGACCGGCATTCGGGCTTTCCACCTGCCAGGGCACACCGCGGGCCATACCGTTCTCCTTGTGGAACCGGAGGGGGTGGCTTTCACGGGCGACATCGACCTGACCGGATTCGGGCCCTACTATGGCGATGCAGGGTCCAGCCTGGGGGACTTCCGTCGTAGCCTGGCACGGTTGGCCGAGGTTCCGGCCAAGGTGTGGGTTACCTCCCATCATCGGGGCGTCTATACCGATCGTGAGCACTTCCTGCGCGATCTCGCTGCCTATGCGGCCAAGCTGGACCAACGCGAACAGCGCCTGCTGACCTTGCTGCGCGAATCGCCAAAGACACTGGCACAGCTGGTCGACCTGCGGCTGCTGTATCCGCCGGACTTTCAAGGCTCATGGGTAGTCGATGCCGAGACCCGTACGATTTCCCAGCATCTGGCAGAACTGCTGGCGGACGGGCGGGTTGAGGTGAACAAAGACGGCGTCTACCGGGTGGGATGAGATACCCGGGAGGACCACTTCGGTAGTGGCCGCCCTTGCATCATGTCCCGATGCGGATTGCTGAAGCTGCCCGCATCGGGATTGCATCGGTCTGACGATTTCCGTCGCGCTCAGAAGTTGTGGCGGATGCCCAGCGCGACGCCGAACATGCTGTCCTTGCCAGCAGCGGGCTGATAGCCGTTGTTGAACGCAATGGAAGCGGTGTCCAGGCACAGGCCGGCATTCTTTGCGTAAGCGGTAGTCAGGTACAGGTCCGTACGCTTGGAGAGGCGGTAGTCGGCGATTAGCATCCACTGTCTCGGATTGCCGACAGGCCTTAGCACCGGCAAGGTCGAGGACCGGAACGTCTGGTGGTAGTAGTCCAGCGTCAGGCTCAGCGCAGACGTCATCTCGTAGTAGACGCCGGCCCAGTACAAGTTATCGCGCGTCAGTGTCTGCCCCGGCGCAGTCGACATGCCCCAGCGGTATCCAGTCATGAAGATCGCCGGACCGACGGCGTAGCTGGCTGCTGCGGCGGCCTTTTTGAATGTGCCGGTACCGGCGAAGCCGCCATTGCCGACGATGCTCGGGTTCACCTGGTCGTAGGTGACGGTGGCACTGAATGGCCCCGCCGCATAGGACGCCCGGGCGCCAAAGCCGGTATCGCGGCGAAACTGGCCCGGAACCTCGCCCGAGCCACCCAGGCGGCTCAGGTCCACGGTGCCGCTGCTCCCGCCGGTGCCAAAGCTCCAGTGTGCCCCGACGCTGACCGGACCAAAGGTGCCCGAATATTTGACGGTGTTGTCCTCGCGGTACACCGGTCCGATCTGGGCGATCACGGGCTCATACAGGCTCGACATCGCCGCTGGCGAGAAGTTGGCCAGTGCCTCCAGCATAGAGGTGTATTGGCGACCGAAGGTGATCTTGCCGTAGGTGGCGCTCTGCAGGCCGACAAACGCCTGCCGGCCAAACAGGCGACCGCCTTGCTGCATGGTGCCATTGTCTGCGCCGATGCCGCTTTCCAGCACGAAGACGCTGCTCAGTCCGTTGCCGAGGTCTTCCACGCCGCGCAGGCCCCAACGCGAACCCGACAGACCTTCGCCGTTCAGCGCGTATCGATTGGCCGAGCCGCTGCCGGCGCTCTTGAAGTTGGTGTTGAACTCCAGGTTGGTGTCGAGCGTACCGTACAACGTGACGGATGACTGGGCGTGCGCCGCGCCTGCGAAGACACCAAATGCTGCAAGTGCGACGGCAGGCGTCTTGCCCCAGTCGCGTGCCAGTTTGCACGGCACCGCCGTGACCACAGCCCCATCCTTGTTAGAGGCATAGCGCCTGAATGCATCCATCAACGATCTCCTTGTTTGTCAGTTGCCTGGCGGCCGCATGCAGCGCATCGGCCGCGCACTCGTCCTGAATCTGTCGGCGATTCGCGCAAATCGTGAATTAGAATAACGAGCGTGATGTTAAATAAAAAGGCCGGGTATTCCCTGCCTTGGCGGTACCATGAGCGAGCAGAGGTGTGGCTACGTGGGGGCGTGCGGACGCCGGCACACTACCTGGGTGGAACAGACTGCGCATAGGCCTTGCCCGAGAGGAGCTAGCCGGAGAGGGGCCACGTGGAATCAAAACATAACGATGATTCTGTAAAATCACGTATCTGGCGGCTAACCAGGCTGGCAGCCAGTGATCGTAATGCTCAAGAGACAGAACAAGACAATGGAAAGCGACGACGATATCGAGCAGGTCTCAACCCGGGGTCGTCCGGTCGGCGACCGCGAAGCGAAGCGCAAGGAGTTGCTGCGCGCGGCATCAACGGTGATCGCACAGGAGGGCTATGCCAACGCATCGCTGCGCAAGGTTGCGAAGCATGCGGGCTACACCACCGGCGCGGTGACCTATTACTTCGCAAACAAGGAAGAGCTGGTCGTGGCGCTGATGGAAAGCGCATTCGATCGTTTCGACGCGATGCTGGAGTCCGCTCGGGAAAGCGGTGACATCCTCGCGCCGTTCGAAAGCTGGATCAGGCTGACCGACCGCAGCACCAGGTTCTGGCCGGCGACATCGGAATTGCTGGCGCAGGGACGACACGAGCCTGCGTTTGCGGAAGTCATCAGCAGGCGCTACGCGCGCTATCGTCGCCTGCTCGCCGCCATTGTCAAGGACGCGCAGGAACGGGGGGCGGTCCGCAACGATATTCCGGCCGACATCCTCACCGACCAGCTCGTTGCCATGGGGGATGGATGGATGATGATGTACCCGATCGAACCCAAGCGCTTCACGCCCAAGCGAATGCGGGCGCTCATCGATGCCCTGGCGGTGCTGGTTGCGCCCGTGCCGGGCGAGCAGAAGTCCGGCGGACGGGCGGCGCGCGCGTAGCACGGGATCACAACCGGTGGTCGCCACGCAGGGCGCAAGCGACGTCAATGGCGGCTTTGGCGCCGGTCTCGATGGCACCGTCGATGCCGCCGACCCCGATGGGCGCTATGTCCGCGCCCGCGAAATGGATGCGGCCGTGGGTCTGCCGCATCAAGGGCGCGGCCTGCGTCAGATTGCCGGGGCGGTGATGCATCCATCCTCCTTTGGAGAACGGGTCGTTCGCCCAGTCCTGGCAGACCGTGTCCAACACTTCGATGTCCGGAATGAAATCCCGCAGCGTCTCCTGTACTGCCTCGCGGTCATTGCCGTCCAGCGCCGAGCTGTCGGAACAGAAGCACACCACCAGCGTATCGCCATCGGCGCGCCGCTCGGCATGGGCGGTGTTGATGGGATGCTTGCCCGCTGGTGCATAGATCACGAAGGGCTCGATCTCGCCCTTGACCCGTACCCAGATCTTGCTGGGCATGATCGGGTTTTTTTGCTCGATCATGGCGCGCACGGGGCGCGGCAGCGCAGGCGTGACGGAAAACTCGCTCAGCATGTTCAGCGGCAATGCCACCACGGCTCGCCGGGACCGGATACGCTGTCCATCGCGTGTGGTCACAATGACCTCGTGCCCGTTGTCATCGACAGCGGCCACTGGCGTCGAGAAGGCGCAGTTCGGCTTTCGATTCGGCGCTCATGGCGCCAATCAGGCGACCGGTGCCGCCCTCGATCGGCCAGTGCCCGGCGATTTCCTTGAACGCGCTCCAGTTGCCGAAGCAGATCGCGCACCAGAACAGCAGTTGTGCGAGCCCTTGCTCGCGTTCGGAGCAAACCAGGATGGACATCGCGTTGACCAGCACGTCGCGGTCGTGCGCCGAGAGTTCAAGCGCGTCAAGCCGGTCGCCGATGGTTTGCCTGTCGATCGTGCCGACGTCGGCGGCTGCCAGGTCATCCACCTGGGGAAAGTGCATCCGCGCATCGGCAAAGAAGCGGGCGACCAGCGGCGTGGCCAGTTGGTTGAGTTGTTCCCACGTCCCGGCGTGTACAACGCCGTCGGCGTACCAATAGGCCCTGGTCACCGGCATCGGTGTCGCCAGGCCGATGCCATATCGCTTGAGTTCGCGCCACACATGCGCCTGCGTCCAGTGCACGTAGGTGCCGCCCAGTTCAAGCTCCAGGCCAAGCGCCGTGCTCGACCAAGTCCGACCGCCGATGCGGTCACGCGCTTCAAGCAGTACCACAGAGTGGTCTGCCATGCTGAGGTCCCGCGCAGCGGTCACGCCTGCGAAGCCAGCGCCAATCACGGCAACATCGTACAGATCTGTCATGGGAATTTCCGTTTGAGTTTCAGGTGATACGTGGGCGGGAAAGGATGCTCCCGGCAATTGCGAGTCCGCCTCTCACGCTGCCTCATGCCCGGCGCGCCTTGCGGTTCGAACGTTCATCGAGACCGCTTGCGACATTCAGGGCGCCGTTGAGGGCCAGCCAGCGCAGGGGTTCCGGCAGCGTCGCGGGTGACGCGTGTTGCATCAGCATGACAAGCAGCGGGTTGCCGATGCCTTGGATGTCTTCCGCCAGCATGTGTCCGACCATGCCCTGTGTGCCGACGCCGTGACCGGAACATCCCGCCGCGTAGTAAATGTTCCTGTCTGCTCCTGTGCGGCCTATGACCGGCAGGCCGTCGTCGGCGTAGCTGATGTAGCCGCTCCAGCAGCGCCGGATGGCGATGCCCCTCAAGGGCGGGAAGCGGTAATGCAGGGCCATCCGCAGCGCTCGATACTGGTCGTGCTCGGGCACTTCGGGCGTCCGCGAGCCGAACGGGTAGCGCAGGCGCTTGGTCGTCAAGACCAGCGTGTTGCGCGCCGTCAGGCGATGGCTCTCCATGACCCGGTGCATGGTTGTGATGCCTTCGCGGCGGTGCCATCCAAGCGCCGCCAGCTGTACAGGGGAAAGCGGTTCGGTCTCCAGGGCCGAAAGCCGCAACGGCACCACCTTGTCCGCGAGCGGGCCGAGCTGGGGCGTATAGGCGTTGGTGGCCAGGATCATGACCGGCGCGCTGACGCTGCCGCGAGGTGTCTGCACCCTGACGGTTGGTCCTTCGGTGAAGGACAGCAACGGCGTGTTTTCGTGGATCGTCACGCCTGCCCGCAGGGCCGCGCGCCGCAGTCCCAGGACGTACTTGCCGGGATCGAGCGTGCCGCCGGTCGGCACGTAGCTGCCAAACAGGAACGCTGGCGGGATGCCGCGTGCTCGCATCTCGGCCTGGTCCAGGTACTCCGATGGGCATCCGAGTTCGGCGCCAATCCGCATATCCTCGCGCACCCTGGCTTCCTGCGACGGGTCGATGCCGGCACGGATCAATCCCGACCGGTTGTAGTCGCAGTCGATCCCATGCTCCGCGAACTTGCCTTCGGCGAAGCTAACGCCTTCCTGGTAGAAGCGGACGATCTGCTTCGCTTTCTCATGGCCTGCCCGCTTGAGGAAGCGGTCGTACTTGAGTCCCTGCCCGCCGGCGAGATAGCCCGCGTTGCGGCTGCTCGCTCCATAGCCACAGAACTCGCGTTCGAGCACGACCACCTTCACGCGCTGCCGGGCGAGCTCCAGCGCCGCGCATAGCCCGGCAAAGCCGGCGCCGACGATGACCACATCGGCGTTGGTATGGCCCTCGAGCGATGGCTGCAGGTCAGCCGGCCTTTCTATCCAGCCGCCCAGCGTTCGATATGTCTTGAAGTCTTCAGTCACGTTGCCGCTTTCCTTTGTCTGGTGATCTATGCGGGCGGGAACAATCCGCGCTAGACGCAAATGCCGTGTCAGGCGGCCATGGACGTGTCCGGGCATTGGCGCGCTCCGTTGGCAGCGCCCGACTCGTCGCCGGCAACGGCTTCCAGCGAGCGGTTGGTCGTGCGCGGGCCGAACAGCGCGACGGGGATGGAGAAGACGATGTAGCAGGCTGCCGCCGCTAGCATGACGCCAGCCATGCCGCTTGCGGAGAACAGCGCGGCGCCCAGGACGCCGGCTGCCGCTCCGCCGAACCGCCCGCCAGACATCACGATCCCGCTGCCGAGGGCGCGCAGCTGCGTCGGTATCGTCTCCGGGATGTAGGTGTAGTAGGCGTTGACGACGAGCCCCGTGATGATGGCGGCGAGTCCTCCTGCCCCGATCACTGCCCAACTGGTGGCCGAGATGCCGAGCACGGCCAACGGCAGTGCGCTTAGCACGGACACGACAAGGATGGTGGACTTGCGTTCATACCGGTCGAGAAACAGCATGGCGACTAACGGCGTGGCGCCATAGATCACGTTCCACAGGAACTGGATGAAATACGCATGTTCCTCGGAGTACCTGAGGCTGTATACGAGCGAGTAGACGCCCCATTGGCCGAACAGGTAATAGGCCAGGCTGGCGCCAAAGTAGCCGAGCGTGAGCACGGCTATGGTTCGCAGCAAGGCCTTGTCGTTGAAGAGGTCGCGTAGCGTGGGCGCTGCGGCGGTCGGTTGAACGGTGGCAATTGCGGGTTCGTCGAGCGGACCGCGGCGCAGCGCGCGCGCTTCCAGCTCGCTTACGATGCGTTCGGCGCGGTCGAATCGACCGCGCGAGACACACCAGCGCACCGATTCCGGCAGGATGAAGCGTGCCAGGGGCGCAATCAGCAGGCCGACGCTGCCGCCCAGGAACAGGTTGCGCCAGGCATCACTACTGCCGTGTGGGAGATAGAACATCGCCAGCGCGGCAGCACCGATGCCGGAGACCACGAACCCGATCGTCACTATGGAGACGAAGCGGCCACGTGCCCTGCCGGGAAACATTTCGGCGATATAGACAAGCAGCACCGATGTGGCGGCCTGCACGCCGATACCGGTGATGACGCGGGAGGCCAGTATGGTCTCGTAGGTAGGTGCGAATGCCGTCGCCAACGCTCCCAGCGAGTACAGGACGGTGGTCCATACGAGCACCGAACGTCGTCCCCATTGGTCAGACAGTCTTCCTCCCACCAGAGCCCCGATGATCATCCCGATGAAGAACGCGCTGCTGATGACGCCGATCTGCTCGGTGCTCAGATTGGTGTGGGCCTTGATCGTGGGACTGGCATAGGCAAAGATGGCGTTGTCGTAGTACTCCAGCATCAGGTTGGCCGCGAGCAGCGCGGCCCAGACGTAGTGGGAAGCCATTACCGGCAGGCGGTCAAGCCGCGCAAGAATGCTGGATGGCTTGTCCGGTCTGACGACCGCATTCGGACGCTTCATGTTTATGTCTCCATCAGCTTTGTCGCTGTTCTTTTTTCTAAGGATGTCGTGCCGCGGCCCCGGTGTGCAAACGGGGCACGGCCTCTGCTGTCAGCCGGCGCCGCAGCCGGCGACCGCAATCGCGCGTATCTCGACCAGGAATTCGGGCCGGGCCAATTGGCTTACGCCCACGCCGGTCCAGGAGGGATAGCGGTCGGGGAGGTATTCATCCTTGACCTTCACGAATGCCTGGATGTCGCCGCGCAGGTCGGTGTGGAAAGTCATGATTTCCACGACGTCGGCAAGGCCGGCTCCTGCGGCTTCGAGCACCGCCTTCAGGTTTTCAAACGCCAGCCGGGCCTGCGCTTCCATTCCCTGGCCCACCGTGGCCGTCACCAGATCGAAGCCCACCTGACCGGACACCCAGATCATGTCGCCGACACGGGTCGCCGAAGAGAAGTGAAGCTGGTCGTAGTGCCTTGCCTGCGTGCGGCCGGGATTGATCATTTGTCGTTTCATGGCTGCTGCTCCGTGCAAGGCGATATCAGGCGAGTTGGCGGAAGACAGGCGAGCGGAACGGTTCGCCTTCATTGAGCCTGGCCATTTCTTCCCGGAAGAGCGGCCCGTTGCGGGCATAGCGCGGGTTCGACATTGGCAGGGCGCGGAACGTGGCGTCGTCACCGAAGAAGCGCAGCACCAGCGTGTGGCGGGTCGGGCAGGCGGCATCGACGGCGGCTCCTCCGTGAAGCGAACGTGGATGCAGGAACACGACATCGCCAGGGGTCACCTCCCAGGAGAGCACGTCCCAGGAATTGGGGTCTTCGGCGAGCTCCTTGTCGATATGCGGCAGGCGGGGCAGGGTGCCGTCGCCGTACAGCGGATCGGTCGGGTCATCGGCATTTGCGAAGCTGGCCCCGTCGTACTGGATGCCGAGGTGGGAGCCGCGAATGATCTCCAGCGAGTTCTTCTTTGGAATGGCCTGGAAGGTAATCCACGCGTTGCCCCAATGCTGGCCGGCCCACGGCAGGTTCGCGGTGTCCTGATGCCACGGTCCGCGGCCGCTGTTGCCGCCTTCCTTGGCGAACACCTCCTCGGCGAAATACCAAACATGCTCCGAGCCCCATAACTCCTGGAACACCATTCCGAACGGCAGCGTCGTGACCAGGTCGTCAAGCTTTTGCTTAACCACCGGATTGGCGTTGTCGATATGGGTCTGCAGGCTGGTGCCGTCCAGCGAGCGGAAGTGATATGGGCCCGGGTTGGCGACGTTCCACTTGAAAGCCTCATAGCACCGGGCTAGCTGCACAGGGTCGAGGCAGTTCTTTATAAGTACGGCGCCGTCCTCGCGAAACGCCTCTCGTTGGGATTGGGTGGTAAGCATGATAAGTCTCCTTCATTCCTCGGTGATGGACGCTGGCCGGCGCGATGCATGAACAATAACTCGCAATTCGATTTAAGACAACACTCGTTGTGTTAAAGTGCGAGCATCGGGATTCTTGGAGAATCGTCGAGTTTGCCGTCCGTGTAATCGTGACGAGAGCTCGGCCGTGCTTGGTTCTCCGCGGACAAGAAGGCGTTGTCTAGGTATATGGCTTCAACTCGGGCAAAACGGAGGTGCGGATACCGCGGCGTATGCTGTGGCAACATCCCGCCTCGATTCGTAGCAGAGGGCCATGACCGCCAGACGGGTCTTGGTCGGATCGGGATGGGCCCGCACCCACCGGCTTTTCCGGGCTGGTCGCAGATCGGGTAGTTGAATGTCCCCACCGGGCCGTGCGCACCTGGGTCGTGGAAGGTGCTGTGCGCCGCCGGCCCATGGCCGCCGTCATGAAAGGCGTGAGGCGTGCAAAGTGTGGGGACTGGCGCGACGCCCGCGGTCGACCAAGGCTCAGTTGAAGGCCATCGACAACGTAGGGGTTTCCCGAAACGCTACCTGGGCAAATGGCTGCAAGTGGATTTAGAACGGTCCTTCGCTTCGTCGAGGTCAAAGGCCGCTTATGGCCGGGAAGGGACCTCGGCCCTCCGCTACCTGATTGCCTTCCTCCCCCACTACTGCCGCTCGACCAGCTTGGTAGCAACGATGGCTTGCATGATAGGCACGCGCTCGCGTCGACTGCGGGCGGGGCAGGCCAGGGAAACCACGCTTGAGCGGGTTGGCAAGCGCCAACTGGCAGGCGGCCTGAGCGAGGTCAGGGCGGATTGAATCCACCGTCGTTTTCCGCCTGCCGGCAACGTAGTGATCCCGCTATGCCCCGGTCGACAGAATTATCTTGCCCACGTTTTGGTTCGACTCCATGCGCCGGTGCGCATCGGCGGCCCGGGCCAGCGGGTACACGCTGTCTACCACCGGCACCAGTCCGCTCTCAGTAAAGCCCGGTAGCCAGCGCTGCGAGAAGCGCGCTACCATCTGCCGCTTGACCTCCGGCGTACGCGATTTCATCACCGTGCCGATGATCTGCAGATGGCGGTAAAGCAGCCGCTCCAGCGGTAGATTCGCACCCTCTGCGCCGCCAAGCAGGCCGACCTGCACCAGCCGGCCGCCATTGGCCAGCGAAAGAACGTTTCGCTCCAGGTAGGAACCGCCGATGAAATCAACGATCACGTCTAGGCCGTTGCCATCGGTTTCGCGCCTCACCACCTCGCCGAAGTCCTCGGCCTTGTAGTCGATCGGCACGTCCGCGCCGAAGCCGCGAACGCGCGCCAGCTTGCCGCCATTGGCCGTGGCGAAGACCCGCGCGCCAGTGGCATGCGCCAATTGCACGGCGGCCGAACCCACGCCGCTGGCGCCCGCGTGGATCAGCACCTTGTCGCCAGCCTGCAGACGACCCAGGTGCAGCAGCGCCTCGTGCGCCGTGACGAACACCTCGGGAATCGCGGCGGCATGCACGTAGTCAAGCCGGTCGGGGATGTGCATGGCCTGCCGGTAGTCGATGCGCGCCACCTCGGCATAGCCGCCGCCGCCCACTATGCCCATTACGCGGTCGCCAGTCGCAAAGCCAGCCACCTCGGCGCCGGCTGCGATCACCTCGCCGGCGATTTCCAGGCCCATCACCGTGGAATCGCCAAAGCTGGCGCGGCCATAGCCGCCGCGGCGGTGGATGATGTCGGCGCGGTTCACGCCGGCGGCGTGAGTGCGCACCAGCAGGTCCTGCGGGCGCAGTTCGGGCACGGGCAGATCTTGCAGTTGCAGGACGTCGGCGTCGCCGAAGTCCTGGAAGTCGATGGCTTTCATGGGAATGTCCTTAGTGGATGGGCCGGAGGCCGATGGGCAGATCAGCCATACGCGGCCCGGTTTCTGTGCCAGGGCCTCAATGTAGGTCGGCGCGGCGATGCAGTCATGCTGATATATTCCAGGTCAGCAATGCATTTTTGCATCACCTCATCCGCCTCCTCGGAAGGATCCGATATGAACTGGGACGACACCCGTGTATTCCTGGCCGTGCAGCGCGAGGGCACTCTGCGGCGCGCGGCCAAGGTAGTCAACATGGACCAGGCCACCGTGGGCCGGCGTATCGCCGCGCTAGAACACGCGCTGAGCGCCACGCTGTTCCTGCGCACCTCCGATGGATACGTGCTGACCAACGCGGGCGAGAACGCGCTCAGGTCCGCCGAGAAGATGGAGCAGTCGGCCCACGAGCTGGCCCGGCAGGCACAAGGCGTCGATACCCGGTTGGAAGGCGAGGTGCGAGTGACCACCACCGACACGCTGGCGCTGGGGTTCCTGATCCCGGCCATCGAGCGGCTGCACGCCGAGCACCCGGACGTGCGCGTGCAGCTCAACACGTCCACCCAGATGATGAACCTGGCACGACGCGAGGCGGATATCGCGGTGCGCACGATCAAGCCCGAGAACCCCGACCTGGCGGCCCGCCTGCTGGCCCGCTGGGCGGTGGGACTCTACGCATCGAGGGCATACCTGAAGCGGCACGGCGAGCCGGCCGTCGGCACCGGCTTCGCCGGGCACGACCTCGTCATCTACCAGCCCCATACCAGCGGCAGCCG
Source organism: Cupriavidus oxalaticus (assembly GCF_004768545.1). Taxonomy (NCBI): domain Bacteria; kingdom Pseudomonadati; phylum Pseudomonadota; class Betaproteobacteria; order Burkholderiales; family Burkholderiaceae; genus Cupriavidus; species Cupriavidus oxalaticus. Next base: position 308,873 of record NZ_CP038634.1, on the reverse strand, counting down.
CCTTCCGACGCTGGTGGGCGAGCCAACCCACGCGGGCCGGCTCGTGTCGGCGGTCAACTCCAGCCTGATGCTGCGCGCGACGATCCAGGCCGGCATTGCCATCGGCGAAGTGCCAGTGCACCTGGCCGAGCGCGACGGGTTGGTGCGGATCTGGCCCAAACGCGAGCGCGCGCAGCCCTACGAGGTATGGTTGGTCACCCATCAGGACCTGCGCCACACCGCCCGGGTGCGGGCGATGATCGAGGCCATCGTGGCAGAATTCGAGGGCAGCCGCTGAGCGAGGGCGGGGTATTGGCAGCAACAAGGATACCAAGTGGCCAGGAGCGTATGAAAAACACCTCCCAGACCTTGGACGGCCGCGTCGGCCGAACTGCGGTCGTCCGCAGATGGTGCGCGAATGACCTTGACCGCCTTCTCGAGTGCTCACGGGGCAGCGATGTCGCCACGCCTTAAATCAATGGAGGCGCCACCAATGGGATTCCGTTTCTGCCTGCGGCCAGATAGAGATCGGCAAGCGACCTCTGCCAGCCACTTGCCAGCAGGCGCTTCCCGACCCACTGCTGCCCTTCGAGCACAAGACGCCGCGACGGCCACTTTCAGAGTACAGCGGCCACTGCTCAATTCCGCACATACTTTCTGGGATCTGCCCAGCGCACAGTGCGGCTGATGACGTCGTCCGGACAGCGATAGCCGCGATTGGGTGGCCCTGACAAGCCGCATCGTCGCCACTGGCATTTGTCGTGGTCGGCGGAGTCGGGGGGGCTGGGTGGATTGCTTTACTCCGCTCGTTAACTTGGTGTACCGTCAGCTCAGGACTCTCGAGCGCATCCAGACGTCACTCAACCTGTCTCTTGCCGCTGGCGCGCTGCTGCACCTGTTGGTTCATCGCATTCCATTGCGGACTTCCTGCAACACCTCATCGAAAGCGTCAACGCGGATCAGGCCTAACCGCGGAAACTCCAAGTCGACGATGACATAGAGTGTCACCGTCAGCGAGGCCACGAAGAAAAGCGCATGCAACCAGTTTCGAGGACTGCGGCTGGCCATGCCATAGCCCGCAAACAATGCCCCAACCCAGCAAAGCGCGAAAAGCATGCCGAAGATGACGCCGGGCGGATGTTCCTTTGTTGCGGCGAGTCGGGTCGATGCCGTGTCGAATGCTGCATTGAGCGCTGGTAACAGAAGCATGGTGGCCGCCGTACTAGCGGATCGCTGGGACTCCGTTACGGATCTTGTCCAGAGGTGTTCACGCAGTACGTCCGAACGTACCAAGAAAGCCTCGACGCGTTTGCGGTCAGGGACGGCTCGATAGGCGCCAAGCCGGGTATCGAGATATTGCCGGAGTATCTCCTGCAACTCACCACGTGCTGGTTGCGGCAGCAGATCCAGACGCAGGTAAGCAGTGCCGATATCGTTGGCTTCCTGGACGATCAGCGTACGCCGCATATCAAAGCGGCTTGCCGCGCCGGAAAAGGTGAAGGCGATCAATAGCCCAAGCAGTGCGAATATCGCGCTTGCGACCGCGCTGACGCCCGTTGTCTCCGGTTCGCGACCGGAGGCAACCTGCCATTGCCACACCAGCCGGCCGAGCTCCAGGGCGATCAGGATACTTGTGAATATTGCGACCGCCAACACCAGCCCGCCGGCCCAACCGGCACCATAAAGTAGTGATGCCAAAATCGTCTCCGGTGCATTGCCGCGATGCGCGCTTTCAACGTTGAAGACGGTATGGAAAAGTTTCGCCACAGTATGTGCGCTTCCGCACCGGCGTCCGATAGCTGGGTGGAACTGACGCTTGAACGTCGGCGTCACGGCATAAGCCAACGCCCGTAGATGGCCGGCAAGCGACTGGCGGGAGCCACGTTTATCAGAGCCGGTCCACTATTGCGTTGCTGTGGGTAGCACGCTTCAGGCGACCGCACCTGGCGGCGCATGGCGTGCCAGGAATCGGTCCAATTGGCCAGCGAACGCCTTGCTATCCTGTGAGGCGTACGGTGCCGGACCGCCGGTATCGACGCCCGAGCCGCGGAGCTGGTCCATCACCTCGCGCATCGTCAGGCGCTCCTGGATATTCTCTCGGCTAAACCAGATTCCTCGTGGGTCGAGCACGAAAGCGCCCTTGCCGAGGGCAGCGGCGGCAAGGGGTATGTCCGCCGTAATCACGAGGTCACCGTTGCTGACCAATTCGACGATACGGTCATCGGCGGCGTCGAAGCCCGCCGGCACTTGCAGTGCCTTGATAAAGCGGGAAGGCGGCGTGCGCATATACTTGTTCGCCACCAGCGTGACGCACACTCCGACACGCTGCGCGGCCCGATACAACATTTCCTTGACGACAACCGGGCAGGCGTCTGCGTCAACCAGTACTTGCATCGCGGTATTTCCAATTGAGGGGCGGAATGCTCATATTACTGCCTGCGTACCGCGTCAGTCCGCCGCGCGCGCCAGCTTCGCAATTGATGTGGCGAAGCGCATAACGCCGCACCTCACCGTCCGCGGAAGCGCATGGCTCCATACGCAAACGGCAAGTTTTTACTTGTAGTACGGCCAGGCTCGACCGGCGGCAGCGCCTACAATCAAGCAACAACAGTGGGCGGTGGGATTGCCGCAGGAAAGGATCGCGCCATGGCTGCATACCTGATTGCTGATGTCGATGTAACGGACCCTGCCATTTTCGACGAGTACAAGCGAGAAGTACCTGCCACTGAGTTCCGCTACGGCGGAAAATATTTGGGCCGTGGTGGTCTGACCAAAGTTCTCGAAGGCGACTGGCAGCCACATCGTCTCGTCATCGTCGAGTTCCCGAGCATGGACTCCTTGATGGCCTGGTATGAGTCACCAGAGTACGCTCGTCTTAAGGCGATCCGTCAAAAATGTGCGACGACAAGGATTGTCGCGCTAGAAGGGATTGCCCCGTAACCTCGTAATTTCAGGATGGCCGGTCAACCCTCATGATCGCGCTGGCCGTGTCGACCACGGCCGCCAGGACAAGCATGGCGATGATCACCGTGCAAGCCTGGGGCATATGGAACAGGGACAGCTCGAAATACAGCATCTGCCCAAGCCCGCCGGCGCCGACAAAGCCAAGGATCGCCGCCGCGCGGATATTGGTTTCCCAGCGGTACAGGGTGTAGGACAGGAACTGGGGCCATACGCAGGGCAGCGTCCCATACATGAAGACCAGTGCGGCGGGGGCGCCTTTTTCCGCCAGCGCGCGGGCGGGTGTGCGCGGCGCATTCTCCAGCGCCTCGGCGAAGAGGCGGCCGAGCACGCCCGCCGTGTGCAGTGCCAGGGCAAGGGTGCCGGCAAACGGTCCAAGGCCGACCGCGAGCACGGTCAGGCCAGCCCATACCAGCTCGGGAATCGAGCGCAGCAGGTTCAGCAGCAAGCGTGACAAGGTGCGCAGCGCATCGCCGTAGAGCCCGGAAGCCGGTAGTGCCAGGCCAAAACCCAGCACCGCCGCACACAGCGTGCCCACGGCGGAAATCGCGAGCGTTTCGAGCATGCTGACACCGGTTCTGGCAAGAAACGCCGGCGACAGCTCCGGCGGGAAGAACGTCAGCAGGAAGCGCAGCATCCCGGCTGCAGCGTCCCGGGAAATGAGCTGGCCCAGGTCAAGCGAGAGCCAGGCGAAACTTGCCGCAACCGCTATGGCCACGGCGAGCAGCGTAAGCAGGCACTTCAGGCAGAGTTGGGCGGCCGTGGGCGTGTTCGTCGCCATGGTTCATTCCAGCATCTTGCGCAGCCGGGCGCTGAGCGCGTCGGCCAGCAGGACCAGCAGCAGGAATACAAGCAGGATGGTCGCGGCTTCGCCGCCGTTGAGCAGCTTCATGGCCTGGTCCATCAGCTGGCCAAGCCCGCCGGCGCCGACGAAGCCCATCACCACCGACGCCCGGATGGCGCATTCCCAGCGATACACCGTGTACGAGACCAGCTCCTGCGCGGCATTCGGCAGCAATCCGTAGGACAGCGCCGCCAGGCGCCCGCTGCCGCCGGTGAGCAGGGCCTGCGCCGCGCGCTGGTCGCTCGATTCGAGGATTTCCGCATAGACCTTCGCCAGCATGCCGCCATAGGTGACCGCCAGCGCCAGCACGCCCGCCGCCGCGCCAAGGCCCAGGGCGCGCACGAAGACCAGCGCCCAGACCAGCTCCGGTACGCCACGCAGCAGCAGCACCAGCGCCCGCACGGCGGTGCGCAACGCTGCCCGCACCCGCTTTCCCGGGCCCGGGCCGATACGCGAGATGGAAAGGCTCCTGGACATTGCCACAGCCAGCGGCGCAGCAATGACAAAGGCCAGCGCGACGCCTGCGGTCGCGATAGCCAGCGTTTCCAGCGTTGCCTTGGCCACGTAGCCAAGAAATTCGACCGAGACCTCGGGGGGCAGGAAGTTGCGCAGGAAGCCGCCCATCACCTTGAGGTTTGCCGCGTCGAACAGCGCCGACGGGCTGAACCGGGACAGCCGCAGCAGGGGCCAGAGCAGCAGCAGCGCCAGCAGCAGGCCGCTGGCCCGCCGCAGCGCCTGCGGGTCGCGTGGATGCGTGGTCATCGGCATGCCGCCCTGCGTGGGTCAACGCTGCCGGCAGTGGCGGCGATGGCCACGGACCGGCTGCCCTGCACGGGTGGCGATTCGCTCTCGGAGGCGTAGAGTTCGCGCAGCAGGGCGTCAGTGACGTGCCCGGCCGGCAGGTCGAAGGCGATCTCGCCCGACTTCAGGCCGATGATGCGGGGAAACCAGCGCAGCGCCAGATCTACCGCGTGCAGGCTGGCGACCAGCGTCACCGCACGCGTATCGGCTTCCTTGCGCAACTCGCCCAGGGTCAGGTTGGCAAGCACGGGATCCATCGCCGAGACCGGCTCGTCGGCCAGGATCAGTTCCGGGCGCTGGTAGAGCACGCGGGCCACCCCGACACGCTGCAACTGGCCGCCCGACAACTGGTCGCAGCGATCGAACAGGCGGTCGGCCAGCTCCAGTCGCGCCAGCTGTTCGCTGGCACCGGCAATATCGGCCGGATAGACCAGCGAGAGCATGGATTTCCAGCCGGGCCAGATACCGAGGCGGCCGGCAAGGATGGCGGTGATCACGCGCTGGCGCGGAGGCATGGGCGGTGCCTGGTGCACCATGCCGATGCGGCAGCGCAGGCGCCGCAGGCGTGCGGCGCTCAGTGCCCAGGGAATTTGCCCCAGGATCTCGACGCGGCCTTCGCCGGGCCGCAGCGACGTTGCCAGCAGGCGCAGCAGCGAGGTCTTGCCGGCGCCCGAGGGACCGATGACGGCGATGCGCTCGCCGCTGCCCGCCGACAAGGCGATCCGGCTCAGCGCGCGCTGCCCGTTGGGGTAGGTGACGCTGGCTGCGTCGAGACTGAAACTCACTTGACCAGGCCCGCGGCGCGGGCCGCGGCCTCGATGCCGGCGTAGTTCTCCGGCCGGGTGGGGATGTACTTGACGGTCCTTTGCAGTGCCATGATCTCCCTGTGCTCGGGATTGGCCGGGTCAAGGCGCAGGAACGCTTCGGTCAGCTTCTTGGCCAAGGCCGGGTCGAGCCCGCCGCGCACGGTCCAGTTGTAGTCGAAGTAGGGCGGCGTGACGGCAAACACCCGGACCTTGCCGGGGTCCACCTTGTGCTGCTCCACCAGCTTGTCCCAGACCGAGGCGTTGAGCACGCCGGCGTCGGCCTTGCCGGCCTGGACGAAGGCGACCGTTGCATCATGGGCGCCCGAGTAGGCGACAGTCTTGAAGTCCCGGTCCGGATCGATGCCGGCCTGCTGCAGGAAACTGCGCGGCATCAGGTGTCCGGAAGTCGAGGACGGCGAGCCGAAGGCGAAGGTCTTGCCCTTGAGGTCGGCCAGGGTCTTGATACTGCTGTCGGCCGTGATGAACTTGCTGGTAAACGCGGCATCTTCCTGTCGCTGGACGATGGGGATGGTGGCGCCCTGCGTCCGGATCTTGCTTTGCACGTAGGTGAAACCGCCCAGCCATGCCATGTCGAGCTTGCCCGTCGCCAGGGACTCGACCACGGCGGCGTAATCCGTCACTGGCACGAACTCCACCTTCATGCCGGTTTCCTTCTCCAGGTATTTGCCGAGCGGCGCGAACTTGCGCTGCAGTTCGGTCGGTGCCTCGTCGGGGATGGCCGACACCTTCAGCACGGTCTGTGCCGCCTGGGCACCGGACAGGCCGGCAAGGCCAAACAGGGCAAGCGCGGCAAGGCGTTTCGCGATACGCGGGAATATGGTCGGGATCATGATCGGGCGTGGTCGAAGAACGGCGGTGATGGTGATGGACTATCCAAAAGGGCGCCTATGCTACCGCAATCCGGGCAAGGCCTCTCCTGGTCAATCCGGCTAGGTTAATCCGGCTTCAGGGCTTCGGCGACAAGCCCAATGACTTCGGCGCGTTCGCGCTCCGGTGCGAACAGCGGCGCCCGCTGTGCGCATTGCTGCCGCAGGCGCGCCAGGAAGGCGGCGTCGCGGCTGGCGCGTTCCAGCAGCTCCGCCAGATGCGCGGCATTGCCCGGCGGGAAATAGCCCTCGTAGTCGCGGCCCAGCATGCCGATGTTGCCGGGGATGCGGCTGGCGAGCACCGGTACGCCACTGGTAACGGCTTCGATGATCACGTTGGCGCCGCCTTCTATCACGCTCGATATGACCAGCGCCTGCGCCTGGCCGATGCGCAGCCGCGTCTCGGTGTGAGGCAGGTTTGCCAGCCAGACATAGCGCTGGAGCCCTGGCCAGCGCTGCGCTTGCAGCGCCTCGGCTGACTCCCGGTAGCTCTCGTCCAGGGCGGCGCCGATATGGGTCAGGCGCACGCGCGAATCCTCAGCAAGCAGCATCACGGCCAGCATGGGCGTCGCCGGGTCTTTTTCCGCCCGCATATGACCCACCAGGACGACGTCAAACGCATCGTGGCTGGTCGCTGCCGGCACGATTGCCGGGGCGGACTGGTAGATGACCCGGCACTTGGCACGATGCCCGGGGGCCAGTTCGGCGGGCCCTTCGTCCTGCAGCACCACCAGGTGGGTGGCAAGCTCCAGGGAGCGCCGGGCGGATGCGTCGCTGCGGATATCGCGGTACAGGTCCGTCCCGGTCAGCACCACCACCAGTGGACGGCCGGGGCAGGCTTCGGCAAACCTGGCGATGGAATCTGCCGAGCGCCGGGCGTGCAGCGCGATCAGGCACGCCGGGACCGCACCGCCTGAGTGGCCCGGCGGCCACTCCGCGGCCACGGTCACACCGTAATCTGCCTGCAGGAAGTGCGACCAGCGATGTGCGGTCTGCCAGTTGCCGTTATTGGCTTTGCGGAGTGCCGGGCTGATAATCGCGACAGTGGCCTTGGGAGGACGCATGACGATCGGCTCTGAAGGGGGTGCAGCCAGAAGGATAAACAAATTCGGGCTCGATGCGGCTTTTACCGATGCGCATCGGCGCACCTGGGCCATCCTGCAGGATCTGTCGCCGTCCCAGTGGCAGGTTCGCTACGACCCGGGGATCAATCCACCCTTGTGGGAATACGCGCATGTCGCGTGGTTCACCGAGCACTGGGTGCTGCGGGATCCGCGTCCGGGCGCGGGCGGCCGCCTGGTCGCGAGCCTGCCGTCGATGCTCGATAATGCCGACCGCTTCTTCGATTCCTCGCTCGTTCCTCACACGGATCGCTGGAAGCTCGCCTTGCCCCCGCTGCGGGAAGTACGCGGCTACGTGGCGGCGGTGCTGGAGCGTGTCCGGGCCAGCCTCGCCGTGGCGGATGATACCGACCAGGCGCTCTATTTTTTCCGGCTCGCCTTGTTCCACGAAGACATGCACGCGGAGGCGCTGACCTATATGCGCCAGACGCTCGATTATCCGCTGCATGCCCCGCTTGGCATGCCTTCCATTGCGCCAGGCGCCGGCTCGGCAGCCGCAGGCGGCGGCACGTTCCTGATGGGGGCGCCCGCAGGGGGCGACGGCTTTGTCTTCGACAACGAGAAGTGGGCCCACCCCGTCCACCTCGCCCCTTTCCGCATCGATCGCACTTGTGTCAGCAATGCCGAGTTTGCGGACTTCGTGGCCGCCGGCGGCTACCGCGATCCGCAGTGGTGGTCCGGCGACGGACGCGCATGGCTGCAGCAGGGCGGGCTGGCGCATCCGGGTCGCTGGCGCCGGCCAGCCGGCGGCCCCCCCGGGCAATGGGCGTTGCGCTGGTTCGGGCAATGGGTGCCGCTGCCGCCCGAACAGCCCGTGTGTCATATCAATGCCTACGAGGCGGAAGCCTATTGCCGCTGGGCCGGCAAGCGCTTGCCCACGGAAGCGGAATGGGAGTATGCGGCAACGCATGACCTGATCCGCTGGGGGAGGGCCGTGTGGGAATGGACGGCTGATCCGTTCGTACCCTACGCAGGATTCTCGCCCGACCCGTACCAGGAATATTCCGCCCCCTGGTTTCACACGCATCGCTCGGTTCGCGGCGGATCGTTCGCTACCCATGCACGCATGAAGCATCCCCGCTACCGCAACTTCTACCTGCCGCACCGCAGCGACCTCTTCGTCGGATTCCGCTGCTGCGGTTGAGGAGGTGCCATAGGCCGTGCCGGGTTTGCCTAGGGTTCGCGATAGGTGATGCCATGCACGATTAGCGCACGGTGCATGATGAGTTCCTTGAGACCTTCACGCATGTTGGTCAGCATTGCCTGCGCACTGGCGCTATCGATACCATCCCGGTTCAACTGAGCGATCCGTAGCTCCTGCGCGGCGATACGTTTCTCGGCCCGCAGGATGGCCAGATCCGTGTCGTCCAGGTCTTGCAGATCCTGCTCTATGCATCGCGCCTCTAATCCGGGTTGCATGATGATCTCCATGCGGAAGCCTGTGCTCATGCCTTTGTGATAGATCAGCGGCAATCGCGTAGCTATCGGGCGGCGTCCTACACCTGGTGAAGATGGCGTCACACGCCGGATTATCCGCGGTGCAGCCTGCCAGAAAGCCTTCACTCCTTGTTGCCGCCTGAATCGGCTGCGAGAGCGGTCAGCAGGCGGACGGTTCCATCCTGGCGGTGGATGTGAAGCTCGGCGTTATCATGCTTCGCCCGGTGCCATCCCGCGGTTATCGCAGCTTCAAGAGAGGTATAAAGCAGGGGCTTTTCCGCAAGACCTTCAATTTCAAGGGCCCAGCCTTGAACTGCCGGAACAACGCGAAAGATTCGCGTAGGCATCTGGATGACCCCGCCGTAGTTGTGACAAGAAAAACAAGCGCACCCTGCCAGAGCGGGCTGGCGCACTATCACTGTCTTATATTGTCTTTGTATTGTCTTATGTGCCCGCCCGAGGGATATACACCACTTAAGTAGGGCGTGGCGCGAATACATCATGCCTTGATATTTGGTGGCCCGCGCGGTCCCTGATTCTTGGCGCTCTTTCCCGGATGTTGCATGTATGAAACGCCATACGGATGATTGCTTCGAGCGTCTCCGATGGCCCGGTTGCGCCATTTGCAGGATGGGCGCACAGACCTCCGCCGCATACGCTTGCAAAAAACGTCATAACAAATGGGACCGGGGAAAACATGGATGGATGCAATCGACGCACGCCTTGTGCACGGCGTGCATGGCGTGAGGCGGCGGCAGGCCGCGCCAGGCTGCTGGCGGCATGCCATGCCGCGCCGCGGCGGCGTGGCGCGCGCGCACGCTGAAGCGCGAGGGCAATGGCCATGCATGCTGCCGCCATCCCTGCCCGGGAGGCCGGGGATACCGGCTGGAACCTGCCGGACCCGGCATGCCGCGAGGCGCGTCCGGACGATCCGTTGCTGGATTGCCTGCTCTGGCTGGCCCGCCACTTCCACCAGCCGGCGTCAGCAGAGGCGCTGCTTTCCGGCCTGCCGCTTGCCTCGCATCGCCTGACCCCGGCGCTGTTCGCGCGGGCGGCGGCCAGGGCCGGCATGTCGGCGCGGCTGGTGCGGCGCAAGCTGGAAGGGATTCCTGACCTGGTCTTGCCCGCGATCCTGCTGCTTGACCAGGGACAGGCCTGCGTGCTGCTGCGCCGGGGCGAGGCGGGCACCGTGGTGCTGGCGCTGCCCGAATGCGGGAACGGCGAGCAGGTTGTGCCCGCAGAAGAACTGCTGGCGCGCTACTCCGGCCATGCCATCTTTGCCCGGCCCGCGCATCGCACGGATGCGGCGGCGCACGATGGCGCGCCGGCTGCGCCCCATGAATGGTTCTGGGGTGTGATGCGCCAGTCCTGGCCGGTTTATGGCGAGGTAATGGTCGCCTCGCTGCTGCTGAGCCTGTTCGCGCTGGCCATGCCGCTGTTCACCATGAACGTCTACGACCGCGTGGTGCCGAACCATGCGCTGGAGACACTATGGGCGCTGGCTGTCGGGGTTGGCCTGGTGCTGCTGTTCGAGCTGGCGATGCGAACGCTGCGTGGCTATTTTGTCGACGTGGCGGGCAGGCGCATCGACGTGACCGTCTCCGCAACGGTGTTCGGCAAAGTGCTGGGCATCGAGATGAAGTCGCGGCCCGCGTCGGCGGGCAGCCTTAGCAGCCAGCTGCACGAGTTCGAATCGGTGCGCGACTTCCTGACCTCCGCCACCATCACCACGCTGATCGACCTGCCGTTTGCCGCGGTCTTCATCGTCGCGATGTTCTGGGTCGGCGGCCCGCTTGCCTGGGTGCCGCTGCTGACGGTGCCGCTGGTGCTGGGTGTCAGCCTGGCATTGCAGGGACCGCTGTCGCGCGCGGTGCGCGCCAGCAGTGCCTGCGCGGCGCAGCGGCAAGCCGCGCTGGTGGAAACCCTGGTCGGGCTCGAGACCATCAAGACGGTCGGCGCCGACGGTGCCGCACAGCGCAACTGGGAACAGGTGGTCGGGCAGATGGCAAGGCTGGGCTTGCGGGCACGGTTGCTGTCAGCGTGCGTGATCAACGTGTCGCTGTTCGCACAGCAGGCCGCCACGCTGGTGGTGGTGGTTATCGGCGTCTACCTGATCGCCGAAGACCGGCTCACCATGGGAGGCCTGATTGCCTGCACCATCCTGGCCGGGCGTGCGCTGGCGCCGCTGTCGCAGATGGCAGGGCTGACCACGCGCTACCACCAGGCACGCACCGCGCTGGCCGGCATTGACCGGATGATGGCATTGCCAGTCGAGCGCCCGCCCGGCAGGCATTTCGTGCACCGTCCGCCGTTGCGGGGCGAGATCGAATTCCGGCAGGTGAGCTTTCGCTATCCGGGCCGCGACGGCGCCGTCCTGGACGACGTGTCCTTCCGCATTGCCAGCGGCGAGCGCGTTGGCCTGATCGGCCGCATCGGCTCGGGCAAGACCACCATCGAGAAGCTCATCCTGGGCCTTTACGCACCGGAGACTGGCTCGGTGCTGGTCGATGGCGCGGATGTGCGCCAGCTAGACCCCGCGGCGCTGCGGCGCGATATCGGCTATGTGCCGCAGGAGGTGATGCTGTTCAGCGGCACCGTGCGCGAGAACATCGTGATGGGCGCACCGTATGCCGACGATGAGGCGGTGCTGCGCGCGGCGCGGCTGGGTGGCGTCAGCGACTTTATCGATCGCCTGCCGGATGGCTATGACCTGCGGCTTGGCGAGCGCGGCGAAGGGCTGTCGGGCGGGCAGCGCCAGGCGATCGCGATCGCCCGCGCCGACTTGCTGCAACCGCCGGTGCTGCTGCTGGATGAACCCAGCAGCGCGATGGACAACCGCACCGAGGAGCAGTTCAAGTCGCGGTTGTCCGCGGCGCTGGGTGGGCGCACGCTGCTGCTGGTGACGCACCGGGGCTCGCTGCTGAGCCTGGTCGACCGCCTGATCGTAATGGACCAGGGCCGCATTGTCGCCGACGGGCCGAAGGCCGATGTGCTGAACGCGCTTGCAGGAAGGAAGCTCCATGTCGCGTCTGCATGAGACCCGGAATCGCCTGCGCCGCCTGGCCGCAGCGCTGCGGCCGCACGCGGATGACACCGTGTTCATGGGCGAGCGCGAGGCCGCAGCGGTGGCGGGGCCGCGCTGGTTCACGCACTGGATCCTGTTGTGCACGCTGCTGTTCGTGTTGGTGGCGCTGGCATGGGCCGCGCTGGCGCGCGTGGATGAAGTGACGGTGGGCGAGGGCAAGGTGATCCCGTCCAGCCAGGTGCAGGTGGTGCAGAACCTCGAAGGCGGCATCGTCGCCGAGATCATGGTGCGCCCGGGGCAGGTCGTGAACAAGGACCAGGCGCTGATGCGTATCGACGATACCCGCTTTACCGCCTCGTACCAGGAAGGCCGCACCAGGGACGATGCGCTGGTGGCGCGTATTGCGCGCCTGAGTGCCGAGTCTGCCGGCACGGCGTTCGTCGCCAGCGCGGCCGGCGATGCAGACAACCGCCGGTTCCTGGCCGAGGAACACGCGCTGTTCGAATCACGCAAGCGCGCGCTCGAAGCCAATCTGTCAGTGTTGCGCCAGCAGTCCGAGCAGCGCCGCCAGGAACTGACCGAGAAGCGCTCGCGCGAGCAGCAGCTGCGGCAGAGCCATCGCCTGGTGGCGCAGGAGCTGGCGATGATGCGGCCAATGGTGGCGCAGGGCGTCGTGTCCGACGTCGACGTGCTGCGGCTGGAGCGGCAGACCAACGACCTGAAGGGCGAGCTCGACGCCACGCGGCTGGCCATGCCACGCCTGGAAGCGGCCTTGCGCGAGAGCCAGCAGAAGCTGGACGAGACGGCCACGCATTTCCGCGCGGAGGCCATGCGCGAACTGAACCAGGCCAAGGCCGAGCAGGCGGCGCAGAGCGCCACCAACACCGCGCTGCAGGACCGTGTCGATCGCACCCTGGTGCGCGCGCCGCTCGCCGGCATCGTCAAGCAACTCAAGGTCAATACCGTCGGTGGGGTGGTGCAGCCCGGCATGGACCTGGTGGAAATCGTGCCGCTGGAAGACACGCTGCTGGTGGAAGCGCGCGTGCGCCCGGCCGATATCGCCTTCCTGCGCCCGGGGCAGCCGGCGGTGGTCAAGCTGTCGGCCTATGACTTCTCGATCTATGGCGGTTTTCCCGGCACGGTCGAACATATCAGCGCCGATACGCTGACGCCGGAACGCCCGGGCGAGCGGCCGGAGAGCTACTACCTGGTACGCGTGCGCACTCGCGACAACCGGCCCGGCGGCAGCGCCGTGCAGGTGCCCATCCTGCCCGGCATGGTGGCCACGGTCGATGTGCTGACTGGCCAGAAGACGGTGCTCCACTACCTGCTCAAGCCCATCATCAAGACCCGGGAGCTGGCGTTCCGGGAACGGTAAGCGCAACAAAAAAGGCACGCGCGCAGCCCGCGCACAATCACAACCAGCAAGGCACGGCCACCAGGCCGGCATTCAGGACGGGGGAACCATGGCAACACTGACCGGCGGCAATGGCATCGACAATATCAGCGGCACCACTTCCAGCGACACCATCCTGAGCGGCAACGGCAACGACTATGTCAGCGCCGGCGATGGCAATGACTACGTCGACGCGGGCAACGGCGACGATATCGTCGAAGGCGGCGACGGCGACGACACCCTGCTGGGTGCGAATGGCAAGGACCGGGTATTCGGCGGGCGCGGCAGCGACAGCCTGGCGGGCGGCAACGGGGCCGATGCGGTCTATGGCGGCAGCGGCGACGATGTAATCGGCAGCCTCGATGCGAGCTCTGCGCTCTACACCGGCGACAACGGCGGCGATACCATCTATGGCGACGGCTTCGACAGCTACGCCGATTACCAGCTTGGGCGCGGCCATGAGTCGGCCCAGCCTGGAAACGACCGCATCGCTGGCGGCAATGGCGATGACCTGATCTACGGCGACAACGGCAACAACGCCGTCGTGGGCGGCGACGACATCATTGCCGGCGGCAACGGCAAGGACACCGTCTATGGCGAAGGTGGCAACGACACCATCGGCGGCGGCGGTGGCGGCGATCTGCTGAGTGGCGGTGCAGGCCGCGATGTGTTCGTCTACAGCGCCGTGATGGATTCTTCTGCGGGCGGCATGGATGTCATCACCGACTTCCAGCGCGGCACCGACCGTCTCGACCTGCGGCCGGTGCTGGGACAGACCGGCTTCGAATGGGGAGGCCGCACGCCGACGGCTCATGGCGCCTGGTTCGGGCAATCGGGCGGCAATACCTATGTCTATGTGGATGTCGATGGCAATCCCGCCACAGCGGAGATGGTCATCCAGCTCAACGGCCTGCATGAACTCGCCAGGAGCGATTTTGCCGGCTACGACAATCATGCGCCCACGGCCGCCGCCGACACCCATGGCATGGCCGAAGACAATCATCCGAATCCGATTACCGGCAATGTGCTGTCCAATGACAGCGATATCGACGCCGGCAACGTGCTGGCGGTGTCCAGTCCCGGCATCTATGTCGGCCAGTACGGCACGCTGCAGATCAACGCCGACGGCAGCTACAGCTACACGCTGGACAACAGCAATGCGCAGGTGCAGGCACTGCGGCGTGGCGACCATGTCGATGAGACTTTCAGCTACAGCGTGACCGATGGGCAGGCGTCGGCATCGTCGGTGCTGACCATCCGGGTCGACGGTGCCAACGATGTGGCCACCATCCATGCGTCAGCCAGCGAAGATACGTTGGCGACAGAGGCTGGCGGGGTGGCCAATGCCGTTGCGGGTGATCCTTCGGCCAGTGGGAGGCTCACCGTCAGCGATGTGGATACCGGTGAAGCGAAATTCGCCGCCGTGCAGGCGGAAAGCCTGGTCGGGCAGTATGGCACCTTCACCTTCGACAGCAACACCGGCGCCTGGACCTACGCTCTTGACGACAGCAAAGCCGAATCGCTGACCGCAGGCCAGCAGGTCACCGATTCGCTGACAGTGGTGTCACTGGACCAGACCGCCCAGCGGACCATCACCGTCAATATCACCGGCGCCAACGACCACGCCACCATCACGGCATCGACCAGCGAAGATACGTTGGCGACGGAGGCCGGAGGGCTGGCCAACGCCATTGCCGGTGATCCTTCGGCCGGCGGAACGCTGACGGTCACTGATGCCGATACCGGTGAAGCGCATTTCGCCGCTGTGCCGACGGACAGCCTTTCCGGAAACTATGGCACCTTCACCTTCGACAGCAATACCGGCGCCTGGACCTACACGCTTGACAACATCAAGGCCGAATCGCTGACCGCAGGCCAGCAGGCCAGCGATTCGCTGACCGTGGTGTCAGCGGACCAGACCGCCCGGCAAACGATTAGTGTCAATATCACCGGCACCAACGATCAGGCCATCATCACCGCATCGGCCGGCGACGAGACCTCGGTGACCGAGGCGGGTGGCGTGGCCAACGGCACCACGGGCGACGCATTCGCAAGCGGCATGCTGACCGTTAGCGATGGCGATGCCGGGCAGTCGCACTTTGCCGCCGTGGCGCCGGACAGCCTGGTCGGCCAGTACGGGAATTTTTCCTTCGACAGCGACACGGGCGCGTGGACCTACACGCTTGACCAGGGCAAGGCGGACGCGCTGGCAGCGGGGCAGCACGTGACCGACACGCTGACCGTGCAATCGTCGGATCTCAGCGCCAGCCAGGTCATCACGGTCAATATCACCGGTGAAAACGATACCGTTGTGAACACCGTGCCAACGGTGCAGGCGGGCCGGGAAGACACACCGCTGGTTTTCAGTTCGGCCACGGGCAATGCGCTCAGCATCGCGGATGTGGACAACGCAAGCCATACCGTGACGCTGACGGCGGCAGCCGGCACGATCACGCTGAACGGCATTGCCGGCCTGCAGTTCCTGGCGGGAGATGGCACCGCGGACGGCACCATGACGTTTACGGGCACCGACGCGGCGATCAATGCCGCGCTGGACGGGATGACGTTCGTCGGCGACAAGGACTATGCCGGCACGGCGTCGGTGCAGATGCAGGCAAGCGACGGCATCTCAGCCGACACCAGCGCCGTTGCCATCACGCTCAGTGCTGTCAACGATGCACCGGTGGCGGCATCCGACCTGGTCTATGTCTCCAACGACAGCAATGGCAACAGCCGCAGCACCATCCTGATTCCGGTCAGCGCACTGCTTGCCAACGATGGCGATGTCGATGGCATGGCGCTGTCGGTCACGGGGCTGGGCTCCGCGAACGGGGGCGTCAGCAACCTGGCTTTCGTCGCGGATACCAACGGCAGCTACATCCGCTTCGACGTCGACAAGACCTCCGGCAGCTTCACCTATACCGTTTCGGACGCCGCCGGCGGCACCAGTACCGCAACTGTCTCGGTCAATGTCATGCTCACCGAGAACGGTGCCAAGGTGTCCCTTGAGGGACTGGAATACCAGGCTTCCTATCTCGATGGCGGCTCCCAGAACGACACGCTGACCGGCGCCGGCATTGCCGACGTCTTCATTGGCGGATCGGGTACCGACTCGCTCAACGGTGGTGCCGGCGACGACGTACTGCGCGGTGCCGCCGGCAACGACACCATCGACGGTGGCGCAGGGATCGACTTGCTGGATTTCTCCGACGCAGGCGCGTCGCTGACGTTCACGCTGACGCAGGGCAACGTCGCCACCCAGTTCAACACGGGCTCGGGGACCGGACTCGGTACCGACACCTACCAGAATATGGAGGGTGTGATCGGCTCGCGCTTTGGCGACACCCTGACGGGCAGCCTGGCCAACGACATCATTCGCGCTGGCGCCGGCAATGACATCATCGACGGCCGCGAAGGCCTCGACCTGCTGGACTTTGCCGATGCGATGAGCTCGGTTGTCTTCACGCTGACGCAAGGCAGCGCGACGACTACCGTCGATCTGGGGACGGCGTCCGGCCTGGGCATCGACAGCTACCGGAACATGGAAGGGGTGATCGGGTCGGCCTTCAACGATACGATTACCGGCTCGGGCGGCGACGACGTGCTGCGTGGGGGCGCGGGCAACGACCAGCTCGCAGGGGGCGGCGGCAACGACCTGCTCGTGGGCGGGGCCGGGGCCGACCAGCTGAGCGGCGGCGGCGGCAGCGATACCTACCGCTTCCTGCGCGCCGATGCGGCCTCGGTCGACACGATCTCCGATTTCGATGTCACGCCCGCGGCGGCAGGTGGCGATGTGCTGGACCTGTCCGACCTGCTGTCCGGCGCCAGTGTCACCACCGCGAACGCGGCGCAATTCGTGCGGCTCGCCGAGATTGATGGCAATACCGTGGTCAGCCTTGACCGGGATGGCGGTGGTTCGGGCGCGGCCTTCCAGGACGTGGCGGTGCTGCAGGGCGTGGTCGGGCTCGACCTGAATACGCTGCTGAGCAACGGCAATATTCATACCGCTTGATTCATACCGCTGATTTCATATCACTTCACCGCTGGCGTCAAAGGCAAGCATCAGGCGCAAGCAGCAAGCTGGGCAAGGCAGGACCGGCGGCACCGCTGCCGGCGCAGTAGAAAACCATAATAAACGGGCAGGGCACCGCGTTGCGCACGCACTGGCACGGCGAGCGCGGTGTACCCGATCTGGGGGAAGCATGACGACAGCATGGTGCCGGCTGGCATCCGTACTGCTATGGGCAGCCATGGCGGCGCCGCCGCACGCGGCCGCCCAGGCGCTGCAGCAGGCGGTGGAGCAGGCCGTGCACACCAATCCCGAAGTGCTGGCGGCGGGCAGCCGCCGCCTGGCCGCCGACGAGGGGCTGAAGCAGGCGCGCGCCGGTTACCTGCCGCGGGTCGACGTCAATGCCGCCACCGGCCGCGTGCGCCTGGACAGCCACAGCACGCGTGCGATGGGACTGGCTGATTCCTCCTATGCCAGCCACCTGGCCGGCGTGACGATTACACAGATGCTGTTTGACGGCTTTGGCGTCAGCAGCGACGTGGAGCGGCAGGGCGCGCGCATCGAAGGCGCGGCCTACCGGGTGGGCGCCACCGCCGAAGACATCGCGCTGCGCACGGTGGGCGTCTATGTGGAGGTGCTGCGCCGGCAGGAAACGGTGGCCATCGGGATGGCCAACCTTGAAGCGCACCAGCACATCTACGACCAGATCCGGCTCGGTGCCGACAACGGCGTGTTGCGCCGCGCCGATCTCTACCAGGCCGAAAGCCGGCTGGCGCTGGCACAGGCTAACCTGCGCGCCGAGCAGGGCGCGCTGCAGGAGGCCGTGACGGCGTTCCTGCGCGTGGTCGGCGCGCCGCCGCAAGGCTTGTCCCGGCCGGAATCGCTGGCGGCCGTGCTGCCCGCCACCGAGCGCGAGGCGATGCTGGTGGCCGGCGCCAGCCATCCGGCGCTGGGCGCGGGGCAGGCCGATATCGCCGAAGCCGAGGCCGCGCGCTCGCTGGCCCGCTCGGCCATGTGGCCGCGGCTGGACCTGGAGGTGGGCGCGGCGCGCGACCGCGACCGGGTGCTCGGCACCACGGATGAGCGCAGTGTAATGCTGCGGGTGCGCTACAACCTGTTCCGCGGCAATGCCGACAAGGCACGGATCAACGAGGCCGGCTACCAGATCCAGGAAGCGGAGCAGAACCTGGAGCGGCTGCGCCGTCAGGTGCAGGAAAGCGTGTCGCTGGCGTATAACGCCTATCGCACCGCGCAGGACCGGCTGGCAAGCCTGGAGCAATATGTGCAGGCTAGCGACGCCACCCGCGTCAGCTACGGCAGGCAGTTCCGCATCGGGCAACGCAGCCTGCTCGACCTGCTCAATGCCGAGAATGAGTACTTCAGCGCGCGCACGGCGTACGTGACCGGCCAGTACACCCAGCTGGCCAGCCAGTACCGCATCCTGGCCGGCATGGGCTTGCTGCTGGCGACGCTGCAGGTGGCACCGCCGGGCGAGGCGCTGATGCAGGCCGGGATACGCAGCCGCCCACGTTAGCCGGCGCCATGTCAAACGCTTCCCATGCTCGCCCGGGCGTCAATGCCGCGTCGCGTCATATCGCATATCGTGGGAAAGACTTCCCTATGCCAGCAAGGGCCAGAGAAAAGGTCATAATGGCCGCAGCGCGGCACCGTAACGAGCCGCTTGCCGCGCAGGGCAATGCCTTGGCACAGATCATGAGCCGCATGGGTCTGTCCCCGGCCAGAGATTTCGTCGCACTCGCCTTCAATGGTGAGTAATGCGGTCGTACGGATGTCTTGTGGTCGCACCGCATGTCCTTGCACCTGCCATGTTCCGCGCGGCAGCCGGAAGTC
This sequence comes from Cupriavidus oxalaticus, assembly GCF_004768545.1. NCBI lineage: Bacteria > Pseudomonadati > Pseudomonadota > Betaproteobacteria > Burkholderiales > Burkholderiaceae > Cupriavidus > Cupriavidus oxalaticus. The sequence goes on along the minus strand of NZ_CP038634.1, from coordinate 289,756 downwards.
CTGAAACACTGTGCTGATGGTATCCAGGTAGAACTCTGCCGCCATGTCGAGCACGGCGTTATAGGCGTCCAATGCTTGCCCATGCCTCTGCGCAAGATCGGCGTCGCCGCGCGCAAGACTGAGGCAGAAGTCCCGATACAGGGTCGTCAATGAAGATGACTCCGCCGCGGCCAGGCCGGCGACTTGCACGAAGCTTGGGCAAACCTGGCGTCCGACGCCCATGTACGGCTCGGGCACCGCGTGAATCAGATTGCGTTGAAACCACTGCAGGGAATGACGAGCGGCGAGATCCCCGATCGCGGTCGGGCTGCGACGCGCATCGATCGGACCGCCAATCAGAGTCAAGGTTTGCGGTGTTGGCTCATCCTCGCTCGCCAGCAGCGCAACGGCGGCCAACGTCGGCACAGTGGCCTGGCAGATGGCGAGGACATGGAGCGATTCCGCTTCGATCTGACGAATAAGGCGTTTGATGAAAAGCACATAGTCGTCCAGATGGAAGGGGCCATCACTCACAGGCACGTTGCGCGCATTGCTCCAATCTGTGACATAGACGATATGTTCGTGCAGCAACGACTCCACGACCTCGCGGAGCATGACGGCATGGTGACCCGCCAACGGTGCGCACAGAAGTATTGATGAAGACGGTTGTCCAGCCTCATGTTTGGCGGAGCCAGTCGTGAAGCGCAGCAGGCGGCAAAACGGGTTTTCTAAAAGGACAGTCTCCTCCACCGGGACAACGCAGCCACGAAGCTGAATCGCTGTAATGCTGAACGAGGGCTCATCGCAGGGCGAGCCGACGCGACTGAGCATTTCCCAGCAAGCGGCAAAGTCGCTTGCGCCAGGCACATAAGAAAACGGACTCATGGGGTGGATAAACGCGCGGCTCGCTTGTATCGCCAAGGCCGCCATTGTTGCCCTCTGATACTCCACAATCTGATAGAGCATACCGATCTCACGTCGAAGTAGGTCTGCCAGATAATCACGCGCCACCAGCACCGAACATGGCACGACCCGCAATGCCGAGCGAGGCAAAGTCGGACCGTTCCAATCGCTATGGGCTCGTTCTGCTGCCGCTGCCGATAAAGCGGACTGCCGGCAATGCCTCAGCCCGGAACCACTCCAGCATAGTCCAGGCGGGTTCGGCCTGTGACTCGACTGTAAGCAGGGTACGCGGAGGGGGCTCCATCCTCGCCAAACACGTTATGCCGCGTTTTGGTGTGCCCTATGGGGCACCAATCCGACACAGTGGCATGTAATGCAAAGTCGTTGGCATCCTTTGCATGGCGGGCGGCCCGCTGGCGCCGTTAGGCTATGCCATGTAGGTCATGACCGAAATCAACGCGTGTCCAGCCTGGGCGCGTTGCCGGCATGTCTCGTGTCGCGATGTTCTTGGAAGGATGTAACCAGCATGACTTATTCGCTCTCGCGCGCCGAAGTGGACAGCATTACCGATGGCGACGTGCAGTGCAGCACCATGAAACTGCTGCCGGAATGGGACGACATCCCGGCGGACTTCCGCAACGGCAATCTGTACACCCGTCTGGCAGAGGCGCGCTTGCTCGACTACCAGCTACCCGGTATCTCGATTGCATTCCTGCCAGAGTTCGATGACGCTGCGGCTTGCCAGGCCATCGACCGTTGCATCACCGCGCACCTGAACGCCTTCGCGCCCCGCCACCAGCACCGGATCGCCGGTGTGGGATACATGATCTCCAAGGTTTGCACCGTGACGCGCGTCGGGGTCGACGAGGCGAATGCCGAGCACGCGTACGGGCACCTGCTTCAAGCACCGACGGACGACGAACAACCGGATTGATTATCTGGCGACAGCCGTTCATGCGGGTGCGACAGCCCATCCACTGAATCCTGCGCCTGTCGGCTTCCGCCGATCACCTGCAAATCCCGGCGTCCCCTTGTTTCATCACGCCACGCGCCGCCCAGGCAGCAGTCCCGCATATTCCTTCCCCAGGAACTCCGCAGTGTGCTCAAGCAGATAGCCCCGGCAGCTCTCGCTGGCCGGAGACAGGCGCTTGCTTGCCATATGCGCCACATGCCAGACGCGCTCGATCGGCGTACCCGTCACATCCAGCAACGCGATTTCTCCCGTACGCAGTTCCAGTGACAGCGTATGCAGCGACAGCAGGCTGATCCCCATGCCCGCCATCACCGCCTGCTTGATGGTTTCATTGCTGCCCAGCGTGATCACCTTGGCCGGTGTGAACAGGTGGTCGCGGAACATGAACTCCGCCACGGTGCGGGTACCGGATCCGGGCTCGCGCAGCAGGATCGTCTCGTGACGCAGTTCCTGCAGGTCGAAGCGCTTCTCGCCGCGCAGCGGATGCCGCGGCGAGGCCACCACCACGTACGGATGCGCGGCGATCGGTTCTGACACCGCGTCCAGCTCGCGTGGCGGACGGCCCATCAGGGCCAGGTCGATGGCATTGTCCTGCAGCAGCTGCAGCAGCGTTTCGCGGTTGCCCTCGGCAATGCGCAGGTCGATGCCGGGATGCTGCGCCGTAAACCCCGCCAGCAGCTTGGGCGCGAAGTACTTGGCCGTACTGATCAGCCCGATCGTGATCGAGCCCTGCTCGACATCCTTGACCGCCTGCAGGCCTTCCTCCGCATCCTTGATCTCGCCAAGGATGCGCGAGGCATGGTGCAGCAGCCGGTCGCCGGGCTCGGTCAGCGTGAGCTGGCCCCGGATCCGCTCGAACAGGGCCAGCCCCACCACGGATTCCAGCTGCTTGACCTGCATCGAGACGGCCGGCTGCGTCAGGTGCAGCTCCTCGGCCGCGCGCACGAAGCTGGCGTGGCGGGCCACCGTGACAAAGATCTGGAGCTGGCGAAGCGTGAGGGCGCGCAGGAAGGAGGACATGGGCAGTGGGGGCGGCTTGGGGTTTGTCCTTTGATCTGAGGCCCGGGTGTGCGGCCCGCGCCTCACTTAAAGGATGGCTTATACAGGGGCTAAGAATATCTGAATTTACCTTATGTTGGTGGCCGGATATCTTTCTTTCCAACGAGCAGTCACGCCGCCAAACCACGGAAGGGAGACCAGCATGAACGCACCTGAAACGATCCAAAGCAAGCCGCGCAAGCGCTATGACGCCGGCGTGATGAAGTACAAGGAAATGGGGTACTGGGACGGCGACTACGTGCCCAAGGACACCGATGTCCTGGCGCTGTTCCGCATCACGCCGCAGGACGGCGTCGATCCGGTCGAGGCCGCCGCCGCGGTGGCCGGCGAATCGTCGACGGCCACCTGGACGGTGGTGTGGACCGACCGCCTGACCGCGTGCGACATGTATCGCGCCAAGGCCTACCGGGTCGATCCGGTACCCAACAACCCCGAGCAGTTCTTCTGCTACGTGGCCTATGACCTGTCGCTGTTCGAGGAAGGCTCGATCGCCAACCTGACCGCCTCGATCATCGGCAACGTGTTCAGCTTCAAGCCGATCAAGGCGGCGCGCCTGGAAGACATGCGCTTCCCGGTGGCCTACGTGAAGACCTTCGCCGGCCCGTCGACCGGCATCATCGTCGAGCGTGAGCGCCTGGACAAGTTCGGCCGCCCGCTGCTGGGCGCCACCACCAAGCCCAAGCTGGGCCTGTCGGGCCGCAACTACGGCCGGGTGGTGTACGAGGGCCTGAAGGGCGGGCTGGACTTCATGAAGGACGACGAGAACATCAACTCGCAGCCCTTCATGCACTGGCGCGACCGCTTTCTCTTCGTGATGGACGCGGTAAACAAGGCCTCGGCCGCCACCGGCGAGGTCAAGGGCAGCTACCTGAACGTGACCGCCGGCACCATGGAAGAGATGTACCGGCGCGCGGAGTTCGCCAAGTCGCTGGGCTCGGTCATCATCATGGTCGACCTGATCGTGGGCTGGACCTGCATCCAGTCGATGAGCAACTGGTGCCGCCAGAACGATATGGTCCTGCACCTGCACCGCGCGGGCCACGGCACCTACACCCGCCAGAAGAACCATGGCGTGTCGTTCCGCGTGATCGCCAAATGGCTGCGCCTGGCCGGCGTCGACCACATGCACACCGGCACCGCGGTGGGCAAGCTGGAAGGCGATCCGCTCACCGTGCAGGGCTACTACAACGTCTGCCGCGATGCCTATACCCAGACCGACCTGACGCGCGGGCTGTTCTTCGACCAGGACTGGGCCTCGCTGCGCAAGGTGATGCCGGTGGCCTCGGGCGGCATCCACGCGGGCCAGATGCACCAGCTGATCCACCTCTTCGGCGACGACGTGGTGCTGCAGTTCGGCGGCGGCACGATCGGCCACCCGCAGGGGATCCAGGCCGGTGCCACGGCCAACCGCGTGGCGCTGGAAGCGATGGTGCTGGCGCGCAACGAAGGACGCGACATCCTCAACGAAGGGCCGGAGATCCTGCGCGACGCGGCGCGCTGGTGCGCACCGCTGCGGGCGGCGCTCGATACCTGGGGCGACATCACCTTCAACTACACGCCGACCGATACCTCGGACTTCGTGCCCACCGCGTCGGTGGCCTGAGCCCCCGAGCCCCTGAACACCACAGAACGAGAGGACATCATGCGCATCACTCAAGGCACTTTCTCCTTCCTGCCCGACCTCACCGACGAGCAGATCACCAGGCAGCTCGAATACTGCCTGAACAAGGGCTGGGCGGTCGGCATCGAATACACCGACGACCCGCACCCGCGCAATACGTACTGGGAGATGTTCGGGCTGCCGATGTTCGACCTGCGCGATGCCGCCGGCATCCTGATGGAAATCAACAACGCGCGGAACACCTTCCCGAACCACTACATCCGCGTCACGGCCTTCGATTCGACGCATACGGTGGAGTCGGTGGTGATGTCGTTCATCGTCAACCGGCCGGCCGACGAACCCGGCTTCCGCCTGGTGCGGCAGGAAGAGCCCGGCCGCACGCTGCGCTACTCGATCGAGAGCTACGCCGTGCAGGCGCGGCCCGAAGGCTGCCGCTACTGAACGGCAGCGGCCGCACCGGCGCGTAGCGCAGCCACGCACTGCCCGCCGGCGATTCCCTCACTGTGCAGTCCCACGGGCGCGCCGCGGTCAGGCAGCGCGCGGGGGGAAGCTGCGCCCCGGATTCGATGAAACCTACGGAGCCTGCCATGTCCGCACCTGAAACGACCGCACCACTGCAGCACCCCGCTGCCTTGCCTGGTTCGCTGGCCGAGTCGCTGGCCAGCTCCGGCATCACCGAGCTGCTGGCCCAGCTCGACCGCGAGCTGATCGGGCTGAAGCCGGTGAAAGCGCGCATCCGCGACATTGCCGCCTTGCTGCTGGTGGACAAGCTGCGCGCCGCGCGCGGCTTCAGCGCGGGGGCGCCCAGCCTGCATATGTGCTTCACCGGCAATCCCGGCACGGGCAAGACCACGGTGGCCCTGCGCATGGCGCAGATCCTGCACCAGCTCGGCTACGTGCGCCGCGGCCACCTGGTGGCCGTGACCCGCGACGACCTGGTCGGCCAGTACATCGGCCATACCGCGCCCAAGACCAAGGAGATCCTGAAGAAGGCCATGGGCGGCGTGCTCTTCATCGACGAGGCTTATTACCTCTACCGCCCGGAGAACGAGCGCGACTATGGCCAGGAGGCCATCGAGATCCTGCTGCAGGTGATGGAGAACAACCGCGAAGACCTGGTGGTGATCCTGGCCGGCTACAAGGACCGCATGGACCGGTTCTTCGAATCGAACCCGGGCATGTCGTCGCGCGTTGCCCACCATATCGACTTCCCCGACTACCAGCTCGAGGAACTGCGCCGGATCGCCGACCTGATGCTGGCGGAGATGCAATACCACTTCGACGACGAGAGCCGCGCCGTATTTGCCGATTACCTGGCCCGGCGCATGGCGCAGCCGCATTTCGCCAATGCCCGCAGCGTGCGCAACGCGCTGGACCGCGCGCGCCTGCGCCATGCGTCGCGGCTGCTCGACGATCCCGGCACGGTGGTCGATGACCGTGCCCTGACCACCATCACGGCCGGGGACCTGCGCGCCAGCCGCGTGTTCTCGCAGCCTTCGGCCGCGGAGTAAGCCATGAAAGCCCTGATCTTCGATGTCGACGGCACGCTTGCCGATACCGAGACCGCCCACCTGCAGGCCTTCAACGCCGCCTTTGCCGAGGTCGGCCTCGACTGGTGCTGGGATGAGGCGCTCTACACGCGCCTGCTCAAGGTGGCCGGCGGCAAGGAGCGGCTGCTGCACTACTGGGGGATGGTCGATCCGGAAGAGGCCCGCGGCTGCAAGGTCAGGGAGACTATCGACGCCGTGCATGCCATCAAGACACGCCACTACGCCGAGCGCGTCGGCAGCGGCCAGCTGCCGCTGCGCCCGGGCATTGCCCGGCTGATCGACGAGGCCGGCAGTGCCGGCGTGCCCATCGCCATCGCCACCACCACCACGCCGGCCAATCTCGATGCGCTGCTGCAGGTGCCGCTGGGCCAGCGCTGGCGCGAGCGCTTCGCCGCCATCGGCGACGCCGGCACCACCGCCATCAAGAAGCCGGCCCCGGATGTGTACCTGGCCGTGCTGGAACGCCTCGGCCTGGAAGCCGGGGATTGCCTGGCGATCGAGGATTCGGAGAACGGGCTGCGCGCCGCGCAGGCGGCCGGCATTGCCACCCTGGTCACGCCCAGCGCCTACACCGCGCACGAACGCTTCGACGGCGCGCTGCTGGTGCTGCCGCACCTGGGCGATCCGGGGCAGCCGCTGCCGCAGCAGCTGCCCGGCGCGGCGCAGCGCTGGGCTGACCTGGGCGCACTGCGCAACTGGCATCGCGGCACCCTGTTCGAGGCAGCCTGACATGCATGCCAACGACCAACATGCCGTCCGCCTCGCGCCGTCCATCCTGTCGGCGGATTTTGCGCGGCTGGGCGAAGAGGTGCGCGCGATCGAGGCAGCGGGCGCGGACCTGGTGCACTTCGACGTGATGGACAACCACTACGTGCCGAACCTGACCATCGGGCCGCTGGTGTGCGAGGCGATCCGGCCGCATGTGTCCATCCCTATCGATGTGCACCTGATGGTGGAGCCGGTCGACGCGCTGATCCCCATGTTCGCCAAGGCGGGCGCAAGCATCATCAGCTTCCATCCCGAGGCAAGCCGCCATGTGGATCGCACCATCGCGCTGATCCGCGAGCACGGCTGCAAGGCCGGCCTGGTGCTGAACCCGGCCACGCCGCTGGGCTGGCTCGACCACACGCTCGGCCAGCTCGACCTGGTGCTGCTGATGAGCGTGAATCCCGGCTTCGGCGGCCAGGCGTTCATCCCCGGCGTGCTGGACAAGCTGCGCCAGGTGCGCGCGCGCATCGACCGGCAGGTGGAGGCCGGCGGGCGAGCGGTCTGGCTGGAAATCGATGGCGGCGTCAAGGCCGACAACATTGCGGAGATCGCCCGCGCGGGCGCCGACACCTTCGTTGCAGGCAGCGCCGTGTTTGGCGCGCCGGACGCCGGCGGCGGCTACCGCGGCATCCTGCGCCGACTGCGCGAGGCCGCGACGCTCACCTAGCCCGCGCCGGCGCCAGACAAGAACACATAGCAAATGAAGAGGAGACCTGTCATGCCCGAAGTCCAGAGGATGACCCTGACGCAGTTCCTGATCGAGGAGCGCCGCCGCTACCCGGATGCCGGCGGCGGCTTCAACGGCCTGATCCTTAACGTGGCCATGGCCTGCAAGGAGATCGCGCGCGCGGTGGCCTTCGGCGCGCTGGGCGGCCTGCACGGCCGCGCCGGTAGTGCGGAAGGTAACGAGTCGGCCATTAACGTGCAGGGCGAGATCCAGCAGAAGCTGGATGTGCTGAGCAACGAGGCCTTCCTGCGCGTCAACGAGTGGGGCGGCTACCTGGCCGGCATGGCCTCGGAGGAAATGGAGGCGCCATACCAGATCCCCGCGTGCTACCCGCGCGGCAAGTACCTGCTGGTGTTCGACCCGCTCGACGGTTCCTCGAACATCGATGTCAACGTTTCGGTGGGCAGCATCTTCTCGGTGCTACGCGCGCCCGAAGGCGCGGACGCCGTGACGGAGCAGGACTTCCTGCAGCCCGGAACGGCCCAGGTGGCTGCCGGCTATGCGCTTTACGGCCCCACCACCATGCTGGTGCTGACCGTGGGCAACGGCGTCAACGGCTTCACCCTCGATCCGAACCTGGGTGAATTCTTCCTGACGCACCCGGGCCTGCGCGTGCCCGCCGAGACCCAGGAATTCGCCATCAACGCCTCCAACAGCCGCTTCTGGGAGGCGCCGGTGCAGCGCTATATCTCCGAGTGCATGGCCGGCAAGAGCGGCCCGCGCGGCAAGGATTTCAATATGCGCTGGATTGCGTCGATGGTGGCCGAGGCGCACCGCATCCTGATGCGTGGCGGTGTCTTCATGTACCCCCGCGATACCAAGGATCCCGCCAAGCCGGGCCGCCTGCGCCTGCTCTACGAGGCCAACCCGATCGCCTTCCTGATGGAGCAGGCCGGCGGGCGCGCCAGCACCGGCCGGCAGCCGCTGATGGCGGTGGCGCCGGGCGGGCTGCACCAGCGCATCGGCGTGATCTTCGGTTCGCGCAATGAAGTGGAGCGGATCGAGGACTACCACGCCAACCAGTCGGATCCCGACCTTCCCAATCCCCTGTTCAACGAGCGCAGCCTGTTTCGCGCGTCTGCCTGAGGTGCACGGCCATGTCAGAACGCTATCCCATCATTGCCATCACCGGCTCCTCCGGCGCCGGCACCACGTCGGTGACCCGTACCTTCGAGAATATCTTCCGCCGCGAAGGCGTGAAGTCAGTCGTGATCGAAGGCGACAGCTTCCACCGCTATAACCGTGCCGAGATGAAGGTCAAGATGGCCGAGGCCGAGCGCACCGGCAACATGAACTTCAGCCATTTCGGCCCGGAGAACAACCTGTTCGGCGACCTGGAAAACCTGTTCCGCTCCTATGCGGAAACCGGCACCGGCATGCACCGGCACTACCTGCACAGCGCGGAGGAGGCCGCCCCTTTCGGGCAGGAGCCGGGCACCTTCACCGAGTGGGAGCCGTTGCCCGCCGACACCGACCTGCTGTTCTACGAGGGCCTGCACGGCGGCGTGGTCACCGACGAAATCAATGTCGCCCAATATCCCAACCTGCTGATCGGCGTGGTGCCGGTCATCAACCTGGAATGGATCCAGAAACTCTGGCGCGACAAGAAGCAGCGCGGCTACTCCACCGAGGCGGTGACCGACACCATCCTGCGCCGCATGCCGGACTACGTGAACTACATCTGCCCGCAGTTTTCGCGCACCCATGTGAACTTCCAGCGCGTGCCGTGCGTGGATACCTCCAACCCCTTTATCTCGCGCGAGATCCCGGCGCCGGATGAAAGCATGGTGGTGATCCGCTTCGCCAACCCGAAAGGCATCGACTTCCAGTACCTGCTGAGCATGATCCACGACTCGTTCATGTCGCGCGCCAACACCATCGTGGTGCCGGGCGGGAAGATGGAACTGGCCATGCAGCTGATCTTCACGCCTTTCGTGCTGCGCATGATGGAGCGCCGCAAGCGCGCCGCCCTGTAACAACCGCTGAGCTGCGAGGACAAGAAACATGAACGCACCCGAACGCATCGACTCCGCGGCCCGCTGCGCCAACGCGCTGCGCTTCCTGGCCGCCGACGCGGTGGAACAGGCCAGGTCGGGCCACCCCGGCGCGCCCATGGGCATGGCCGAGATGGCCGAGGCGCTGTGGCGGCGCCACCTGCGCCACAACCCTGCCAACCCGGCCTGGCCGGACCGCGACCGCTTCGTGCTGTCCAACGGCCATGCTTCCATGCTGCAGTACGCGCTGCTGCACCTGACCGGGTACGACCTGCCCATGTCGCAGCTGCGCCAGTTCCGCCAGCTGCACGCGGCCACGCCGGGGCATCCGGAAGTCGACGTGACGCCGGGCGTGGAGACCACCACCGGGCCGCTGGGCCAGGGCCTGGCCAATGCCGTCGGCATGGCGCTGGCGGAGAAGCTGCTGGCCGCCACCTTCAACCGCCCCGGCTTCGACATCGTCGACCATCACACCTATGTCTTCCTCGGCGATGGCTGCCTGATGGAGGGCCTCAGCCACGAGGCCTGCTCGCTGGCGGGCACGCTCGGGCTGGGCAAGCTGGTCTGCCTGTACGACGACAACGGCATCTCCATCGACGGCGACGTCGCCGGCTGGTTTGCCGATGACACGCCGAAGCGCTTTGCCGCGTACGGGTGGCACGTGATCGCCGGCGTGGACGGGCATGATGCGCACGCCGTCGACGCGGCGCTGCACGCGGCCAGGGCGGAGCGCGACCGGCCCACGCTGATCTGTTGCCGCACCGTGATCGGCCAGGGCGCCCCGGCCAAGGCGGGCGGGCACGATGTGCATGGCGCACCGCTGGGCGCGGCGGAGATCGCAGCCATGCGCGAGGCGCTGGGCTGGGAGGCCGAGCCCTTCACCGTACCGGCGGACGTGGCCGACGCCTGGGACGCAAGCGTCCAGGGCGCGGCGAGGGAGGCTGAATGGGAGGCGCGCTTCGCCGCCTATAGCGCCGCGCATCCCGAACTGGCCGGGGAATTCCTGCGCCGCATCAAAGGCCAGCTACCGGAAGGCTTCGATGCGGCACTGATGGCGCTGCTGGACGCGCCCTCGGCACTGCAGGGCAGGATCGCCACGCGCAAGGCCTCGCAGTTCTGCCTGGAGGCGCTGGCGCCGGCCTTGCCGGAACTGCTGGGCGGCTCGGCCGACCTCACCGGCTCCAACCTGACCAATGTGAAGGCTTCGGTCTGGGTCAACCACGAAGGGCACGGCAACTACGTCAGCTACGGCGTCCGCGAGTTCGGCATGGCGGCGGTGATGAACGGCGTGGCGCTGCATGGCGGGCTGATCCCCTACGGCGGCACCTTCATGACCTTCTCGGACTACTCGCGCAATGCCATCCGCATGGCCGCGCTGATGCGGCTACGCGTGATCCACGTGCTGACGCATGATTCGATCGGCCTGGGCGAGGACGGCCCCACGCACCAGCCGGTGGAGCATGCCGCGAGCCTGCGGCTGATCCCCAACAACCGGGTCTGGCGCCCGTGCGACGGCGCCGAAACCGCCTACGCGTGGCAGGCCGCGCTGCAGCGCGAGCACGGCCCGACCTGCCTGGTGCTGTCGCGGCAGGCGTTGACGCCGTTCGAGCGCGATGCCGCCCGGCGTGCGGACATCGCGCGCGGTGGCTACGCCTTGCGCGATGCCGCGGCGCCGCGGGTGGTGCTGGTCGCCACCGGCTCCGAAGTGGAGATCGCGGTGCGCGCCGCGCAGGAACTGGCCGACGCCGGCATCGCCGCGCGCGTGGTGTCGATGCCGTGCGTGGAGCTGTTCTACGCGCAGGACGCGGCCTACCGCGACACGGTGCTGCCGCCGGGCGTGCCGCGCGTCAGCGTGGAGGCGGGCGCCACCTGGTACTGGCGCGGCGTGGTGGGCGAGGGCGGCGTGGCGCTGGGCATCGACACGTTCGGCGAGTCCGCGCCCGCCGAGGCGCTGTACCAGCACTTCGGCCTGACCCCGGCACACGTCGCGGCTGCCGCGCGCGCCTTGCTGGAGGACAAGCCATGACTGCCGCATCTACCGCATCTAGCGCATCCCTGCCTTGCACCGCAGTGCTGGTCGACCTGGACGGCACGCTGGTCGACAGCGCCCCGGACATCGTCGAGGCCGCCAACCGCATGCTCGCCGATCTCGACAGCGCGCCGCTGCCCTTCGATACGGTGGCCGGCTTCATCGGCCGCGGCGTACCCAACCTGGTGCGGCGCGTGCTGGAGACCGCGCAGCTGGCGCCGCGGGTGGAGGCCGCCGCTGCCGAGGCGCTGTTCCATCGCCACTATGACGACACCAACGGCCGCCTGGGTTCGGTATTCCCGGGCGTGGAAGCGGGCCTGGCCGCGCTCAGGCGCGAGGGCTACCGCATGGCCTGCGTCACCAACAAGCCGCGCGCGCTGGCGGCGCCGCTGCTGGCCATGACCGGCCTGGCGGCGTACCTCGACGTGCTGGTGGCCGGCGATTCGATCGCGCAGATGAAGCCGCACCCCGCACCGCTGCGCCATGCCTGCCGGCTGCTCGACGTCGATGCGGCGCAAGGCGTGCTGGTAGGGGATTCGCCAGTGGACGTGGCCGCTGCGCGCGCGGCCGGCATGCCGGTCTGCCTGGTGCGCTACGGCTACGCCGGCCCCGACGGGCCCGCGGCACTGGGCGCGGATGCGCTGATCGACTCGATCGAGGCACTGCCGGTGCTGCTGACGCCGGCGTGGCTCGCACCCGCCGCCTGATATCCGGCGCGGGCCGGCAAGGATACCAAGACAAGTAAACGGAGACATCAGGAGACATCATGACCATCAAGGTTGCCATCAACGGCTACGGGCGCATCGGGCGCAATGTACTGCGCGCCCACTATGAAGGCGGCAAGCGCCACGATATCGAGATCGTTGCCATCAACGACCTCGGCAACGCCGCCACCAATGCCCACCTGACGCAGTACGACACCGTCCACGGCCGTTTCCCGGGCGAGGTCTCGGTTGACGGCGATGCCTTCCGCGTCAACGGCGACCGCATCCGCGTGGTGGCGCAGCGCAATCCGGCCGAGCTGCCGTGGGCCGGGCTGGGCGTGGACGTGGTGATGGAGTGCACCGGGCTGTTCACCAGCAAGGAGAAGGCATCGGCCCACCTGAAGGCCGGCGCGAAGAAGGTGATCATCTCCGCCCCGGGCGGCAAGGACGTGGACGCCACCATCGTCTATGGCGTGAACCACGGCGTGCTGAAGGCGACCGACACGGTCATCTCCAACGCCTCGTGCACCACCAACTGCCTGGCGCCGCTGGTCAAGCCGCTGCACGAGAAGCTGGGCGTGGTGAAGGGGCTGATGACCACGGTGCACTCGTACACCAACGACCAGGTGCTGACCGACGTCTACCACGACGACCTGCGCCGCGCGCGCTCGGCCACCATGTCGATGATCCCGACCAAGACCGGCGCCGCCGCCGCCGTGGGACTGGTGCTGCCCGAGCTGGATGGCCGCCTGGACGGCTTTGCCGTGCGTGTCCCGACCATCAATGTGTCGCTGGTCGACCTGTCCTTCGTGGCGACGCGGCCGACCACCGTGGACGAGGTCAACGGCATCCTGAAGAGCGCCGCCGAGGCCGAGCTCAAGGGCATCCTGGACTACAACACCGCGCCGCTGGTCTCGGTGGACTTCAACCACAGCCCGGCCTCGTCCACCTTCGACGCCACGCTGACCAAGGTCAACGGCACGCTGGTCAAGGTCTCGGCCTGGTATGACAACGAATGGGGCTTCTCCAACCGCATGCTGGATACCGCGGTGGCGCTGGCCAACGCACGCTGAAGGGTGGCTACGATGAGCATTTTCCATGCTACGGACACGCAACCGAAACCCGCGGCGCCGCACACGCTGGCCGCATTGCTCGCCGCCGGCGGGCTGGCCGGCAAGCGGGTCTTTATCCGCGCCGATCTCAACGTCCCGCAGGACGATGCGGGACAGATCACCGACGATACCCGCATCCGTGCTTCCTTGCCCGCGATCGAGGCCTGCCTGCAGGCGGGGGCCGCGGTGATGGTCACCTCGCACCTGGGCCGTCCCGAGGAAGGCAAGCCGGACCCGCGCCACAGCCTGGCGCCGGTGGGCCGCCGCCTGTCGGAGCTGCTGGGCCGGCAGGTGCCGCTGCTGTCCGGCTGGACCGCGGGCTGCTTCCAGGTGCCGCCCGGACAGGTGGTGCTGCTGGAAAACTGCCGCGTGAACAAGGGCGAGAAGAAGAACAGCGACGAGCTGGCCCAGAAGATGGCCGCGCTGTGCGACATCTACGTCAACGATGCCTTCGGCACCGCGCATCGCGCCGAAGCCACTACCCATGGCATCGCCAGGTATGCGCCGGTCGCCTGCGCCGGCCCGCTGCTGGCCGCCGAGATCGACGCGCTGGGCAAGGCGCTGGGCCAGCCGGCGCGTCCGCTGGTGGCGATCGTGGCCGGCTCCAAGGTTTCGACCAAGCTGACCATCCTGAAGTCGCTGGCCGACAAGGTCGACAACCTGGTCGTCGGCGGCGGCATCGCCAACAGCTTCATGCTGGCCGCCGGCCTGAAGATCGGCAAGTCACTGGCGGAAGCCGAGCTGGTCGGCGATGCCAGGGCCATCATCGACATCATGGCCAGGCGCGGCGCCTCGGTGCCCATTCCCGTCGACGTGGTCTGCGCCAAGGAATTCAGCGCGACCGCCGCGGCCATCGTCAAGGATGTGAAGGATGTGGCCGACGACGACATGATCCTGGACATCGGCCCCCAAACCGCCGCGTTGCTGGCCGAGCAGTTGAAGGCCGCCGGTACCATCGTCTGGAACGGCCCGGTGGGCGTGTTCGAATTCGACCAGTTCGGCAACGGCACCAAGGTGCTGGCGCAGGCCATCGCCGAATCCAAGGCCTTCTCGATCGCCGGCGGCGGCGACACGCTGGCCGCCATCGCCAAGTACGGCATTGCCGACCGTGTCGGCTACATCTCCACCGGCGGCGGCGCGTTCCTGGAATTCCTGGAAGGCAGGAAGCTGCCCGCACTGGACGTGCTGGAGCAGCGCGCCGCCGGCTGACCCGTATTACCAAGCATCGACTAAAGGAGCTTCACCATGGCACTCATTTCCTTGCGACAGCTGCTGGACCACGCGGGAGAGTACGGCTACGGCGTGCCGGCATTCAACGTCAACAACCTGGAACAGATTCACGCCATCATGGAAGCGGCCGAGGAGACCGACAGCCCGGTCATCCTGCAGGCCTCGGCCGGCGCGCGCAAGTATGCCGGCGAGGCCTACCTGCGGCATATGGTGCTGGCCGCTGCCGAAACCCATCCGGACATCCCCATCGTGCTGCACCAGGACCACGGCTCCAGCCCGGCCGTGTGCCAGGCCTCGATCCGCTCCGGCTTCACCAGCGTGATGATGGACGGCTCGCTGCGCGAAGACATGAAGACGCCGTCGGACTACGACTACAACGTCGAGGTCACGCGGCGCGTGTGCGAGATGGCGCATGCGGTCGGCGTGTCGGTGGAAGGCGAACTCGGCTGCCTGGGCTCGCTCGAAACCGGGCAGGCCGGCGAAGAGGACGGCGTGGGCGCGGCAGGCACGCTGTCGCACGACATGATGCTGACCGACCCGGCGCAGGCGCGCGACTTTGTCGCACGCACCGGCGTGGATGCGCTGGCCATCGCCATCGGCACCAGCCACGGCGCCTACAAGTTCTCGCGCAAGCCCACCGGCGACATCCTGGCGATGGACCGCATCCGCGAGATCCACGAGCAGATCCCCGATACCCACCTGGTGATGCACGGCTCCAGCTCGGTGCCGCAGGAATGGCTGGAGATCATCCGCCAGTACGGCGGCGAGATCAAGGAGACCTACGGCGTGCCGGTCGAGGAAATCCTGCGTGGCATCAGGATGGGCGTGCGCAAGGTGAATATCGACACCGATATCCGCCTGGCCATGACCGGGGCGATCCGCAAGTCGCTGTCCGAGGACCGCAGCGAGTTTGATCCGCGCAAGGCCCTGCTGGCGGCCAAGAAAGGGGCCAAGGGCGTGGTGAAGCTGCGTTTCGAGGCCTTCGGCTGCGCCGGGCAGGCGTCGCGGATCAAGCCGGTGGGGATGGAAAGGATGGCGGGGCTCTACCGCTAGCGGCGCTCGCAGTACCACCACCCCGCCACGGCGATCCGGCTGCAGAGCCGCAAGCCGTCAGCAGCCCCATCACCCGTAGCGCGATTTTCATCGTCGCGACCCTTTCACCCGGCGCCGCGCACGCCGAAACCGTGCGGGCGTGGTGCGCGGATGTGGCCGCGCTGGTCCGTGCCGTAGGCAAGCGGGTCCAGGGCGGCAACCTTTCCTGTGTCTGCGGCTTCGGATCCGGGGCCTGGGACACGCTGTTCGGACAGCCACGGCCGGCCTCGCTGCATCCGTTCCGCGAATTCGGCAGCGGCGCGCGCCGCGCCATGGCCATGTGACAACATGCCGTTCGGGCAACCGGGCAAGGGCGAGTTCGGTACCTTCTTTATCGGCTACGCCCGCTCTCCCGCGCCGGTCGAGCAGATGCTCGAGAACATGTTCGTGGGGCGCCCGCCCGGCAACTATGACCGGCTGCTGGACTTCAGCGAGGCGGTCAGCGGCAACCTGTTCTTCGTGCCGCCTGCCTCGCTGCTGGAGGCGCTTGCCGAACGCCGCCCGGGAGGCGCCGATACCGGTGAGGCTCGGTAGTTCCGCGTGGCGGTCCGCGACGGCCCGCACGCCGGTCGCTTGCGCAATCGCACCGAGGCGCCAATGCTTGTTGTTATACCCCCTCCCGGAGCAACGCCATGGACACAGCAAGCGAACTGCAAGCCACCGTCGACGCCATGGTGCAGGGCGCCAAAGGCCTGCTGGCCGCCGACGAAAGCGGGCCGACCATCGCCAAGCGGTTCGACCGCATCGGTGTGGAATCCAGCGAGGAGAGCCGCCGGGCGTGGCGCAACCTGCTCCTGTCCACGCCGGGCCTGGGCGAGTTCATCAGCGGCGTGATCCTGTACGAGGAGACCCTGGGCCAGCGGGCCGACGATGGCACGCCGCTGCCCGAACTGGCCGCGCGCCAGGGCATCGTGCCCGGCATCAAGGTCGACAAGGGCAAGCTCGCGCTGGCGCACGCACCCGGGGACGAAATCACCGAAGGCCTCGACGGGCTGGCAAAACGGCTTGCCGGCTATCGCCAGCAGGGCGCGCGCTTTGCCAAATGGCGTGCCGTCTACAACGTGTCCGACAAGCTGCCGGGCCGGCTTGCCATTCACGCCAACGCCGAGGCGCTGGCGCGCTATGCCGCGATCTGCCAGGAGGCAGGGATCGTGCCCATCGTCGAACCCGAGGTGCTGATGGATGGCGCGCACAGCATGGCGCGCTGTGCGGAAGTCACCGAAGCCGTGCTGCATGAGGTGTTCGACGCCTTGCAGCGGCATGCGGTGGTGTTCGAGCACATGCTGCTGAAACCCAGCATGGTGCTTCCAGGCAAGGATGCGGGGCAGGCGGCACCGGCAGAGGTTGCCACGCAGACCGTACAGGTGCTCAGGCGCACCGTGCCCGCCGCGGTGCCGGGTATTTTTTTCCTGTCCGGCGGCCAGACGCCCGCCGAAGCCACCGCCAATCTCGATGCGATGAACCGGCTCGGCCCGTTGCCCTGGCGGCTCAGCTTCTCCTATGGGCGCGCCTTGCAGGAGCCGCCATTGCTGGCGTGGCGCGGGGAGCCGGCCAACGCCGCGCTGGCGCAACGGGCGCTGCTGCAGCGCTCGCGGCTCAACGCCATGGCGTGCCTGGGGCAATACGAAGCGGCGATGGAGAACGCCGCGGCCTGATCAACGCGCAAGATGCCGGCGGGCGTGCTCTTCTATCGCTGAATCGCCGGCGGCCTGCCGCGCCGTTTGCAGGTCCTTCCCGATTCGATTGAAAGAACTTCCGGTCGCCGGCCCGGGTGCGCGTGTGACGCGCGCATCCGGCAAACACCCGGCCCTCCGCTTCGGCAATACGGAACATATTTCACGCTCCACATCCGTCTCATCACCTGCGTGCTGGCATGCCGAATGCAGACGCAGGCACCGAGGATTATCCCGCCGGGGCCGAGGTCCCGGCGGCGCTATCCCGTCCCAGGAGACCCCGTGGAGAAGACAAATGTCAACCGACTTGCAAAGCAGAGTTTTGCCAGTGACCTTCAAACTGGCTCCCGTCCTCGTTGCGACCGTGGCCGGCCTTGTGCTGAGTGCCTGCGGCGGCGGTGACGGTGACAACGATCATCCCCCGCCGGTAAAGACCCCGGTATCGTGCCAGAACTTGCCGGGCAAGACCGTCCCCGCGAGCAGCATCGGCCTGCCTACCAAGGGCGCAACGGTTGCCGAGACCGACATGGTGCCGGCCACCGGCGGCGGGCAGCTGGGCACTGGCGCGTATTGCAAGGTAACGGGGACCATCGCGCCCGTCGATCCGACGGCGCCACCGATCCGGTTCGAGATAAACATGCCCGCCAGCTGGAACCAGAAGGTGGTGATGTTCGGCGGCGGCGGCTATGACGGGACCATTCCCAACACGGCAGGCAATGTGCCGGCCGGACCGACTGACCAGCCCTCGCCACTGGCGCGCGGCTATGCCACCTTCGCCAGCGATTCCGGCCACCAGGCGGGTGCGCTCGGCAGCCGCGACGGCTCGTTCGGCGTCAATGACGAGGCGCTGCGCAACTATGCCAGCGACGCGCTGAAGAAGACGCGCGACGTGGCGATCGCGCTGATCCAGATGCACTACCAGGCCGATGGCCCGAAGAAGGCCTACTTTGCCGGCGGATCGACCGGCGGCCGCGAAGCGCTGGCCGTGGTGCAGCGCTGGCCGCAGGACTGGGATGGCGCCATCGTGCTCTATCCCGCCTGGAATGCCGCCAGCCTGGACCTGCAGTTCGGCCGCATCACCCGCGCGCTGGCCGCGCCGGGCGCCTACCCGAACCAGCCCAAGCGCAAGGTGCTATACGACGCCGCCATTGCCGCGTGCGACGACCTCGACGGCGTCAAGGACGGCCTGATCAGCAATGTCGCCGCCTGCAATGCCAGCTTCGACCCATCCACGGCCATGCTCAACGGCCAGCCGGTCCGCTGCGCCAACGGCGCCGACGCCGGGGACACGTGCCTGTCCGACGCGCAGATCAACGCGCTGAAGGTGTACAACTCGCAAATCGTGTTCGGCTATGCGCTGGGCAGCGGCGAGACGCAGTATCCGGGCTTCAACGTCTGGGGCGCCGACCTCGGCTTGGCCGGCAACGCATCCGTCCAGCCGACAGTCATTGCCCTGGCGCTCAACATCGATGCCCCGGTCAATCCGATGCCCGCTACCGCGCCGTACATGAGCGTGTTCTGGGACCAGTGGGTGCGCTACTTCGTCACGCGCGATCCGACCTTCAACTCGCTGACGCTCGACCCGCAGAACCCGGGGCCCTGGCAGGACCGCATCAGCCAGCTTGCCGGGCTGCAGGACATCAACAAGACCGACCTGTCCGCGTTCATGAACAAGGGCGGCAAGATCCTGATGGCGCACGGCAAGTCCGATGCGCTGGTCAGCACGCGCGCGACCGAGGACTACTTCACGCGCGTACAGGGAACGATGGGCGCGGGCAATGTCGCCAACTTCATGCGTTACTACGAAATCCCGGGCTACGGACACTCGATAAGCTCGGTGTTCAATGCTTCGTGGGACTCGCTGACGGCGCTTGAGAAGTGGGTCGAGCAGGGCACCGCGCCGGCTTCGCTGACGGTGACCGACACGGTCGGCGTGCCGGGCCGCACGCGGCCGCTGTGCGAATACCCGAGCTGGCCGAAGTACAACGGCGCCGGCGATGTGAACCTGGCATCGAGCTTTACCTGCGCGACGCAATAATGCGGAGGCAGGCGTAGGAAAAAGGGGCGAGCCCGCGCGGCTCGCTTCTTTTTGCTTGCTTGCGCTTTTACTTGCTCTTTTACTTGCCTGCCTTACCCGGCACGACGCATGGACTGCGCGAGTTCGCCGAATCCCCGCGCTTGCAGCGATTCCGCGGCACCCAGCCGGTCGCGCGCTTCCCGGTTCTGGCTCAGCTTGACCTTGCCCTGCAGCGCAGTGACGGCGATCTCGATGCCGACGATATGGCGCAGCATGCCGTCGATGAATTCGGGCGTGGAGTCGCCCATCTTCCACGGCCTGGGCTCGTCCGCTTCGTGCCGGCGCGTCAGGCGCGCGACGATGCGCCGGACGAAGCGTTCGTCGTCATGCACGGTGAGCGTGCCGTGCGCGTGCACCACCTCGTAGTTCCAGGTCGGCACCAGGCGGTGCGTCTCGTGCTTGCTCGGGTACCAGTTTGGCGAGATGTAGGCCTCGGCGCCGCGAAAGACGACCATCACCGGCGTGCCGGAAGGGCAGCGCTGCCAGACCGGGTTGGCACGCGCCACGTGGGCGCTGAGCACGCCGTGCGAGCCCGCGTCGGCGTCGAACTCGAACGGAATGTGGTCGGCATCCAGCGTGCCGCTTGCCTGGGTGACCAGCATGCCGAGCGGGTGCGCGCGAATGATGCGCGCAAGTTCTTCTGGGCGGGTTTCTGCGAAGTGGGCGGGGATGTACATGGGGCGAACGGGTGTCCTGGCGTCGTAGATACTGTCTCCTGTAACTGGCACAATCGGAAGGTCCAGTTTTCAGGATTTTTTATGGGCCAGTTTCCCCGACCCAACGGCCCGCGGCCGGGCGCCAGCGGCGCGGGACGCCGCATCTACGACCTGCTGCGCGGCCAGATCTCGGACGGCGTGCTGCCGCCGGGCGCGCCCGCACCGTCCACGCGGGCGCTGGCAGCCGAGCTGGGGGTATCCCGCACCACGGTCACCGCGGCCTATGAGCAGTTGGCGGCCGAAGGCTTTCTCGTCACGTCGGCGGGGCGCGCGGCGCGGGTTGCCAATGCGCTGACGGCGCCGGCGCCTGCCAGCGCGGCCGGGACGCCGCGCCTTGCCTCCCGTTTGCCGCTGTCCCGCTTTGCACGCCGGCTGGCGGACATCGGCATGCCGGCATTCCCCGACGCGGAACCGCTTCGTTTCGACTTCCGCTATGGCGCGGTGGCGTCGCGGGATTTCCCTACGCTGGCGTGGCGGCGCGCCTATCAGGCCGAACTGCTGCGTCAGCAGGACGGCCTTTACTATGCGGCGCCGGAGGGCGACCCTGCGCTGCGCCGCGCCCTGCAGGGCTATCTGCGGCGGGCCCGCGGGCTTGCCTGCGAGCCCGCGCAAATCGTGGTGGTGAACGGCTCGCAACAGGCCATCGACCTGTGCGCGCGGCTGCTGCTGGATGCCGGCGACGCCTTCGCCTTTGAAGATCCCGGCTACCTGATGGCCCGGTGCTGCTTCGCGGCGACCGGCGCCACCTGTCTGCCCACGCCCGCGGACGAACACGGACTGGATACCGCCAGCCTGCCGCAGCACGAGCGCGTCCGCCTGGCATACGTGACGCCATCGCACCAGTTCCCGCTGGGTGGCGTGCTGCCGGTCGGCCGGCGCATGGAATTGCTGCAATGGGCACAGCGCCACGATGCCTGGATCGTCGAAGACGACTACGACGGCGAGTTCCGCTACGGCCAGCGCCCGATCGACACGCTGCAGTCGATCGACACCGACGGACGCGTGATCTACGTCGGCACCCTCTCCAAGGCATTGTCGCCGCAACTGCGGCTCGGCTACCTGGTGCTCCCTGCCGAACTGGTGCCGGTGTTCCGGCAGGCCAAGCGGCTGGCCGACCGCCATGCGCCGGTGCTGGAGCAGCGCGCGCTGGCCGCGCTGATCGAGAGCGGCGCCTACGAACGCCATGTGCGGCGCATGCGCCGGGAGAACGAGCGCCGCCGTGCGGCGTTGCTGGATGGCATTGCCCGCTACCTGCCCGCGGATGCCGAGGTCAGCGGCACGGCGGCCGGCCTGCATGTGGTGCTGTGGCTGCCGTCGCTGCGCCCGCGGGACGAAGCGGCGCTGGCGGCTGCCGCGCGGGAGCAGGACGTGGGCGTTTATCCGTTGTCGCCGCTGTTTGCCTTGCCGCCGTCGCCAGGACCCACACGACCGGCCGGGCTGGTGCTGGGCTATGCCAGCCTGACGACCCGGCAGATTGAGGAAGGCATGCGCATCCTGGGCGCGGTCATCGCGGCTATGGCCGCGTGAACCCTATGCTGCGGTGCTATCGGATCGCGTCTATGCCGGTGTGCTCGAAGGCGCGGAGAACCGATCCCGGCGTCGACAAGCCTAACAGGGAGCAACCGCAGGAGGCTAGCATGTTGCACGTCACTTACCCCAACGAAAGCGCCGAGTACCGCAAGGCGCGGAACGCACTGCTTGAAGAGGAAATTGCGTTGCGAAGGCATATCGAGGCCGTCGCGGCGCAGCGCCGCGCGCTGCCGCCAGGCGGCGAAGTGCCGCAGGACTACGTGTTCGAGCGGATCGGCGCGAACGGCATGCCCGAAACGGTCGCAATGTCCGGGCTGTTCGGCCCGCATCCCACCCTGGTCCTGTACAGCTTCATGTACGGCCCGGACCGCGATACGCCATGCCCGATGTGCACGCTCTTGCTCGACTCCGTCAACGGCGCGGCCAGGCATGTCGGCCAGCGTGCTGCGCTCTATATCGTCGCCAAGTCGCCCATCGCGCGGCTGGTCGCGTGGGCGCGCGAACGGGGATGGGCGCATCTTCAGTTCCTCTCGACCGCGGGCAACAGCTACGACGCCGACTATTTCGGAGACTCAACGAAACTGCCGGCGCAGATCCGGGCGTTGAGCGGCGGGAAGCCCGGCGAGGAATGGGACGACACCGCATTCAACGTATTCCGTCTCGACCACGGCAAGGTCCGCCACTTCTGGGGCAGCGACCTTACCTGGGCACCGGCGGACGTTGGCACGGATCATCGATCCGGCGACGCCGTCAGTGCGCTCTGGGGCCTGCTCGACATGACGCCCGAGGGGCGTGGGCAGTTCATGCCGAAGCTTGCCTACTAACGCCCCGCGCGCGACCAGTCCTTCGTCGCAGGATGCGCTGACAGCGCAGGCCATTGCGACGGCCTGCGCTGCCATCACTTCTCCTGCATCCTGGCCGCCTTGACGATCTCGCCCAGCCGCTTCCGTTCCGCATTGACGAACTTCACGAAATCCGCACGCGTGCCGCCGATCGGCTCGATGCCGACGGCCTTCAGCTTGGCGGAGGCGTCGGGATCTTTCATGGCCTTGTCGACCGCCGCGGCGACCTTGTCGAGAATGGCGTTGGGCGTGCCCTTGGGCGCGTGGACACCGGCCCAGTGGGCGATCTGCAAATCCGGAAAACCCTGCTCGACCGCGGTGGAGAGCTGCGGGTAGGCCGAGATGCGCTGCGTCCAGGTCGTGGCCAGCGCCTTGAACTTGCCTTCGTGCAGGATGTGCGGCAGCGCGATGATGCTGGCCTCGGAGGTGCCCTCCACCTGGCCGCCCAGCACTGCCGTGGTGCTCTCCGACCCGCTCTTGTACGGCACCGGCTGCAGCTTCGCGCCGTACTTTACGTTCAGGATCTCGGCGACAAAGTGGGGCGTGCTGCCGGTTCCCGCGGTGGCGAAGTTGAAGCCGGTGCCTTTCTTCGAGGCCTCGACAAAGTCGCGCAAGTCCTTGTAGGGCGCGTTCTTCGGCACGACGATCACCGACGGCGCGAGGCCGATCATGGCGACCGGCACCAGGTCGTCGTCCTTGAACGGCATCGACTTCTTGATCATGCTGTTGGAAATGACACCGGCGGCGCTGATCAGGAAGGTGTAGCCATCGGGCTTGCTCTTGGCCACCACGTCCGCGCCGACGGTGCCACCGGCGCCCGGGCGGTTCTCGACCAGTACGGTCTGCCCCAGCTCCTTGGAAGCGCCCTCGGCCGCGGCGCGCGCCATCAGGTCATTGGCGCCGCCAGCGGCGAAAGGCACGACAAAGCGGATGGGTTTGTTCGGCCACTGCCCTTGTGCCGAGGCCGGCGTAGCGGCAATCAGGCTTGCCGTGGCCAGCAGGCCCAAGGCGAATCGATATTTCGTGGTCAAGGCTTGTCTCCGTGTGTGGATCAGGGAATCGGCTCGTCAGCGTATGTCTTTTGTGCCGGTAATCCTATATTCACCCGGGGACTGCCCGCAACGACCTGATCTGAGCCGACGCCCGCCTCAGCGCCGACGCAGGCCGCCAGCCTTGTGCTTCCTGGCCGTACGCAGCGCCAGTCCCGCCAGCACCGCGACGACCGCCAGGATGCCGGCGGCGATGAAGAAGGGCAGGGGCCGGTCGATCGCCAGGCTCTCGCCCGCGACGACGATGCCAATCGCATAGCCCGCTTCGGCGATGGCGATGGCGGCCAGGAACTTCGCGAAGGGGTAGCGCATCGTGCCAAAAAGATAGCCGGGAATTTCGGACGGCACCGCGATGCAGAACAGCAGCACCGCCCAGAATCTGATGCGCTTCGATACGTAGTCCTGGTACTTCGCCAGCTTGTCCGCATAACCGCTGCGGGCAAGCAACGGATAGGCGAGACGGCCGATGCCGTAGGCGGCAACCGCGCCCAGCACCCAGCCGCCCCAGAGCAGAAGAACGGTGAGGGGCTTGCCAAACACGGCGCTGGCCGGCGGCACCAGGACCACGCTCGAGGCGAAAGCGACCATGGCAGATACGGCGGAGAACAGGAAGAAAACCAGCGCGCCAGCCCCGGGATGCTGTTCCATCGTTGCCTGGGCCCAGGCGATGGCCTGGTCGGCAAAGCCCTTGACGGGCGGGGACAGCACGGCCAGGGCGATCAGCGCCGCCACGGTGCCGACTGCAGACCAGAACCAGATGGTGCGCCGATTGGCAGACAATTTGCTCAGCATATAAAAATTAGAACCGCGGGCAGGGCCGAAGTTTCGATGCGAGGGCACGGTGGATCACGACGGGGGGCGCCGTGCGCGCGGCCACTGGCGGCAATTTCGAGTTTTAGCTCGCGGCACAAACTGCAAGAGATTGACGGCTCATTGCCCCGCTAGAGACATACGAGCCCCGACGTAGTTGTCTCCTCTCTGAAACGTTCTTTCCGGTTTGCGCTGGCCGGCAATTCTTCCACCGCAAAATTTCCGAACAGAATCAAGACGCTAGCCCGGTTGGCACCGATCTCGCTTAGCCATTTGAATCAATTCGCTATTCCGGGGAGATGCCGGGCGTGGGCCGGCGATGCCGGCACGCGCTCAAGTTGGCAGTGAAGCTACCGCCCGAAGGCAGTATTGGAGGGCGCAGCCGAGACCAGGGATGTCGTCCCGCGCGCTTCCCTGTCTTGCGACGCTGCGGGTGCACCGCATGTCCAGGGCATAGCCAAATGCGCCACGGAAATCAGAGAAGGAGGGCGCCACCAGTACCTTGGTTGAAACAGCTTTTCAAGGGCTGGGGGCACTGCTGGCTGCAGTCCTCCCGGCTGTTTCCTGCATTGATGGCTTCAAAGGTGGTCGTATGGCAAATCGTCGTAAGGCCCTGTCACTGGCGCTGACAGGCACATGCTCGTTCTGGCTTATCGCCGCGCCGGCCGGTACCGCTGCGGCGGTGGAGGCATGCCCTGCCGCGGGTGCGACGGTATGTGGGGTAAACAGCGGTCTGATTCCCGTGCACAAGGATTTCATCCACACCTCGCTGATATGGAATAAGAAGTACGCGGAATGCCCGAAAATGCTGATCTGGATGCGGCCATCTGAGTACAAGCCGAAGCACTATCTGAATCCGCCGGTGCAGGGTGGTGGCTTCCCGGGATTCAACCAGAAGTACATCGAACTGGTACAGGGCGGTTTCGGGCTCGGACAACTCGACGAAAGCGGCTGGTCGCGCTACAGCTCCGACCTCGAACGTGAAAACACCCAGATCGTGGATATCTGTGGACTGCAGTCCCTGATCGATACCGGCATATTCACCAAGACGGCTATCGCCGACCTGACCAGCGCGGACATCAGCCATACCGATCCGTTCTTTTCGGACGCAGGCTTTTCCAGGGGACTGGGATATAACCTGTTCTGCAATGGCCACGTGGCTGGCATCGATGGCCGCATCTATGTAGTCGGGTTGCATGACAAGGGCGGCAACAATGGCGGCAGGAAGGTCAATATATTCGACCCCAAGACCGAGCAATGGGTATTCAGGCCCACGCCCTGCGTCAGGTCAGGCTTTGAATCGGATCCGACCGGCACCTTGTCGCATTGCAATCCCCTCGATGAGAACAACACCGACCCGCCGCTCCCCTCGGACCTGAAGTACCAGCGGTGGTACCCCACCGCCGTGACCCTGCCCGACGGGAAGATCCTGGTGCTGTCCGGCTCGGACCAGGATACCAGCGTGGGGGCGGGCAACGCGAGCGCCACCAAGGTACGGCAGGCGGTACCCGAGGTGTACGACCCCAAGACGGACACGACGGTGGCGCTGGAGAGCGCGCGCAAGCTGTTGCCAATGTATCCGCGCGCCTTTGTGGTCCAGACCGGCCCTGGCGAGAAGGACTGGAAGGTCGCGGTGACATCCGAAGTCGTGCCGCCCCTGCCCGGGGAAACGGGCGGCCTCAACATCCGCGGATATGACCCGTTCTTCTACAGCGGCAAGACCTACCTGTTCGATGTCCAGGCAGCGCTGGCCGATCCGCTGATCGCCACGCCGGCGCAAAACCATTGGCAATATGTCGATACCGCGCAGAATGCCCACGACAGTGGTGCCGGGGCCATCATGGTAACGATCAACGCGGATGGCACGTGGTCGCAAAACGTGTTCCTGTTCGGCGGATCGAATGGCGGCAACACACCGGGATCGGCGGTTGCGGAAACCATCAACTTCTCCAGCGCGACGCCAAAATGGACGTCCCTTAGCAACCTGGCCCAGCCGGTCTCCCAGAACAATGTGGTCGTGCTGCCGGACGGGAAGCTGCTGGTCGTTGGTGGTGCCGAGGGCGACGTCAACAGCCTCGTCTACCAGCTGTACAATCCGGCCGACGGCAGCAGGACCGACGTGGCCACTTCGCCGGTGCCACGGCATGACCATTCCACTGCGCTGCTGATGCCAAATGGCGGTGTATGGGTGATGGGCGGCAACCGGGTCAACCTGATACCGGGATCGCCGCAGACGCAGGCGCAGCGTGACGCCGCCGTACCGGTCATCGAGTTCTACAAGCCGCCGTATTTCTTCAAGGGCGCGAAGCCGGTCATCACCCAAAGTCCCAACAGCATCCACTACGGCAACAGCTTCAAGCTCGACGTCTCCGGTACTGAGGTCGAGTCGGTGGCGCTGGTTCGTACCGGTCCGATCACGCACAACTGGACCTGGGGAAACCGGTACGTGAAGCTGCCGGTGCGGCTTCACAACGACGGCAAGCTGGAGGTCACCGCGCCGCCGCTGCCAGGGCTGGCGATTGCCGGCGACTACGTGCTCTACGCCGTTGGCAAGAACGGGACCGTCAGCGAAGGGCGGCATGTGCTGCTGAAGTCCAAGGGGGAACCTGCGAACGATTAGACATTGGCAGGTATTGACCGCCGGACCCGTCCGGGCCCTTCGTTCGCGAAGCGGCCCCCGACGGGCACGCGGATTTGTTCCATGGCGTTTCTATTCCTGTTCCCGCCGGTGCCTGTATTCCCGGTCAATGCGCACCTAAACTGAGCCTGACAGGAGAAGGCCGAAGACTGCGCTGCCGCCATTCAGGCCAGCCGCACGGCACTCCCGATTCACAGCACACCCGACCAGACTGGAATACATGATGTCCGTACATGAACGACTTTCGGCGCGCGGACTGGCGCTGCCGCGGCCCCCGCAACCACTGGGCAGCTATACCGCCGTCAGCCAGGCGGGAGACCTGCTCTTCATCTCCGGCCAGTTGCCATTGCAGGACGGCAAGGTGGCCTGGCAAGGCCAGGTCGGCAAGGACCTGACGGTCGGGCAGGGCAAGCTGGCCGCCGAACTCGCGGCTCTCAACGTGCTGGCGCAGATCGATGACTGCCTGGGTGGCTTCGAGCGCCTGGACCATATCGTTCGCGTCGACGGCCACATTGCCAGCGCGCCGGGCTGGTTCGACCAGCCCGCGGTCCTCGACGGGGCTTCGGACCTGTTCCGCGATGTGCTGGGGGACAAGGCCGGCCATGCACGGACCATTTCCGCGCATTTCCAGCAGCCCGCCAATGCAGCGGTGATCCTCGTGGTGATTGCGCAGCTCAAGCCTGCGTGAGCGCTCCGCGTGGAGATTTACGCGGAAAACTTCTCCACCAGGAAGTCGACGAAGACGCGCACGCGGCGCGTCACGTGCCGCGCCGACGGGTAGAGCAGCACGAACGGCCGCGTACTGCCGCTGAATTCCTGCAAGACTTCCACCAGCGTGCCGTCGCGCAGGTCCTGTTCCACCACGAAGCGATAGGTCTGGAACAGGCCCGCTCCGGCGCGGACCAGCGTGGCCCCGCCGAGGATGTCTTCGGTCGCCGCATAGCCGCCGGTGGTGACGATATCGGTGTCTTCGCCATTGACGCGGAAGGTCCAGGGAATGCGCCGGCCGCTGCTGGGGCGTTCGAACTGGATGCATTCATGCCTGAGCAGGTCTTCCAGTGACCGGGGCGTGCCGGCGCGCTGCAGGTAGGCGGGCGTTGCCACGACCACCAGCTCGGCATCCTCCAGCTTGCGCGCAATCAGGTTCGAGTCGTCCGGCGCGCGGCCGCGCACCGACAGGTCATAGGTGTCGTCCGCGAAATCGACGTTGCGGTTGCTGATATGCACGTCGACCTCGACTTCCGGGTACTGCGCCCGGAACGCCGGCAGGACCGGCAGCACGCGGTAGTGGGCATAGGGCGTCGGCAGGCTGATCCGCAAGCGGCCCGCGGGCGCTGCGCGCTGGCCGCTGACCTGCCGCTCCGCATCCAATAGCTGCGCCAGCGCGCCCCGGCTTTGCTCGAAGTACAGCCGGCCTTCGTCGGTCAGGCGGATCTGCCGCGTGGTGCGCACGAACAGGCGTACCCCCAGCCGTTCTTCCAGCCGCTGCACGGTGCGGCTGACTGCAGGCGGCGTCACGCCGGCCGCGACCGCGGCGGCGGTGAAGCTGCCCAGTTCGGCGGCCAGGCAGAACAGCTCGATGCTGCCGAGCTGGAGGTCATCGAATTGCCTTTTCATCGGGTCGGATCAGGCGGTGCATCGGGTGGCGGGAAGCGGTGTTCCCATCATATGTGGGCCTTTGCCAGAAGTCGATGGCGGCCGTCTAGCGGGCGGAAAAGCGGCCGGGAGTCGACGTTTCGCCGCCTTGGCAACGGTGCTTCCTGGGCCATTTGTTCCGCGCGTGCATAACTGTTTGTTCCGCCGAGGTCTTCGAACCACGGGACGGTTCTCCTAGATTTGAGCCCATCGGAGCCGTCGGCCCGATCGGCTCGAAGGACCTGAAGGACCCGAAGGCCGAATCAACTGACATCGAGGTAAGAAAATGAGTGCAGCACAGAAGGTTGTCGTCATCACCGGCGCATCGCAGGGCATCGGCGCGGAACTGGTCAAGGCATTCCGCGAGCGCGGCCATCGCGTGGTCGCCACCGCGCGCAGCATCAAGCCGTCGGACGACGCGGACATCCTGGCCGTTCCCGGCGATATCGCCGACCCCGCAACGGCGCGCCGCGTCATCGCCGAAGCCGTGGCGAAGTTCGGCCGCATCGATACGCTGGTCAACAATGCCGGCATCTTCGTCGCCAAGCCGTTCACCAGCTATACCGACGAGGACTATGCCACTGTCACGGGTATCAACCTGACGGGCTTCTTCCATATCACGCAGCTGGCCATTGCCGAAATGGAGAAGCAGCGCAGCGGCCATGTGGTCAGCATCACCACCAGCCTGGTCGACCATGCCATCAGCGGCGTGCCGTCGGTGCTGGCCTCGCTGACCAAGGGCGGGCTGAGCGCGGCGACGAAATCGCTGGCGATCGAGTATGCGAAGACCGGCATCCGCGCCAACGCGGTGTCGCCCGGCATCATCAAGTCGCCGATGCACCCGAAGGAAACGCATGAGGCGCTGGGCGCGCTGCATCCGGTGGGGCATATGGGCGAGATGCGCGATATCGTCGACGCCGTGCTGTACCTTGACCGCGCGCCGTTCGTGACGGGCGAGATCCTGCATGTCGACGGCGGCCAGAGCGCCGGGCACTGAGTCTCCTGCCCGCAAGGGATCGACGGCGCGACGGGGCAGTTGCCCTGTCGCGCCGTTTTGCGTTGAGCCACCGGTGCTAGCCGTCCTGAACCAGCTTGAACGCGGCACGGCACGCGGCGGCCCATTCGCGGGCCAGCGCGCTGCGCTGTGCAAGCCCGATTGCCAACGCCTGGTCCATGCTCGCCGCAAGTTTCTCTACGGGTACGGCCGCCGGCGCGCCGGCCGCGCCCCAGGCCGAGGCGAACGCAACCTGCTTGCTGGCTTCGGGCGGTTGCCCGGGCCGCAGCAGGCCCAGCCTCGGCAAGCCAAAGGCGCCTGCGACAATGCCGCCGTGCAGGCTGCTGCCGATGAAGCCCTGGCTGTGCGCGACCAACGCGCAGATGTCCCACAGGTCGAGCGAGCCAAAGAGCGCGACGTGCGCGCTGCGCAGCCGTGCGGCAAGGCGTTGGTAGCAAGCCAGGTCGTCATGCCATGGCGCGGCGCCGGCGCGGAACAGCACCACGCCCAGGTGCCTGTCCCGGGCGACGCGCTCGAGTTGGGAGGCCAGCTGTGCCAGGGTTTCGTCGTCGCCAAAATCGGCGCTGCACTGCACCGCCAGGTATCCGCCCGGGAAACCCGACCCGATGCGGGCGCATTCGCCATGGCCGGCGCGCCGGCGGATGCGATCGCCGAACAGTTCAGCCACCAGCACCGCCGGATCCGGCTCCAGGCGGCAATCGATGCCGTTCGCGGCGAGCACGGCCCGGGTTTGCCGGTCCCTGACGCCGACACTGGTGGCGGCGCCGAGCTTGGCCACCACTTCGGCCCGCATGCCGGACTCGACCGATCCCAGGTCAATGCCACCGGCGGCGTGGACAATGACGCGCCTGACATTGGCAAACAAAGTGGCAGGCAACAGGTAGGGAGCAAGGTCCGGCACGCCCAGTTGCCGCCGCGCCCACGCCGTGCGCTCGCGCGGATGGCTATCGAGCCGCGCTACCACTGCGCCGGCCTCGTCAGGCGGCAGCAGCATCACGGCGGCTTCCCACGGCGAGCACGTCAGGATTTCGCCGCCCACGTGGATGACCTCGACGGCGGCGTCGCCCACGGTGGCGGACAGATGCGCCAGCGCGCGGACCCGGTGGCCGCCATGGCGCCTCAGGTCGCGCCCGGCAAGACCTCCGAAATAGAGTTTGTCACTGGTGCTGTGCTGGCCGATCATGCGCCGCACCACATGCGCGAGCAGCAGGTCGCCGAAATTGTGGCGGTCGAAGGCGCCGAACAGGATCGTGAAGGTCGCGGCGCCTGCCTGTTCCCGCGGCCCGGACGCTGGCATGGCATCAACGGGCGGCCACGGCCTGCATGTCCGCGCTGTCGAAGCCTTCCGTCAGCCCGGCCCGGATGCCCGCCAGCAACTGGATGGCCGCTTGCTCCTTGCCTTGCTGCCGCCATAGCTGCGCCAGGTCCAGCGCGGCCCGCAATTCCAGCGACCTGGCATGCTGGTGGCGAGCCACTTCCATCGCCTTGTCGAAACACGCTTGCGCTTCGGTGTCGCCTTCAGGCCGCCCCTCGGCAGCCGACCGTTGCCGTACCAGCTCGCCGTTCAGGCGGTGCCATTCCGCGTCGCAATAGTGCTCCCCGGTCTGGTCCACCGCGTCCTTCGCCACGGCAAGCGCGTCCAGCCCCGCCTGCCATTGTCCCTGGCGTCCGTAGGCGTGTGCCAGCAGGCAGTGGAAGTGCGAATTCCCCAGGACCGCACCGGTCGCATGATAGGCGTCCAGCCCTTCATGCATCAGCGCGATGCCTGCCTGCTGCTGCCCCTGTTCCGTTAGCGCCCAACCGCGAAGGATGGTGGTCCACGCGCGCCACAGCGGGAAACCCTGCTCGGTCGACAGCGTGATGGCGGCATCGGCGTATTCCTGCGTGAGTTGGGGCTCGCGGCGGAACTGGTGCAGTTCCGCGGCCTGGCACAGGGCATGCGCCAAACTGAAGGGATGGGATATCTGCCGCGCCAGCGCAAGCCCGTCCTGCGCGCACTGGAGGGCCTGGTCCGGATAGCCAAGCGTCCAGAGCACGAGTGCTGACGCCGACAGGGCGCGCACTTCGGGATCCACGCCATGGACATTCAGGTGGGTGAGATGCGGTCCTGCGCCATAGAGCGCGAGGGCAGCGCGCAGATGGGTATGCGCGATGCCGAACCTGCCCAGGTAATACGCGCTCATCCCAAGCGCGACATGCGCTTCTCCCGACAGCTCCGGATCGTTGGTTCGCCCCGCCAGCCGCAGCAGTTGCTTGCCCAGCCGGTAAGCCTTCGCATGCTCCGCCCGCAGCGAGAAATAGGTACGCAGCCCGACCAGCGTCGGGAACAGCTGTAGCGTGTCGCCGCCCTGGCCGCACAAGGCCAGCGCGCGGCTGTAGGTGGCCTCGACCTCGGCGGCGGCAAAGCCCCGGGCGGCGATCAGTGCCGGCCCGATGGCCAGCCGCAGCGCGAGCTCCTGGTGTGCGCGTTCGGGGGTGTCCGGCTGGCGGCCGAGCAATTCCAGGGCGGCATTCAGGTGGCTGATCGCCTCGTGGTAGGCCGAGCGCTGGATGGCCTGCTGTCCCGTGTACTGCAGGTATTCCACCGCCTTCGGGTCGTTGCCGCTGAGGCTGTAATGCCGCGCCAGTTCGCCGTAGTGGTCCTTCAGCTGGTTCTGGAACAGGGCCTCGATCGCCTGGGCGGTGCGCTGGTGCAGCGCGGTGCGCTGCTCCGTCAGCAGGCTGTTGCCGGCCACTTCCTGGGTCAGCGCATGCTTGAAGGTGTATTCGGTGTCGGGAAAGGCCGGCCGCTCGTAGATAAATTCCCCCGCCTGCAGCTGGGCGAGCAGCGGGCGCAACTGCTCATCGGGTTGCGCGACCACCCGCTGGATCAGGCTGAGCGTAAACTCTTTCCCGATCACGGCGAGGGTTTGCAGCAAGTCCTTCTCGGCACGGGACAGCCGGTCGATGCGGGCGGCAAGCACGCCCTGTACCGTGGTCGGGATATGGAGCGCCGTGGGCGTCTTCTCGATGCGGTAGTGGCCGGGCTCGCCAAGCAGCGCCTTTTCCTCGCACAAGGTTTGCACCACTTCTTCCATGAAGAAGGGATTGCCTTCGGTCTTTGCCAGGATCAGGCGCTTGAGGTCCGCCAGCGCCGGATCGTCGCCGAGGAGCGCGGTGAGCAGTTGCCCGGCTTCCGCCAGGCCCAGCGGGTCTAGCCGCAGCGGCGTGTAGCAGTCAAGATGGCTCCAGCCATGCTGGTACTCGGGCCGGTAGTTCAGCAGCAGCAGGATCCTGGCGTTGGCAAGGCGGTCGACGAGTACATCCAGGAAGGCTTCGGTCTCGCTGTCCAGCCATTGCAGGTCCTCGAACAGCAGCACCAGCGGCTGGTTGCGGCTCTCGCGCGCCAGCAGGGTGGTGATCGCCTCGAAGGTGCGCTGGCGCCGGATCAGCGGATCCATGTTCGGCAACGCCGAGCCCGGCTCGCTGATGCCCAGCAGGTGCAACAGGTATGGCAGCACGTCTTCCAGTCCCCGGTCGAGCATCACCACGCGGCCCGCCACCTTTTCGCGGGCCTTCCGTTCGTCGTCGTGAGCCTCGATCTGGAAATAGTTCTTCACCAGCTCGATCAGCGGGAGGTAGGCAAAGGCCTTGCCGTGGGACACCGAGAACGTCTCCAGCTTCAGGCAGCTGCCCGGCGAACGCGCCTTGAATTCATGGAACAGCCGCGATTTGCCGACTCCGGCCTCGCCGACCACCGCAACGATCTGCCCCTGACCCGCCGCGGATCGCTGCAGTGCCTGGTGCAACGTCTCCAGCTCCAGGCCGCGCCCGACGAAGCACGCCAGGCCCCGATGCGCCGACACCTGCAAGCGTGTACGCAGCGGCCCGATGCCGGTCAGCTCGTAGACGGCCAGCGGCATGGGAATGCCCTTGACCTGCGCAACGCCCAGCGGCTTGAAGGCGAAATACCCTTCGGCAAGCCGCTGCGTGGATTCGCTGACGAAGATCGACGAGAGCGCCGCCATGGTTTCCATCCGCGACGCGATGTGGATGGTGTGGCCGACCGGATCGTAGTCCGTGTGCAGATCGTCCTTGCGGATCGAGCGCACCACCACTTCGCCGGTGTGGATGCCGACCCGGATCTGCAGCGAGATGCCTTGCTCCAGCCTGAGCCTGTCGCTGTGGCGCTGCATTGCCTTCTGCATGCGCAGCGCGGCGTAGAGCGCACGCTGGGGGTGGTCCTCGTGCGCGATCGGTGCGCCGAACAGCGCCAGGATGCCGTCGCCCAATGACTTGGCAACGTAGCCCTCGTAGTAGTGCACCGCCTCCATCATCAGGTCGATCACCGGCGTGATCAGCCGGTGGGCGTCCTCTGGATCCAGGTCGTGGATCAGCGCGGTCGAGCCGGCCATGTCCGCAAACAGCACGGTGATGGTCTTGCGCTCGCCGGCGGGCTCGCCGCGGGCTTCCAGCGCCGCCTGCTCGCTGCGGATGCGCTCGGCGAGGTGGGGTGGCGTATAGGACACCGGGGACACCGGCGAGACCGGCGCGGTGGACGCGGCGGGTGCCGGTTCCCCACAAGGCTCGCCGCATGCACTGCAGAAGCGCGCCGCCGGCGCCAGGGCTTGGCCGCAACTGCGGCACTGGCGGACGAGGGCGCTGCCGCACTGCTGGCAAAAGTTGGCACCCGCGGTGTTATCGCATCCGCACTTTGTGCACTGCGCCATGGGGCCTCCTTGGGGACGCGTCCTTCATAGGATTAGTGCCCAAAGCCGTCCATCGCAAGAGGCGTTGCCAGGGATCGTGGTTCAGCAGGAAAACGCGTTACGAGATGTCTTCCATGTTGTCCTGCTGCGAGCGGATATCCTCCGGACTGAACACGATATACCCGAGCGCCTTCAACAGCTGCACCGCTTCCAGCTCGGCGTCGAGATAGACCGGCCGGTCCGGTCGCCGCAGGCGCGGCGCGGGCTGCCAGCGTGGCAGCCCGCTGGCATGGGGGCCAGCCGCGCCCGGGCCATCCGGTTGCCGCGCGGTCAGGATGCGGCAATGCTCCACGCTGAGCCGCCAGGCCACGTCGACGGCGACATTGAAACGCGCCACGCACAGCCGCAAGCGCTTGAGAGCCTGCAGCCAGCTGATGAAAGTGTCGCGCTTGGATGGCTCGTAGCCCTTGAGCAGCGTAGTGAGCTGATCATGGGCCGCGGGATTGGCCGCTGCCGGGTCGTCGTCGAGCAACGCAAGCTCCAGCGCGACCTGCTGGCACTTGTCCTGATCGTAGATCGTGCACTCGCAGTCGAGTACGCCTTCCTGCAGCAGCTCGCACAGCAGCGCCCACACCCGGGGGTTCTTGTCGAGCCGGCCTTCGAGCGTGGGATCGATCTGGCAGAGGATGTCCGGCAGGGGGCGTTCGGCATCCGCCTGCACGGCATGCGCGAACGCCATCGCGTTGTCCGAGGGCGTATCGCCGCGTGCCAGCCGCTGCAAGGCTGCCTCCTTCAGTTCGTGGATCTCCGCGATGGTGTCGACGGCATGCTTCCAGGCAAACGCTTCCAGCCCGCCCGCCAGCTTGCGAGCGGGCCTGGCAAGCTGGCCTGCCAGCGTCTGGATGAAGCCGGTGCAGATGCTGCACTGACACTCCAGCCGGCCGGCGTGCAGGAAGCCGGCATACAGGCGCTCCCGATGCCCGCAATGCGGGCATTCCACCGAGAACCCGCCCTGCCGTGCCACGCGTTGCGACGCGAGCAGTCCGTCGACCTG
This sequence comes from Cupriavidus oxalaticus, assembly GCF_004768545.1. Lineage (NCBI taxonomy): Bacteria > Pseudomonadati > Pseudomonadota > Betaproteobacteria > Burkholderiales > Burkholderiaceae > Cupriavidus > Cupriavidus oxalaticus. The sequence continues at coordinate 254,288 of NZ_CP038634.1, read as the reverse complement.
GTAGTGCGCCTGGCCATCGCAGCAAGGGCAGATCCATTCCAGCTTGTGCGCACCGTCGCGCGGCGCGACCGCGCGGTCGAACTGGCGCTCGATCGCGCTGCGCGGAATCCCTTGCGAGCGCCCGAGTACGTCGGCGGAATAGCGCCAGTAGCAGTACGAGTGCGCGGCAGCGGCCGCTTCGGGGCCGAGGCGCTGCAGGGCGGAGATGAGATGCGTGCTGCGCCGGATCTCGTCGGCCTTCGCGTCAACCAGCGCGGCCCCGCCGGGCATCACCGCCTCGAGGGCGGCGCGGCTCTGTGCGAGGAAGTCCGGCACGTGGACGCTGCGGATGAAGTCCTCGTTCTCGAGCCAGAACATATGTCCGGGCAGCGATTCCAGTGCATCGACGCCGGACCTGACTTCCGGCATGCCGGGACAGGCGAGAAACGTGAAGGGTTTGCTGAACAGGAATGCATCGGCCATGTTTTGTCAACGGAGAATCCCGCTCACGGCCGGTACTGCACCGCGTGCGATGGTTTCACCCCATGATTCCAGTCAGGCCGAGCGCGCGGACGGCGCATGCTTCTCGCATCAGCCCGTATTTGGGGAGATTCCCCTTGTCCTTGTTATTGTTAATTCTTGTCCGGCTATGTCTTGTACCGCACAGATTCGCCGTGCCGGTTAGGACAGGATAGGCGACGGTCATGGATCCCCGCAATGATCAATAAGCGACGCTTTCACAATGAGAAATGTGCCGCGCAACCATGCCCCGAAAGGGGCAGGATCAGGAACCGGGCCTGCGGACCGAACGCGCTGGCCACACACCGCCGTCGACCAGCCCGGCGGTAATCTCCAGCAACTGCGTCCACACCGTGCTTGCGGCGAGCGTGACCGGCATCGTCGCCGACCGGCAGATCCACACCTGGCGGCTCATGGCGGGCTGCACGCCTTTGATACGTTCTGCCAGGTGGCCGCGACCGACGACGCGAAGGAGGGAATTGCGGCCTTCGTGGAAAAGCGTCGGCCGCATTGGGGGGATAGCCGGGCGCTACGGTGGCCGATCGGATTGTCCACCGTCATGTTGGTCTTAGCGAAGTCGTGGCGGGATGATGGGCACGCCTGTCACTATCCCGGTGCTCCTCAGACGAGAGGCGTACTGACCAAAGGGGCGGCGAAGCTCTCATGGCACTACATGTACCTCGACCACCAAGTGCGTCTGGATGGCGCCACCGTCGCGCCCCTCGGGGGCGGGGCGGATCAAATTGCCGCGATGGGCGGGCACGCTAGCGCCGGCTTATGGCGTCCACGGCATATTGGGGATGCGGCCAGATAAGTCTAATATCGACGCCTGGGCGGCCGACCGGCACACCGTGCCTGGCCGGCGCCCTTGAGTGTTCGACGACCACGGATGCCCCGTGCTCACCTTTCCAAGGAGACACAACATGCCGAGCAAGAATACGATCTGTTTGTGGTACGACCGCGACGCGCTGGATGCCGCGAACTTCTATGCCGAGACCTTCCCCGACAGCGCTGTCAAGGCCGTCCACCGCGCCCCCGGCGACTATCCCGATGGCAAGCAAGGCGATGTCCTGACGGTAGAGTTCACCGTTGCCGGCATTCCCTGCCTTGGCCTCAACGGCGGCCCGCATTTCAAGCACAGCGAGGCGTTTTCCTTCCAGATCGCGACGGACGACCAGGCCGAAACCGACCGCCTGTGGAATGCCATCGTCGGCAACGGCGGGCAGGAAAGCGAATGCGGCTGGTGCAAGGACCGGTGGGGATTGTCGTGGCAGATCACGCCGCGCGCGCTGACCGCGGCGGTATTCGATTCCGATCCCGCGGCGGCCAAGCGCGCCTTCGAAGCGATGATGACGATGCGGAAAATCGATATCGCAAAAATCGAGGCGGCCCGGCGCGGAACCTGATCCCGGCGCGCCTCGAGCCTACGCGTGCTGCGCTTGCTGCGCCTGCTGCGACCGCCACTTCGACACGCTGCAGCCGAACTCGCCGCTGAACCAGCGCGAAAACGTGCTCAGTGAAGTAAATCCCAGCAGCGTGGCCACCTCCGACAGCGGCCTGTCGGGGTTCTCGATATAGCCGACCACCAGCCCCGCACGCACCTGGTTCAGGATCTCGGAATAGCTGGTCTGATCCCGCGCCAGGCGGCGGTGGATGGTGCGCCGGTCCACCCCCAGGTGCTGCGCCACCCGGTCGACCGAGCACATGCCCGTGGGCAGCAGGACGTAAACCAGCTTGCGCACCTTGTCCGGCGCGGTGGCGTTGGCCTGGGCCAGCAGGCTGCCGAGGTAGCGCTTGACCTGGCCTGCCATCGCGGGGTCGTAGGACGGCAGCGGGGCCTCCAGGTCGGCGGCGGCGCAGACGATGCCGTCGAAGTCCTGGTTGAACAGCGGGTCGATGCCGAACACGCGCATGCAGGTCGCCACGCTGGCGGGTGCGGGGTGCGTGAAGCAGATGCTGCGCGGGCGCCACGAAGTCCCCAGGAACAGGCTCAGCATGCGGAACATCACGCCCACGGCCAGGTCGGTGGCCTGGCGCAGCACGCCGGATTCCTCGCTCAGGACCTGGAGCCGGATGATGACCAGTCCTTCGGATTCCTCCAGGCGCATCGCCAGCGATTCGTTCTGCAGGCCCATGTATCGCACCATGGACTCCAGCGCGCGGCGCAGCGTGGGCTGCTCGCGCACCACGAAGGCCAGCGGCCCCAGGTTGGAGAACTGGCGCAGCTCCGCCATGCGCAGGCCGAAGTCGTCCACCTGCGCGGCGCGTGCCGACGCGTCAAGCAGCCGTCCCACCAGCGCGGCAGGGATGCGGATATCGGGATCGAGCAGCACGTCGCGGCTGATCTTGGCCGCACGCATCTGCTGGTGCGGATCGAGGCCGACGGCACGTGCCACTTCAACGTAGTTGGTCAGGCTGGCGCTGCGCAGGTAGTAAGACATCGCGTTATCCGATTGTCGCGAAATGCACGCCGATGGTGTGCGAAGGGCTCATCGTTGCGTGGCCTCGGCACCGGCAGCGCTTGCGTTGCCGCTGGTGTTGCCGTTTGCGTGCCGCCGGCGCCATGCCAGCGGCGGCTCGCCGAACTGGAGCGAGAACCAGCGCGTGAACGTGCTGGCCGAGCTGTATCCCAGCAGCTCCGCCACGCGCAGCATGGCGTATTGCGGGTTCTCCACATAGCGCAGCGCCAGTTCGCGCCGCACTTCATTGAGGATATCGGTGAAGGTTTCGCCGGCTTCGTCGAGCTGGCGCTGCATGGTGCGCAGGCTCAGTCCCAGTCCCTGCGCCACGGCTTCGCAGGTGGCGCGGCCCATCGGCAGCATCAGGTAGACGGCATTGCGCACATCGCGGCCGATGCTGGGCGAGTTGATGCGCGGCAGCGTGTCGACAAAGCGCTCGGCATAGCGCGCCATCGCCGGATCGCCGGTCGGGTTGGGCGCGTCGAGGTCGGCTGCCCGGCACACGATGCCGTTGAATTCGCTGTCGAACTCGAGCGGGCAGCCAAACAGGCGCCGGTGCACGCGCAGGTCGGCGAGCGCCGGGTGCGTAAAGTTGATGCTGAGCGGGCGCCAGTGCGAGCCGAGCAAGGCCCGGCACAGGCGGAACACCACCCCCAGCGCCAGCTCGGTGCCCTGGCGCGAAGGCTGGTCGAGCACGATTTCCTGGCGGATGATGACCGCGCCGCCGGCCTCTTCCAGCAGGATCGACACCGATTCGTTGACCAGGTGCCGGTAGCGGATGATCGTGGCGAGCGCGGCGCGCAGCGTTGGCTGCTGGCTGATCAGCAGGCTCATCACGCCAAAGTCCGATAGCTGCCGGGATTCCGCCATGCGCAGGCCGAAGGTGGGGCAGTCCGCCGCCCTGGCCGCGGCTTCCAGCAGCGCGGCGCAGGCGCCTACCGGGATGCGCTGGTCCGGATCGGCCAGCAGCGCCCGGCTAAGCCTGGCGGTGCGCAGCAAAGGCTGAGTATTGAGGCCGAGCGCGCCGGCCACTTCAAAGAAATTGGTCAGTGCTGCTGCACGTACCAGGGTGTCCAAGGTTGTCTCCCGCTTATGGCGGCTGGCCTTGGGAAGGCCGCCGCATTGTCTTTGCAGCGGCATGATAGGCGGGCTTGGCATGAAATGCAAAGCCGCTGGAGCCTATTGCAAAGCTGCCGCGGCCGCGGCGACCTACATTGGCAGCATGCGCGGCACACATCGGTGCCGCAACGTTCCAAGGAGACAACTGCATGGCAAAGATCGTCCGCATGTATGAGACTGGCGGCCCCGAAGTGTTGCGTTACGAAGACGCGGCGGTGGGAGAGCCCGGCGCGGGACAGGTGCGCATCCGCCACGTGGCGGTGGGCCTGAACTACGCAGACACCTATTTCCGCAACGGCACCTACCCGGTGCCGCTGCCGTCCGGCATGGGCGTGGAAGCCTCGGGCGTGGTGCAGGCCATCGGCCCGGGCGTGACCAACGTCGCCGTGGGCGATCGCGTCACGTATACCGGCTTTATCAACACGCTGGGCGCCTACAGCACCGAGCGCCTGGTGCCGGCGGCGCCGCTGATCCGCCTGCCCGACACCATCGGCTTCGAGACCGCGGCGGCGATGACCATGCGCGGCCTGACTTCGGCGTACCTGATGCGCCGCATCCATGCGTTCCAGCCGGGCGAAACCATCCTGCTGCACGCGGCAGCCGGCGGCGTGGGCCTGATCGTTTCGCAGTGGGCCAAGCTGCTGGGACTGACCGTGATCGGCACGGTGTCGAGCGAGGCCAAGGCCGAAGTGGCGCGTGCCCATGGCTGCGACCACATCATCAACTACAGCCATGAAGACGTGGCCAAGCGCGTGCGCGAACTGACCGACGGCGTCGGCGTGTCGGTGGTGTTCGACAGCGTCGGCAAGAGCACCTTCACGTCTTCGCTGGATTCGCTGCGCCGCCGCGGCACCATGGTCTGCGTCGGCACGGCCTCCGGCCCGATCCCGCCGTTCGACCCGGTGCTGCTGGCGATGAAGGGCTCGCTGTTCCTGACCCGTCCGGCGCTGGCCGACTACATCTTCGATCCGGCCGAGAAGGCGCAACTGGCCGGGGAACTGTTCGATCATGTCGGCTCCGGCCGCATCCGGATCGAGATCAACCAGCGCTACGCGCTCGAAGACGCGGTGCAGGCGCATATCGACCTGGAGTCGCGCAAGACCACCGGTTCGTCGATCTTTGTCATCTGAGGAGCCAAAAGCCATGCGAGTCCAACAACTCACCTGCGCGCTGGGCGCCGAACTGAGCGGCGTCAACCTGGCCGATGCCGTGCGCGACGACGGCCTGTTCGCCGAGATCCGCGCGTTGCTGCTGCAGCACCGCGTGCTGTTCCTGCGCGACCAGAAGTTCAGCCGGGCCGAGCATGTCGCCTTCGCCAGCCGCTTCGGCGAACTGGAAGACCATCCGGTGGCCGGCAGCGACCCGGAACACCCCGGCCTGGTGCGCATCTACAAGACGCCCGACCAGCCCAACGACCGCTACGAGAACGCCTGGCACTCCGACACCACGTGGCGCGAGGCGCCGCAGTTCGGCGCGGTGCTGCGCTGCGTGGAATGCCCGCCGGTTGGCGGCGACACCATGTGGGCGAACATGGCGCTGGCTTACGAACGGCTGCCCGAGCACATCAAGACGCAGATCGCCGACCTGCGCGCGCGCCATAGCATCGAAGCGAGCTTCGGCGCCGCCATGCCGGTCGAGAAGCGCCTGGCGCTGAAGGCGCAGTATCCCGATGCCGAGCATCCGGTGGTGCGCACGCACCCGGACACCGGCGAGAAGGTGCTTTACGTCAACGCCTTCACCACGCACTTCACCAACTACCACACCGCCGCGCGCGTGCGCTTCGGGCAGGACGCCAACCCGGGCGCCGCCGACCTGCTGCGCTACCTGGTAAGCCAGGCGTACATCCCCGAGTACCAGGTGCGCTGGCGCTGGGCGCCCGACAGCGTGGCGATCTGGGACAACACCGCGACGCAGCACTATGCTGTGATGGATTATCCGCCGTGCCACCGCAAGATGGAGCGGGCCGGCATCATCGGCACCAGGCCGTACTGAACCCTGGATTCGAGCGAATGAACATGCAAGACAACCTGATCACGCCGGCCAAGTCGGCCTACGCCTATCCGCTGCTGGTCAAGCAGCTGCTGACCAATGCCCTGAGCCTCTATGGCGACCAGGAGATCAGCTACCGCGGCGAAATGCGCTACACCTTCCGCGATTTCCGCCGCCGCATCGGCAAGCTGGCGTCTGCGCTGGCTGCGCTGGACATCCGCCACGGCAGCACCGTGGCCGTGATGGACTGGGACAGCCACCGCTACCTGGAATGCTATTTCGGCGTACCGATGATGGGCGCCACGCTGTTCACCGTCAATGTGCGGCTGTCGCCCCAGCAGATCCTCTACACGCTCAACGATGCAGGCGCCGCGATCGTGCTGGTGCACCCGGATTTCCTGCCGGTGATCGAGCAGATCCGCCCGCAGCTCACCGGCAACCCGCGCTTCGTGCTGCTGGCCGATGGCCAGGACGTGCCGAAGTCCAGCGTGCCGTTCGCCGGCGAGTACGAGGCGCTGCTGGAGCATGCGCCCGCGGACTTCGAGTTCGCGGATTTCGACGAGAACACCAAGGCCGCCACCTTCTATACCACCGGCACCACCGGCGATCCGAAGGGTGTCTGCTACAGCCACCGCGAGATCGTGCTGCACACGCTGGCGTCGGCGACGAGCCTGTGCTCGCCGCGCGAAGGACAGCGCATGCATCGTGAAGATGTCTACATGCCGATCACGCCGATGTTCCACGTGCTGGCATGGGGCATCCCGTATGTCGCCGTGATGCTCGGGCTGCGCACGGTGCTGCCGGGCCGCTACCTGCCCGACCAGCTGCTGAAATTGCGCGAGACCGAGAAGGTCACTTTCTCGCACTGCGTGCCAACCATCCTGCAGATGCTGCTGCAGGCCTCCGCCGACGGCAAGCCGGACCTGTCGGGCTGGAAGATCATCATCGGTGGCTCGGCGTTGCCGCCCGCGCTGTGCGAGGCGGCCCTGGATCGCGGCATCGACATCTTCGCCGGCTACGGCATGTCGGAGACCGGCCCGATCGTGTCGCTGGCGCAGCTGCCGCCCGGGTGCGTGCCGAAGGACCGTGCCGAAGAAGTGCGCATGCGCTGCTCCACCGGCCGCCCGGTGACGCTGGTGGACTACCGCATCGTCAGCGAAGACATGCAGGACCTGCCGCACGACGGCAAGAGCCGCGGCGAGATCGTGCTGCGTGCGCCGTTCCTGACCAAGGCGTACTTCGGCAAGCCGGCGGCATCGGAAGACCTGTGGGCCGGCGGCTACCTGCACACGCAGGACGTCGCGGTGATGGGGCAGGACGGCTTCGTGCAGATCGTCGACCGCATCAAGGACGTGATCAAGACCGGCGGCGAGTGGGTGTCGTCGATCGAGGTGGAGAATCTGATCACCGAAGTGCCAGGCGTGCTGGAATGCGCGGTGATCGGTGTCCCCGACGCCAGGTGGGGCGAGCGGCCGATGGCGTTCGTGGTACGCAAGCCGGGCGTGGAGGTGAATGCGGAACAGGTCCGCGCGCACCTGCTGGGCCACGTCGAATCGCAGCGCATCAGCAAGTACGCGGTGCCTGAAGCCGACCGCATCACGTTCGTCGAGGCGATCCCGAAGACCAGCGTGGGCAAGATCAACAAGAAGCAGCTGCGGGAAGACGTAGCCTGAAAGGGAAGGTAAGGAGCTTGGCGCCAGTCCTCGGGCGGGGACTGGCGCTTTTTTTTTGTTGAGCTTGCGAAAGGGCGACGCGCTTTCGCCGGCAAGTAGAAACGCCTCCCGAGAAAGGCGTGCGGGGGCTGACGAAGCCTGGTGCCGGCAGCGATGCTTGCCATGCGCCTGCCCTCACCCTCTCTCGCGCAAGCGGAGGAAGCAGCGCAAGCGCCGGCGCAGCCAGCACTCGAGATCGCGCAGCACGCTTGGCCACTCACTGAAGCCGAAGTAGCCCAGCCCAGTGCGACTTCAGGTACCAGGCCTCGTATCTGATTTCTGTTCGTCAGGTCGTGGCTTTGCTCCACGCTTCCTTCAGACCCCACCTCACGGTGGAGCCCTTGCGCTTCGCTAATCCTTCACCACCATCAGGTTGGATAGGGGACCTGCACCACCGAGCTGTTGGGCATGCTCGGCACACATGAGAAACGCCTCCCGAGGGAGGCGTGTGGGTGCGACGAAGCCTGGTGCCGGCAGTGCTTTCTCCTCTCTCCCATTTATGGGAAAGGGAAGCAAACCAGTGGAACAAAAGCGCCCGATCAAGGCTGGATATTGAACGCCTTCACAATCGCGCCATTGCGCTCGAACTCTTCGTGCAGCGACTGCCCGAGCTGCTGCAGCGACTGTGGCTGCATCGGCTCATAGCTCAGCGCCTGCATCCGCTCCTGCACCTTGGGTGTCGCCGCGGCCTTGTAGGTCGCGGTCTGGATCTTCTGCGCCAGTTCGACCGGCACGCGCGCCGATGCGATCACGCCGACCCAGTTGCTGAACTCCACATCGGGATAGCCCAGTTCGGCGAAGGTCGGCACCTGCGGCAGCAGCGGCGAGCGGTTCTTCGATGCCACGGCGTACGGCTGCAGCTTGCCCGCCTTGATCATCGGCAGCGACGTCACCATGCCGTCGTACATCACGGCGATCTGGCCGCCCATCACCTGGGCCAGCGCTGGCGCCGAGCCGGCGAACGGCACGTGCTGCAGGTCCATGCCGGACTTCTGGTTCACGATCACGCCCGCGTAGTGCGAAGCGGTGCCGGCGCTGTAGGAAGCGAAGCTGAGCTTGCCGGGGTTGGCACGCGCGTAGCTCACCAGGCCGTTGAAGTCCTTGGCGGGCAGCGTCGGCGAGCCCACCAGCAGCAGCCGCGAGCGGGCCACGGCGGCCAGCGGGCGGATGTCCTTCATGGTGTTGTAGGGAGTCTTCAGCACGTGCGGCACTTCGGTCAGCACGTTGGTCGCGGTCACCATGATGGTCTGGCCGTCGGGCGGCGCGGCCAGCATCGCGCTAATCGCGATGCCGCCGCCGGCGCCCGGCTTGTTGTCGACCACCACGGGCGTGCCGAGGTCGGCCGAAAGCTGGTCGGCCAGCAGGCGTGCGATCACGTCCATGGTGCCGCCGGCAGGCGCCGGCACCAGCATGCGCACGGGCTTGCTGGTCCAGGCCATCGCGGCCGGCATCGCCAGTGCCAGCATGGCGGCAACCGCGGCGTGGCGGGGACGGAACAGGGTGGGGCGGGTTGGCATGGTTGTCTCCGTTTAAAGATATGAGATGAAACTTGCCCATGCCAGCCTTCTTGTCGGGATGGTCATGGGCTCAGGTTGAAGAGATGGGGGCGCGCGCCGGTTTGAATACCGGCGGGGGAGCTTCAGCCGGCAGCGAGCGTGGCGCGCTGCTTCGCGCGCGCAAGGGCCCGCTGCATGGCTTCGACCAGCACCGAAGGCGGCCGGGCGCCCGACACGCTGTGCGTGCCGTTGAACACCACATGCGGCACGCCGAAGCCGGTGCGCAGCGGCGGGGCGTCCGGGTCGTGCAGCGGGGGCAGCCAGTCCAGATCGGGCAGGTCGCCGTCGGCGCCTGCGTCAGGCAGTGCGATGCCGCAGGCTGCCGCGGCGCGCCGCAGGACTTGCGGATCGCCGATGTTCTCGGCGCGGATGAAGTAGCGCGTGAACAGCTCGTCCAGCAGCGCCGAAGCGGCCTCGGGGCCGGCTTGCCTGACGGCGTGGCGGACCAGCCGGTGGGCCAGCAGCGTGCTGGGAAAGGTCTCGATGCGATCCAGCGCCAGCGTGATGCCGGCTTCGCGCGCGGCAGCGCAGACTTGCGCCTGGCGCGCGGCCATGGCCTCGGGGCCTCCCAGCCGCGCGAGGTAGAACTCGCGGTAGGGCCTGCCCTCCGGTGGCGTGGTCGGGATCAGCGGATAAGAGTGCCAGGCGACCCGGACGGCAACTTTCGGGTACTCCCGGGCGAGCCATTCAATGGCGGTTTCGAGGTGCTTCTTGCCGATCATGCACCAGGGGCAGATCAGGTCGAAGTAGGCATCGACCGTAAGCGTCGTGGGGTGGGTCATGGCAGCAGCTTGATGGCGCCCGCCGCCGCATGCGTGCCTGGCGGCGGGCGAGGGGAATCAGGGGGCGGACGCGGCTTGCGCGCGGCGCCAGGGCTGGCGGGCGGGCAGCTCGGCCAGCACCTCGGCGCGCCGGGCCTCGGTCATCCGGTCCCAGGTGCCGATTTCCAGCGGGGTCCTGCCGCAGCCCTGGCAATACTTGCCGGCCACGTCCAGGCGGCAGATGTTGAGGCACGGATTGGCGACGGCGGGGGCAGGATTCATGGCTTCAGCGGTGTTGTGGTTCGGGCAGGCGCGCGGGGCGCCGATGCCCGGCCGGGGCGGGACGCCCCGCGGCCGGGCGATGCGCGTCAGGCGCGCACCGGCAGGTTCTTCTGCCCGGGCTTGCGGTTGGGCGCCATGCCGTGCGCCGCAAGGGTTTCCTCGGCGCTGTCGTACCAGGTGCCGATGCGGTAGATCTCGCGCGCTTCCTTGCCCGAGGCGATCTCGCGGCCCAGTTCCTTGGCCACCCGCACGCATTGCTCGATCTGCTGCACCGAGGTCATGCGGTTGCCGTGCTGGTCGATGATCGTGTCCTCGATGCCGCAGCGCGGGTGCAGGCCCATCGCCATCGCCATCATGTTGAACGGCAGCACGTTCTTCAGCAGCGACTCGGCGGTCAGCGTGCAGCCGTTGGGCGCGCGGTGGATGAAGTTGAAGAAGTTGAACGGGTTGGGACCGTCGAAGCCGCCGCCGATGCCGATCCAGGTCAGGTTCAGCGGGCCCATGTACTTGCCGGCGCGCACCATCCGCTCGAGGGTTTCGAGGGCGTGCATGCCGGTCAGCTGGAAGTGCGGCTGGACGCCAGCGTTGCTCAAGCGGCGCAGGTGCTCTTCCACCCAGCCCGGGCCGGCCGGCACGGTCATTTCGCGATAAGCTTCGACGTAGGCCGGATGGGACAGCGAGGTACCCGCGGTGTATTCCGGGTACAGCAGCTCCATGATGTTCATCTGCGTGGTGTTGATCGCCACGGTGACCTGGTCCGGCTTCGGGTCCAGTTCGGCCAGCATGTGGCGGGTGTCGTCCGACAGCCACTTGGCGGCCTGGCCGTCGTCTTCCGGCGCGAACGAGATCGAGCCGCCGACCTGGATGATCATGTCGGGCACGGCTGCGCGCACGCCGGCGATCAGCTCGTTGAACTTCGACAGGCGCTTGGAACCCTTGCCATCCAGTTCGCGCACGTGCAGGTGCAGCACGGTGGCGCCGGCGTTATAGCAGTCGACGGCCTTCTGCACCTGCTCTTCCATGGTCACGGGGATGTCTTCCGGGAAATCTGCCGGCATCCATTCCGGACCGTACGGCGCCACGGTGATGACCACCTTGTCCATGTTCTCGGGGTGCAGGGAATCGTCGAGGAATTGCATGCTGTTGCTCCTGGGTGTTGTCGGCAGGCGGTCCGGGCAGAACCTGCTGGTTCGCGTTCCGTCGGCCTGTTTTCATCGTCATTCGATGGCCTGAAGTATCGGCGAACGGCATGAAGCAATTTGACGATCCGGGACGATCGCTTGACATTTCGGGACAGTCAGGGAAAACACGATGTGCGCGGCCGGGGCAACGTTGCACAGTGTCGGGGCGATGGCGCAGACGCGCCGTATTTTCGTCTCCCACCCGCGGCATCCGATGCCGGTTTTTCAAGTGAATTGCCTGTCCCCCACCGTCCCGGTTTCCTTCGTCCATGGCTTCCTGCCCGGTGCCGATCCTGCGCTGATCGCGCAGCTGGCGGCGCGTTCCGGCATTGCCACGGAGCTGATGGACGAGCCCGCGGCACGCGTGACGCAGGAGCAGTTCTCGACCTTGTACCGGCTGCTGGCGCACGAGCTCGACGATGAGATGCCCGGCATCTTCAGCCGTCCGCTGCGCAACGGCACGCTCAAGTACCTGTGCCTGAGCTTGCTGGATGCGCCACGGCTCGAAGTCGCGCTGCATCGCTTCGGGCAGTTCTTCCGGCTGCTGCTGGATGAGTTCCGCGTGGAGTCGCGGCGCGAAGGCAGTGCCGCGCATGTGGAACTGGTGGAGGCTGCAGCCGGTCCGGCCGTGGGCCCGATGGCACGCGAGCTGATGCTGAAGCTGGTGCATGGCGTGGCGTCATGGCTGATCCGCCACAAGATCCCGCTGCAGGCGGTGCAGCTGCCGTCAGCGCGCCCCGCGCAGGCGAGTGACCATCTCTACCTGTTTCCCGGCCCGGTGCATTTCGGCTGCGAGCGCGGCGGCATTGCCTTCGACGCGGCATTCCTCGACATGCCGGTGCGGCAACGCAAGTCCGACCTTGAGAAATTCCTGGCACGCGCGCCCGAGGACTGGATCTTTGTCACGTTTGCCGAGCCCATGACCTGTCATCGCGTCAGGCAGTACGTGGCGGATTGCCTGCCGGTAGCGCCGACCATCGAAGCCGTGGCGGCGGCGCTGCACTGCTCGGTGCGCACGCTCTGCCGCCGGCTGTCCGCGGAGGGCACCACCTTCCAGGCGATCAAGGACGGCGTGCGGCGCGACATTGCCATCCAGCGCCTGACGCGCTCCGATGACGCGATCACGGCCATTGCCTTCGACGTGGGTTTCGACAATCCGACTGCCTTCCACCGCGCCTTCCGGCACTGGACCGGCAGCACGCCAAACACGTACCGCCGCACGCCTTAGCGCAGCAACGGTGCTGGCAATGCCGGCCGCGCGACTGACAAATCCTGCCATTCGGTGCGCCCGCGGAAGCGCATTGCGCGCACGCCGTGCCACGGCCCTGCAAAGCGGCAAGCATTGTCAGCAAATGGGCCGGTTTTGGTAGCCGTGTTTGCGCGCCGCGCCACTACGATGCGGCAGTACAAACATGCGTGCGCCGACACGGTCGGCATGCACGGACGCCAAAGCAAGCAAGGAGGCATATGGCAATCGAAGGTTACAGCATGGGCACGCTCGGCGCATTCGTCGGCAAGGAACTCGGCGTTTCGGCGTGGATGGAAGTGGACCAGGCGCGCATCGATGCATTCGCGCAATGCACCGGCGACAGCCAGTGGATCCACGTCGACGTGGAGCGCGCGCGCCGCGAAAGCCCGTTCGGCGGCACCATCGCCCACGGCTACCTGACGCTGTCCCTGCTGGCAGGGAAGCTGGTCGACATGGGCGTGGTGCCGGCGGATGCGCGCGCCGCGGTCAACTATGGCGTGGAGAAGACGCGCTTCCTCGCGCCGGTGAAGGCCGGGGCGCGCGTGCGCAATCGCGTCAGGCTGGTGTCGGCCGACAACAAGGGCGACGGCCGCGTGCTGCTGCGCACGGAAAACACGATGGAGATCGAGGGCGAAGCCAAGCCGGCGATGGTGGCCGAAGCCCTGGCGCTTGTCATGGCGTGAAACGGTAACAGCGGAAGCAAAAGCAGAAGCAGGAAAGAAAGAGACAGGAGAGCAGTATGACAAATGCAGCCACCATGGAGGCGCCCACCGATTTTCTGGCAGGACCCAATCCCTTTGTCGGGATCCGTCCCGAGGATCTCATCACGGCCGCCCAGCAGATCGGCGCGCAGTGCGTGCAGGAGCCGGTACTGGTGCTCGAGCAGCAGGCGCAGCTCACCCATGACCTGGTCAGCGTGCTGGACGGCTCGGCACCGATGCCGTCGGCGCGCGACCGCCGGTTCGGCGACGACGCCTGGCGCGACCATCCGCTGTTCCGCATGTCGCTGCAGGGCTACCAGGCCTGGCGCGACGCGCTCGAGGGCACGGTGCGGCGTTCGGTGATGGATCCGCGCAGCAAGCATCGCGCGCAATACTTCATGTCGCTGCTGACCGACGCGCTGGCACCGACCAACACCCTGGCAGGCAACCCGGCGGCGCTGCGCAAGACCTTCGAGTCGTGCGGCATGAACCTGGTCAGCGGCATGATCAACCTGGCCAGCGATGTGCTGACCAACGGCGGCATGCCCGCACAGGTCGACAAGGATGCGTTCAGCGTCGGCACGAACCTGGCTGCCACGCCTGGCGCGGTGGTGTTCCGCAATGAGGTGCTGGAGCTGATCCAGTACGCCCCGACCACCGCGAAAGTGCATGCGCGGCCCCAGCTGATCGTGCCGCCGCAGGTCAACAAGTTCTACGTGTTCGACCTTGCGCCTGGCAAGAGCATGGTGGAGTACATGCTGGCCCAGGGACTGCAGGTCTTCGTGGTCAGCTGGCGCAACCCCACGGCGGCACAGCGCGACTGGAATCTCGATACCTATGTCGGCGCGCTGGTCGAGGCGATCCATGCGATGCGCGACATCACCGGCAGTGCCGATGTCAACGTGCATGGCGCCTGCTCCGGCGCGATGACGATGGCGGCGCTGCTGGGCTATTGCGCCGCCAGTGGCGAGAAGCTCGTGCACGCCGTCACGCTGATGGTGGCGGTGTTCGGCCTCGATGCCGAGTCGCAGCTCGGGCTGTTCAGCACGCCCGAGGCGGTCACGGCGGCGCGGCACGGCAGCGCGTCGCGCGGCGTGCTCGATGGCGAGGCGCTGGGCCGGGTGTTTGCGTGGCTGCGGCCCAACGACCTGGTGTGGAACTACTGGGTCAACAACTACCTGCTCGGCAATGCGCCGCCCGCGTTCGACGTCCTCTACTGGAACAACGACACCACGCGCCTGCCGGCCGGCCTGCATGGCCAGTTCCTGGACATGCTGACGCTGAACCAGCTCGCCACGCCGGGTGCGCTGCAGGTGCTCGGCCACGCCATTTCGCTGTCCGACGTGGACTGCGACAAGTACGTGCTGGCGGGCATGACCGACCACATCACGCCGTGGAAGGCGGTGTACCGCTCGGCGCAGGCGTTCGGCGGGCGCACCGAGTTCGTGCTGAGTTCCAGCGGCCACGTGCAAAGCCTGGTCAATCCGCCCGGCAATGCCAAGTCGAAGTATTTCCGCAGCGGCACGCCCGATGCGAACCCCGAAGCCTGGCTGGACGGCGCCACCGCCGAGCAGGGCTCGTGGTGGGAGCATTGGACCCAGTGGCTGAAGAAGCGCTCCGGCCCGAAGCGCAACGCGCCCGCGGCCCCCGGCAGCCTGCGTTTCGCCCCCTGCGGCGAAGCGCCGGGCCGCTATGTGACCGAGGCGTAGCGCGCATGGCGAGACGCCGCAACATCGCAACACCGCAACATCGCAGTACCCAACATCGCGATCTGAATTTCCCAACCCAACCTTCAGGAGAAAGCAATATGGAATCGACCAACACCGCAGGCACATCGGCCGCGCAAGCCCCGCACAAGAAGCTGCTCGACTTCGTGCGCAACAACCGCCTGGACCCGGCCGCGGTCCTGGAATCGCGCCGCAAGGACATCGAGGCGCTCGCCAGCGTCAACGTCATGCTGCTCGGAGGCCTGCAATCGCTGGTGCGCCAGCAGGCAGAGTTCCTGTGCGATGCCGCCGCCGATCTGCAGGCGCTGTCGCGCGGCGGCCAGGCCGTCGATGGCAAGGCGCCCGTGAAGCTGGCGGAAGCCCTGCCGCGCTCGCTGCAGAAGGCCGTTGCCGGCGTGCGCGGCCTGACCGACACGCTGTACAAGGCGCAGGCGGACAGCATTTCCGTGGTCGGACGCCGCCTTGCCGAGAACGTCGAGGAGGTGAAGGGGATTCTGCGCCCGAAGCAATAAATTGCGGCGGGCATGGCCGCGCGCCGGCCATGCCCGTGCGCAAACTCTCCAGGACAAGCTGATGACAACAACAGACACCGGCACGCATGCCGGCCAAAAGCTGCAGGTGCTGACCGTGGACCTGGACGGCCAGGTCGTGCGTGCCGGCATCCGGCCCGGCAGCGATGCCGGACCGCCGCTGCTGATATTCAACGGCATCGGCGCCAATCTCGAACTGCTCGCCCCCTTTGTCGATGCCCTGCCGGGCATCGAAGTCATTCTATTCGACGTTCCCGGCGCCGGCGGCTCGCCCGCGCCGATGGTGCCGTACCGTTTTTCCAGTCTTTGCGTGCTCGCCGACCGCCTGCTGTCGTATCTCGGCTATACGGGCCAGGTCGATGCGCTGGGGGTGTCGTGGGGCGGGGCGCTGGCGCAGGAGTTCGCCCGTCTTTATTCGTCGCGGTGCCGGCGCCTGGTGCTGGCGGCCACGTCGCCCGGCGTGATCATGGTGCCGGGCCGCCTGTCGGTGCTTGCCAGGATGATCGGCGTGCGCCGCTATACCGACCCGCAATACCTGCGCCGCGTCGGCGCCGACCTCTACGGCGGCGCTTTTCGACGTGATCCTTCCCTGCTCGACGAACACGGCCAGCACATGCAGCCGCCGGCCGGGCGCGGCTATCTTTACCAGCTGCTCGCGGCATGGGGCTGGAGCAGCCTGCCGTGGCTGGGCTCGCTGCGCCAGCCCACGCTGGTCATGCACGGCACCGACGATCCGATCGTTCCCGCGGTCAATGCCAGGATCCTGGCCGCCCGCATCCCTGGCTCGACGCTGCAGATGGTCGATGATGGCCACCTCTTCCTGGTGACCGGGCCGGAGCATGCGGCCGGCATCGTCCACGGCTTCCTGCGCCGATAGCGGCGGCGTGCGCCTGGCGCACGCCGCATTTCCACCGTCCCAAAAAAAATCGGCCGTCCCGGAAAGACCGGGCGGCCGCAAAGAGCATCGCTTGCGGGATCGATGCCGCGAGACGCGTTGTCAGAACTTGTGGCGGATGCCCACTGCCGCGCCGAACATGTTGCTCTGCCCGTTGGCCAGCGCGTAGCTGTTGCCCAGCGACAGGCTGTTGGCGTAGACCGTAGCCAGCGATTCCATCATCAGGCCGGCATTCTTGGCGTAGGCCGTGGTCAGGTACACGTCGGTGCGCTTGGAGAACGCGTAGTTGGCGATGAAGGCGACCTGCCACGGGTTGGGGACATGGGTATCGCCATACAGGGTCTTGACGTTGTCGTAGGCGTATTCGAGCGTCAGGCCGATGGCCGGGGTGACCTGGTAGGTGCCGCCGATCCAGTAGAAATCGTCGCGCTGGATCACCACGTCCGCGGCGTTCTTGTTCTGGCCCCAGCGATAGCCGCCCATGATCTTTGCCGGGCCATACGAATAGCTCGCGCCGACCACGGCCTTCTTGACCTCGCCGTTGCTGGTGCCGATGGTCGGGTTCCACTGGTCGTAGCCGACGGTCACGCCGAACGGGCCGCCCTGGTAGGCCACCGCGGCGCCCCACGCGGTGTCGCGCCGGAACTGCCCGGGCACTTCGCCGTTGCCGCCGATCGGCGTGGCAATGCCCACGGTCGCCGGCAGGGCCAGGCCGGTGCCGAAGGACCAGTGCGCCAGCGCGGTGACCGGGCCGAACTGGCCGGTGTACTTGACGGTGTTGTCGGCGCGGAAGTTCGGGCCGGACTGCAGCACCACCGGCTCGTACTGGGTGGCGTAGGCCGCCGGCGAGAAGTTCGCCAGCGCCTCGAACATCGAGGTGTACTGGCGGCCCAGGCTGATCTGGCCGATGCCTGCCTTCTGCAGGCCGACGAAGGCCTGGCGGCCGAACAGGCGGTTGCTTTGCTGCATCGTGCCGGTATCGAGGTTAAAGCCGCTTTCCAGCACGAACAGCCCTTTCAGGCCGCCGCCGAGATCCTCGGTGCCGCGCATGCCCCAGCGCGAGCCGGAGATGCCACCCGAGTTCATGCGGTACACGTCGTTTGCCGGGCCGCGGTTGAACTGGTTGCTCGCCACCGGCACCGCGCCAACATGGTTGGCGTATTCGACGTTGATGTCCACCACGCCATACAGCGTGACGGTCGATGACTGCGCGAGCGCGCTGCCCGAGCAGGCAAGCGCTGCGGCTGCAGCCAGGGTCCTGATCTTCATGGATTGTTTCTCCACTTGTTTCCTTTGGTTTTTGGGATGCGGATATTTCCGTCTCGTTTGGTATTGCCGGGTACTACAAATCAATGCGCTGGATCAGCCGGCGCGCAGCAACTCATCGATCAACGCGGTCGCGCGCGGCCATGGGCCGTAGCCCGCGGCGGGATTGAGGTGGCCGACTTCGCCCAGGTCGACCAGCTTGCTGCCCCAGTCGCTGGCCATTTCGGCGGCGCGCGGGTAGGTCGCCAGCGGATCGTTGCGGCTAGCGGCGAGGATGGTCGGGAAGGGCAGCGGGCTCCTGGGAACGGGCAGCCAGCCGTGCTGCGCCAGCGTGGCGGTGTCAGGGTAGCCGGCCGGCATGGGGGTTTCCAGGTCGGCGGGCGTGGCCAGCAGTGCGCCGCGGATCTTGCGGCGGTTTTCTGCAGCCGCATGCGTGTCCGCATGCGCAGCCCAGTGCACGGTGATCATGACGCCGGCGCTGTGCGCGACCAGCACGACCGGACCGTCGATCTCGGCCAGTGCGGCGTCCAGCGCGGCAACGCGGGCATCGCGGCTGAGCTTGTCGTGCTCGAGCGGCGGCACCGAGCGCGCGTTGGGCAGCTGTGCCTGGAGCAGGGTCTGCCAGTGCTCGGCAACGTGGTCGCGCAGGCCGGGGACCAGCAGCACGGTGGTGTCAGGGGTAAGGCTCATGGTTCCAGATCAGTGAGAAGTTGCGGGAGCGGCGTCTTCGTTCCGGCTCTCCAGGCGGCGCAGGTCGGCTGCGTAGTAGCGGCGGCCGGCAAGGAAGGCGGCGGCGGCGACCAGCGACGCCAGCGGCACCCACTGCAATGCGCCTTGCAGGCCGATGTGGTCGGCGAGCAGGCCGGTGACGAACGGTCCGGGCGCCAGGCCCAGCAGGTTGTTGGCCAGCGTGAGCGTGGCAAAGGCGGTGGCATGGATGGCCGGGCGCGTCAGGTTGGCGACCGCGGCGCTGGCGGGGCCGGCGGTGCCGCCGACAAACAGCATGCCCGCACCGATCAGCGCCAGTTGCAGGCTGCCCGCGGGGAGCCGGAACGCCGTCAGCAGCAGGCCGCAGCAGATCAGGCTGTAGGTCACCGCGACCGCCCACTTGCGGCAAGGCGCCTGGCGGGCGATCCAGTCGGTCATCGCCCCGCACAGCACCATGCCGACGCCGCCGGCCAGCACGAAGCCCGCCGCGACCACGCCGGCGCGATCGGTGGCCATGCCGTAGTAGCGCGCCAGGTAGCTCGGCATCCAGGTGATCAGGGCGCCCATCACCAGCAGTTGCATGGCGCTGCCGACATAGGCGCAGAGGATCGAGCGCGCCGAGAACAGCGCGGCGAGCAGCGGGCGCATGGCCAGGGCAGGCTCGCGCGATGCGGTCTCGGCGTCCTCGCCCAGCGCCTTGCGCCGGGCCTGCAGCCGCGGTTCGGTCACGACCAGGCGGAACACCGCCACCAGCACCAGCCCGAACAGCGCCATGCCGGCAAAGGCCCAGCGCCAGCCGAAATGGGCCGACAACGCACCGCCCAGCGCCATGCCCAGCACGGAGCCGAACGCGCCGCCGGCGATAAAGGCCGAACTCAGGCTCGCCCGCAGGTGGCGCGGAAACACCGACAGCACCACGGCAATGCCGACGCTGCCGTAGGCCGCCTCGCCGATGCCCACGCACAGGCGCGCGATGAACATCTCGCCGAAGTTGTTCGCCAGCGCGCAGCCCAGCGTGGCCAGGCTCCACAGCGCCGCCATCAGCACCAGGCTCCTGACCCGGCCCCAGCGGTCCGCCAGGATCGACAGCGGGAACGTCAGCAAGCCGACCATCAGCGCCACGATGCCGCCCAGCGCACCGAGCTCGGTGTCACTCAGCGACCACTCGGCCTTCAGCAGGGGGAATACCGCGTTCAGTACCTGGCGGGACATGTAGTCCGACAGCAGCAGGCCAAAGCTCAGGGCAAAGACGATCCAGCCGTAGAGGCCGGATTGCGATGCCTTGCCCGAGGGCGTTGCAATTGCGCGATGGGTGTTAGTGGGTTGCCCGATCATGAAAGCTCTTCCAGTAGTGGCCACGGCTACGCCAGCAGGGGAGGCAATGCTCTTGCAGGCGGCGGGCGCAGGTCGGTTGCGACCCGCGAAGTATCTAAGATTGGCTGTCTCCGGTTTGGCTTTCCGGGACAACGTTTTTGCATTCAGGGACAGTGCGGGAAAACGAGGAGGGCGGGGGAGCGGGGCGCGAGCCGTGGCACCGCCCGCGTCTGGCGCCGCCGGCAAGTAACCCACCCGCGGCATGGCAAGACTGTGCCGCCAACGCCTATATTCGATGCGTATCGGACAATTAAGGCTGCCATGGAATCCGGGAAACTGACGCCCTTCGCAGGACGAGACGATGGCAAGGCCGCCGGGTGGCTGCGCTGGCTGCCAGGCGTCCGGATGCTGAAGTCCTACCGGCCGGACTGGTTGCCGCGGGACCTGGCGGCGGGGCTGGTGCTGACCACCATGCTGATGCCGGTCGGCATCGCCTACGCCGAGGCCTCCGGCGTGCCCGGCGTCTACGGGCTCTACGCCACCATGGTCCCGCTGCTGGTCTACGCCTTGTTCGGGCCGAGCCGGATCCTGGTGCTGGGCCCGGACTCGGCATTGGCCGCGCCGATCCTGGCCGTGGTGCTGCAGGTTGCCGGCGGCGATCCGGCGCGTGCCGTGCTGGTGGCCAGCATGATGGCCGTGGTCTCGGGCGTGGTCTGCATAGTGATGGGGCTGCTGCGCCTCGGCTTCGTCGCCGAACTATTGTCCAAGCCGATCCGCTACGGGTATATGAACGGCATCGCCCTGACCGTGCTGGTGAGCCAGCTGCCCAAGCTGTTCGCCATCCCGGTCGAGGATGCCGGGCCGCTGCGGGAGATGGTTGCGCTGGGCAGCGCCATCGTGGCCGGGCAGACCAACTGGTACAGCTTTGCCGTCGGCGCCGGCAGCCTGGCCCTGATCCTGGCCCTGAAGCGCTTCGAGCGCGTGCCGGGCATCCTGATCGCGGTGGTCCTCGCCACGCTCGCGGTGAGCATGTTCGGCCTGGACCAGCATGGGGTGAAAGTGCTGGGCAAGACGCCGCAGGGGCTGCCCGCCTTTGTCGTGCCGTGGCTGGACGGCGCCGACCTGATGAAGATCGTGCTGGGGGGATGCGCGGTGGCGCTGATCGCCTTCGCGGACACCAGCGTGCTGTCGCGCACCTATGCCGCGCGCACCAATACCCGCGTGGACCCCAACCAGGAAATGGTGGGGCTGGGTGCCGCCAACCTGGCGGCGGGACTGTTCCAGGGCTTTCCGATCAGCAGCAGCGCCTCGCGCACGCCAGTGGCCGAAGCCGCCGGCTCCAAGACCCAGGTCACCGGCGTGGTGGGCGCGCTGGCCGTGGCCGTGCTGCTGATGTTCGCGCCCAACCTGCTGCAGTACCTGCCGAGCAGCGCGCTGGCCGCGGTGGTGATCGCCGCGGCCATCGGCCTGTTCGAGTTCGCCGACCTGAGGCGCATCTACCGCATCCAGCAATGGGAGTTCTGGCTGTCCATGGTGTGCTTCGCCGCGGTGGCCGTGTTCGGCACCATCCAGGGCATTTTCCTGGCCGTGGTGATCGCCGTGATCGAATTCCTCTGGGACGGCTGGCGGCCGCACTATGCCGTGCTGGGGAAGGTGGAGGGGCTGCGCGGGTACCACGATACCGAGCGCTACCCTGAGGCCAGGCGGATCGACGGACTGGTGCTGTTCCGCTGGGACGCGCCGCTGTTCTTTGCCAACGCCGAGCTGTTCCAGGAACGCCTGATGGAAGCGATCGACGCCTCGCCGACGCCGGTGCGCCGCGTGGTGGTCGCCGCCGAACCGGTGACCAGCGTCGACGTCACGTCGGCCGACATGCTGCGCGATCTGAGCGCCTGTTTGCGCGAGCGCGGCATCGACCTGCATTTCGCCGAGATGAAGGACCCGGTGCGCGACAAGCTCAAGCGCTTCGAGCTGATGGAAGCGTTCGGCGACAAGTTCCACCCTACCGTGGGCAGCGCGGTCGATGATTACCTTGGCAAGGAAGACTGATGCCGTACGCGGCCGGCGCCAGCGCCTGCAGCTCACGCCACGCTTGCCAGGGCACCACGTCGAAGGAGCCTTACATGAACCGCCGATTCCGGGTCTTGCCCGCGCTGGCATGCGCCGGCGCGTGCCTTGCCGCGCTGGCGCCGGCAGGGACGGCCTTTGCCTACTTTGATCACTATCTTTCCGGCACTGTTGTCGGCACGCTGACCCAGAAGCAGTTCGACGTGCTGAACGACGTCTTCCGCAGGACGCTGGACCAGGGGGCCGACGGTGCGCGCGTGCCGTTCACGCTGCCGCCGGACACCCGCGAGCGCAAGGTCGAAGGCGCATTCACGCCGCTGCGTTCCCGGCAGGACCATGGCGACCGGTGCCGGCAGCTGCACAGCGAGTTCCGCCGTGCCGGCGTGTCCGAGAGCTGGACCGGCTGGTATTGCAAGGAGAAGAACGGCGACTGGAAGTCGCGCAAGCTGCGCGACTAGGCCGACGGCTGCCTCGTACTCCTCGTACTAATACCGCGACTCCACATGCCGGTAGGGGTAGTGGGGCTCCTGGTATCCGTGCGCCTTCTGCCGGGCCGGCAGCTTGACCGGCTTGCGCTCGATCTCCTGGTACGGGATCCGGTCCAGCATGTGCCGGATGATGTTCAGCCGCGCCCGCCGCTTGTCATTGGAATCGGCGACGTACCACGGCGCGAAGTCGCTGTCGGACGCCTCGAACATGGCGTCGCGCGCGCGCGAATAGTCGTACCAGCGGCTGTACGAGCGCAGGTCCATGTCGGTGAGCTTCCAGGTCTTGCGGTCGTCGTGGATGCGTCCTTTCAGGCGGCGCGTCTGCTCTTCGGGGCTGACTTCCAGCCAGTACTTGATCAGGATAATGCCGGAATTGACGATGGCCCGCTCCACCAGCGGGACGGCGCGCAGGAACTCCTCGGCCTGGGTCTCGGTGCAGAATCCCATCACACGCTCGACGCCGGCACGGTTGTACCAGCTGCGGTCGAAGATCACGATCTCGCCTGCCGCGGGCAGATACGGCAGATAGCGTTGCATGTACATCTGGCTCTTTTCGCGATCGGTCGGGGCCGGCAACGCGACCACGCGGAACACGCGCGGGCTGACGCGTTCGGTGAGCGCCTTGATGGTGCCGCCCTTGCCGGCGCCGTCGCGGCCTTCGAAGAGCACGCAGACCTTGGTGCCGCTCGCCTGCACCCAGCGCTGCAGCTTGACCAGTTCGCCGTGCAGGTGGCGAAGCTCCTTCTGGTAGTCCTTCTCGGACATGCGTTCCTGCAGCGGCTCCCGCCCTTCGTCCTGCCGGTCCTCGGCGTCATCGCGCGGGCGTGGCGGCTCGGTCTCGGCCGCGGCCTGCTCCCTGTCCTTGTCGTGGCGCTTGTCTTTATGCTTGGCCATGGTTCTCCTCCATAGGTCCATAGGGTTCGAGCATCGGGAGAGGTGGCAAGGCATACGGCGGCCCGGCCTGTGTCATGCGGCACCTCATCACAATAGCAAAACCGCGGGCATTGGCCGCGTTGTCCGGACCGGCGGGCGGCAAAAGTTTTTCCTATTTCACTTTCGCAAAGTTTTCATCTCTGGAGGCGGCGCCGGCACCTATAGTTTGTCAGGGCAATACATCGTGATCGCTAATTACCTTTTCCAGGCCTGGCGCGGACACGGAGCGGACGGCAGGCCGGAAGTTGAGCCCCGTAACGGCGCTCGGCGACGGGGCAAGGGAGACGGCCATGGAGGGGCGGGAAATGCGTCTTTGGCGCCGTGTCGGCGCCTGCCTGTGCGCGGGCCTGGCATGGCTGGCGCTGAGTGCCCATGCGCAGAATGCGCCAGCCCAGCCGGCACCGTTCAAGCCGGAAGAACTCGAGGCCCTGGTTGCACCCATCGCCCTCTATCCCGATTCGGTGCTGTCGCAGGTGCTGATGGCCTCCACCTATCCGCTCGAGATCGTGCAGGCGGCACGCTGGGTCAAGGCCAATCCCAAGGTGAAGGGTGACGCCGCGCTGAAAGCGGTCGAGAGCCAGAGCTGGGATGTCAGCGTCAAGTCGCTGGTGGCGTTCCCGCAGGTGCTGGAGCCCATGAGCGACAAGCTCGACTGGACGCAGAAGCTGGGCGACGCTTTCATCGGCCAGGAGAAGGAAGTGCTCGACGCCGTGCAGCGGTTGCGGGCGCGCGCGCAGCAATCGGGCAATCTCAAGTCGAACGAGCAGCAGAACGTCATTGTAGAACCTGCGCCGGCGCCGTCGGCACAGGCAGCGCAGTCGGCAGCGCCGGCGCAAACCATCGTGCGGATCGAGCCGGCGAACCCGGAAGTCATCTATGTGCCGGCCTACAACCCGACGGTGGTGTATGGCGCCTGGAGCTATCCCTCCTACCCGCCGTATTACTGGCCCCCTTATCCCGCCTACTATCCCGGCGCCGCGCTGATGACCGGCTTTGCCTGGGGCGTTGGCCTGGCCGCTGCGGGCGCGATTTTCGGCAACTGCAACTGGGGCGGGGGCGACGTCAACATCAACGTCAACAAGGCTGCCAATATCGATCGCAATTTCGACCGCACCAAGGTGCAGGGCGGAGGGAAATGGCAGCACGACGCCTCGCACCGCAAAGGGGTGGCGTACCGGGATAACGCGACGAGCGAAAGGTTTGGCGGGCGTGATGCGGCTGCCGCCAACCGCCGCAACGAGTTCCGCGGCCGCGAAGGCGCGGGTGGCGTGTCCGACCGCATGGCGGGCGGGGATCGCGGTGGGCGCGGCGGCGTCGGTGACCGCGGCGGCGTTGGCGACCGCGGCGGTGTTGGCGACCGCGGCGGTGTTGGCGACCGCGGCGGTGTTGGCGATCGCGGCAGCGTCGCGGACAGAGGTGGCAATCGTGGCGGTGCGGGCGATCGCGCCGGCGTGTCCGACCGGGCAGGGGTGTCCGATCGCGCCGGGGCGTCCGACCGGGCTCGCGCTTCGGACCGGTCCGCTGGCGGTGGTCGCGACAACGCATTCCAGGGCGTAGGCGGCGGAGGCGCGGCCGCGCAGCGTGACTTCGACCGCGGCCGCGCCAGCACGCAGTCAGCCTCGTTCCGCGACGGTGGCGGTCAGCGTGGCGGCGGTGGCGGCTTCAGCGGCGGCGGCGGCGGCCGTGGCGGCGGGGGCTTCGGCGGTGGCCGCGGTGGTGGTGGCGGTGGCCGTGGTGGCGGACGGCGTTGAGCGGGGGACAGCGATATGCAGCGCACGCAACGATCGGGCCTGGCCTGGCCCTGCCGCAAGGCGTTGTCCCTTGGAGGGCTGCTGCTCGCCCTGGCGGCGGCGCCGGCCTACGCGCAGAAGAGTTTCGCCACGCCCGAGGCGGCAATGAACGCATTCGGCGAAGCGGTTGCCACCAGCGACGACGCCGCCATGAAGTCGCTGCTCGGCGCCCGCTATACCGACCTGATCCCGCCGGTCGGCGCCGAGATCCGCTACAGGTTCCTTGAGGCATGGCACCAGTCGCACGCAATCCGACCCGACGGGCCAGACCGCGCCCGCATTGCCGCGGGCAATGACGGCTGGACCATGCCGGTGCCGCTGGTGAAGACTGCCAAGGGCTGGCATTTCGACACGCGCGCCGGCGTCGATGAGATGCGCCTGCGCCGCATCGGCCGCAACGAACTGTCGGTGATGCAGACCTTGCTCGCCGTGTGCGACGCGCAGAACGAATATGCGCAGCTGATGCGCCAGGACCGCGGCGTGACAGCGTACGCCTCGAAGCTGGTCAGCTCGCCCGGCAAGCACGATGGCCTGTACTGGCCAACGCGCCCCGGCGAACCGGAAAGCCCGCTGGGCCCCGCCTTTCTCAGCGCGGAGCATCGCAGCGCGCCGGGCGCGGGCTACCATGGCTACCGCTACCGGCTGCTGACGTCGCAGGGCGCGCACGCGCCGGGCGGCAAGTATGACTATGTCGTCGATGGCAAGCTCTTTGGCGGGTTTGCGGTGATCGCCTGGCCGCTGCGGTACGGGGATACCGGCGTCAAGAGCTTCATGGTGAGCCACGACGGCCGCGTCTACGAGCGCGACCTGGGTCCGGACAGTGCGGCAAGGGCCGCTGCGATCCGGTCCTTCGACCCCGGCCCGGGGTGGACCGAGGTCAAGCCATGACGCCCCGGGCGGCGGAATGTCCGTCGCCCTTGTACCAACAGCGGAGGTGATCCATGTCCGTTCTCATGCTCAGCAACATCGATGCCGGCGTCACCGACGAAGAAATCGGCGCCTTCCTGGTGAAGTACGGCTTCCCGGAATACAACAGCATCGAACATATGGAAGGCGACGGCACCCGGCCCGCGGTCAGGCTGACCTTCGACACGCTCGACGACGAGACCCTGGACAAGCTCAAGGGCCGCATCCACCAGATGTTCTGGCACGGCCACAAGGTCAGCGCACTGGTCATGCGGGATCGCTTCAGCTGAAGCGGGCGTCACTTCGCGGCCATCGGCCCGTGCGGCCGCCCGTACTGCTAATCCGCCCGGTTGAGCTTGCGATACTGGTTGAAGTGCCGCACCGCCTTCTCGAAGTGCCCCAGTTCATGATGCAGCCGCGCGGCGTTGTAATGTGCATCCGCATCGCCGGGCGCAAGCGCAATGCAGCGATCGTAGGCCGCCAGCGCCGACTGCGGCGCACCAATATCTTCCAGCGCGACGCCCAGGTTGAAATGCAGCTGCGGCGCGTCCGGCAGCCAGCCCAGTGCGCCTTCATAGAGCGCGATCGCGTCGTCGAAGCGCTGCTGGTCCGACAGCAGGCAGCCCAGGTTCAGGTAGGCGTCCAGCATGCCGGGCGCCAGCGACAGCGCGCGCCGGTAGCCGGCTTCCGCGGCGACGGCATCGACGGGCTCGAGCGCCTGCGCGCGCGCAAAGGCTTGGCCGGCCGCTGTTTCGCCGGCGGCGGCACGCGCCAGTTCCACCACGCGCACATCGTCCGGCGCCGGCTCGAATTCCATCAGCCGCTGCCCGCTCTCCACCAGCCACGCGCCATGCCGGTCGCGCACCGAGACCTTGCCGCTGCTGGCGGACATGCGCATGCCTGACAGGTGCCGGTCCGGCGCCAGCCGTTCGAGCCGCTGCAGCGCCCGCAGGATCTGCGCCGGTGCCACGCGTGCCTGGTGCAGCGAGGCCGCGGTGCGGATCAGCACCACGTCCTGGAACGAGAACACATGCTCGCCGCGCGGACCGCGCGCGGGCGTGACCAGCCCGGCGCTGACCAGGCTGCCGATCAGCCGGCGCGATACGCCCAGGCGCGCCTCCAGCGCCCGCGTGGTCAGGCCTTCGCCGCGGTTCACGCCGATTTCTTCGCGGTGCGCCGGATCGGCGTGGGCGCTGCCGGCGTTGCGGCGCGCTTGCCGGGACGGCGGGCGGACGCCGTTTCCGCGGCGGCCTTGCCCTTGGCCGCAGGCGCTCCCTTCTTCGACAGGCTGGCGCGCAGTGCATCCATCAGGTCGATGACCTCGCCGCCGGCGGCAACCTCGGCCGGCTCCGGCGACACGATCTGCTTGCCGGCGATCTTGGCGTCGATGGCGGCGAGAACCCTGGCCTTCTCTTCGTCCTTGTACTGGGCCGGGTCGTACTGGTCTTCCGATGCCTGCTCGATCAGCTGGACCGCGAGTTTCAGCTCGGCATCCGAGACCGCCACCTCATCGATATGCAGTTCCGCGATATTGCGCACTTCATCGGCGAACAGCAGCTGCTGGAACACCAGCCCGCCTTCGACCGGCCGGATCTGCACGATATGCGACTTGCCCTTGGCGGCCCACTTGGCGATGGCGCAGCGCCCGGTCCTGGCCATGGCTTCGCGCAGCAGGCTGTAAGGCTTGCCGCCGCGCTTGTCCGGCGCGATGAAATAGGCCTTGTCGTAGTACAGCGGATCGACGCTTCGCTCGGGAATGAACGCGACGATATCGACCATGTGGCTGGCGCTTTCTTCCAGCGCCTTGAGCTCGTCGGGAGAGAAGGTCACGAAGCGGCCCTTCTCGAATTCATAGCCCTTGACCATGTCGGCCCGCTCGACCACCTCCTGCGTCTGCTCGGAGATGTACTGCTGCTTCAGGCGCGAGCCTTCCTTGCTCAGCAGGTTGAAGCGCACCGCCGAGCTGGTTTCGGTGGCCGTGTAGAGCTTGACGGGGATCGATACTAGGCCGAAGGAGAGGGACAGCGAGGCGAGGGATCGGGCAGGCATGGAAGTCTCCGCAATGCAGTACGGCTGGAATCAGCTTAAGCGCTCGATGGCGGCGGTCAAAGTCTGGCGGCTGTCCCAATAGGACTGCCACGGGTCGGCGACCTGGAAGCTGAGGTACTCGCGGGCATCGCGGATGGTCCACTGTGCGCCACTTTTCAGCTTGCCAAGTTGCTCCCACGACACCGGCATCGAGACCCCGAGCCCCGGCCTGGCCCGCGCCGAGAACGCCGCCGCGGTGGTCTGGGAAAAGCCGTTGCGCAGGTAATCGACAAAAATCCGCCCCTTGCGGTTGGCCGCGCCGGAGCGGGCGGTGAAGCGGCGGGGCAGGGTGGCGGCCAGGTGCTTCACCGCCGCCCGTGAGAATGCCTTGACTTCATCGTACGAGCGGCGCGGCGCCAGCGGCACCACCACATGCAGTCCCTTGCCGCCGCTGGTCTTCAGCCATGCCTGCAGGCCGAGCTCATCGAGCAGCGTGCGCACCAGCATGGCTGCTTCGAGCATCGATTCCCATGGCACGCCTTCGCCGGGATCGAGATCGAAGATGACCCGGTCGGGATGGTCGATATCGCGTGTGGTGGAGTTCCAGGTATGGAACTCCACCACATTCATCTGCGCCGCGGCGACGATGGCTTCGGCCGAGTCGGCCGTCAGCAGCGCGCCGTGGCCGGGCCAGAGCGACGCGGGGCGCTCGGTCAGTCCCGGCATTGCCGTTTCCGCATACTTCTGGAAAAACGTCGGCCCGTCGATGCCTTCCGGCGCGCGCACCAGCGACAAGGGGCGCTCGGCGAGGTGCGGCAGCATCAGGCTGGCGACGCTCTCGTAATAGCGCACCAGTTCGACCTTGGTGAAGCCCCCGGCCTTGTCGATGACGCGCGCGGGGTTGGTGACCTTGATGGCGGCCATGCCATGCGGCGTCACGGCGGTCTGGACCGCTTCGCGCCGGACCGACCCGGCGGGGCGGTCGGTGCGCAGGCCCTTGAAGCAGGCATGGCGGACCTGGCCCTCCGGCGTCCAGTCGGAAAACTCGACCTCCGCCACCAGCGTTGGCTTGACCCATCGCGACACGGCGGGACGGCCACGGCCCCAGCGGCGGCTGCCACGCGCTTCGTTGGCGAACGGGCTGTCGTCGACCTGCAATGCCGCCAGCCGCTTGTGCAGCTTCGCGGCCATCTCGCTGTCCCAGCCGGTGCCGACGCCGCCCACGTAGAGCAGTTCGCCCTTGTTGCCCTCGTCATAGACACCCAGGTGCAGCCTGCCGATTTCAGTCTTCGACCCTTCGCGGTCCGCGAACCCGCCGATGACGAACTCCTGGCGCAGCTTGCACTTGATCTTCAGCCAGGTCTGCGTACGAGCGGAAACGTAGGCCGCATCCGCGCGCTTGAACATCAGGCCTTCCAGGCCGAGCTTGCACGCCGCCTGGAACATCTGCGCGGCAGGCGCATCGAAGGCCTCGCTGAAGCGGACCCGCTCCGTGCCCGTGGCGACCAGCGTGGCCAGCTTTTCGCGGCGCTGCGCCAGCGGCAGGCCGCGCAGGTCGCGGCCTTCCCAGTAAGGCAGGTCGAAGGCAAAGAAGACAATGGCGTCGTGCCGCTGCCCGTCGATGGCGTTCTGCAGCGCATTGAAGTCCGGCATGCCGTCGCGCAGCACGACGATCTCGCCATCGAGCCAGCCTTGCGAGATATCGAGCTTCTCGATCTCGGCGGCCAGCGAGCCGAGCTTGCGGGTCCAGTCATGGCCGTTGCGGGTGAAGAGCGTCACCCGCGCATCGTCGATCCGCGCCAGGATGCGGTAGCCGTCGAACTTGGTTTCGATGATCCAGCCGGTGCCGCCCGGTAGCGTGGGCGAAGGCGTTGCCAGCTGCGGCGCCAGCTTCGCCGGCAGCGGCGCGCGCGGCGCGTGCCTGACCGCCTCGGCCGCGTCGTCAACCAGGCCTTGCCCGGATTCGTTCAATGCGCCCAGTGGCCTGGCGATGACGCTGTCCGGCAGCGCGGCCAGCACATCGAACTCCGACAACGGCCGCGCCCACGCGTCGCGCTTCTTGAAGAGGATCCACTGATCCGACTGGTCGCCCGGCCTGGCGATGCGGACCAGTTCCCAGCGGCCGGCCAGCTTCTCGCCGGACAGGTCGAACACCAGCTTGCCGGCTGCCATGCCCTCACGCGCGTCGCCGACCGGCGCCCACGTGCCGCGGTCCCAGACAATGACCGAGCCGGCGCCGTACTGTTTCGGTGGAATCTCGCCTTCAAAATCCGCATAGTCGAGCGGATGGTCCTCGACATGGATGGCAATGCGCTTTTCGGCAGGGTCGTAGCTGGGTCCCTTGGGCACGGCCCAGCTCAGCAGCACGCCGTCCAGTTCCAGCCGGAAATCGTAGTGCAGGCGGCGGGCCCAGTGCTTCTGCACCACAAAATGCAACGGCTGGCGCAACGGCTGCGCCTTCCCCCTGCGCCGTGTGCCGGCGGGCTCGGGGGTAATGTGGAAATTCCGCTTTTCCTGGTAATCCTGAAGGCTGGCCGGCCGCTCCGCAGCGCGGCGCCTGGCCGTTGTCGCCCTTGGGTTCGTTGCCATAAGACTTCCGCGCCTCAGCCGCGCCACGAGAGCGCCCGCGATTCCAGTCTAGGGGGCGCGCCGGATACGGTGTATCGGGCGGTGTCTTACGTTGGAGGGAAGTGCGTCATCGGGCATTTCGAGGGGGCGCTCCCATCCACGGCCCGCATCGGCCGCCGACCCGGAGCCTGACACACGACCTGTTATGGGATAATCCCCGGTTTGCCCAGGGCGCAGCTCAAGAGGTTGTCCGCACGGGCGCGCGCAGGGCCGTTCATCCCGTGGCCCGCAACCTTTCTGGCGACATTCCTTAGCAAAACAATGCCCACATACCGTTCCAAAACCTCCACCGCCGGCCGCAACATGGCGGGGGCCCGCTCGCTGTGGCGTGCCACCGGCATGAAAGACGACGATTTCAACAAGCCCATCGTCGCGGTGGTCAATTCGTTCACCCAGTTCGTGCCCGGGCACGTGCACCTGAAGGACCTGGGCCAGCTGGTCGCGCGCGAGATCGAGGCAGCCGGCGGCGTGGCCAAGGAATTCAACACCATCGCGGTCGATGACGGCATCGCCATGGGCCACGACGGCATGCTGTACTCGCTGCCCAGCCGCGACATCATTGCCGACTCGGTCGAGTACATGGTCAACGCGCACTGCGCCGATGCCATGGTGTGCATCTCCAACTGCGACAAGATCACCCCGGGCATGCTGATGGCCGCGATGCGCCTCAACATCCCGGTGATCTTCGTCTCCGGCGGCCCGATGGAAGCCGGCAAGACGCGCCTGGCCAATCCCGTCACCAAGGCCGTCGAGTTCAAGAAGCTCGACCTGGTCGACGCCATGGTGATCGCCGCCGACAGCGCCTATTCCGACGCCGACGTGGCCGAGGTGGAGCGCTCGGCGTGCCCGACCTGCGGTTCGTGCTCGGGCATGTTCACGGCCAACTCCATGAACTGCCTGACCGAGGCGCTGGGCCTCTCGCTGCCGGGCAACGGCACCGTGGTGGCAACCCACGCCGACCGCGAGCAACTGTTCAAGCGCGCCGGCAGCCGCATCGTGGAGCTGGCACGCCAGTACTACGAGCAGGAAGACGCGCGCGTGCTGCCGCGCTCGGTGGGCTTCAAGGCGTTCGAGAACGCCATGACGCTGGATATCGCCATGGGCGGCTCGACCAACACCATCCTGCACCTGCTGGCGATCGCGCAGGAAGCGGGCATCGACTTCACCATGGACGACATCGACCGCCTCTCGCGCGTCGTGCCGCAGCTGTGCAAGGTCGCGCCCAACACCAACAAGTACCACATCGAAGACGTGCACCGCGCCGGCGGCATCATGGCGATCCTGGGCGAGCTGGAACGCGCCGGCAAGCTGCATACC
Source organism: Cupriavidus oxalaticus (assembly GCF_004768545.1). Lineage (NCBI taxonomy): Bacteria > Pseudomonadati > Pseudomonadota > Betaproteobacteria > Burkholderiales > Burkholderiaceae > Cupriavidus > Cupriavidus oxalaticus. The sequence continues at coordinate 222,184 of NZ_CP038634.1, read as the reverse complement.
GACGTGCCGACGGTCCACGCCCCCTCGCTCAAGGATGCGCTGGAGCAGTGGGACATCGGCCGCACGCAGGACGAAGCGGTCCGCCATTTCTACATGGCCGGCCCCGCCGGCATCCCGACGCAGGTCGCGTTCAGCCAGGACACGCGCTGGCCGAGCCTGGACCTGGACCGCGCCGAGGGCTGCATCCGCTCCTATGAGCATGCGTTCTCCAAGGAAGGCGGCCTGGCCGTGCTGAGGGGCAACATCGCGCTCGACGGCTGCGTGGTGAAGACCGCCGGCGTGGACGAGAGCATCCTGGTGTTCGAGGGCACGGCGCATGTCACCGAGTCGCAGGACGAGGCGGTCGAGAACATCCTGAACGACAAGGTAAAGGCCGGCGACGTGGTGATCGTGCGCTACGAAGGCCCCAAGGGCGGCCCCGGCATGCAGGAAATGCTGTACCCGACCAGCTACATCAAGTCCAAGGGCCTGGGCAAGGCGTGCGCGCTGCTGACCGACGGCCGCTTCTCGGGCGGCACCTCGGGCCTGTCGATCGGCCACTGCTCGCCCGAGGCGGCAGCCGGCGGTGCGATCGGGCTGGTGCGCGACGGCGACAAGATCCGCATCGACATCCCCAACCGCACCATCGACGTGCTGGTGTCCGACGAGGAACTGGCGCGCCGCCGCCAGGAGCAGGACGCCCGCGGCTGGAAGCCGGCCAAGGCGCGTCCGCGCAAGGTGTCGGCCGCGCTGAAGGCCTATGCCAAGCTGGTCATGTCGGCCGACAAGGGCGCCGTGCGCGACCTGTCGCTGCTGGACGACTGACGCCAGGTTGACTGTCGTTCCCGCGCAGGCGGGAACCCGGTGACTTCAACGACGCTGGATTCCCGCCTGCGCGGGAATGACTGAGGTGAATATCACCAGACTCGGGCCGCTCCTCGGAGCGGCCTTTTTTGTGCGCCCAGCATGGGCGCACTCTTGTGGGTGCAAGTCCCACCGTAAGCTGATCACAGCGAACGAAGCGAAGCGCAACTGCGTGAGGGCGACCGAGCGTGGGGAGGAAGCGTGGAGCGTAAATCGTGAGCCGATGAACAAGAACCACATAGAAGGCGCGGCTGAGCAGGGCGAGCGGGCGAGAAACCGCGAAGCTCTTGTGATCAAGGCGAGGCAGCGTAAATGTGGCGGCTGTGCGATGAAGGAGTGCGTTCTTACCTGGGGAGACCTCACCTCGATCCCGAAAGGGTAACGGCGTCGAGCCGGAGTGAGGAGTCAGCAGAGGCCGTAGTAGCCAGAGGACAGACCGGCAAGGTTGGAGCTATTGGCGAAGGGCCGAACGAGAGGAAGTGTCAGAAGCCATGACGATGTTGGAGGCCAGGCGCCAGAAGCCCGCGCGAGCGGGGCGGGACACCGAAGCAAGGGGTGAAGCCCCGGATGGAGTGTGTCGCGGCGAAGCCGAAATCCCGCGGCATGAAACGGACGGCACAGGGTCGGCGCTGCTGGAAGCGGCGCTGACGCGCGAGAACTTGCGGCAGGCGTTCAAACGGGTGCGGGCGAACAAGGGGTCGGCGGGTGTGGACGGGCTGGACATTGACCAGACGTCGCGCAAACTGGCGTCCGAGTGGCCTCGTATCCGTGAGGAACTGCTGCGGGGGACGTACCGGCCCAGTCCGGTACGACGGGTGACGATCCCGAAGGCGGAAGGTGGCGAGCGCGAGCTTGGCATCCCGACGGTGACGGATCGGCTGATCCAGCAGGCGCTGTTGCAAGTCCTGCAACCGCTGCTTGACCCGACCTTCAGCAAGCATAGCTACGGGTTTCGGCCTGGACGGCGGGCACATGATGCGGTGTTAGCCGCTCAGTCGTTCGTGCAGTCGGGCCGTCATGTGGTGGTGGACGTGGACTTGGAGAAGTTCTTCGACCGGGTCAACCACGACATTCTGATCGACCGCCTAAGGCAACGCATCGCCGACGCCGGGATCATCCGGCTGATACGAGCCTACCTGAACGCGGGAATCATGGATGGCGGGGTGGTCATGGAACGGCATCAGGGAACGCCGCAAGGTGGTCCCCTGTCGCCGCTGCTGGCCAACGTCTTGCTAGATGAGGTGGACAAGGAGTTAGAGTGGCGGGGTCACTGCTTCGCGCGGTATGCCGATGACTGCAACGTCTACGTTGGCAGTCGTCGCGCTGGCGAGCGGGTGATGGCTCTGCTACGAAGGCTCTATGACCGCCTCAAGCTGAAAGTTAACGAAGCCAAAAGCGCCGTGGCGCCGGTATTTGGTCGCAAGTTCCTTGGGTATGGCCTATGGCAAGCCCGGGACGGTGTGATCAAACGTGTGGTGGCTGCTAAGCCAATGGCGGCGTTCAAACAGCGTGTCAGGGTACTGACGCGGCGCAATGGTGGGCGCAGCCTCCAAGCCGTAGTCGATCAGTTGCGCCCTTACCTGCTGGGCTGGAAAGCCTACTTCGGGCTGGCGCAGACCTCCAGAATCTGGCGTGAGTTGGACAGCTGGATAAGGCGGCGGCTTCGGGCCTTGCAGCTCAAACAGTGGCGCAGGGGCAAGACTATCCACCGCGAACTGCTTCGCCTGGGGGCCTCACTACCGGTGGCGCAGTCGGTGGCGGCGTTAAGCCGTCGCTGGTGGCACAACAGCCTATCGGCGATTCATCGGGTGCTGACCACTGCCTACTTCGATAGTCTGGGACTGCCCCGTCTCGTCTGACCTCAACCTCTCGAACCGCCCGGTGCGGACCCGCATGCCGGGTGGTGTGGCAGGGGATGCAGCCCGATGGGCTGCCCCCTATGCCGATTGGCTGATTTTCCGGCCCGTATTTGTATCGGCGTATCTGGCATCCACATCCGGATACACAGCGATACAAGACGCCGGATTCCCGACACATTGCGCTTGCCAGCGCCTCCTAGACTCGTGCCTGGTTCGATCACCAGATAGGAGAGAGAGATGTCAAACACCATCGACCTGCCGCGCCGCGGCTTTCTCGGCGCTGCCGCGCTGACGCTGGCCGCCGCGCACGCCGGCCTGGCACAAGCCGCCCGTCCCGAAGCCGGCCTGCCCAAGACCGCGCCGTTGCCGTCGACCACGCCAGGCACCCATACGAAGTTCGCCGCGCTCCGCCAGGTCAATGCCGGCGTGCTCAACGTCGGCTATGCCGAAGCCGGGCCGGCCGACGGCCCGGTCGCGCTGCTGCTGCACGGCTGGCCGTATGACATCCACAGCTTCGTCGACGTAGCGCCGTTGCTGGCGGCACGCGGCTATCGCGTGATCGTTCCCTACCTGCGCGGCTTCGGTTCGACGACCTTCCTGTCGTCCGGCACGATGCGCAACGGACAGCCCTCGGCCATCGCCGCCGACATGATCGCGCTGATGGATGCGCTGCGCATCCCGACCGCCGTGGTCGCCGGCTTCGACTGGGGTGCGCGCACCGCCGCCATCATGGCCGCGCTGTGGCCGGACCGCTGCCGTGCACTGGTCTCGGTCAGTGGCTACCTGATCGGCAACCAGGCCGCCGGCAAGAAGCCGCTGCCGCCCGAGGCAGAACTGCAATGGTGGTACCAGTTCTATTTCGCTACCGACCGTGGCCAGGCTGGCTACCAGCAATACACGCACCAGTTTGCCAAACTGATCTGGAAACTGGCGTCGCCGAAGTGGGAGTTCGACGATGCCACCTTCCATCGCAGCGCCGTGGCGCTCGACAATCCCGACCACGTGGCGATCACCATCCACAACTACCGCTGGCGACAGGGCCTTGCGGCCGGCGAGTCGCACTTCGACGAGTTCGAGAAACGCCTTGCCACGGCGCCTGCGATCAGCGTGCCCACCATCACCATGGAAGCCGACGCGAACGGCGCGCCGCACCCGGCGCCCAGTTCGTATGCGAACAAGTTCACCGGGCGTTATGAGCACCGCCAGCTGGGCGGCAAGATCGGCCACAACCCGCCGCAAGAGGCGCCGGTGGCGTTTGCGCAGGCGGTACTGGACGCCGACAGCCGCTGATGCCCGAGGGGAGGCCGGAACGTTCGCGGCTCCGGCATCCCTTACCGTTTACGCGGGCCGGTCGCTGCACTAATCTGCACGGATGCGGATTCGGTGCTCGCCTTCGTCTCGTGCCGGGAATGCCATCGCGATCGCCCCTGCCATCGCGCTGGCGCTGGCATTCGCGCTTTCGGGTTGCGCTGCCATACCGGCTGCGCCATGCGCGGCCGGAGAACAGGCGGCCATCGGCGAACTGATCTACTTCGGCATGGCAAAGCCCGGCGGCACGGTGTCCGAGGCAGAATGGGATGCCTTTGTGCAAGGCTCCGTGGCACCGCGCTTCCCGGACGGCTTTACGGTCTGGCCGGCTTCCGGCCAATGGCGCGGCGCGGATGGCAAGGCCGTCAGCGAGGCGACACGCGTGCTCAGCCTGGCGCATGCCCCCGACGAACGCAGCGAGGCGGCGGTACGTGCCATCGCCAGCGAGTACAAGGCCCGCTTCCGGCAGGAAGCGATGCTCAGGGTGCGCAGCAACGCCTGTATGTCGTTCTAGGACTTTCCAATCCGTGCCAGCCGCATTTCGATGGTGGACAGCGCATCCTTGTACAGCGAATGCCAGCGATCGGATGGAGCCTCGCCCAGGGGATGCCAGAAGAATTTGAACACGTGGCCGTCATCATCGGCGGTAAGGTGCTCCCAGGTGTCCGGCAGCGGCTGCGATGGCTCGCAGAGGTGCAGCGACCATATCTGCTCTTCATGACCGGATTCCCACAACCCCAGGTCGGCCGTCACTACGCCAGCAATGCCGGACTCCTCGCGCAACTCGCGCACGGCGGCATCCGCCGGCGGTTCACCCGGTTCGATCTTGCCCTTGATGATCTGGAGTCCGGAGAGGGGATGCTCGAATGCCAGGATCTCCAGGCCGTTCGGCGTGCGTCTCAGGACAATCGGACAGGCTTTGTTCGGCTTCATCTGGAAGTCCTTATCAGGAATTGATGCGAACTGTCCGCAGCACCGGCGGCTGCGATCTTCCGGTTGGACCGTCGGATATCGGGAAGAATCCGGCCTTCACACGCTGGCAGCCAGAAACGCAGGCTCGCATGGCGTGTCCGGGGCGCACCGGCTCAATTGACGAGAATATCGGACAGGATGCGTTCCGTACGGGCTGGGCATCGGCGCCGGCGGCGGTACGCCGACGCCCGCGCAGGCCGAAGATGAATCGGTGGTCTACAAGACCAAGGTGGCCGTGACGGCCATGCAGGTTGGCTTCGACCAGCGCACGGCGGGCCAGCAATGGCTGCGCCTGCGTCTCGGTGAACTGTTTGGCCAGTGAGGCGTGCCGCGATGAAACGCCTTATTTCAGCTTTCCCCCTGTTGGCACTGCTGACACTTGCCGGCTGCGGTGGCGACGATGCGCCGGGCAAGACCAGCCCGGGCGCGTCGCGAGCCTGCCGGTCACGGACCTGGAGCCCGGCGCCTACGTCGTCAGCGTTGGCGATGCCGACAATCCCACGGTCGGCAAGTACTATGCCGCCACCGATGGCAGCCGTTTCCCTGCCTGACCGCGCAAGCGGCGGCATGGCGGCATGGCGGCCGCATCCTGAGTGCTTGCGTCACCGGGCTCCGCGGGCAGTCCCGCGGTCCCGGCAGCCTGTGCGAGCGAGCCCATGTGGTGGCGGCGAATGGGGTGTTCGGAAATTGCAGAGGCAGGAATTCTCGCGGGCGGCGATGATAGTCATCGTTACAGACCGCTTTCCGAGCCACCATGCGCGTCCATTTGCAGTCCCCCATGCATATCAGCCTGCAGCGGCTGCTGCTGGCATTTCCGCTGTCGGTCGCGGTCACGCAAGGCAGGGTGGTGGTCAGGCGGCGCGGCTTCGATCGGCTGCTGGTGGCCGGCCAGGAGATGGCGGTCGCGCCGTTCGAAGCCATCGATCTGCATCTGGACGGCAGCGGCGCCCAGCCCGCGGCATGCCATCTCGAACTGCATGGCGTGGTGCCGGCGGCGGCACAGGCGGCGCTGCATCACCGAGTCTCCAAGCGGGTTTTCCTGCAGCCGCAATACGCCTGGAGCGCCGCATTCATCGCCGAACGGCTCGACATTTCCGCAGCACGGGTGCGCCGCACGTTGTTTGCGCAGGGCACGGCACTGACCGACCTGTGCCGGACGCAGCGGCTCATGCGCGTGCTGTTCGAAGCCATGTCGGGGCACGTGGCGACGGCCGACCTGGCGCGCTTTGCGGGCTGGCCCGCCAATAGCGACCTCGACTGCGCCTTCTATGACCGCTTTGGCCTGTCCATGGATGCAGCGCGCCGTCTCGCGCTGCATCACGCCCCGGAACGGCACCGTTCGGTAGCCTGAGCCGAACGACGCGTTCGTTTCGCTGCCGCCCGGCACCCAAGCGCATCTGCCTTCCAGCCCCGCGCGGCTTCCTGGCACTATTGGCTAACCTTTGCCTGTCTTGCGGACAAGGCGCCAACGCTGGGCGATATTCGCCCCGGCGGTGCGGCATTCGCACCGGCGTCGTGTACGGGCGCCGCCTTTGCGCGATAATCCCGTACCACGCTAGGGAACGACGTAATGCGCTTTGATCTGGTCGATCTGAAACTGTTCACGCATATTGCCGAGGCCCAGAGCCTGACCGGCGGCGCGCAGCGTTCCCACCTGTCGCTGGCCGCGGCCAGTACCCGCATCAAGAACCTGGAAGAGTATGTCGGCGTCAAGCTGCTGAGCCGCAGCAGCCAGGGCGTGAAGGTCACCGGTGCCGGCGAGACCCTGCTGGCGCACGCGCGCCGCGTGATCCGCCAGCTGGAGCAGCTCAGCGGCGATCTGCAGGAATACGTGGCCGGCGTGAAGGGCCATGTGCGCGTCTTTGCCAACACCACGGCGATGAGCGAGTTCCTGCCCGCGGTGCTGCGCACCTACCTGGTCAGCAATCCCGACGTCACCATCGACATGCAGGAGCGGCTCAGCCCGGACATCGTGCGTGCGGTGCAGGAGGGGATGGTCGATATCGGCATCATCGCGGGCAATGTGCGCACCGAAGGGCTGGAGGTCATGCCCTACCGGCGCGACCGGCTCGTGCTTGCGACCGCACTGAGCCATCCGCTGGCCGAGCGCGACACCGTGGATTTCATCGATACGCTCGACTACGACTTTATCGGCCTGCCGGAAGCCAGCGCCATCCACAACTTCCTCAAGCGCGCCGCGGCCGACCTGCAGCGCGAGCTGCGCTGGCGCGTCCAGGTCAGCAACTTCGAGACCGCCTGCCGCATGATCGAGGCCAATGTCGGCGTCGGCGTGCTGCCCGAGAGCACGGCTGCGCGGCACGCCGGCACGATGGCGCTGCGCATCGTCCAGCTCAACGACGAATGGGCCGAGCGCAAGCTGCAGGTGTGCGTGGCGGATGTGGGCGCATTGCCGCTGTTCGCGCGCAAGCTGGTCGACCTGCTCGTCGAGGACGGACTCGGGCGGCAGGACTGAGCGCCGCCGCTGCCGCTATCGCCACCGTTATCGCCACCGCTAATTCTGCTGCGAAACCATCTGCTTGAGCTGGTGCTTGAGCAGCTTGCCGCTGGCCGTGGTCGGGATGCTGGCGACGCGCAGGATCTTTTCCGGGCGCTTGTACGGCGACAGGCGGTCGACTAGGTAGTCGTGCAGCGCCTGCGCATCGAACTTCTCGCCGTCCTTGATCTCGACAAAGGCAATCACCTGCTCGTTGCCGTCCGCGGCCGGCTGGCCGACCACCGCCGACACGCGCACCGACGGATGCGTGTTGATCACCGATTCGACCTCGATCGGATAGACGTTGAAGCCAGAGTGGATGATCAGGTCCTTGGTCCGGCCCACGATGAACAGCGCGCCGTCGGGCCCCAGCCGGCCCAGGTCGCCGGTGTTGAGCCAGCCGCCGGGGCGCAGCGCCTCGGCGGTCAGCGCCGGTGCGCGGTAGTAGCCGCGCATGACACCGGGGCCCCTGACCCACAGCTCGCCGGGCTCGCCGGCCGGCACGGGCTGGCCGTCGGGGCCGACCACCCGCAGTTCGGCGCCTTCCACGATCTCACCCGCCGAGCAATCGCCGCGCGGGCGGTCCACGCGCGTGACGAACAGCGAGCCCGCGTACTCGGTCATGCCGTAGCCATGGTGCAGCGGCTGGCCGAACATCGCTTCGACTTCCTGCTTGAGCGTCGGGTCGAGCGGTCCGCCGCCGGTGTACAGGTAGCGCAGCCTGGGTGAGGGCGCCAGCGGCATGCCGCTCGCACGCACATGCGCGAGGATGCGGCCGAACATGGTCGGCACGCCCTGCAGCAGCGTGATCGCCCCTTGCCGGATTGCCGCGATGACGTCCGCCGCGTTGAAGCGCGCGCTCAGGTACAGGCTGGCGCCGGCCTGGAAGGTCGACACCAGCAGCGTGCCCAGTCCGAACACATGCGACATCGGCATGACCGCATAGGCGCAGTCATCCGGCTGCATGCGGCGCGATTCCACCGTGACACGGGCAAAGTGCAGCAGGCCGCGGTGCGTCACCATCACGCCCTTGGGCTGCCCGGTGGTGCCGGAGGTGTAGATCAGCACGGCGACCTCGCGTGCCACGGCTTCGGGCTCGCGTTCGCTGGCGCTGTCGGCGGCGCTGGCCATCAGCGGGCCGAGTCCGGCCGGCGCGATTTCGCGGGCACGGTGGCGCACGCCGTGCCGCAGCGCGTCGGGCGAGGCACCGTGGGTAAAGAGCATCAGCCGGGGCTGGCAGTGCGAGCGGATCTCCTCGATCTCGCGCTCCGACAGGCGCGCGTTGACCACCACCGGCCATGCGCCCAGTTCGGACAGCGCGAACACCAGCGTGATCACGGCCAGGCAGTTCTCCGCCACGACCAGCACCCGGTCGCCGGTGCCGACGCCTTGCGCCTGCAGGTAGCCTTGTGCAGCCTCGATGCCCTGCCACAGCCGCGCGAAGGTCACGATGCGGCCGTCCTCGAAAACGGCCGCGCGGTCTGGGGCCTCGGCGGCCCAGTGGCGGGGGATATCGCTGATCCGTTGCGGGTTGGCTCGGTCCGGGGGCATCGCGCGGAAAGTCCTTGTGCGGGGTAGAAAACCGTCCGGCAAACCGGACGACGCCAGTGTATGTGCGCGGCAATTGCGCTGCAATCGGCTTACACTACGCCCCTGGTGCGCAGTGCTTCAACCTGCTTCGCGTCCAGCTTCAGGTAGTCGCGCAGCACTTCCTCGGTGTGCTGGCCCAGCGCCGGCGGGGCATAGCGCAGCGTGGGCGGCGTCTCCGACAGGCGCAGCGGGCTGGCGGCGGTGACGACCCGATTGACGCTCTGGTCCGCAGGCGGCTGCGCGCCCGGATAGCGCGACTGCTCGATGCGCAGCCCACGCGACTGCACATGGGGGTCGGCATACGCCTGGGCGATATTGTTGATCGGGCCGCACGGCACCGAATTGGCTTCGAGCAGCGCGACCCATTCGGCGGTGGTGCGGGTGCGCGTCAGCTCCATCATCATCGCGATCAGCACCTTGCGGTTGTTGACGCGGCCGGTGTTGGTGGCATAGCGCTCGTCGCGGGCCCAGTCCACGCCCGCGGCCTCGCAGAAGCGCGCGAACTGGCCGTCGTTGCCGATCGCCAGCAGCATGTTGCCGTCGGCGGTGGGGAAGTCCTGGTAGGGCACCACGCTCGGGTGGATATTGCCCTGGCGGCGCGGTACGTCGTCGGCATTGAGAAAGCCCGCGCCCTGGTTGGCGAGCACGGCCATCGCCACGTCAAGCAGCGCGATGTCGATATGCTGGCCGCGGCCGGTGTAGTGGCGCGCTTCGAGCGCACTCAGGATCGCGGTGGTGGCGTACATGCCGGTGAACAGGTCGATCACCGCCACGCCCACCTTCATCGGGCCGCCGCCGGGTTCGCTGTCGGCATGGCCGGTGATGCTCATCAGGCCGCTCATGGCCTGGATCAGCAGGTCGTAGCCGGGGCGGGCCGCATACGGCCCGGTATGGCCGAAGCCCGTTACCGAGCAGTAGACCAGGCGCGGATTGACCGCGCTCAGGCTCTCGTAGTCCAGGCCATAGCGCTTGAGGCCGCCGGTCTTGAAGTTCTCCACCACGACGTCGCTGTGGCGGGCCAGTTCGCGGATCAGTGCCTGGCCTTCGGGCTTGGACATGTCCACGGTGACCGAGCGCTTATTGCGGTTGGCCGCGGTGAAATAGCTCGCCTGCCGCGTGGGCACGCCATCGTCGCCCGACAGGAACGGCGGGCCCCAGTGGCGGGTGTCGTCGCCTTCGCCGGGCTTTTCGATCTTGATGACGTCGGCGCCCATGTCCGCCAGGTTCTGGGTGGACCACGGCCCGGCCAGCACGCGCGACAGGTCGAGCACGCGCAGGTGGCTCAGCGCGCCCGTGCGCGGCGAAGGGGGGGGCAGTTCGGGAAGGGAATTGGCGGCGGAATCGGTCATGGAAATCGTGGCGGTTGCGTCGTTGCTGCCCGTCGCGGTGCGGGCAGCGTGGGGGCATATCGGCAGCGCGGCGCCTCGCAAATCATGTTGCGGGCGATGATGACCTGCTGGATCTGCGTGGTGCCTTCATACAGCCGGAACAGGCGCACGTCGCGGTAGAAGCGCTCGATGCCGAACTCGGAAATATAGCCGGAACTGCAGGGACGACGGCTCGACGACGGTGCATGCGATCAGCAGCGCTCGAACACCGCGGCGATCCCCTGGCCGCCGCCGATGCACATGGTCTCCAGGCCATAGCGGCCGCCACGGCGCTGCAGTTCGTGCAGCAGCGTGGCCAGGATGCGCACGCCGGTGGCGCCGATCGGGTGGCCCAGCGAGATGCCCGAGCCGTTGACGTTGAGCTTCTGCTCGATCGCGTCCTGGTCGTTCCATTCCCAGCCCTTCAGCACGGCCAGCACCTGGCAGGCAAAGGCTTCGTTCAGCTCCACCAGGTCCATCTGGTCCAGCGTCAGGTTCAGGCGCTTGAGCAGCTTCTTCACCGCCGGAACCGGGCCGATGCCCATGTGCGACGGCTCGCAGCCCGCTGCCGCCCAGCCCACCAGCGTCGCCATCGGGGTCAGGCCAAGCTCGGCCAGCTTGTCTTCGGCCACGATCAGGCAGGCGGCGGACGCGTCGTTCTGCTGGCTGGCATTGCCGGCGGTGACGGTGCCGTTGGGCATCAGCGCGCGCAGCTTGCCCAGGCTTTCCATCGAGGTGCCGGGGCGGAAGCCCTCGTCACGCGCGAACGTGACCGGGTCGCCCTTGCGCTGCGGCACCTGCACCGGCACGATCTCGGCGTCGAAGCGGCCGGCTTCCCAAGCGGCCGCGGCGCGTTCGTGGCTGCGCACGGAGAAGGCGTCGGCCCGCTCGCGCGTAATGCCGTAGTCGCGCGCGAGGTTTTCGGCGGTCTCGATCATCCCGGAGATCTTGCCGAAGCGCTCGACCGGCTGCGAACGCTCGCGGCCGCGGTCGAGGCGGTCGTAGAACTTGACGTTGCCCGAGCGCGAGCCCCAGCGCATGTCGGTGGTGTAGTACTCGATATTGCTCATGCTCTCGACGCCGCCGGCAATGACCACGTCGGCAGCGCCGCTCTGCACCATCATCGACGCCGTGACGATGGCCTGCAGGCCGCCGCCACAGCGGCGGTCCAGCTGCATGCCCGGCACTTCAACCGGCAGGCCGGCCTGCAGCGCGGCCCAGCGGCCCACGCAGGGCACTTCGCTGTTGGCGTAGGACTGGGCAAAGACCACGTCATCGATGCGGGCGGGGTCGATGCCGCTGCGTTCGACCACGGCGCGCACGGTGGTGGCGGCCAGTTCCTCGACGGACACGGGGCGCAGGCTGCCGCCGAAGGTGCCGACGGGAGTACGGAGGGGGGTGACGATTGCGGCTCGGCGCATGGAAGTCTCCTTGGAAATTCTGTTGGGTAGCGAGGCAGGCGCCCGGTCAGGCCATGCTCGCCGTGGCAACGAAAACCGCGCCGCACTGGCGCAGCAGGGCGTGGGCCTGGCGCTCCAGGTCCTCGCGGTGTTCGGGGGCGGCGATGTCCAGCATGCGGCGCACGCGCTGCGACAGGGTCTGGCCGCGCAGGTCGGCGACGCCGTGTTCGGTGACGATCAGGCCGGCATCCGAGCGCGGCGTGCTGACCGGCCCGGACAGCTGCGCCACGATGCGGCTGGCGCCCTTGGCGGTCGCGGGCAGGGCGACGATGGGCAGGCCGCCGCGGCTGCGCGCGGCGCCGCGCAGGAAGTCGACCGCGCCGCCCACGGCGCCGACATAGACGCCCGCCGCCACTTCGGCATTCACCTGTCCGGTCAGGTCGACCTCGATCGCAGAATTGATCGCCGTGAGCTTGTCGATGCTGGCCAGCACTTCGGGATGATGCGTGTAGCTGGTCTCGCGCAGTTGCAGCTTCGGGTTGCGATGGGCCCAGCGGCGCACCCGCTCGCTGCCCATCAGGATGCCGCCGATGCCGATGCCGGTATCGATAGTCTTGCGCGCGTTGGTCAGCACGCCGGCCTCGGCCAGCGCGGCAATGCCGTCGCCCACCGCGCCGCTGTGCAGGCCCAGGTCGCGGCGGTCGTGCAGCGCGGCCACCACGGCCTCGGGCAGGTTGCCGATGCCCATCTGGAGCGTGGCACCGTCCTCGACCCAGCCGGCGATATGGCGCGCGATCGCCTGCTCCGCCGCGCCGGGGGCGCCGCGGTCCAGGCTGATCGGTGGATGCGCGGCATCGACCAGCAGGTCGATCTCGTCCGCGGTGAGATGGCGGCTGCCATAGGTCCACGGCACGTCGGGGTTCACCTCGGCCACGATCACGCGGGCCCGGTCCAGCGCCGCCGGAATGTACTCATGCACCAGGCCCATGCTGTAGCGGCCTTCCTCGTCGGGCGGCGACACCTGCACCAGCACCACGTCGGCGCGCAGCGCGCCCTGGCGGATCAGGCCAGGCAGATGCGAGTAATGGCTGGGCACGATGTCCAGCACGCCGGCCTTGGCCAGCGCGCGATGCGGACCGCTGGCGGCATAGCCGAAGAAATCGATCACGTCGGCCTGCGCCGGCTGCAGCGTGTCTGACTGGCCGATGCCGACAAACACGCTCAGCCGGCTGCCCCGGGCCAGCGCGTGGCGATGCCCGACCAGCGCGCGCGTCAGCGTCAGCGGCTCGGCGGTGGCCTGGCCCCACCAGATATGGTCGCCGGGGCGCAGCAGTGCCTGCAGCGCGGCGCCAAGTTCGTTGTTATCCACGGTAGCAGGATGCATTGGGCGGTGCAGGCTCAGGCGATCTCGGCCCAGCCATGGCTGAGCACTACCTTGTCGCGCTCGGCCACGCGTGCGCGTAACCGGAAGTGGTTAGGATTGTCCGGCGTGCGCCAGATCTCGGTGACCAGCGTCTCGCCCGGGAACACCGGCGCGGTGAAGCGGATATCCAGCGCGCGCAGGCGGGCGGGATCGTGGTCCGCGCACTGGCGCACCAGCGCATGCGCGACCAGCCCGTAGCTGGCCAGGCCGTGCAGGATCGGACGCTCGAAGCCTGCGGCCCTGGCAACTTCCGGGTCGGCATGCAGCGGGTTGAAGTCGCCCATCAGGCGATACAGCAGCGCGGCCTCGGGGCGGATTGCCTGCGCGTCGGTGAAGTCCGGCGCGCGGTCTTCCGGCGTGGGGCGCAATGCGGGCAGCGGCTCGTCGCTGGGCTGGCCGCCGTCGCGCTGGCTGTAGCCGCCATCGCCGCGCAGGAAGCTGACCTGCTGCACCGTCGCCAGCAACTCGCCGTCCGCCGTTTCGAGCCGGCGCTCGGTCACCATGATCGCGCCCTTGCCTTCACCCTTGTCGGTCAGGTGCGTGATGCGGTTGTTGCCGACGATGTCGGCGCTGGCCGGCAGCGGGCGGTGCAGCCGCATGCGCTGCTCGCCGTGCAGCAGCTTGACCCAGTCGATGCCGGTATCGGCCTCGCGCGCCCAGAAGCCCGGATAGCCCAGCACCACGGCTTGCGACGGCAGCGTGCGCAGCCCGCCCGCGGCGCCCTCGAACACGAAGGGCAGGGCGGCCGCATCCAGCGGATCGTTGCCCAGCCCCAGGCTGAGTGCGTACAGCATGGTGTCGCGCTCGGTATAGCGCTGGCGTACGGGGGCGAATGGTCGCTGCTTGAGGTGCTGGTAGCTCACTGCCATGTCCGGGGGTCCTATGTCTTCATCAGGAGATAGCCGTGAGGATGTCGCCAAAGTGGGTTTTGCGCTATTTGACAATGCCAATGGTCGGCTTCGGCGTTCGCGAAAACGGCACTCGGCGGCCCCGGATGCCGGCCTTAAGCGCAGTGGAAGGCGCGCTTTCGCAATGGTTGATTGCCCGGGGCGGCGATCGCAGCGACCATTGCGGCCAAGACAACATCGGCGGTCGCCGCGGGCATTCCGTGGGACCGATGCGCCGCAAACTCCGTCCGCAATTTCGTCCGTACCCAAGCCAACGACGCGCCATGATCGAACAGACCCAATCGAACAACTACCAAGAAATCCGCGATGCCGTGCGCGCGCTTTGCGCCGAATTCCCGGATGAGTACTTCCGCAAGGTCGACGAGCAGCGCGCCTACCCCGAAGCCTTCGTCAATGCACTGACCGCGGCCGGCTGGCTGGCAGCACTGATCCCGCAAGAGTACGGCGGTTCCGGCCTGGGCCTGACCGAAGCCTCGGTCATCATGGAAGAAATCAACCGCAGCGGCGGCAACTCCGGTGCCTGCCACGGCCAGATGTACAACATGGGCACGCTGCTGCGCCACGGCTCCCAGGCGCAGAAGGAAAAGTACCTGCCGAAGATCGCCTCGGGCGAATGGCGCCTGCAGTCGATGGGCGTAACCGAGCCCACCACCGGCACGGACACCACCAAGATCAAGACCTCGGCGGTCAAGAAGGACGGCCGCTATGTCGTCAACGGCCAGAAGGTGTGGATCAGCCGCGTGCAGCACAGCGACTTCATGATCCTGCTGGCGCGCACCACCGCGCTGGCCGACGTGAAGAAGAAGAGCGAAGGCATGTCCATCTTCATGGTCGACTTGCACGAAGCGCAGAAGAAGGGCCTGACCGTGCGGCCGATCCCGAACATGGTCAACCACGAGACCAACGAGCTGTTCTTCGAAGACCTGGAAATCCCCGAGGAAAACCTGATCGGCGAAGAGGGCAAGGGCTTCAAGTACATCCTCGACGGCCTCAACGCCGAGCGCACCCTGATTGCCGCCGAGTGCATCGGCGACGGCTACTGGTTCATGGACCGCGTCACCAAGTACGTCAGCGAGCGCGAAGTCTTCGGCCGCCCCATCGGCCAGAACCAGGGCGTGCAGTTCCCGATCGCCGAGTCCTTCATCGAGCTGGAAGCCGCCAACCTGATGCGCTGGAAGGCCTGCGAACTGTTCGACAAGCACGAGCCGATGGGCGCCCAGGCCAATATGGCCAAGTACCTGGCGGCCAAGGCCAGCTGGGAAGCCGGCAACGCCTGCCTGCAGTTCCACGGCGGCTTCGGCTTTGCGTGCGAATACGACGTCGAGCGCAAGTTCCGCGAGACGCGCCTGTACCAGGTCGCGCCGATCTCGACCAACCTGATCTACTCGTACGTCGCGGAACATATTCTCGGCCTGCCGCGCTCGTTCTGAGCGGGCGGGGGGCCGGCGCGCTTGCGCGCCGGCTTTTGCAAGCTGGCCGGCGCGGCGCGACTCCGCTAGCGGGTGGGCGTTGCAGGGCGGGTGTCGCGCGCCGTGCCGGGCGCCGGATATACCTCGTCGCCAGCCGCAATCGGCAAGCGTGGCGGCGGCGGAGTCATGGAAGTATCGCGAGGCGGGGCTTCACATCCAGCCACGGCTGCCGCAAGCAGTGCAATACAAAACGCATGGCCTGGCCGGCAGCGCCAGGTGCGGTACCGGTTGAAGATGAACGTGTCTGGCATGGAGCGGCCCTCTTTGCGCGGAGTGCGTTCAGTGTAGCCAAAGGTGACAGCTACCATTGCCAGGACGACGATTTGCCGAGTGCTCCGCGAGCCGCACTGATCCATTCCCAACACCTGCTTCCAGGTTTCCGTATTGCGGCGATCTGGCTGGTGAGAGCGCGGATTTCACACATGGGGCCGCATCGGAGATGCCTGCACGGTTCGCGAGGCACTTTGCAATCGGAACCTGACAGGCTAATGTTGGACTATGCTCCGGGGTCAGACGACGGAGGCGCTTATGAGCACGGTCTCAATAGAACCCGGCAGCTATCACGTTGCACCGCCGCAAAACCCCGGTGAAGTCATCGCTCTGATCAAGGAGCATGCGATCCAGGTCATTGACCTCAGGTTCACGGACTTGCCCGGCGTGTGGCAGCACTTCTCAATCACGCTGCCGGAAGTCAATGACGATTTATTCTCAGCCGGCATCGGGTTCGACGGGTCGTCCATTCGTGGGTTCCAGCAAATACACGAATCCGACATGCTGGTCAGGCCTGACCCGGCCACGGCATTCATCGATCCGTTTTGTACGGCACCAACGCTGGTCCTGATCTGCGACGTGCTGGACCCTGTCCTGCACCAGCCATATTCGCGCGATCCGCGCCACATTGCGAGAAAGGCGGAGCTTTATCTCCAGCAAACCGGTCTTGCCACGGTTTGCTACATTGGCCCCGAACTGGAGTTTTTCATTTTCGACTCCATTCGCTTCGGCCAGGACCAGCACTCTGGCTACTACCATGTCGAATCCGCCGAAGGCGAATGGGCCTCCGGCCGTGACGAAGGCGCCTATGGCGGAGGCAATCTTGGGTACAAGCAGCACTACAAGGGAGGATATTTTCCCGTGCCGCCAAGCGATACGCTGCAGGATATCCGCTCCGAAATCGTACTCGCGCTGATGCAGGCTGGCGTCCGGGTCGAGGTGCATCACCATGAGGTAGCCACGGCGGGCCAGAATGAGATCGACATGCGCTTTGCACCGCTGACCCGAATGGCGGACAACGTGATGATGTATAAGTACTTCTGCAAGAATGTTGCACGCCGCCACGGCAAGGTCGCCACATTCATGCCTAAGCCCCTGTTTGCCGACAACGCGAGCGGCATGCATTGCCACCAAAGCCTCTGGCGCGGCGACGAGAACCTCTTCTACGACGAGAATGGCTGGGCGCAGACGTCCCAGATGTGCCGGTGGTACATAGGCGGCTTGCTCAGGCACGCCCCCGCCCTGATGGCGTTCTGTGCGCCGAGCACAAACTCCTACAAGCGACTGGTGCCCGGATACGAGGCGCCTGTCAATCTGGCCATGTCGCAGCGCAACCGATCTGCCGCCGCCAGGATTCCAATGGTTTCTGATTCCCCAAGCGCCAGGCGCGTTGAATTCCGCTGCCCTGACCCGTCGGCCAATGCCTATCTCGCCTTCTCGGCAATGCTGCTTGCCGGCCTTGACGGTATTGAAAACCAGACGGACCCCGGCGACCCGCTCGACAAGAACATCTATGATCTGCCACCGGAGGAAGCCGCCGGCATCCGGCAGGTTCCAGGTTCTCTCGAAGAGTCGCTTTCCGCACTGGAATCCGATTCTGCATTCCTGCGAAAGGGAGATGTCTTTACTGAAGACCTGATCAGGACCTGGATTGACTACAAGCGCACGCACGAGATCGATACATTGAAGTTACGCCCGCACCCGTGGGAGTTCTATCTGTACTTCGACATCTGATCACTGCGCACGGCTCTGGCGTTTGCTGGTGGCAACGAAATTCTACCGGCTGATGGGCCGCTTGCACCTCCGGAAGATCCGTCTGGCCCCGGTATCCCATGCTGGTGGCATCGCCATCCGCACCCGTTACCCCGGCACCGCGCGGCGATGACCGAAGCATCGAGCTGCATGACCAGCGACAGATATGGCGCGATGATGCTGGCGCGCGTGACCTGGTCCACCCTCCGGCAAAACAAAAAAAAGCCACGCTCCGACGTCGGGGCGTGGCCTGGAATGCCGACCCTCCCTCTGGCCGGCGGGGGAATTTATTGTTCTGGCACCTGGACTGATTCCGCCTTCCAGTGAAGGCGGCCTGGCCCGGCCGATGCCAGGGCGGCGGGCGCGTTCTTGCGTATCTCTGCTTGCGTCACCATTGAACGCCGCCGACGTGGTGCGGCTCTGTGCGGCCTCTGACAGAGGCGCGTTTCAAAACCGAGGCGGGCGGCCGCTCAGTGCGGCAACAGGTCGCGCAAAGCCGGGGGTTCGCGCGGCCGCGCCGCTTCATCCTTGCTACGCGAACATCGCCACGATGATCCCGCCCATTTCATGCCGGCGTGCCGCCGACATCCGCGACGCAGTCGAAACGATGCTGATGGCCGCCTCCGCGCCCATTGCCAGCGGCAGGGCGTAGCCCACGCCCGCCACGCCTTCCGCGCCGGCCAGCGCGTAGCCCAGCTTGCGGCTGCGCTCGACGCCGCGCATCAGCCGGAGCAGGCTGAGGCCGCCGGCTTCGTACTCGGCGCGGTGGCGTTCGTAGTGCGCGCGGACCGCGTCGTTGTCCATCTTGGCCAGCAGCGCCATGCTGCCGGTGCCCTGGCCCAGCAGGCGCGAGGTGCCGGTCAGCATGTGGAAGGTCTTGATGCGATGGCTGCCTTCCTCGGTATGCAGGCAATGACCATGGTCGCCGATGCGCACGATCAGGAAGACCGCGTCGCCGGTCAGCCGCGCCAGTGCCTTCATCTTGCTGACGAGGGCGCTGTTGGGCGGCGGCCGGTTCATCGCGCGCAGCCCGAGCGCCATCGCCGCGGTACCGAGGTGATAGCGCTTGCCGGCCGATTCGCGCTCGATATACGCGCCGGCTTCCAGGAAGCGCGCCATGCGGTGGGCGGTGGTGCGGTCGATGCCGGCCATGGCGGCAAGGTCGGGCAGCGCCAGCCCGGCGTCATGGTGTTCGGCCAGCAACTGCAGCAGGGTGAAGGCGCGCGCCAGGCTCTGGACGCCGCCGGGGGCAGGGGATCTGGGGGGCATGGCTGGATGCGCCGGCGGCGCCGCGCTGGTTCGGCAGATTGTGCACATTATGCACAATCTGAGCGATTGCGGTTGTCGCGCCGTGCGCCGTGGTTTGCAATCCATCCATCACGGAACCACAGGCACGCGCCATGATCTCCATCGAATCCCGCATTGACCCGTCCTCCGACACCTTCGCCGGCCAGCGCGCCGGCATGCAGGCACTGATCGACCGCCTGCACGGCCTGGAGCAGCGCGCCGTGGCCGCGTCCGAGCGCTCGCGGCCCGCCTTTGCAAAGCGTGGCGCGCTGCTGCCGCGCGAGCGCGTCGGCCGCCTGCTCGACCCGGGGGCGCCGTTCCTGCCGCTGTCCACGCTGGCGGGCTTCTGCATGGACGATCCCGATCCGGAGACCTCGGTGCCCGGCGGCTCGCTGGTGGCCGGCATCGGCTTCGTGTGCGGGGTGCGCTGCATGGTGCTCGCCACCGATTCCGGCATCGATGCCGGCGCCATGACCGAGGCCGGCAACATGAAGCTGGTGCGCTGCCAGGAAATCGCGCTGGAAAACCGGCTGCCCTTCATCCACCTGGTGGAGTCGGCCGGCGCCAACCTGCGCAAGTACCGCGTCGACAAGTTCGTGCGCGGCGGCGCCATCTTCTACAACCTGGCGCGGCTGTCGGCGGCCGGGCTGCCGGTAATCACGGTCGTGCACGGCTCGTCCACGGCGGGCGGCGCCTACATGCCCGGCCTGTCCGACTACGTGGTGATGGTGCGCAGCCGCGCCCGCGCCTTCCTGGCCGGGCCGCCGCTGCTGAAGGCCGCCACCGGCGAGATCGCCACTGACGAGGAACTGGGCGGCGCCGACCTGCATGCCACCGCCACCGGCCTGGCCGAATACCTTGCGGAAGACGACGAGCACGCCATCGCCACCGCGCGCGACATCGTCGCCAGCCTGGACTGGCCCCGTGTGGAGCCCCAGCCAGCACAGCCGGCGCGCCCGCCGCGGCTGGACCCGTCGGAACTGGACGGCGTCATGACGCTCGACATGAAGCGCCCGGTGGACATGCGCGAGGTGATCGCGCGCATCGTCGACGATTCGGCGTGGCTGCCGTTCAAGCCCGACTACGGCCCCGGCACGGTGTGCGGCCATGCCCGCATCGAGGGCAATACCGTGGGCTTGATCACCAACAACGGCCCGATCGATCCCGCCGGCGCAACCAAGGCCGCGCAGTTCATCCAGCTGTGCAACCAGTCCGGCACGCCGATCGTATTCCTGCAGAACACCACCGGCTTTATCGTCGGGCGCGCGTCGGAAGAGGCCGGCATGATCAAGCACGGCGCCAAGATGATCCAGGCGCTGTCCAACTCCAGGGTGCCGCAGATTACGCTGTACTGTGGCGCCTCGTTCGGCGCGGGCAACTTTGGCATGTGCGGGAGGGGCTTCAAGCCGCGCTTCTGCTTTTCGTGGCCGAACGCGCGCACCGCGGTGATGGGCGGCGAGCAGGCCGCCATGACGCTGGAGATCGTGGCGCGCCAGCAGGCGGCGCGCAAGGGCAAGCCGGTCGACGAGGCGCAGCTGGCCGGCCAGACCGCCGAGATCGTCGCCAACTTCGAGCGGCAGGCGAGCGCATTCGTCACCAGCGGGCTGCTGCTCGACGACGGCGTGATCGATCCGCGCGACACGCGCGCCGTGCTCGCCTTCGTGCTGGTCACCGCGCGCGAGGCGGCGCTGCGCCGGCCGCATGCCATCCAGTTCGGCGTCGGGCGCTTCTGAGCGCCGCCGCCTCCAGACAACCAGAACGCAACGAAATCCGGGAGACCAGCATGCTTTACACCGAAGACCACCGCAACATCATGGACAGCATCCGCCGCTTCGTCTCGGCGGAGATCGATCCCTTCGTCGACGAATGGGAAGCCGCCGAGGTGTTTCCGGCGCACGAGCTGTTCAAGAAGATGGGCAACCTCGGCTTCCTCGGCATCACCAAGCCGGTGGAGTATGGCGGCATGGGGCTCGACTTCTCCTATGCCGTTGCCGCCGCCGAGGCGCTCGGGTATGCGCGCGCACAAGGCGTCGGCATGGGCGTGGGCGTGCAGACCGACATGGCCACGCCGGCACTGACTGCGTTCGGCTCCGATGAACTGAAGCGCAACTACCTGGCGCCCGCCATCGCCGGCGACATGGTGTGCTCGATCGGGGTGTCCGAGGCGGGCGCGGGTTCCGACGTGGCCTCGCTCAAGACGCGCGCGGTGCGCGACGGCGACGACTATGTCATCTCCGGCTCCAAGATGTGGATCACCAACGGCACCCAGTCGGACTGGATCTGCCTGCTGTGCAACACTTCCGACGGGCCCGTGCACAAGAACAAGTCGCTGATCGTGGTGCCGATCAAGGAAGACGGCAAGCGCGTGCGCGGCGTGGAAGTGCAGAAGATCAAGAAGTTCGGCATGTGGTGCTCGGACACTGCGCAGATCTTCTTTGACGAAGTGCGCGTGCCGGTACGCAACCGCATCGGCGAGGAGGGCATGGGCTTTATCTACCAGATGAAGCAATTCCAGGAAGAGCGGCTGAACGGCGCGGCGCGCCGGCTCGCCTGCACCGCGCTGATCGAGGAAACCGCCGAGTACCTGCGCCAGCGCATCGCCTTCGGCAAGCCGCTGCTGGACAACCAGTTCATCCAGTTCAAGCTGGCCGAGCTGAAGACCGAAATGGAAGCGCTGCGCGCGCTGGTCTACCTGGCCACGCAGACCTATATCGCCGGCGGCGACGTGGTCGAGCTGGCGTCGATGGCCAAGCTCAAGGCCGGGCGCCTGTCGCGCGAGGTGGCCGACTGGTGCATGCAGTTCCAGGGCGGCATGGGCTACACGTGGGACAACCATGCATCGCGCGCGTACCGCGACTTCCGCCTGGGCTCGATCGGCGGCGGCGCGGACGAAGTGATGCTGCAGGTCATCGCCAAGCAGATGGGCCTGATGTCGCGCGGCTGACAGGCAGGAGGCGCCATGACCGACCCAACGCAAACCGAATCCGTGATCGTACGCCGCGCCGGCGGCGTGCTGTTCGCCACCCTCAATATCCCGGCCACGCGCAATGCGCTGGCGCCCGAGGTCGTTGCCGCGCTGGCGGCGGCGGTCGAGCAGGCCGAAGCCGGCCCCGAGGTGCGCGCGCTGGTGCTGCGCGGCGCCGGCGGCATGTTCAGTGCCGGCGGCAATGTCGGCAACTTCCAGGCGCGGCTCGATGCCGAAGCCAGCCGGGAAGACCCGGTCGCCACGCGCAACCGGGAATTCGGCTATTTCATGCAGCGGCTGGGCGCATTGCCGGTGCCGGTCATCGCCGCCGTGGATGGCGCTGCAATGGGCGGCGGCATGGGCCTGGCGTGCGCCGCCGACATCGTGCTGGCCACGCGGGATGCGCGTTTCGCGCTGTCGGAAACCACGCTCGGCATCATCGCCGCGCAGATCGCGCCGTTCGTGGTGCAGCGCATCGGCGCGGCGGCCACGCGCCGCCTGGGCCTGACCGGCGAGCGCATCGGCGGAGAGGCAGCGGTGGCGATCGGGCTGGTCGACCAGCTGGCCGCCGACAGCGCCGAGCTGGACGCGCTGGTCGCCGAATGGCTGACGCGCATCGGCCGCTGCGCCCCCAATGCCAACCGCGTGTTCAAGACGCTGGTCAGCCGCTGCGGCCAGGAGCCGGCGGGACCGCTGCTGGACGAAGCCTCGCGGCTTTTCGCCCAGTGCATGCGCAGCGAAGGCGCCGAAGGCGTGGCGGCCTTCCGCGAGAAGCGTGACGCGAGCTGGACCGTGCGCTTCGATGCCGATGCCGTGCGCGCAGCGCAGTCGCCGAGCTGAGCTGAACTGAGGGCTGCCGCCTGCCAATTTCCGGTAATTCAAAGGATTCCCACATGTCTGCAACCAGCCGACCCTTCCATACGCTGCTCGTCGCCAACCGCGGCGAGATCGCGGTGCGCATCATGCGCACCGCGCGCCGCCTTGGGCTGGCCACCGTGGCCGTCTACTCCGAGGCCGACCGCCACAGCCCGCACGTGGCGTTCGCGGACCGCGCGGTCTGCATCGGCGCCGCCGCGCCGCGCGAGTCGTACCTCAACATCCCTGCCATCATCGAGGCCGCCCGTGCCAGCGGTGCCGATGCCATCCACCCGGGCTACGGCTTCCTGGCCGAGAACGCGGGCTTTGCCGAGGCCGTGGTGGCGGCGGGCCTGGTCTTCGTCGGCCCGCCCGCCGGGGCGATCCGCGCCATGGGCAACAAGGCCGAGGCCAAGCGCCTGATGCTGGCCGCCGACATGCCCTGCGTGCCGGGCTACCAGGGCGCGGCGCAGGACGACGCCACGCTGCTGGCCGAAGCCGGCGCGATCGGCTTTCCGTTGATGGTGAAGGCCGCGGCCGGCGGCGGCGGGCGCGGCATGCGGCTGGTGCGCGAGGCGGCGGCGCTGCCCATCGCGCTGGCCAGCGCGCGCTCCGAGGCCGCGGCCGCGTTCGGCTCCGACGAGCTGATCCTGGAGCGCGCCGTGATCGCGCCGCGCCATGTGGAGATCCAGGTCTTCGCCGATACGCAGGGCCATGTCATCCACCTGGGCGAGCGCGACTGCTCGGTGCAGCGCCGCCACCAGAAGGTCATCGAAGAGGCGCCGTCGCCCGCGGTCAGCCCGGCGCTGCGCGCGCGCATGGGCGAGGCCGCGGTCCGCGCGGCAAGGTCGATCGGCTATGTCGGGGCCGGCACCATGGAGTTCCTGCTCGATGCCGACGGCAACTTCTACTTCATGGAGATGAACACGCGCCTGCAGGTCGAGCATGCGGTGACCGAAGCCATCACCGGTTTCGATCTGGTCGAATGGCAGTTGCGCGTGGCGGCGGGCGAGCCGCTGCCGGTGACGCAGGAGCAGGTGAAGCTCGACGGCCATGCCATCGAGGTCCGCCTGACCGCCGAAGACGTGCCCGCCGGCTTCCTGCCGCAGGGCGGGCCGCTGCTGCGCTGGCGCCCGCCCGCCGCCGGCCGCGACGTGCGCGTCGACCATGCGCTGGAAGAGGGCCGGGCCATCCCGACGCATTACGACTCGATGGTCGCCAAGCTGGTTGCCCGCGGCGCCGACCGCGAGGAAGCGCGCCGCAAGCTGCTGCGCGCGGTGGAAGACTGCGCGTTGCTGGGCGTGCCGAGCAACCAGGGCTTCCTGGCCGACTGCCTCGCGCATCCGGCCTTTGCCGGCAACGACGTGCACACCGGCTTCGTCGATGCGCATATGCAGGGCGCGCTGCAGGCGCCGCTGCCGCCACTGTCAGTGATGGCGAGCGCCGCGCTGGCCGCGTCCGGGCTGCTCGGCGACAACGGCAAGCCGGCCACGCTCGCGCGCGCCGCCGCCAGCGTGGTGCTGTACGCGGCCGGCGCGGCGTGGGAAGCGACCTTGCGCGTTGCCGCCGACGGCTGGCGCGTGATGCTGCGGCAGCGCGAAAGTGATCAGCAACCCGGCCAGGAACCGGTTGCCTGCGCGCTGCGCGTGCTACGCGCCGACGGCGACAGCGGCACGGCCCTGGTCGAGTGCGACGGCGTGGCCTATCCGCTGGTGTTCGCCGCCGACAAGCAGGTGCTGCACCTGTTCCAGTCCGGCCGCGCCTGGCAGTTCCCTCTGCACGACCCGCGCCGCCGCCGCGATGCCGGTGAAGCCGGCGGGGTCCTGCAGGCGCCGCTGACGGCGCGCATCGTCGCGGTCCACGTGGCCGAGGGCGAGCGTGTGGAGGCCGGCCAGCCGCTGGTGGTGCTGGAGGCAATGAAGATGGAGCACACCATCGCTGCGCCGTTTTCCGGCGTGGTCGCTGAACTGGCCGCGCGCGCCGGCGGGCAGGCCAGCGCCGGCTCGCTGCTGGCGCGCGTCGAAGCCGATGTGGTGGCGAAGGAGCCGGCATGAGCGAACTGGCAAATACCGCGACACACACCGGCAAGACCGTTCGCATCGGCGGCGCCTCCGGCTTCTGGGGCGATTCCGCGATTGCCACGCCGCAGCTGCTGTCCGTGCCCCGCCTGCAGTACCTGGTCTACGACTACCTGGCCGAGACCACCATGTCGATCCTGGCGCGCGCCCGCGCCAAGGACCCGGCGCTGGGCTATGCCACCGATTTCGTGCAGGCAGCGATGGCGCCCAACCTTGCCGAAATCCTGCGGCGCGGCGTCCGCGTGGTCGCCAACGCCGGCGGCCTCAACCCGGCAGCCTGCCGCGACGCGCTGCTCAAGGTGGCCGCGCAGCAGGGCCTGAAGCCGCGCATCGCCGTGGTCACCGGCGACGACGTGCAGCCCCGCTTCGCGCAATGGTGCGCCGACGGGCTGACCGACCTTGCCGGGGCGCCGGTGCCGACCACCGAGCCGTGGTCGGCCAACGCCTACACCGGCGCGCAATGCATTGCCCGCGCGCTGGCGCTGGGCGCCGATATCGTCATCGCCGGGCGTTGCGTCGACAGCGCCGTGGTGGTCGGGGTGCTGGCGCACGAGTTCGGCTGGGACTGGACCGACTGGGACCGCCTTGCCGCCGGCACGCTGGCGGGCCACGTGATCGAGTGCGGCGCGCAGGCCACCGGCGGGTTGTTCACCGACTGGGAGCGCGTGCCCGGCTGGGACCGGATGGGTTACCCGGTGATCGACTGCGCGCACGACGGCAGTTTCGAGCTGAGCAAGCCGGACGGCACCGGCGGGCTGGTCGACCCCGCCGCGGTCGCAGAGCAAGTGCTGTACGAGGTGGGCGACCCCGCTAGCTACCTGATGCCGGACGTGACCTGCGACTTCCGCATGGTGCGTACCGAGCTGGTCGGGCCGGGCCGCGTGCGCGTGGCTGGCGCGCGCGGCAGGGCGCCCGGCACCCACTACAAGGGCAACGCCACCTGGCAGGACGGCTTCCAGATCAGCCTGATGATGGCGATCCGCGGCATCGACGCCCCGGCCAAGGCGCGGCGCACCGCCGAGGCGCTGCTGGCGCGCACCCGCGCCATGCTGGCCGAACGTGGCATGCCCGACTACACCGACACCGTGGTCGAGCTGCTGGGCTGCGAATCGCAATACGGCGCCCATGCGCGCGAGTTGCCGACGCGCGAGGTGGTGCTGCGCATCGGCGCGCGCCATCCGCAGGCGCGGGGCCTGAGCTTCCTGCAGCGCGAATGCTCGTCGGCGGGAACGTCGATGGCGGCCGGGACGCGATCCTCGTTTGCGGGGCGTGTCGATATCCAGCCGGTGGTGAAGGTGTTCTCCTTCCTGGTGCCCAAGGCCGACGTGCCGATGCGCGTGGAATTCGAGGGCAGCGTGATCGCGCTGCCTGATGCGGCAGCCAGCGTCGCACCCGAGGCGCCCGCCGTGGTCGATGGCCCGCCACTGCCGCCGGTGCCCGACGAACCGCGCGTTCAACGGCCATTGGTCATCCTTGCCTACGCGCGCAGCGGCGACAAGGGCGACGACGAGAACATCGGCGTGATCGCGCGCAAGCCGGAGTACCTGGCGCTGCTGCGCGAACAGCTGACGCCGCAGGCCGTGCGCGCGTACTTTGCCCACCTGGTGGTGGGACAGGTCGAGCGCTTCGACGTGCCCGGCCTGCATGCGCTGAACTTCCTGATGCATGGCGCGCTGGGCGGCGGCGGCGTGGCCAGCCTGCGCTCCGACCCGCTGGGCAAGAGCTATGCGCAGATGCTGCTTGATTTCCCGCTTTCCGTACCGCGCAGCTGGGCATAGACCCGGCCAACACTGACCAAGGAGGAGACACATGACCCGATCCATGCGCAACCCGCTTGTCCGCCGGCTGCTGACGCTAAGCCTGCTCGCCAGCAGCCTCGCTGGCGCAATCCCGGCCATGGCGCAGGGCGACGCCTATCCGAACCGGCCGCTCCGCGTGGTGGTGCCGTATACGCCTGGCGGCGTGTCCGACGCCGTGACGCGGCTGGTCATGCAGAAACTGTCCGAGCGCATCGGCCAGCCCGTGGTGGTCGAAAACCGTGCCGGCGCCAACGGCATGATCGGCTCGGAAAACGTCGCCAGATCGGCGCCGGACGGCTATTCGCTGCTGGTCGTGGTCGCCGCCCACGCGATCAACCCGAGCCTGTACGGCAAGATGAGCTATGACCCGGTCAAGGACCTGACCGGCGTCAGCATGATCGGCCGGATCCCGCTGCTGCTGGTCGGCAGCGCACAGCTGCCGCCGACCACCGTTAAGGAACTGGTTGGCTGGGGCAAGGCCAATCCGGACAAGATGACCTTTGCGTCCAGCGGCACCGGCTCCGGCGCGCACCTGGCGGGAGAACTGCTCGCGCAGGCGGTCGGCATGAAGATGACGCATGTGCCGTACAAGGGCATCTCGCCGGCATTGCCCGACCTGTTTTCCGGGCAGGTCGCGGTGATCTTCGATTCGGTGCAGACCATGATGCCGCAGGTGAAGGCTGGCAAGGTGCGCGCGCTGGCGATTACCAGCCCGACGCGCTGGCCAGCCGCACCGGAGGTGCCGACCATGGCCGAGGCCGGCTTCCCGGCGGTGACGGCTGGCAGCTGGATCGGCCTGCTGGCGCCGGCCAAGACGCCGCCGGCGGTGCTGGCAAAGCTGTCGGCGGACATGGACGCGGTGCTGCAGCAGCCGGACGTGCGCGCGCGGCTGATCGACTACGGTATCGATCCGGTCGGCGGCAAGCCCGAGCAGTTCCAGGCCTTTATCAGGACGGAAGCGGTGCGCTGGGGCGAGGTGGTGAAGAAGAGTGGGGTGAAGCTGGAATAAGCAGGACTTGCGTAGGGAAAGCGCCCGCGGCAGAAGCCGCGGGCGCTAGGCGTTTAAAGCCCCAACTGCTTCGCCGCCAGGTCCTTCATGATTTCCTCGGCGCCGCCGCCGATCATCATCACCTTGACCTCGCGATACAGCCGCTCCACGCGGCTGCCGCGCATATAGCCCATCCCCCCGAGCAATTGCACCGCGCGGTCCGCGCAGAACTGGAAGGTCCGCGTGGCCATGTTCTTGGCCATCGCAATCTGCGCCACCGGCGCGGCGCCGTCGTCCAGCCGCGCGGCGAGGTCGTCGAGCAGGGCGCGCGTGGATTCGATGCGCGTGGCCATGTCGACCAGCTGGTGGCGCACCACCTGGTGGTCGGCCAGCCGCTTGCCGAAGGTATGGCGGTCGCGCGCCCACGCCAGCGCATCGTGGAAGCAGACCTGGGCATAGCCGCAGGCAGCCGCCGCCAGCGCCAGGCGCTCGTGGTTGAAGTTGCGGGTGATGGCGGCAAAGCCCTTGCCTTCCTCGCCGACCAGGTTTTCCACCGGCACGCGGCAGTCCTCGAAGAACAGCTGCGCGGTGTCGGACGCCCACCAGCCCATCTTGTTCAGCGGCGTCCGGCTCAGCCCCGGCGTATCGCCTTCGATCAGTAGCAGCGACACGCCACCCGCACCCGGGCCGCCGGTACGCACGGCCACGGTGATGTAGTCGGCGCGCATGCCGGAGGTGATATAGAGCTTGGTGCCGTTGACGACATAGTGGTCGCCCTCGCGGCGCGCGCTGGTCGACAGCCGGGCCACGTCGGAGCCGGCGTCGGGATCGGTGATCGCCAGCGCGGAAATCTTTTCGCCCGACAGGATCTGCGGCAGCACACGCGCCTTCAGCGCCTCGCTGCCCACCGCGGCGATCGGCGGTGCGCCGATGGTGTGCGAGAACAGCCCCGAGGCGATCCCGCCCGAGCCGCCCCAGGCGCGCTCCTCGAACAGGATCATGCGGTAGAAGGCATCGCACGGCGCGCCGCCGTACTCCTCGGGAAAACCGGGCGCCAGCAGGCCGGCTTGCGCCGCCTTGCGGTACAGCTCGCGCGGGAAGCTGCCGGCTTCGTCCCAGGCCTCGGCATTGGGCGCGACTTCCTTTTCAAAGAAGCGCCGCACGCTGGCGCGGAATGCTTCATGGTCCGCGCTGTAGTAGCGCGGGTTGGGCGGTTGCAGGGTCATGGTGTTCGCTTACTCGTTGGACGGCGCCAGGCATTGCGGCAGCGTGTAGAGCGGGAAGCCGTTGTACGGCTGCGAGCGCTGGTGCTGGGGCTGCGCCCAGGTGTGCTTGGCGTTGGGCACGCCGCCGTCGACGCGCAGGGTCGAGCCGGTGATGAAGGCCGCCGCCGGCGACAGCAGGAACACCACCGCCGCGGAGACCTCGGCCTCGGTGCCCAGCCGCTGCAGCGGCACCTTGCGCGCCAGCTGGCGGATCTTGACCTGGAATTCGGGCGGATAGGTGTCAAAGCCGCTGGACGCGATCCATCCCGGCGCCACGGCGTTGACGCGCACGCCTGCGGCGGCCCATTCGCACGCCGCCGTTTCAGTGAACGACAGCATGCCGGCGCGCGCCGCGCCCGAATGGCCCATGCCCGGCATGCCGTTCCACATGTCGGCGATGATGTTGACGATGGCGCCGCCGTTGGCTTCCATCCATTGCGTGAAGCATTCGCGCGCCACCAGGAAGCCGCCGGTCAGGTTGTTGCGCACCACGGCTTCCCAGCCCTTCTGGCTGATGTCGCGCAGCGGCGACGGGAACTGGCCGCCGGCGTTGTTGAAGAGGCCGTCGATGCTGCCGTGCGCCGCCAGCACCGCGGCCACGGTCTCGCGCACCTGCGCCTCGTCGCGGATATCGCAACTGTGCAGCGTCAGCCGGTCTGCGGCGTCGGGCTCGGCGTCGAGGATTTCGTCGCGGACCTGTTCCAGCTTTTCCAGCTTGCGGCCAGCCAGCGCCACGCGCGCGCCCAGGCTGGCCAGCTCGTGCGCGGTGCAGCGGCCGATGCCGCTGCCGGCGCCGGTGACCAGCACGGTACGGCCGGCGAACAGGCCGGCGTGGAAGACGGATCGATATTGCATGCGGGCTCCGGGATCAGCACATCAGGGGTTGGCAGTCAGGCCCAGGCGCTTGACCAGCTTGCCCTGGCTTTCGTAGCGCTGGCGCGCGAAGGCGGCGTAGTCGGCGCTGTTGAGGTAGGCGCTCTCCTGGTCGAGCCGCTCCAGCAGCTTCTGCATCGCCGGCTCGTTGAGCGCCTTGCGGAAGGCGTCGTGCAGCACCTGCACAGCCTGCGCGTCCATGTCGCGCGGGCCGGCGATGCCGAACGGCGAGGTGGACACGATGTCGACGCCGACATCGCGCAGCGTCGGCACGCGCGGCCAGCGGCGCGAATGCTCGGCGGTCCAGAGCACCAGCCAGCGCGCCTTGGCGCTGTCGACATAAGGGCCGATGCCGCCGGCCGTGACACCCAGGTCGATATGCCCGCCCATCAGCGCGGCGATGATCTCGGCCTCGCCCTTGTAGGGCACATGGTTGAACTGGACGCCGAGCTTCTGCCCGATCTCTTCCATGGTCACGTGCATGGTGCCATTGGTGCCGGTGCTGCCGTAGCTGATCTTGCCGGGACGGCGGCGCGCATCGTCGATCATTTCCTGCCACGATTTCCACGGCGCGTCGGCGCGCGCCGCGACGCCCAGCGTGTAGCCGGTCAGGTGGATCACGTAGGTGAAGTCGCGCAGCGGGTCGTACTGCGTCTTCTGCAGGTGGGGCAGCCGGAACACGGGTTCCGGGATCACCGTCAGCGTGTAGCCGTCAGGTTTGGCGCGCGCGACTACATTGGCGCCCAGCACGCCGGCGGCGCCGGGCTTGTTCTCGACTACCACGGGCTGGCCCAGCGTCTTGCCGGCGCTGTCGGCCAGCGTGCGTACCAGCGTATCGGTGGCGCCGCCGGCCGCGAACGGCACGATCAGCGTGACCGGCCGCATAGGGAAATCGGCCGCCCGCGCGCCGGAGGACAGTGCTCCCAGTGGCGCCAGCGCGCCCAGGCCCAGCAGCGCCAGCGTGTCGCGGCGGCGGGTGTCGATGGTGTCGTCTCTCATTGCCGGTCTCCGTCGTGGTTCGGCTGCTGCGTCAGCACGAGTGCGTCGAGCGCGACCGCACCGCGGCCGGCTTCGCGCACCAGCAGGGGATTCACTTCCATTTCAGCGAGCGAGTCGCCGAGCGCCATCGCGGCGTCGGACAGCGCGGCAATCGCGTCCGCGGCCGCGTCGATATCCGCGGCGGGCTTGCCGCGGAAACCGGTCATCAGCCGGTAGCCGCGCAGGCCAGCGAGCATCTCGCGGGCCATGGCGCGGTCCACCGGCAGCAAGCGGTGCGCCACGTCGTGGAAGACCTCGGTAAAGATCCCGCCCAGGCCGACCGTCATGGCCGGGCCGAACACCGGGTCGCGCGTCACGCCGACGATCAACTCGCAGACGCCGCTGGCCATCTGCTGCACCAGCACGCCGCGCTGGCGTGCGTCCGGCCTGGCGCGCGTTGCGGCGGCAACCACTTCCGCGGCGGCGTCGTGCACCTGCTGTGCATCGCGCAGTCCCAGCCGCACGCCGCCGATTTCGGTCTTGTGGGCGATGTCGGGGCTGAGCACCTTGACCGCCACCGGGAAGCCGAGGCTCGCGGCGGCGCGTGCGGCGTCGGCGGGTGTGGCCGCGACCGCTTCCACGCCGATCGGCACCCCGAAACCGGCGAGCCAGTGCTTGGCCTGATACTCGTCCAGTGCGTGAGCGGGCAGTTCTGCGGCCTGCGGATGGTCGGTGGCGCGCGCGCGCAGTCCCATCCACTGCGTGGTCCGGGCCTGCGTGCCGAGCCAGTCGACATACGTGCCCAATGCCCTGGCGGCGCGCGCCACGTCCGGGAACAGCGCCACGCCGGCCGCCGCCAGCCGGGCGCGGCTGGCCGGCTCGCCGGTGGTGGCGACCACGATCAGCCGGCCGGTCTTGCCCGCCACGTCGATCAGTTCATCCGCCACGCGGTCGAGCAGGTAAGCGGTGGCGTACAGGAAGATCACATCCACGCCGTCGAACGCCGCCAGGTTGTCGAGCACGGCATAGGCGAGGCCGCTGCGGTTGAACAGCTGGCCGGTCAGGTCGACCGGGTTCGCCACCGAGCCGATCTCCGGCACGGCCGCCTGCAGGCGCTGCTGCACCGGCCCGGGCAGGCTCGGCACGTCCAGGCCGGCGGCGCTGAGCAGGTCGGCGGAGAGCGCACCCATCGCGCCCGACACCGATGCCACCACCACGCGGCGGCCCGCGCTGCGCTGGCGCAGGCCCGACAGGTAGGCCAGGTCGGTCAGGTGGGTCGGATCGCTGGCCTGCATCGCGCCGGCCTGGGCGAAAGCGGCGCGGTAGATGGCCTGGTTGCCGGCCAGCACCGCCGTGTGCGATTGTGTGGCTGCCGAACCGGCCTCGCTCTCGCCGGCCTTCAGCACGATCAGCGGCTTGTCCGCCGCGCGCATCCGCGCCGCGGCGTCGATAAAGCGCGGGCCGTTGCGCAGGCCCTCGACGTATCCGACCACGGCGCCGGTCCGGGCATCGTCGGCGAGGTAGCCGAGATAGTCGGCATAGTCCAGGCAGGCTTCGTTGCCGGTATTGATGAACTGGTGAAAGCCCACGTCCATCTGCCGGCCGGTGGCATAGACGATGGCGCACACATTGCCGCTCTGCGTCAGCAGGCTGACGGCGCCGGGGCCGTCCTGCGGCGGGTAGGCGCGGAAGGTGGTGGCAAAGGCGGTGATGGCGCGCGTGGTCAGGTTGGCCAGCCCCATGCAGTTGGGCCCGGCGATGGCCATGCCGCTTGCGCGCGCGAAAGCGGTCAGCGCCGCCTGGCGCGCGACGCCGGCTTCGCCCGCCTCGGCAAAGCCCGACGCATAGAGGATGGCGGCGCGGATGCCGCGGGCATGGCAGCGCTGCAGCTGCGGCAACACTTCGTCGGCGCCGAGCGCCAGCACCGCCACGTCCGGCACCGCCGGCAGGGACTCGACATCGGGATAGCAGGCCAGCCCGGCGATCTCCGCGTAGCGCGGATTGACCGGGTAAACCTGGCCTCGGTAGCCAAGACGCTGCAGGTGGTCGAGCGCGACGCCGCCGATGCGGCTGGTATCGCGCGAGGCGCCGATGATGGCGATCGAGGCGGGCTCAAGCAGCTGCGCCAGTTCGGTGCGGCCAGCGCGTACCGGTGGCCGCGCCGTGTTGGAAAGTGGCATCTTTGTCTCCATCCTTCCTCTGCCGGAAGGGTGACCCGATTCAAGCGTATCGGGTGGATGGGGACAAGCGGACGGACGCTCGGTGTGCACAATGTGCACAATTTCCGGTTCGGCCGGCAGCGGGGATGCTGCAACGGCCTGTAGCAGGATTTCAGTTGGCTTGAGAGCAGCAACGCCACCAAGCCCGACGATCGAAGCACGTTCTGCGGATTTTTGTCGTTGCCCCCTTTCAAAACCCGCCAACGTTGATGTAGAATCCGCGCTTCGCTGAAAACGCGATGAATTCCCCGATAGCTCAGTCGGTAGAGCGACGGACTGTTAATCCGCAGGTCCCTGGTTCGAGCCCAGGTCGGGGAGCCAAAGTACGCGGGAGTAGCTCAGTTGGTAGAGCGCAACCTTGCCAAGGTTGAGGTCGCGAGTTCGAGACTCGTCTCCCGCTCCAAATCTTCCGGTGTTCGCCGGAGCGTGCGCCCATGTGGCTCAGTGGTAGAGCACTCCCTTGGTAAGGGAGAGGTCGGCAGTTCGATCCTGCCCATGGGCACCACCCCCTTTCGTTTCCCTTCTGTTTTTTCGTTTCGCCCCGCACGGCGCTGCGGCTAGCCGCCCTGGTCCTTTGGCCAGAACGTGATGTTGATGCTCGACGGCGCGACACCGTTCTCGTCGCGCGGCAACGGGTCCGAGCGCGCGACCGCGCGCAGCACGGCGTTGTCCCACCCGGCGTTGCCGCTCGACTTGGCCAGCCGCGTCGACAGCACCGAGCCGTCCGGCGCCATGTGCACCGCCACCACCGCCGCCGGATTGCCGGCGACGTCTTCGTTGAAGATGATGTTCGGCTTGACCCGCTGCCGGACCCGTTCTGCATAGCCCGACGAAGGCCGCGCGGAGGTGCCGGAACCGGTCCCCGCGTTGGCGTGGCCCGCCTGTGCCTGCAACCGCGCCAGTTCGCCCTGGCGCCGCGTGTTGTCGGCCTGGCGCAGTTCTTCCTGCGCCTTGCGTTGTGCTTCCTTGCGGGCCGCGTCGGCGCGGGCCTGGTTTTCACGCTGCCGGGCCTGCTGCGCTTCGTCGCGGGCGGCACGTTCGGCCTTGCGCTGCTTTTCCTGCAGCGAGATATCGGCGTCCTCCTCCTCGACGGGCTTTGGCGTCGGCGTCGGCGTGACCGCCGGCGGGGGGATGACCACTTCAGGCACGGACTCCCACAGTTCGGCTGTCACGCCTTCCGGCACGGCGTTGCGCCAGCGCACGCCGTAGTAGAGCAGGGCACCCAGCAGCAGGTGCATCAGCAGGGCCAGCAGGAAGCAGCGCATGGTGCCCCGTTCCGGCACCGGCTGGTAGGGATAGGCGACAGCTTGCATGGCGGTGGCTGCGGCGGAACCCCGGCCGCTTGTCCAGGAATCAACTTCATTCTATGAAGTGCGGCGTGCCGAACCAAGGTAGAGGGAACGGCACCTTCCCAGGCCAATCTGTACGGACAGTGTCGGAATCGGCGCAAAATTGCCGTTTGACTTTTCAAGACGACTGGTCATATTATTCCAGCCATGGCCCGCACCGCAGACAAGACCGACATCCCGAACCGCCTGACCAAGGCAGGGCGCGAACTGTTTTCGCGCCACGGCTACAACGCCACCGGCATCCAGCAGATCACCGACCATGCCGGCGTGCCGAAGGGGTCGTTCTACAACCATTTCGACAGCAAGGAAGCGTTCGCCGCGGCGATCATCGCGCAGTACGCGGCGTACCTGCAGCGGTCGTGGGAAGCCATGATGGAAGCGGCGCCGCCGCAGCCGATGGCGGCGATCCGCTATGTCTTCGAGCGGATGATTGCCCACCACGAAGCCAAAACGGAGCGCGCCGGCTGCCTGGTCGGCAATTTCGCCGCGGAAATCGCCTCGTCCAGCGACACCTGCCGCGTGGCGCTGCAGGCGGCGCAACTGGCCTGGCGCGAGCGCCTGGCCGGCATGATCGCCGACGCCCAGGCGGATGGCGCCATCCGCACGGATATCGCGGCCGCCGAACTGTCCGGCCTGGCCTGGGATACCTGGGAAGGCGCCTTGCTGCGCATGAAGCTCGAACGCTCGGTCGAGCCGTTGCGCCGCAGCGTCGACCTGATGTTCAACCACCTGTTCCAGCCGGCCGCTGCTGTTTCTGCTGCGGCCGGCCAATCACCAACCTCGGAGTAAGCCATTCATGGGTGCACAGAACGAAGCCTTTCTCGCCGATGCGCTGTTCCAGCCGGTCAGGCTGGGCAAGCTTGAACTCGCCAACCGCATGGCCATGGCGCCGCTGACGCGCAGCCGCGCCGACGACGACCTGGTGCCGACCGACATGGTGGTCGAGTACTACAGCCAGCGCGCCAGCGTGGGCCTGATCATTGCCGAGGCCACGCAGGTCTCGACCACGGCCCAGGGCTACACCAACACGCCTGGCATCTATACGCCGGAGCAGATCGCAGCCTGGAAGCAGGTGACCGACGCGGTGCACGCGAAGGGCGGCAGGATCTTCCTGCAGATCTGGCACACCGGGCGCATGTCGCACACGCATTTCCAGCCGGACAACCAGGCGCCGGTGGCGCCGTCGGCCATCGCGGCCAACGCCAAGACCTTTATCAACGGCCAGGGCTACGTCGAATGCTCGCTGCCGCGCGCGCTGGAGGCGGGCGAGATTGCCGGCATCGTCGATGACTTCCGCACCGCCGCGGCCAACGCCATCCGCGCCGGCTTCGACGGTGTCGAAGTGCACGGTGCCCACGGCTACCTGCTCGATGCCTTCCTGCGCGACGGCACCAACAAGCGCACCGACGCCTACGGCGGCAGCGTCGGGAACCGCGCGCGCTTCCTGCTCGAAGTCATGGCCGCGGTGATCGCGGAGATCGGTGCCGAACGTGTCGGCGTGCGCCTGGCGCCGGTGTCGCCGGTCAACGATGCGCTGGAAAGCAACCCGAAGCCGCTGTTCGAGCACGTCGTGCGCGAACTGGAAAAGCTGCACCCGGTGTATATCCATGTGGTGGAAGGCCACACCGGCGGCCCGCGCGACAACGTGCCGTTCGACTACGAAGCGCTGCACCGCCTGTACAGCGGCGTGTGGATGGTCAACAACGGCTACTCGAAGGAAATGGCCGAGGAAGCCATCCGCAGCGGCCGCGCCGACATGGTGTCGTTCGGCCGCAAGATGATCACCAACCCGGACCTGCCGCGCCGCTTCCGCGAAAACCAGCCGCTGAACAAGCCGTTCGAGGACGCATCGCTCTACGGCGGCAACGGCCCGCACGGCTACGTCGACTATCCGGCGCTGGCCTGAGCCGGCCCCGAGCGTCAGGAACTCCGGTGCGTCGCCAGCGCACGCTCGATGCACCGGAGCATCTCGGTTTCGTCAAACGGCTTGCCGAGGAAGCAGGCCGCACCGGCGGCCCGTGCGCGCAGCGCGAAATCCTGCAGGTCGAACGCCGTCATGAAAATGACCGGCACGCGCAAGCCGCGCGCACGCAGCGCTTCACACAGCGCGAAGCCGTTCATGCCCGGCATCTGCACATCGGTGATCACGCAGTCGATGCGGTCGATCGACGACGACTGCAGCAATGCCGGCCCATCCGCGTACAACTCCACCGCCATGCCGAAGGCGCGCACCAGCCTGCCGATGGCATGCCGCACGGCAGCGTCGTCGTCGACGATGGCAATGAACGGCGTGGCATTCACACGGTCTCCCCGGGCCGGGCGCGTGACCGGAGCCGGTCAGTGCGTTGCGCCGTCCACGGGCGCCTTGCTGGCGGCGTTCAGCGTCGGGCCTGGGGTGCCGGTGATCTTGGGCACGCATTCCGAATGGAACCATGCAATGGTGACCGGCTCGCCGGCGAGCAGGCGCTTGACCGGCGGCACCACCTGTTCGCCGATCAGCATGCCGAGCAGGCCGACCAGCGCCACCACGGGCGGCGCCGGCGAACGGACCTGCATCAGCGCGTAGATGATGCCGACAAGAATGCCGGCGCCGAGGGAGACAAGGTAAAGCTTCATCGGAAAGCCTCCAGCAAGAAATACATGAGGATCAGTGACGCGCTGCCGGGGCAGGCGGCAATCCGACGCCGAGCAGGTGCCGCACGCGCGGCGGCTTGTCGCCGGCATGGAAGCGGGTGACCTCGCGCTGCAGGTCGGCATCGGCATGAGGCACGCGCTCGTGCTGGCGCAAATGCTCGGCCCACGATTCGACCAGGAACCACTCTGTCAGCAGCTCCGGGTTGGCCGGGTCTTCCAGCACTCCCCAGTTGAAGGCCCCGTCGCGCAGGCGTTCTTCGGAAAGCTGGTGGACCGCGCGCAGGAAGGCATCGCGGTCCGGCGCGCGCACGCAGTATTCGATCAGGATCATGACCGGGCCGCGGTCATGCGCGATATCGGCGGCGCCTTCGGGTTCGGGCCAGTGCCGTGCCGGCCCCAGGTCCTCTTCGCCGCGGGGCAGGCGCAGCCGGTGCAGCAGCAGCGCTGCCGCCAGCATGCCGACCGCCGCCACCAGCAGCCCGCCGGGCGTGCCCAGCGCCTGCGCGACAAAGCCCCACACCAGGCTGCCCGCCGCCATCGCGCCGTTGAACACCATCTGGTAGACCGCGAGCGCGCGGCCGCGCACCCAGTTGGGCAGGATCGCCTGCGCCACGCCGCCGAGTGTCGTCAGCGCGATGATCCAGGCCGCGCCCAGGAACAGCAGCAGCAACAGGGCGATCCAGACCGGCGGCGCCACGCATAGCCCGGCCATCACCACCGCGGTGGTGATGGCAGACAGCAGCATCAGCCCGTCGGCGTCCAGCCGCCGCTGCAGCCGCGGCAGGACCAGCGCACCGAGGATCGCGCCCAGCCCGACCGCGCCCAGCAGCACGCCATAGAGGCTGGCGCCGCCTTTCAGCAGTTGCCTGGCCACCAGCGGCAACAGCGCCCAGATGCTGCTGCCGAAGGCAAAGTGCACCGCGGCCCGCGCCAGCACCACATGCAGCTTGCTGTGGGCGCGGGTAAAGCGCAGCCCGGCGCGGAACGCGCCCAGGAAATGCTCGCGCAGCGGGTCGGCGGCGCGCACCGGGCGTTTCCACCACAGCAGCGCGGCGACCACGAAGACATAGCTGAGCAGGTCCATGCCATAGGTGACGGCCGCGCCGAACGCCGCCAGCAGCAGGCCGCCGGCCGCCGGGCCGATCGCACGGGCGATGTTGACACCCAGGGAGTTGAGCGCAACCGCGCGCTTGAGCTCTTGCTGCGGCACCAGCTCGGGCACGATCGATTGCCACGTCGGCCCCATCAAAGCCGCACCGACACCGCCCAGGAAAGCCATGCCGATCAGGATCTCGATCGTCAGCGCATTGCGCCAGGCCAGCATCGCCAGCGTGCCGCTGACCAGCGCCAGCCCGACCTGGATCGCGATCAGGAAGCGGCGCCGGTCGAGGATGTCGGACAGCACGCCGGCCGGGATCGCCAGCAGGAATACCGGCAAGGTCGCGGCGGCCTGGATCGTTGCGACCGCGGCCGGCGACGACGACAGGTCGGTGGCCAGCCAGGCGCTGGCCACGTCGCGCATGAAGCTGCCGACGTTGCCGAGGATGGTGGCCGCCCACAGCACGGCAAACGTCGCCTGCGCCAGCGGCGCGAAGGCGCCGCCGTCGGCGGTGCGGGACGGGGAGGGTGTTGCTTGCTCTGCCATTTTGGTCAGCCGTGCCGGGTTGCGCGCTCGTGCAGGTCGTGCCAGGCCACCAGCAGGAAGCCGCCGGCCAGGCCGAGGTGCTCGAAGAACGCGTTGGTTATCATGAAGCGGGCTTCCGGCGGGGTTTCCCAGAAGCGGTTGGCGATGAAGGTCGCGCCGACCGTGAACGCCGCCAGCGCCAGCGCGCCCAGCCAGCGCCGCCAGCCCAGCAGGATCATGGCGCAGGCGCCCAGTTCCAGCACGATGGTGGCGGCCGCCATCGGCACCGGCGGATTCAGCCCGAAGTGCCGCATCTCTGCCACCGCGCCGGGAAAGTCGGCCAGCTTGAACAGGCCGCCCTGCAGGTAGGCCGCACAAAGCAGCAGCAGGGCCAGCCAATGCATCCAGCGCGGCAGCCCGGTGGCGCCTGTGGACGCCTGGGGAAGGGAAGTCATCGGTTCAGGCATGGCCGGTCTCGGTTGGCTAAGGTCAGAAGGCCCAGCACGAGCAGCCCAGCGCGCCCCAGAACGTGCTCTCGTCCGAGGCCGGCACGCCGGCGGTCCAGGCCCTGGCGTGCGCATGGCCATGGACGCCGCACGAACTCGCGCATCCGCACGCCGTGTTCAGCGCCAGCTTGCGCGCTTCGGGCCGCGGCTGGTAGCCGCCCACGTGGCGCACCGGCGACCAGTCCGGCATCGGCGGAGGCAGTGCCGGCGACAGCTTGCTGAAGTCGGCGTCGCCATAGACCACTTTGCCGCCCAGGATAGTCAGCACCGAGGTGATGTCCTGGATGTCGTCGCCGGGCACGCTGAAGTAATCGGCCGACAGCACCGCGAGGTCGGCGAGCTGGCCGGCCTTGATCTGGCCCTTCTTGCCGACTTCCGAGGAGAACCACGTGTTGGCCTCGGTCCACAGCCGCAGCGCGGTCTCGCGGTCGAGCAGGTTGGCCTGCGGGTACATCGCCATGCCGCCCACGGTCTTGCCGGTGGTCAGCCAGTACAGCGACACCCACGGGTTGTACGAGGCCACGCGCGTGGCATCGGTGCCGGCGCCCACCTTGACGCCTTTTTCCAGCATCTTCTTCACGGGCGGCGTAGCCTCGGCGGCGCGTGCGCCGTAGCGCTCGACAAAGTACTCGCCCTGGTAGGCCATGCGGTGCTGCACGGCGATGCCGCCGCCGAGCGCGGCGATGCGGTCGATATTGCGGTCGGAAATGGTCTCGGCGTGGTCGAAGAACCAGTTCAGGCCGTTGAACGGGATGTCTTTCGCGACCTTCTCGTAGACATCCAGCGCACGGGAGATAGTCTGGTCATAGGTCGCATGCAGCCGCCACGGCCAGCGCTTTTCCGCGAGCAGGCGGATCACCGGCTCGAGGTCGGCCTCCATCGACGGCGCCATGTCGGGGCGCTCGACGCGGAAGTCCTCGAAGTCGGCCGCGGTGTAGACCAGCATCTCGCCCGCGCCGTTGTGGCGGTAGAGGTCGTCGCCCTGGCCCGGCTTGACCTTGGCGGTCCAGGTCTTGAAGTCGTTCAGCTCTTCCTTGGGCTTCTGCGTGAACAGGTTGTACGCCAGCCGCACCGTCAGTTGGCCTTCCTTGTGCAGTTCCTCGATGATGCTGTAGTCCTCGGGGTAGTTCTGGTACCCGCCGCCCGCATCGATCACGCCGGTCACGCCCAGCCGGTTGACCTCGCGCATGAAATGGCGCGTCGAGTTCTTCTGGTATTCGGGCGGCAGCTTGGGGCCCTTGGCCAGCGTCGCGTACAGGATGGTGGCGTTCGGCTTGGCCAGCAGCAGGCCCGTGGGATTGCCGCGCGCGTCGCGCACGATCTCGCCGCCCGGCGGGTTGGGCGTGTCCTTGGTGTAGCCGACCGCGCGCAGCGCCGCGCCGTTGAGGATGGCGCGATCGTACAGGTGCAGGATGAATACCGGGGTATCGGGTGCCACCGCGTTCAGTTCGTCGATGGTCGGCAGCCGCTTCTCGGCGAACTGGTGCTCGGTGAAGCCGCCGACCACGCGCACCCATTGCGGTGCCGGCGTGCGCGCGACCTGGTCCCTGAGCATGCGCATGGCATCGGCCAGCGAGCGCACGCCGTCCCAGCGCAGCTCCATGTTGTAGTTCAGGCCGCCGCGGATGATGTGCATGTGGCTGTCGATCAGCCCGGGAATGCCGCGCCGGCCGTTCAGGTCCACGACCTGCGTCTGCGCGCCGGCCAGCTTCATGATGTCCTGGCGCGTGCCGACGGCGACGAAGCGCCCGTCGCGGATGGCCACGGCGTCCGCCTGCGGGTTGGCCTTGTCGAGCGTGGTGAACTTGCCGTTGACGAGGATGAGGCTGGGTGCGGCGCTGGGTTGCATGCCGAAGATCTCCGGGGAAACGGCCGCGCCGAGCGCGGCCGCGGTGCCAATGAATTGCCGGCGCGTGAATGACATCGAACTCAGCCCTTCAGGAAGGCGAGCAGGTCGGCATTGACCTGGTCGGCGTTGGTCACGCACATGCCGTGCGAGGCGCCGGGGTAGACCTTGAGCGTCGCGCCCTTGACCAGGTCGGCGGCGCGCCGGGCCGAGGCGTCGATCGGCACGATCTGGTCGTCGTCGCCATGCAGGATCAGCGTGGGCACGTCGATCTTCTTCAGGTCCTCGGTGTAGTCGACCTCCGAGAATTCGCGGATGCATGCGTACTGCCCGACGATGCCACCGGCCATGCCCTGCGCCCAGAAGGCATCGATGGTGCCCTGCGAGACCCTGGCGCCGGTGCGGTTGAAGCCGAAGAACGGCACCGCCAGGTCCTGGTAGAACTGCGAGCGGTTCTCGGCCACGCCCTTGCGGATGCCGTCGAACACGTCCAGCGGCAGCCCGCCCGGGTTGGCGTCGGTCTGCAGCATCAGCGGCGGCACCGCGCCGATCAGCACCGCCTTGGCCACGCGTCTGGTGCCGTGGCGGCCGATGTAGTGCGCCACCTCGCCGCCGCCGGTTGAGTGCCCGACCAGCACCGCGTCGCGCAGGTCCAGCGCCTCGATCAGCGCGGCGAGGTCGTCCGCGTAGGTGTCCATGTCGTTGCCCTGCGCGGGCTGGTCCGAGCGGCCGTGGCCGCGGCGGTCATGGGCGATCACGCGGAAGCCCTGGCGCGCGAGAAACAGCATCTGCGCGTCCCATGCATCGGCATGCAGCGGCCAGCCATGCGAGAACACGACCGGCTGGCCCGCGCCCCAGTCCTTGTAGAAGATGCGGGTACCGTCCTGGGTGGTGATGGTTTTCATCGATCAGGCCCTCCTGGAAGCAGGAAGTGGAAGAAGGCACCCTGGCGGTGCCTGGCAGGTTGGCTTGCGCGCCGCCGTAGCGGGCGCGCGCAAGCCGCGGTCATTGCGGGATGCCGGGATCAGCGCGCCGGCACCGGCGCCACCGACTCGTGCGGCGTGGCGGTGCGCTGCGGCGCCTTGTGCACCATCGTGTAAGCGTAGTCGACGCCCATGCCATAGGCGCCGGAATGTTCCTTGACCAGTTTCATCACGGCGTCATACGTGTCGCGGTGGGCCCAGTCGCGCTGCCATTCCAGCAGCACCTGCTGCCAGGTCACCGGCACCGCGCCGGCCTGGACCATGCGCTGCATGGCATAGTCGTGCGCTTCCTTGCTGGTGCCGCCGGAGGCATCGGCCACCATGTAGATCTCGTAGTTGCCTTCCAGCATCGCGCACAGCGCGAAGGTGGTGTTGCAGACCTCGGTCCACAGGCCGGCGACGATCACCTTGTTGCGGCCGTTGGCCTTGAGCGCGTCGCGGACCTTCTGGTCGTCCCACGAGTTCATCGAGGTACGCTCCAGCGTCTTCTGCCCGGGGAATACGTCGAGCAGCTCGGGATAGGTGAAACCGGAGAACGATTCGCTTTCGACCGTGGTGATGGTGGTCGGGATATTGAAGATCTTGGCGGCCTTGGCCAGGCCGACGACGTTGTTCTTCATGGCCTGCCGGTCCATCGACTGCACCCCGAAGGCCATCTGCGGCTGGTGGTCGATGATGATCAGCTGGCTGTTTTGCGGGGTCAGGACTTCGAGCTTTGGGTTGGACATGGTGTCGATCCTCGGGACAGGGGTTTGAGCGCAGGCGCAGGCCGACGGCGGCCGCCGGCATGCGGAACGGCAAGGCACGGCAGCGCGGCCCGGATAAGAAGACTAGACGGCAGGCGCAGGAATCGCCATTGCATGATGGTATTAATCGGTCCGGCGACGCTTGCACCGGAAGCGAGGCGAGCAATTCGGCGCCGGCGCGCGCCTGACTAATACAATGGTATTAGTGACGTGCACTTCTCCCGTGCTGGCATGACGGTCATTGCCGATGGCGGCCTGCTGGTTATAATCCGCTGCTCGTGCGCCCCCGCACGCGCGCCCTGGAGAGCAGACCGTGACATCCCCAAGCCTGGAGCCTGCCGACGACAGTGCCTGCGATGACGCGACCGTACTGGTCGTCGACGACGATGCCGGCGTGCGCCATGCGCTCGGCAACCTGTTCCGCTCGGTCGGCCTGAGCGCGGTGCTGTTCGAGTCCGCCGCCGAGCTGCTGGCCTTTCCGTTGCCCGATACCCCATGCTGCCTGGTGCTCGACGTCAGGCTGCGCGGCCCCAGCGGCCTGGACCTGCAGGGCCGGCTGGCGCGCATGGGCGTGCCGCTGCCGATCATTTTCATGACGGGCTACGGCGACATCGCCATGAGCGTGGCCGCGATGAAGGCCGGCGCCGTGGACTTTATTCCCAAGCCGTGCCGCGACCAGGACCTGCTCGACGCGGTGAGCGCCGCGCTGGCCAGGGACCGCCTGCGCCGCAAAGGCGCGCGCAAGGCCGACGAATTGCGCGCCAGCTACGAGACCCTTTCGCCACGCGAGGCCGAGGTCATGGGCCTGGCGGTGTCCGGCCTGCTGAACAAGCAGATCGCGGCCGAAATCGGCATCAGCGAGGTGACGGTCAAGATCCATCGCGGGCAGGCCATGCGCAAGATGAAGGCGCGCACCTTTGCCGAGCTGGTGCTGATGGCACAGCAGCTGGGCCTCTGCCAGGCCGGCCAGTGACGGGTAAGCCGGCGCCACCGGCGCTGCAAGTCCCGGCGCGCCTGGTAGGGCGCGCCCGCGAGATGGCGCTGCTGGCCGATGCGCTGGGACGCGTGTGCCTGAGCGGCAAGTCCGAGCTTGTGCTGGTCGCCGGCGGTGCCGGCACCGGCAAGTCCGCGCTGGCCAATGCCTTCTCGCGCCAGGCCGCGGCGCAGACCGGCGCCCGCATTGCCGCCGGCAAGAGCGACCAGCTCCAGCTCGATATTCCGTATGCGCCGGTGGCGCAGGCCATCCTCGGGCTTACGCTTGGCTTGCTGGATGCGCCGCCGGCCACGCTGGCGCCGCAGCGCGAGCGCTGGCTGGGCATGCTGGCGGGCCAGGGCCGGGTGGTTGCCGAACTGGTGCCGGAGGCCGAACAGGTGCTGGGCCGCACGGCGCCGCTGGCCAACGTGCCGGCACAGCAGGCGCAGGCCCGCGCACTCGGGGCACTGCTGGCCACCTTTTCCGCCTTTGCCGCGCCGGGCCAGCCGCTGGTACTGTTCTTCGACGACCTGCAGTGGGCCGACGCGTTCACCGTCGCGCTGCTGGAAGCCTTCACGGTGCAGCGTCCGGGCGGCATCCTGCTGATCGCCGCGTACCGGGACCACGGCCAGGACGTCGAGCAACGCTTCTCGTGGCTGCTGCATGCCAATCGCGGCGGCGCGCTGGCGGTCACGCGCATCCCCGTCAGGCCGCTGGCGCCCGCTGACCTGGCCGAGCTGGTCGGCGCCGCGCTCGACGAGCCGCCCGCGCGTATCGCGGCGCTGGCGCACGCCGTGCACGACCGGACCGCGGGCAACCCGTTCTTTTCCTACCAGTTGCTGCGCACGCTGGTCGACGACGGCGTACTGACCAGGCAGGCCTGCGGCACCGGCTGGGACTGGCATGCCGCCGAGGTCGACGACCAGCAT
Organism: Cupriavidus oxalaticus; assembly: GCF_004768545.1. NCBI lineage: Bacteria > Pseudomonadati > Pseudomonadota > Betaproteobacteria > Burkholderiales > Burkholderiaceae > Cupriavidus > Cupriavidus oxalaticus. The sequence continues at coordinate 177,632 of NZ_CP038634.1, read as the reverse complement.
TACACCGGCAACGTCGTCGACCTGATGATCCGGCGTTTTGCCAGGCTGCCCCGCGCCGGTACCGGACTGCTGCAGCAGCTGGCCTGCGTCGGGCTGCGCGCCGACGCCGGCCTGCTCGCCCGCGTGGCCGGCGTCAGCGCCGCACAGCTGGCCAGCCAGCTGCAGCCGTTCGTCGAGGCCGGCTTGCTGGTGCAGGCGCCGTGCGGCTACGCGTTCCAGCACGACCGCATACTGGAATCCGCGTATTCGATGATCGAGCCGCATGCGCGCCCCGCCGAGCACGCGCGCATCGCGCGGATCATGATTGAGCACTGGCGCGGCCAGCTGGCGGACCATGCGTTCGAGATCTGCAACCAGATCGAGCGCGTAGCCGTCCGGGCCAGCCAGGCGTTGCCGATGCCGCAGCGGGTGGCCTTCGTCGAGGTGCTGCTGGTGGCGGGGCGGCGCGCCTGGCGCTCGGGCGCGATCGGGCAGGCGCTGCACTACATGGACACGGCCCAGGCGCTGATGCAGCCGGACTGGTGGGAAGCGCACTATGGCCTGGCCTACGCCGCCAACCTGCTGCGTTGCGAATGCCTGCTGGCGCAGGCCCGGCTCGATGCCGCGTCGGAGGGCATCGATGCACTGCTCGCTCGCGCGCATGACGCGCTCGACCAGGCCGCCGTGTACCGCCTGCGCGCCAGCCTGCAGACCGTGCGCTCGGACTACGAAGGCGCGATCAATGCGGCCTTGTCTGGCCTGGCGCTGCTCGATGTACACCTGGAGCGCGCGCCGTCGTCGCAGCGCATGCGCGACGCTTACGACGCCGTGCGCGCCGCGCTCGGCACGCGCCCGATCGCCACCCTGGCGTCGCTGCCCGCCACCGATGACCCGCGCATCCATGCCGTGATGGGGCTGCTGTCCACGCTGATTTCTTCGCTGTTCGTGCGCGATGGCATCAGCTTCCTGCATGTGGCCAAGATGGTCGAGCTGACCCTCGACCATGGCGCCACGCCGGAGTCTCCGTACGGCCTGTCATGGTTCGGCGTGTTTATCGCCAGCCTGTACGAGGCGTACGAGGACGGGCTCGCATACGGGCAGGCGGCGATGGCGCTGATCGACCACCATGGCTATGAAGCGGGACGCATCGCGACGCTGGTCGCCGTGGACCAGGTCAGCGCCTGGACGCGTCCGCTGTCGTATGCGCTGAGCCACGCGCAGCAAGCCGTGACGCTCGGGCGCGCCTCCGGCGACATCGGCATGGCCTGCTATGCCTGCAACCATATCGCGTCCGACCTGCTGGTCATGGGGGAGCACCTGTGCCTGGTGGCGGAAGAGATCGCGCGCGGCCTGGCGCTGACGCGCCAGGTCCAGTACCGGGACATCGAGCTGATTTTGCATTCGCAGCTGCATTTCGTGCAGCGGCTGCGTGTTGGCGACGAACGCGGCGACGAACGTGGCGAGGGCGGCGAAGGTGTCGAAAGCAGCAGCTGGCAGGAGGACGCCGCACACTGCGGCACCGCCGCGCAGCGGCTGGCACGCAGCAACTCGTTGCCGACCCGCTTCTGGATCTACCTGTACGACGGCATGGCCGCGGTGTTCCTCGGTCAGTTTGCGCAGGCGGTGCACAGCCTGCGCCAGGCCGAGACACTGATCTGGTCCGCGCCCGCGCATATCAATGTGGCCGACTGCCGCCTGTTCCTCGGCATTGCGCTGGCGCACGCGCAGGCACCGCAGGCGGCCGCCGACATTGCGGCACACCGCGCCTGCTTCGCGCGCTGGGCAGCGCTCAATCCGCTGACGTTCCGCAACAAGCTGCTGCTGGTCGATGCCGCGCTGGCCCAGGCGGATGGCGATCCGCTGCGCGCGCTGGCCTGCTACGAGCAGTCGGCCGAGGCGGCAGCTGCAGCGGGCTTCGTGCATGAGCAGGCGCTGGCGCATGAACTGGCCGGCATGCTGTGCGCCCGGCACGACCTGCATACGGCGGCCCGGCAGCACCTGGCGCTGGCGCGCGCGTGCTACCAGCGCTGGGGCGCCGAACACAAGGCGACGCTGCTGGCCGCGCAGTATCCGCAGCTCGGCGCACCCGTGGCCGACGGCACGCCGGCACCGCCGGCCGCCAGCTGGGAACTCGGCCGGCAGGCGGCGCGTGCGTTGTCCAGCGAGATCGTGATGGATCGGCTGGTCGAGAGCCTGCTGAGCACCGTGATCCTGCACGCGGGCGCCCGCTACGGGCTGCTGGTGCTGATGCGGGATGACGAGCCGATGATCGAGGCCTCGGGCCGGGTGCTCGACGACAGGGTGACGGTGGCACTTGGCTCGGCGCCGCCTACCGAGCACGCGCTGCCGCTGGCGGTGCTCAACAGCGTGCTGCGCACGCGCCAGACGCTGGTGCTAGCCGACGCCATGGTCGACGCACCGTCGATCCGCACCAGGGCCGCCATCGACAGCGGCGTGCGCTCGGTGCTGTGCCTGCCGCTGGTGCGTGGACAAAGCCTGATCGGCGCGGTCTACCTGGAGAACAACAACGCTCCGGGCGTGTTCGGTGCGAACCATGTCGCCGAACTGGAGATGCTGGCGCCGCAGGTCGCGATCTCGCTGGAAACGGCGCGGCTGTACGAGCAGCTGATCGGCGAGAACAACCGCCGCGTGGCCGCCGAGATCGGCCTGCGCGATGCGCGCGCCGAGCTGGCCCGCACCTCGCACCTGACCGTGATGGGAACGCTGGCGGCATCGATCGGCCATGAAGTCAACCAGCCGCTGACAGCCATTGTCGCCACCGCCGATGCCAGCGTGCGCTGGCTGAAGCGGCCGCAGCCGGAGTTCGGAGAGGCGCTGGAGGGCCTTGCCTTTATCCGCCAGCATGCGCTGCGCGCCGCCGACATCGTGCGTGCGCTGCGCGCGCTGGCGCGGCAGGCGCCGGCGGTGCTCGCGCCGCTTTCTCCGGACGAGGTACTGCGCGAGGTGCTGGAGATGGTGCGGCCCGATCTGGACGCGCACCACGTCAGGGCCGTGACCCGGCTGACTGCCGGCGCCACGCAGGTGGAAGCGGACCGCGTACAGCTCCAGCAGGTGGTGCTCAACCTGGTCACCAACGCGCTCGACGCCATGGCCGGCACGCCGGTCGAGCAGCGCGAGCTGCTGGTGGCTTCGTACCGCGAGCAGGAGGCCCAGGAGATGGTGGTGGTCAGCGTGCAGGATCACGGGACCGGCATTGCCGAAGATGTGCTGCCGCGCGTCTTCGATGCCTTCTTCACCACCAAGGACGACGGCATGGGGATGGGGCTTGCGATCTGCCGCTCGATCGTCGAGGCGCACGGCGGTACGCTGGTGGCCAGGCGCCGCCGCAGTGGCGGCAGCGAGTTCATGTTCCGGCTGCCGGTGTTCCTCTCTCCGGCACCGGCTGCGGCGCACGACCCCTGACGGGCTTGCGCGGTGCATATGCTTCAGGTCTTCGGGGCCGATGCCACCAAGATGCCGAATACTGTCTGGATAATAAGGTACGTGCGGCAAAGCGGGAACATCCCGATATCTCACGCGCAAAACCCCCGCTTATAATCCCTGGTACCGTATCTTCGAAAAACCGGTCCGCCCATCCGCGCACCGGACCGCTCATGCTCACGGACCAGTCGGAAGCCAGGCAGACCCGCCGTTATGTCGAAAAGCGCGAAGGCATCCTCGATGCCGCCGCGGCGCTGTTCAACCGCAAGGGCGTGCGCGGCACGACGCTGTCGGACGTCGGCCAGCTGGTGGGGTTGAACACCAACAGCATCACGTACTACTTCCGCAAGAAGGAAGACCTGGTGCTGGCCTGCCTGATGCGCACCATCGAGGAAATGCGCGGCCTGGCCGGCGCGGCTGCGCAGCACGGCAGCGCCGGCGAGCGCGTCGCCGCCTTTATCGCGCTGTTCGTCGCGCGGCTGGCGCGCACCGCGGCGGGGGAGCGGCCGGAGCTGATGAGTTTCCGTGAGATCCGCGCGCTGCCGGCCAGCCATGCCGACGTGGCGTTCTCCGCCTACAACGACATGTTCCGGCAGATCCGCGGGCTGCTGCGCGATGCCACGCCCGCCGACCCGGCACAGCGCAGCGCGCTGAGCGCGCGGGCCCACCTGCTACTGTCACTGACCAGCGGCGCGATGAGCTGGATCGAACGCTACGAACCGGCGGACTACCCCAAGGTCGCGCAGACGCTGGCGGACATCGTGCTCAATGGCATTGCCGCGCCCGGCACCGCGTGGCAGCCGGAGCTGGATGCCGAAGCGCTGCTGCCGACGCTGGGACAGCCGGAAACAACGCAGCAGGCGTTCCTGCGCGCCGCCACCGAGCTGCTGAACGAGCAGGGCTACCGTGGCGCCTCGGCGGACCGGATCTCGGCGCGGCTGAACCTGACCAAGGGCGCGTTCTACCACCACAACGAGAACAAGGACGACCTCATCTCCGCATGCTTCGACCGCATGTCGGCGGTGATCCGCGATACCCAGACGCTGGTCGACGAGATGCCCGGCACCGGCTGGGACAAGCTGTGCGCGGTGTCGCGCGCGCTGGTGCATTACCAGTTCTCCAGCCAGGGACCGCTGCTGCGGCTGACCATCTACGGCGCGCTGCCGGAAGAGATGCGCATCGCCAAGATGCAGGACATGGCGCGTCTGTCCACGCGCTTTGTCCGCTTCCTGGTGCAGGGCATGCAGGACGGCTCGATCCGGCCGCTGGACCAGTCGATCGCCGCGCTGCAGGTGCATGGCATGATCAACGCCGCGGTCGAGCTGCGCCGCTGGGTCCGCGACGCGACCGCCGACAACGCCGCCGATCTGTTCGTGCGGCCCATGATGATGGGCCTGCTGCGCTGAACTGAGCTGAACCGGCGCGGCAGCGCCCGGGGGGTTTGCCGCGAGATGTCAGTCGTACAGGTGGCAGGCCACCATCTGGCCGTCGCCCTGGTCGCGCAGCACCGGGTCGGCGCTGCGGCACTGGGGCATGGCCGAAGGGCAGCGCGTATGGAAGCGGCAGCCCGAAGGCGGATGCATCGGGCTGGGGACTTCGCCCTGCAGCACGATGCGCTGGCGCTGGCGTTCAGCGCGCACGTCGGCCACCGGCACCGCCGACAGCAGCGCGCGCGTGTACGGGTGGCGCGGCTCCGCGTAGAGCTGGTGCCGGCTGGCGATCTCGACGATGCGGCCGAGGTACATCACCGCGATGCGGTCGCTGATATGGCGCACCACCGCCAGGTCGTGGGCGATGAACAGGTAGGACAGGCCCAGGCTGCGCTGCAGCGCCATGAACACATTGACCACCTGCGCCTGGATCGACACGTCCAGCGCCGACACCGGCTCGTCGCAGACGATCAGGCTCGGTTTCAGCGCCAGTGCGCGGGCGATGCCGATGCGCTGCCGCTGGCCGCCCGAGAATTCGTGCGGATAGCGGTCGGCCATGTAGGGCAGCAGGCCGACCATGTCGAGCAGCTCGGCCACGCGCGCCTGCAGCGCGGCACGATCGCCGGCCAGGCCGTGGACGTGCAGCGGCTCGGCGATGATGTCGCGCACCTTCATGCGCGGGTTCAGCGACGCGAACGGGTCCTGGTAGACCATCTGCACGCTGCGGCGGAAGCGCTTTTCGCGCGCGCCGCTGAAGCCGGCCAGGTCTTCGCCATCGAAGGCGATCCGGCCCGCGCTGGCGGGCAGCATCTTCATGATGGCCAGCCCGGTGGTGGACTTGCCGCAGCCGCTTTCACCCACCAGCCCCAGCGTCTCGCCGCGGCGCAGCGTGAACGAGACGCCATCGACCGCCTTGACCGAGCCGACCTGCCGCTTGAGCAGCACACCGCGCGTCACGGGGAAATGGACCTTCAGGTCTTCGACCTGGAGGATCGGGTCGCCGGCCTGGGGCGGCTGACGACTGGCCGGCGCCTCGGCGCCTGCGCTGCCATGCGTGCGATCCGTGCGATCCGTGCGCTCAGGCGGCGCGACGCTGCGCGCCAGGGGCGTGTCAATGGGCGTCATGGAGGAAGCAAGCCTTGAGGTGTTGGTCGGAAGTCCGCACAGGAATCACGCGCAGCTCGGGCGGCGCCTGGCGGCACTGTTCCTGCGCCAGCCGGCAGCGCGGCAGGAAGGCGCAGCCCGGGCCCAGCGCGGTCAGGTCGGGCGGCTGGCCGTCGATCGGCACCAGCGGCTGGCTGGTGTCGCCATCCAGGCGCGGCACGCATGCCATCAGGCCGCGCGTGTAGGGATGCGCGGGATGGCGGTACAGTTCGTCCGCGGTCGCCGTCTCCACCAGCCGCCCGCCGTACATCACCGCGACGCGGTCGGCATAGCGCGCCACCACGCCAAGGTCGTGCGTGATCAGGATCAGCGCCGTGCCGGCCTGCTGCGCCAGCCCCTTGAGCAGATCCAGGATCTGCGCCTGCACGGTGACGTCGAGCGCGGTGGTCGGCTCGTCGGCGATGATCAGCTTCGGCTTGCAGGCCAGCGCCATCGCGATCATCGCGCGCTGCCGCATGCCGCCCGAGAACTGGTGCGGATAGGCGTGGACGCGGCTGCGCGGCTCCGGGATATGCACCTGCGCCAGCAATTCCGCGGCCTCTTCGTAGGCATCGCCCCAGGCGCGGCCCTGGTGCACGCGGATCGGCTCGGCGATCTGCTTGCCCACCGTCAGCGCCGGGTTCATCGACGACATCGGCTCCTGGAACACCATCGCGATGCGGTTGCCGCGAATGGCGCGCATGGCCGCCGGCTTGAGCCTGAGCAGATCCTGTCCCTCGAAACGGATCTCTCCGGACTCGATGACGCCGGGCGGCTGCGGGATCAGGCCGAGGATCGACAGCGCGGTCACGCTCTTGCCCGAACCCGACTCGCCGACGATCGCCAGCGTCTCGCCGGCGGCCACGTCGAACGAGACCCGGTCCACCGCGGTGACCACGCCGCGGTCGGTGCGGAAGCGCGTGGTCAGGTTCTTCACCTGCAGGATTGGCTCTGCCATGGTTGCGTCCCGGTTGTCGGTGGGAAGATCAGAAGCCGAGCTTCTTCTTCATCTCCTGGTCGATCCAGGCGCGCGCATAAATGGGCCCATTGCGCACCGCGCCGGCGCGCAGCTCGCCGTCGTAGTTCTTGACCCACGGCCACCACGCGGTGAACAGGTAGGGCGTCGGCAGCCAGATATACGGCGCTTCGGCCAGGATGTCGCGCGTCATGGCACGCAGCGCTTCCTGGCGCTTGCCCAGGTCGCGCATCTGGAAGGCCTGGTTGACGCGGGCATCGAACCTGGGGTCGTTCCACTGCGAGGCGTTCCACACCTGTCCGGCGACGAAGCTCTTGCGGATCGTCGTGGTCGGGTTGGTATGGCCGTTGCTCATCATGTAGCCCGGCGCATTGGTCTTGGTGGTCATCGCCGACAGGAAGGCGCCATACTCCATCGGCTGGATCTCGATGCGCACGCCTACCTGCTCCAGGTACGCTGCGATCAGCGGCAGCATTTCCATATGGTCCTGGCTGCAGGCGCAGACCTGCACCTTGAACTTGAAGCCCTTCGGGTAGCCGGCCTCGGCCAGCAGCTTCTTCGCCTTCTCCGGGTTGTAGGTGAACAGCTCCTTGACCGATTCCGGCATCGCGCTCAGCGGCTCGAAATAGCCGGTGTAGTCCGGGTGCTGCGGATAGGCGAACAACTCGGCATTGCCGCCGTAGTACTGCTTGACGATCTCCTGCTTGTTCACCGCCATGTTCAGCGCGCGGCGCACGCGGATATCGTTGAACGGCCTGGTGTCGACGCGCAGGGCCAGGTACTGCCCGGTGTAGGACAGCCAGCGGGACCACTTGAGTTGCGGCGCGCTCTTCTTCAGTTCATCGACGGCGGTCCAGCGCACCATTTCCAGCACGTCGAGCTTGCCGGTGCGCAGCATGGTGTTGCGGGTGGCCTCGTCCTTGACGGTGCGCAGCACGACCTTGTCGGCAAAGGGCAGCTTGTAGTCCTTGCCACCGATCTTTTCGGTGTCCCAGTACTGCGCGTTTTTCGCATACGTGCTGGAATTGCCCTGCACGAACTGGGTCAGCGTGAACGGGCCGGAGCCGGTGACGTTCTTCCAGTTCGCGGCGCCCGCGGTGGCGACCTCCTTGGGCATGATGCCGGAGTAGTAGCCCCAGCCGAAGCGGTAGTCCCATTCCGCATTGAATTCCTTGAAGCGGAACACGACCGTATGCTTGTCGACGGCCTCGACCTTGCTCAGGTGGTCGAAGTAGGTGGGAATCTTCTTGGCGCTGGCGTTCTGGCGGCTGTAGCTGAACACCACGTCTTCTGCCGTCAGCTCGCGCTCTTCCATCACGCCAGGCTTGGCCGGGAAGCGTACGTTCTTGCGCAGCTTGACCTCGAGCGTAAGCGGGTCGGTCCATTTCCAGCTTTCGGCGAGTTCGCCGCGGATGGCATCCTCGGGCAGCCAGGCGTCGGCCTGGAAGGCGTACTTGCCGCCGTTGCGGCGGGCCTTGGACAGGTCGGCGGCGAAGAGCTGCTCGTAGACCTGGCCGGTGTCGTAGTTCTGCTTCCAGTTCCAGTCGCCCAGGTCCCACGACAATGCCGAGATGGTGGGGTAGACCGAGCCGACTTCAATGGTGCCGCCATATTTCGGCGCTTCCGCCTGCGCGGCCGCCGTGCCGCAGGCGAAGGCCGCGGCCATTGCCGTCGCCATCGCCACCAGGGAAGCCCCCCTCGTCATCCTGTCGTCCGTCTTCACGCTGCGCACCATCGTCTGCTCCTTTGGGGATCATGATGTGCCGGCTCGTCATGCCGGCCGCTCGTCAATCTGCTGTTCTCAGCGGCTGCCCCGCATGCGCGGGTCGAGCAGGTCGCGCAGCGCATCGCCATACACGTTGATCGCATAGACGACGATCGTCAGGCAGGCGCCCGGCGCCAGCGCCAGCCACGGGCCCTGGAACATAAAGGTGCGGCCGTCGCCTGACAGCATGCCGCCCCAGGTCGGGGCCGGCGGCGGCACGCCGAGGCCGAGGAAGGACAGGCCCGACTCCGCCAGGATCGCGGTGCCCACGCGCGTGGTGAACAGCACGATCACCGGCGGCAGCACGTTGGGCAGGATGTGGCGCCACAGGATGCGGCCCGTCGACGCCCCCATCGACTGCGCCGCATGCACGTACATGTTCTCGCGCACCGACACCACCGCGCTGCGCACGATGCGCGAGCCGCCGATGCCGAGCAGCAGGCCCAGCGTGCAGACGATCTGCCAGCTGCCCGGGCCCAGCACCGACACCACCACGATCAGGATCACCAGGTCGGGAAAGCTCATCCAGGCATCGACCATGCGCTGCACCACCAGGTCGAACTTGCCGCCCAGGTAGCCGGTCAGGATGCCCAGCGCGAGCGAGATCGCCGTGGCCAGCGTTGCCGCCGAGAGCCCTATCACTACCGACAGCCGGGCGCCGTACAGGCAGCGCGAGAACATGTCGCGGCCGAGATTGTCGGTGCCGAACGGATGCGCCCACGAGGGCGGCTGCAGCCGCGCCATCATGTTGATCTCGTTCATGCCATATGGCGCCAGCAGGTCGGCGAACACGCCGCAGAACAGGAACACCGCGCAGATCACCGCGCCGGCGGCGCCCAGGGGCTTGTCGCGGAACAGCCGCCGCAGCAGCGCGAAGCGAGGCTGGCGTTGCCGGCCGGAGCGGGGCAGGGCGCCAGGCAGGGTGGCGGAAGCGGCGTGCGGATCGACGGTCGGGGGTGCCATCAGCGGTGCCTCACTTTGGGGTCGAACAGGCCATAGCTCAGGTCGACGAGCAGGTTGATCAGCATCACCGCGACGCCGACCACGAGGAAGATGCCGGTGATCAGCGGATAGTCGCGCTGGTGCACGGCATCGAGCAGCAGCAAGCCCATGCCCGGCACCACGAAGATCTGCTCGATCACCACCGCGCCGCCGATCAGCAGCGGCGCCTGCAGGCCGACCAGCGTCACCACCGGGATCAGCGCATTGCGCAGCGCATGCCGCAGGATCACCAGCGGCTCGTTCAGGCCCTTGGCCCACGCGGTGCGGATATAGTCCTGGCGCAGCACCTCCAGCATCATGGTGCGCGTCATGCGCATGGTGATCGCCGACAGCGCCATGCCGAGCACGATGGCCGGCACCAGCATCTGCCTGACATGCTGCACCGGGTCCTCCAGGAAGGGGACGTAGCGCACTTCGGGCGACCAGCCCCACCAGACCGACGGGAACACCATCACCATCGTGCCCAGCCAGAAGCTGGGCACTGCCAGCATCAGGATCGAGAAGGAACGCGCCACATAGTCCGCCGCGGTGTCCTGGCGGATCGCCGACAGCACGCCGATCGGCAGCGCCACCGTCAGCGCCACGGCCAGTGCCAGCACACCCAGCGAGAAGGTCGCGGGAATGCGCGCCATCACCATCCTCAGCACCGGCTCGCCTTGCCACAGCGACTGCCCCAGGTCGCCATGCAGCACGATATTGCCGACCCAGTGCAGGTACTGCTCCCACATCGGGCGGTCGAGGCCGAGCGCATTGACCAGGTCTTCGCGGGTGCGCGTATCGGCGCTGATGTCGTTCTGGCTCAGCATCAGGTCGACCACGTCGCCCGGCACCAGCCGCACGATGGCGAACACGATGATGCTGGCGAAGACCAGCGTCGGCAGCAGCGCCAGCAGGCGGCGCAGGAGATAGGCGCTCATGGCCGGCCTCCGTGCATGGGCCGGCATGGTGGCGTGCCGCCAGCCATTGCGGTCGCTAGCGTGAATGCGGGGAATGCTGGTGCCCGGGGACTTGCCGACATGCTGCCTCCTTGCTGGCGGTCGGGCCGGTGCGGGCGCGTGGCGCCGCAACCGGGGCGTCCGTTGCCGCCTCAATGTTGCGTGATGTCCTGCAGGCCCCTGCGGATGGGGCCGAATCTCTCAGCTTCTCAGCCGCTCAGTAGCCGCTCAGTAGCCGCGCAGCGTGGCCCAGCGGTCGAGCTGCCAGTTCGCGTCGCCCAGCCATTCCTGCGCGGTGCGGGCGCGCTTCATGAAGAAGCCGATATCGAATTCGTCGGTCATGCCGATGCCGCCGTGCATCTGCACGCCTTCCTGCACCGCCAGCGTGGCGGTATCGCCGGCCTTGGCCTTGGCCACGCAGACCAGCGGCTCGGGACCGTCGGCGTTGCCTTCGTCGAGCCGCTGCTGGCAACGCAGCACCGCGGCGCGCGCCAGTTCGATCTGGGCAAAGAGATGCGCGGCGCGGTGCTGCAGCGCCTGGAATTCGCCGATGGCCTTGCCGAACTGCCTGCGTTCCTTCAGGTACGCCAGCGTGCGCGCGAACGAGGAATCCGCGATGCCGAGCAGTTCCGACGACAGCACCGCGCGGGCGATGTCCAGCACGCGCTCCAGCATTTGCGCCCCGGCACCCTCGTCGCCCAGCAGGGCGTCGGCCGGCACCCGCGCGGCGTCGAAGACGATGCGCGCGGCATTGGTGGCATCGGCCAGCACGGACCGTTCCACCTGTACGCCGGCGTGGTCGCGCGGGACCAGGAACAGCGAGACGCCGTCGCTCGCGCCGGCGGCGCCCGTGCGCGCGGCGACCACCAGCGTATCGGCCACATGGCCATCGACCACGAAGGCCTTGCTGCCATCAAGCACATAGCCGTCCGCGTCGCGCCGCACCTGCGTGGCGATGCGCTCGGGCCGGTGCCGGGCGGTTTCATCCAGCGCCAAAGCCATCAGGTGCCGCCCCGCGGCGAGCGCCGGCAGCAGCGCGCTGCGCTGGCTGTCGTTGCCATACAGGCCGACCAGCGATGCGCCAAGCACGGCGGTGGACAGGAAGGGCAGCGGCGCGAGCGTGGTGCCGATCGCTTCCGCGATCACGCCGGCCTCGACCGCGCCGAGACCGCTGCCGCCGTAGGCCTCGTCGATCATTACCCCGGCAAAGCCCAGCGCGGCGCAGCGCTGCCACAGCTCGCGCGAGAAGCCGACGGGGTCGCGGGTGTCGCGCAGCTTGCGCAGCGCGGAGATCGGGGCGTTCTCTTGCAGGAACGTCATGGCGCTGTCGCGCAGCATCTCCTGCGTGTCGGTCAATACGATGGGCATGGCGGCGTCTGGCAGATGTTGGGTCGTGGAGGATGGCGCGGCGGCTCAGGCGCCGGGCAGGCCGAGCAGGCGCTTGGCGACGATATTGAGCTGGACCTCGCTGGTGCCGCCCTCGATCGAATTCGCCTTGGTGCGCAGCCATGCCCGCGCCAGCGCGCCTTCCTGGCTGCGCGGGCCTTCCCATTCGAGTGCATCGGTGCCGCCGACCGACATCAGCAGCTCGTAGCGCCGCTTGTTCAGTTCCGCGCCGTAGTACTTCAGCACGGACGAGAACGCGGCCATGCCTTCGCCTTGCCGCGCCAGGTCGCGGGCGCGCTCGCCGGCCGCGGCGAAGGCGGCCTCGTCGACCTCGAAGCGGGCGATCTGCGCGCGCAGCACCGGGTCGTCGAGCCGGTGGCGCTCGTCCACGCCAATTGCCTTGGCGGCATGGCGCCCCAGCGGCTGGCGGAAGCCGCGGCTGCCGATCGCGCTGATCATCTCGCGCTCATGCGTCAGCAGGTACTTGGCGATGGCCCAGCCACCGTTGAGCTCGCCGACCAGCTGGTGGCGCGGCACCTTGACGTCGTCGAAGAAGGTCTCGCAGAAGGGCGACTTGCCGGAGATCAGCACGATCGGGCGGGTCGAGACGCCCGGCGACGCCATGTCGAACAGCAGGAAGCTGATGCCGGTGTGCTTCTGCGCCGCGAAATCGGTGCGCACCAGGCAGAAGATCCAGTCGGCCTTGTCGGCATACGAGGTCCAGATCTTCTGGCCGTTGACCACAAAATGGTCGCCGTGCTCTTCGGCGCGCGTCTGCAGCGCGGCCAGGTCGGAGCCGGCGTTGGGTTCGGAATAGCCCTGGCACCAGCGGATTTCGCCGCGCGCAATCCTGGGCAGGTGTTCGCGCTTCTGCGCCTCGGTGCCGTATTTCAGCAGCGCGGGCCCGAGCATGGAGATGCCGAAGCTCTGCAGCGGCACGCGGCAGTGCAGCCGCTGCATCTCGGCGCGCAGCACCCGTGCCTCGGCCGCGCTCAATCCGGCGCCGCCATACTCGCGCGGCCATTCCGGCACGGTCCAGCCCTGTTCAGCCATCCGCTGCAGCCACAGCCGCTGCGCCTCGGACTGGTAGCGGAACTTGCGGCCGCCCCAGCAGATGTCGTCCTCGTCCTGCATCGGCAGGCGCATCTCAGGGGGGCAATTGGCCTCCAGCCAGGCGTGTGCCTGCTGCCGGAACGTTTCCAGTGCGTCCAAGCTCGTCTCCTAGTTGTGCGCCTGTGGGCCCGTGTCCTGCGCTGTTGCCTGGCGGCCGGCAGAATCAGGGGCACTGCAACAGCAGTCTTGGTTTTCGAAAAACGGTCGACAGCTACGCAGCGGCAGGAACTTTTATACAAGCGGCTTCTGGCATCGTCAATACTCCAAAACCTAAAATGGACGGCAGAGCGCTGTCATCAGGAAATGGAGGGAAGAGCCACGATGGGACTGGAAGCAGCCACGGCAAAGGCATCGCCGCGCTAATGCCGTGCAGCAAACGTGCACGAGCATGCGGAATTTTCATGGCATGTATGGCCAAAATCGCGGGACTCGTGCCGCATTGCGACCGCCTTGGAAGGGCTCGCCTCCCCGCTTTCGATGCCAGCTCGCCGCCTCGATTCCCTAGTTTCGAAACTGCTCAAGGTCGCCATGCTCGAAAAACGAACGCATGTGCTAGCATTTATCGCAGCCATACCAAAAATACGAAAAAACATCCGGCATCGACCATTGGGCCGGACCCACAGCGGGAGACAACGTGACAACGCAGGCCGGCATAAGCGGCGCGCTGCTGGGCGAAGCCGCGGAGGCGGAGCAGCAGCGCGCCGAACAGCATTTCCGCGACCATGTCGACCGCCACCTGCCGCGCAACGCGAAGGCGTTCCTGATTCATGGGATGCTTGGCATGACCGGTTTCCGGCTGGTGACCGCGCCCACCTTCGTGCCCGCTTACCTGTACCTGCTGTCGGGTTCGAAACTCACCGTCGGCCTCGTGCTCGCGGCCCAGTATGCCGGCATGGCAGCCTCGTCGATCTGGGGCGCGACGCTGATCGAGCATCGCCAGCGCGTGATGCCGCTGATCTATCTGGTGGGCTGGCTGGTGCGCGGCCAGATCCTGGGGCTGGGGCTGTCGGCGCTGCTGCTGAGCGGGCGCGGCGCGCTGGTGGCCGCGGCGGCTTTCCTGCTGCTGTTCGGGCTGCTCAACGGCGTGCAGAACGTCAGCTTCAACTACCTGACCTCCAAGATCATCCCGCTGGCACGGCGCGGGCGGCTGACTGCGCTGCGCAATTTCTTCGGCGGCCTCACCGCGGCGGCGGTGGCGTGGATGGGCGGGCGCTACCTGGTCGGCAACGATGTGTTCGGCAACGGCTATGCCGCCACCTTCCTGGCCGCCTTCGTGCTGACCAGCCTGGGGATCTCGGCGCTGGCGGGCATGCGCGAGCCGGCGCTGCACGACGTGCGCGTGCGCGCGGGCTTCGGCCGGCGCGTGCGTGAGTTGCCGGCGCTGCTGGCAGCCGACCGGGATTTCGTGCGCTTTTTCCTGGCGCGGGCACTGGTGGCACTGGGCATGATGGCGATGCCGTTCTATGCGATCTACGCCGGCCGGCTGCTGGGGCTGGATGGCGCCACGCTCGGGTACCTGAGCCTGGCCTACCTGCTGGCGCAGACGGGCAGCAATCTCGCCTGGGGCCGCGTCGCAGACAGGCATGGCTACCGGGTGGTGTTCCTGGCCAGTATCGCCACGTGGGTCGCCGCCACGGCGTGGCTGCTGGAGTGCGCCACGCTGCCGGGCTTCCTGCTGGCGTTCTGCGGGCTGGGCGCGGGCTTCGGCGGCCTCTTTATCTCGGCGGACAACCTGGTGATGGAGTTCGGGGCGCGCAAGGACCGGCCGATGCTGCTCGCGGTTTCCGACACGGCCACGTTCAGCATGATGGCCGTCGGTCCGGTGATCGGCGGGCTGCTAGCCCAGTCGGTGCACTTCCCGCTGGTCTTCGTCGTGGCCATCGCGGTCAAGCTGGCCGCCTTCGTACTGGCATTTCGCATTGCCGATCCGCGCTCGCGCCGGAACCGGCCGGACCACACCGACGACGTGGCCGGGCTGCGTGACTGAGGCATGCCTGGCCAGCCGATTCCCCTTTCCCCGAAAGTTCAAGGAGCTTGCATGACCGCCATCAACGCAGTCACCAGCCTGGCCGTGGACGGCAATATCGCCGTGCTGACCGTCGATTCGCCGCCCGTCAACGCGCTGTCCGCCGCGGTGCGCGCCGGCGTCCTGCAGGGAATCGAGCGCTGCATCGCCGATCCGGCTGTGCAGGGCATCGTGCTGGCCTGTGCCGGCAAGACCTTCATTGCCGGCGCCGATATCACCGAGTTCGGCAAGCCGTTCGTGCCGCCCGGGCTGCCCGAGGTGCAGGCTGCCATCGAGAACAGCCCCAAGCCCGTGGTCGCCGCCATCCACGGCACCGCGCTCGGCGGCGGGCTGGAGGTGGCGCTGGTATGCCATTACCGCATTGCCGCGCGCAGCGCGAAATGCGGCCTGCCCGAAGTCCATCTCGGGCTGTTGCCAGGCGCAGGCGGCACGCAGCGGCTGCCCCGGCTGGTCGGCGCGGAAAGGGCGCTGGAAATGGTCGCCTACGGCACCCATGTGCCCGCGCCCGAGGCCGCCGAGATGGGCCTGCTCGACACGCTTGCCGACGATGCCACGCTGCGCGCCGATGCGATCGCCTTCGCGCGCCGGATCGTCGAGGAGCAGCGGCCGCTGCGCAAGGTGCGCGACCTTGACGACAGGATCGCCCCCGCGCGCGGCCAGGGCGAACTGTTCGCCGCCTTCCGCAAGGCCAACGCGCGCCGCTTCCGCGGCTTCGAGGCGCCCGAGGCCAATATCCGCTGCATCGAGGCGGCGGTCGAACTGCCCTTTGACGAAGGGCTGCGGCGCGAGCGCGAGCTGTTCCAGGCGTTGATGGGGGGCACGCAGTCCGCCGCGCAGCGCTACGTCTTCTTTGCCTCGCGCCAGGTCTGGAACGTGCCCGACATCGGCGCCGATGTGCCGGCTACCCCCGTGGCCAGGGTCGGCATCGTCGGCGCAGGCACCATGGGCGGCGGCATCGCCATGAACTTCCTCAACGCAGGCATGCCGGTCACCATCGTCGAGACCACGCAGCAGGCGCTCGACCGCGGGCTGCGCACCATCCGCGCGAACTACGACAACACCATGAAGAAGGGGCGCCTGGGCGCCGCCGAGGTCGAGGCACGCATGGCGCTGCTGACGCCCACGCTGGACCTGCAGCAACTGGCCGAAGCCGACCTGGTGATCGAAGCCGTGTTCGAGAACATGGAAGTCAAGAAGGAGCTGTTCGGCCGGCTCGACCGGATCGTGAAGCCGGGCGCCATCCTGGCCACCAATACCTCGGCGCTGGATGTCGACGAGATCGCCGCGGCCACGTCGCGTCCCGAAGCCGTGATCGGGCTGCATTTCTTCTCGCCGGCCAATGTGATGAAGCTGCTGGAAGTGGTGCGCGGCGAGAAGACCGCGAAGCCCGTGGTGCGCACGTCGATGGAACTGGCCCGCAAGATCTGCAAGGTCGCGGCGCTGGTGGGCGTCTGCCCCGGCTTCGTCGGCAACCGGATGCTGGCGCAGCGGCAGCGCGAGGCGCAACGGCTGGCGCTGGAGGGTGCGCTGCCGTGGGACATCGACCGCGTGCTGTATGACTTCGGCTTCCCGATGGGCCCGTTCGCGATGAGCGACCTGGCGGGACTGGACCTGGGCTGGGTGCGCGAGCGTTCGACCGGATCGACGCTGCGCGAGATCCTTTGCGAGATGGACCGGCGCGGCCAGAAGACCGGCGCGGGCTACTATGACTACGACGCGCAGCGCAACGCGCGGCCGTCGCCGGTGGTGGAGCGGGTGATCCGCGACTTTGCCACGCGCCAGGGCCGCACCCGCCGCGCGGTATCCGACCAGGAAATCCTGGAGCGCTGCGTTTTCCCGATGATCAACGAGGGCGCGAAGATCCTGCAGGAGGGCAAGGCGCTGCGGGCGTCCGATATCGATGTGATCTGGAACAACGGCTATGGCTGGCCGGTATACCGGGGCGGCCCGATGTTCTATGCCGACACCATCGGGCTGGACAAGGTGGTGCGCACGCTGCGGCAGTACGAGGAAATGCTCGGCGAGGAGTTCCGGCCCGCGCCGTTGCTGGCGGACCTGGCGGCGCGCGGCAAGCGGTTTGCCGATCTGAAGTAGCCATCAGCCATCGGGCATAGGACAGGCCCGGACGGGCGCAGCCGTGCACGGCAGTGCACACGGCTGCGCCCGTCTTTGTTTTGCAGGGCGCGATGTAACGTGGAGTGAGCTATCAATCCCTCCTAGAATGCACTGACACCGAGTCCTTTGTCTCCTGTGCATCGCTTACAACTTTCGCCATGCCCATGCGTCCAGAAAACCAGCGCCTTGCCGACCTGTTGCACGCCGAAGCCGAGAACCTGGCCGATAGCTGGGCTACCGAATACCAGTCGTTGTCCGGCGGCCGCGGCTTCACCGGCAATCTTGCCAGCGAGCAGCGCTCCATCCTGCGAAGCCTCCAGGCAGCCTTGCACGCCAATGGCGATGCGGGCGGCTTCGAGCAGGCGCCGTTCGCCGACCTGCGCAAGGCGCTCGCCGACCTGTCGGCCTCGCGTGCCGCGCAAGGCGAGACCGCGGACGTGACCAGCGGCTTCGTGCTGTCGCTCAAACGGCCGATCTTCGAGGCGCTGCAGCGCGACCGCAGCAACCTGGAAGCGCAGATCGAAGTGATCTGGGCAGCGTCCGCCATCGTCGATCGGATGGCGCAGTGGACCATGTCCACCTACCAGCGCAGCCGCGAGGACATGATCCGGCGCCAGCAGCAGGAACTGCTCGAGCTGTCGACGCCGGTGATCAAGCTGTGGGAAGGGGTGCTGGCGATACCGCTGATCGGCACGCTGGACAGCAGCCGTGCCCAGCTGGTGCTGGAAACCCTGCTGCAGCGCATCGTCGAAACCGGCTCCACGCTGGCCATCATCGACATCACCGGCGTGCCGACGGTCGACACGCTGGTGGCCCAGCACCTGCTGAAGACGGTGACCGCGATCCGGCTGATGGGCGCGGAGAGCATCATCAGCGGGATCCGGCCGCAGATTGCGCAGACCATCGTGCATCTGGGCATCGACCTGCAGGACATCGTGACCAAGGCGACGCTGGCCGACGCGCTGGCCACCGCCATGCGGCTGACGGGGCACACCGTGTCCCGCCAGCCGGTCCCCTGACCGGAGGCACACGCATGGAGCGCATTCCGATCCTGCGGATGGGGTCCTACCTGCTGGTCACGATCCAGATCGACATGCAGGACCAGACCGCGCTGCGGCTGCAGGAAGACCTGGCGGCCAGCATCGAGCAGAACACGGCGCGCGGCGTGCTGATCGACGTGTCGGCGCTGGAAATGGTCGATTCGTTTATCGGCCGCATGTTCATCGGCATTTCCGACATCGCCCGCATCCTGGGCGCGGCCACGGTCGTGGTTGGCATCCGCCCGGCCGTGGCGATCACGCTGGTGGAACTGGGACTGCCCCTGAGCGGCGTCAGGACCGCGCTCAACGTCGAGCGCGGCATGGCGTTGCTGGAAAAGGCGCAGCGAGGTGAGCTCAGGTGACGCAATCCGCGCTCGGCACCACCGGAACGATCCCGCTGCGCGACGAGCGCGATGTCGTGCAGGCCCGTTCCGTCGTGCGTACGCTGACCGGCCAGTTGCAGTTCTCGCTGGTCGAGCAGACTAAGATGATTACGGCGGCCAGCGAACTGGCCCGCAATGCCGTGGTGCACGGCCATGGCGGCGAAATGCGCTGGGAATTCATCGACGAAGGCGGTCGCCGCGGCCTGCGGCTGCATTTCGAGGACAAGGGCCCCGGCATCCGTGACGTAGACCTGGCGCTGACCGATGGCTGGACCACCGGCAATGGCCTGGGCATGGGCCTGTCCGGCAGCCGCCGGCTGGTCAACGATTTCTCCATCCGCACCCAAGTCGGGGAGGGAACCTGTGTCAGTGTCACTCGGTGGAAGTAGCGAACAGGGTCCCGCCGCCGTGCTGCCCATGGACGACGCCAGCCGGGTTGGCGAAGCCCGCCGGCTCGCGGCCGACCTGTGCGCGCGGCTGGCCTTCGACAGCGTGCTGGCGGGCCGGATCGCCGTGGTGGCGAACGAGCTTTGCAGCAACCTGGTACGCCATGCCGTCGGCGGCCGGATGTTCATTGGCGCCCGCGCCGCTGGCGACGGCATGCTGATCGAGCTGATCTCGCTGGACAACGGGCCCGGCATGCACGATCCGCAGGCCTGCATGCGCGACGGCTATTCCAGCGCGGGCAGCGCCGGGCAGGGGCTGGGCGCCGTCCAGCGCATGGCCGACGACTTCGATATCGTCAGCCGCTTCGGCCAGGGCAGTGTCATCCTGGCGCGGTTCTACCGCGACCGCGAGCCGGGCGGGTGCCCGGTGCGCGCGGTGCCGGTGGGCGGCTGCATGATCGGGGCGGTGTGCCTGGCCGCACCCGGCGAGCAGGTCAGCGGCGACGGCTGGGCCATCGCACAGCACGATGGCGGCGCCGACGTGGTGCTGGCCGACGGCCTCGGTCATGGCCCGCTGGCCGCCGACGCAGCCAGGGCCGCGCTGGCGGCGTTTGCCGAAATGCCCTGCGCCAGCCCGTCCCAGGTCATCGAACACGCCCACACGGCACTGCGCAGCACGCGCGGCGCGGCGGTCAGCGCGGCGCGGCTGGACCTGCGCGGCAACCAGATCCATTTCGCCGGGGCCGGCAATGTGATGGGCCGCGTTATTTCCGGCACGGCAGACCGCACGCTGCTGCCGCAGCATGGCACCGCCGGAATCCAGGTGCATACCATCCAGGAGCAGGTGCTGGATTGGCCGGCCCATGCACTGGTGATCCTGTTCTCGGATGGCGTGCAGTCGCGCTGGCAACTGGACGATGCCAGCCTGTTGCGGCACGACCCCACGCTGATCGCCGCGTTTATCGTGTGGAAGTTCGGCCGGGGCCGGGATGACGCCACCGTGCTCGTGATCCGCCGCGCCGAGGATTAAGCATGGCCAGCCACGACTACTCCCGCTTGCCGCCGGACACCCCGCTGAGCCCCGACGAACTGCGCGAGGCACTGGACGTCAAGACCCGCGAATGCGAGGGCCTGCGCGCGGAACTGGAGGAAACCAACCGCGGCGTGCTGGCGCTGTATGCGGAACTGGACATCCAGGCGGAACAGCTGCGCCAGGCAACCGAACTGAAAAGCCGCTTCCTGGCCTACATGAGCCATGAGTTCCGCACCCCCATCGTCGCGATCCAGAGCATCACCCGCCTGCTGATCGATCGCGTGGACGGTCCGCTCACCACCGAGCAGGAACGGCAGGTGATGTTCGTGCGCGAGACCGCCGCGGAGTTTGCCGACATGGTCAACGACCTGCTCGACCTGGCCAAGCTCGAAGCGGGCAGGGTCGACGTGTCGCCGGCATGGTTCGACATGGTCGCGCTGTTCGATACGCTGCGCGGCATGTTCAAGCCGGTGCTGACCAATCCCGAGGTGTCGCTGATCTTCGAAGAACCGCACGAGGTGCCGACCCTCTACAGCGACGACCGCAAGCTGTCGCAGATCCTGCGCAACTTCATCTCCAACGCGCTCAAGTTCACGCCGCGCGGCGAAGTCCGCGTTTCCGCGAGGCTGGTGGGCGAGGGCGAGGTCATGTTCTCGGTCAAGGACACCGGCATCGGCATCCCGGCGGCGATGCACGGCGCGGTCTTCCAGGATTTCATCCAGATCGATTCGCCGCTGCAGCGCCGCCTGCGCGGCTCCGGGCTTGGCCTTGCGCTCAGCAAGCGGCTGGCCGAGGTGCTCGGGGGGCGGGTCGGTTTCGAGAGCGAAGTCGATGTGGGCTCGCGCTTCTATGTCACGCTGCCGCTCACCTATCCGGCGGCACCGGCGGCGGGCGCGGCAAAGGCATGATCATGGACCCGCTATCCACGCAGCAGGCAGCACCCTCCGCGTCGCCTCCGCGCGTACTGGTCGTCGACGACAATCCGGTCACTCGCTATTCAACCGTACGCGTGCTCAAGAACGCCGGGTTCCACACAATCGAGGCCGATTGCGGGCTGGACGCATTGCGCCTGGCGCGGACGCCGGGCATTTCCGTGATGGTGCTCGACGTCAACCTGCCCGATATCGACGGCATCCAGGTGTGCGAACAGCTGCGTGCCGACCCGGATACCGCGACGCTGCCGGTGATCCATTTGTCAGCCACCTACGTGCAGGATTACGACAAGGCGCGCGGGCTGAATGCCGGCGCCACGGCCTACCTGATCCATCCCGCCGAGCCGGAGGTGCTGATTGCCACGGTCTCGGCGCTGGCCCGCGCCGCCGCGGCCGAGCGCTCGTTGCGCGAGAGCGAGGCACGCCTGCGCGCGATCTACCAGCAGGCCACCAGCGGCATCTGCGTGCTTGACTCTCGCGGCCAGCTGGTCGACGTCAATCCCGCCATGCTGACGCTCCTGCGCAGGCCCGCCTCTGACCTGCTCGGGCGGCCCGTCACCGCGCTCGCGCCCGGCGACTTCGCCGCGCGCGCCGCCGAAGCCACTGTGTCCGCGGACGAGGGCTGGCAGGGATCGTTCCCGCTGCTCGACGCGGAGGGCGCGCCGGTCCACCTCGACTGGAGCATTTCCCCTACCACGCCATCGGGCGACCGGGTCGCGGTCGTGGCTGATGCTACCGCTCGGCTGCACCTTGAACGCCAGCAGGAGCAGCTGATCGAGCGCGAACAGGCGGCGCGTGCCGGCGTCGAACGCGTGAACCGCATGAAGGACGAGTTCATCGCCATCCTCTCGCACGAGCTGCGCAACCCGCTCAATGTGATCTCCGTCTGGACCCATGTGCTGGGCCGCCACGTGAGCACGGACGAAGGACGCCGCGGGCTGGCCGCGATCGAGCGCAATGTCGCCATCCAGCAGCGGCTGGTGGCCGACCTGGTCGACGTGTCGCTGCTCAATGTCGGCAAGATGAAGCTGGAACGCGAGATGGCGAACCCGGCCACCCTCATCCGCGCCGCACTCGACAGCATGCAACTGATGGCCAGCGAGAAGCTGTTGTCGCTGGAGGCGCAGATCGCCCCGGACCTGGCGCAGGCTGCGTGGCTCGATCCGGCGCGCTTCCAGCAGATCCTGTGGAACCTCATCTCCAACGCGATCAAGTTCTCGCCTGAAGGCGCCACCGTCCGCGTGATCGCGAAGTCCGATGCGGAAACGCTGAGCGTGTCCGTGGTCGACGCGGGCCGCGGCATCGATCCGGAATTCCTGCCGTTCCTGTTCGACCGCTTTACCCAGAGCGACGGCCCCGATCGTCGCGTGCAGGGCGGGCTGGGCCTCGGGCTGGCGATCGTCAAGCGCCTGGCCGAGATGCATGGCGGCATCGTGCAGGCCTGCAGCGAGGGGGTCGGCCGCGGCGCCACCTTTGAAATTGCCATCCCGCTGCTGGCGCCGGGCACCGAGCCAGTGGAGGCAGAAGCTGCCGGCGGCACTGACCACGGCGCACCCGAGAGCGCAACGCGGCTGGACGGACTCGATATCGTGCTGGTGGAAGACGACAGCGATGCGGCCGCCGCCCTCACTGCCATCCTGGCCGGCTTTGGCGCCCATGTCCGCAGCGCGCGCGACAGCGACGACGCCCTGGCGCAGATGGCGAACGCCACGCCGGACCTGATCATCAGCGACATCGGCTTGCCTGGCCGCGACGGCAATGAACTGATCCGCGAAGTGCGCGCGCAGGAGGTGATCGGCTCGCGTGCGCGCG
The DNA here is from genome assembly GCF_004768545.1 of Cupriavidus oxalaticus. NCBI lineage: Bacteria > Pseudomonadati > Pseudomonadota > Betaproteobacteria > Burkholderiales > Burkholderiaceae > Cupriavidus > Cupriavidus oxalaticus. The sequence goes on along the minus strand of NZ_CP038634.1, from coordinate 154,735 downwards.
TGCCGGCCATCGCCCTGACTGCCTTCACGCGCCAGCAGGACCGGCGCCTGGCAATGGAAAGCGGCTTCGATGCGGTGTGCGCGAAGCCGCTGCGCCTGCAGGAACTGATCAGCGCAATCGAGATGGCGCTGCCGGGCGGAAAGTACGGCTAGGCCATACTGGCATTGCTTACGCCAATGCCCCATCGGAATAGATGTTGAACTTGCGCGCCGGGTCAGCCGATACACCACTGCGGTCCATGCCTGCCAGTGCACCGTCGGAATAGACGTCGAACTTGCGCGCCGGGTCAGCAGATACACCGCTGCGGTCCATGCCTGCCAGTGCACCGTCGGAATGGACGTCGAACTTGCGCGCCGGGTCAGCAGATACACCGCTGCGGTCCATGCCTGCCAGTGCACCGTCGGAATGGACGTCGAACTTGCGCGCCGGATCAGCAGATACACCGCTGCGGTCCATGCCATAGAGAGACTGCGCATTGGCGGACGGAGCCTCGGTGCTGGCGCCTTCGGCGAACACGTCGAAGCGGCCGGCGCGTGCGCTGTCGCTATATGCATCACGCATGTCGACCCGGAAGGAATAGCCGTACTTGTCGCCGGCGTGCCCGCTGTCGCGCGGCGTGGCGGCATGGGCGATGCTGGCGGTGCAGGCCACTGCGATCGCGGCGGTGGCAAGGAACGTGTGAGCGAACTGTCGAATCATGGCGGTACTCCGATGAACGGTAACAAGAGGGCAGAACGCTGCAGCGTCCGCTTGCATTTACGCAGGAGCCATGCCACCGGATGCAGCGGGAAGAAAATGCCGCCGACGTCCCGCTACCCGGGGAAATGCCGTTCGTCCATGACAAGAGTGTTGGGCGCGGCCCGACTTGCGGCGCATGCTTCGCCCATGCCAACCAACAACCTGCATCGCCACGGAGCCTCCTGTCCCGCGCCTCACTCAGCGTTTACCCGGTGCCGATTTCCGTCCCGTGTAAGAAGCAGGTAAGGGGCGGCCATTACCTTATGCAGCACGGACTCGCGGCGTCCCGCCGCGGGTGCGTCCGGCAAGACCACGCATAGATGGCAGGAGACAGGAATGCATGAAGATCTGGTCAGGCGACTGAAGGCCAATCCCAATTATCTGCAGCTGGTGCGCAGGCGTTCGCGCCTAGGCTGGCTGCTGACCGCGGCAATGCTGGTGATCTACTACGGCTACGTGCTGTTGATCGCCTTCGACAAGGAACTGCTGGCCAGGAAGATGGGCGAGGGCGTGATGACGTGGGGCATGCCGATCGGGCTGTTCGTGATCGTGTTCACGGTGCTCATCACCGGGCTGTATGTGCAGCATGCCAACCGCACCTACGACGAGCTGACCGAACGTATCAAGCGGGAGGTCGCATGAACGCCCGCCACGCAATTCTCGGCGCCGCGGCGCTGCTGCTGTCGGCGGGCGTGTTCGCCGCCGGCGGCGACATGGGGCAGGCCGTGCGCCAGCCGACCAACTGGACCGCCATCGGCATGTTCGTGGTGTTCGTGCTCGGCACGCTGTACATCACCAAGTGGGCCGCGTCCAAGACCAAGTCGGCCGCTGCGTTCTACACGGGCGGCGGCGGCATCACCGGCTTCCAGAACGGCCTGGCGATCGCCGGCGACTTCATGTCGGCGGCGTCGTTCCTGGGCATCTCCGCTGCGGTGTATGCCAACGGCTATGACGGCCTGATCTATTCGATCGGCTTCCTGGTGGGCTGGCCGGTGATTACGTTCCTGATGGCCGAACGGCTGCGCAACCTGGGCCGCTTCACCTTTGCCGACGTCGCCGCATACCGCTTCAAGCAGGCGCCGGTGCGCGCGTTCGCGGCATCGGGCACGCTGGTGGTGGTGGCGTTCTACCTGATCGCGCAGATGGTCGGCGCGGGGCAGCTGATCAAGCTGCTGTTCGGGCTGGAATACTGGGTCGCCGTGGTCATCGTCGGCGCGCTGATGATGGTGTACGTGCTGTTCGGCGGCATGACCGCGACCACCTGGGTGCAGATCATCAAGGCGTGCCTGCTGCTGGGCGGGGCCTCGTTCATGGCATTCATGGTGCTGGCGCAGTATCACTTCAGCCCCGAGGCGCTGTTCGCCAAGGCGGTGGAGGTCCATGCCAAGCAGGAATCGATCATGAGCCCGGGCAACTTTATCAAGGACCCGATCTCCGCGATCTCGTTCGGCATTGCGCTGATGTTCGGCACCGCCGGCCTGCCGCACGTGCTGATGCGCTTCTTTACCGTGCCCAATGCCAAGGAGGCGCGCAAGTCGGTGTTCTGGGCCACCACGTGGATCGGATACTTCTACATCCTGACCTTTATCATCGGCTTCGGCGCGATCGTGCTGGTGGGCACCAACGCGAGCTTCCAGGACGGCAGTGGCAAGTTGCTGGGCGGCATCAACATGGCGGCGGTGCACCTGGCCAGCGCGGTGGGCGGCAACGTGTTCCTCGGCTTCATCTCCGCCGTGGCCTTTGCCACCATCCTCGCGGTGGTCGCGGGCCTGACGCTTGCCGGCGCCTCGGCCGTCTCGCACGATCTCTATGCCACGGTCTTCAAGAAGGGACAGGCAACGAGTTCGGTCGAACTGCGCGTGTCGCGCATCACCACCATCATCCTCGGCCTGGTCGCGGTGGTGCTTGGCATCGTGTTCGAGAAGCAGAACATCGCCTTCATGGTGTCGCTGGCGTTTGCCGTGGCGGCGTCGGCCAACTTCCCGGTGCTGTTCATGTCGGTGCTGTGGAGGGGCTGCACCACGCGCGGCGCCACGGTTGGCGGCTTTATCGGGCTGTTGTCGGCGGTGGTGCTGACCATCCTGTCGCAGGCGGTGTGGGTGGACGTGTTCCACTTCAGCAGCGCGCCGTTCCCGTACACGTCGCCGGCGCTGTTCTCGATGACGGCCGGTTTCCTGGGGATCTGGTTCTTCTCGGTGACCGACAAGTCCACGCGGGCCCGCGTGGACAAGGCCGGCTTCGAGGCGCAGGAGCTGCGCTCCGAGACCGGCATCGGCGCGGTGGAGGGAGCCAGCCACTGAAGCAGGCAGGTAACTACCGGCAAATGTGAAGCAAGCATGGCGCCCGGGCATTCGACCATCGTCGGATGCCCGGGCGCCATGCATTTGGGACCCTGGCTCGGCGCGTTGTCAAATTCCATTGAACATTTTGTCAATGTCGATTGGGATTGTATAGGCTATTTATCCAAGCAAGAATGATGGGCTGACCGCGCCACACCATGGCGCCACACCACGGCCACGCCTGCCATGCGTGCCGCCAGCCCGGCATGGGCTACGATTTCCCAAAGACGGCTCGTACCCCGAAACAGCCCAAGGAGACAGACTTGCAGACGCCCGAATCATCCCAAGGCATCGACTTCCCGCTTGAGGGCGTGCGCGTACTCGATCTGTCGCGTGTGTTCGCCGGCCCGCTGTGCGGCCAGGTCCTGGCCGACTTCGGCGCCGAAGTCGTCAAGGTCGAGCACCCGGGCCGCGGCGACGATACGCGCGACTGGGGCATGCGCATCGGCAAGACCGAGACCACGTACTTCAACAGCATGAACCGCAACAAGCGGTCGATCACGCTGGACCTGCAGAGCAAGGAAGGCGTGCAGATCGTCTATGACCTGTTGCCGCAGTTCGACGTGGTCATCCACAACTTCAAGACCGGCGGCGCCGAGAAGCTGGGCCTGGGCTACGAGCAGCTCAAGGCCATCAAACCCGAGCTGATCTATTGCGCGGTCTCCGGCTACAACAGCAGCGGCCCCGAGGCCAAGCGCCCCGGCTACGACCTGGTGATCCAGGGCGAAGCCGGGCTGATGGCGCTCAACGGCGAAGCGGACACGCCGCCACTGAAGTTTGGCGTGGCCGTGGTGGACCTGATGACCGGCATGTACGCCGCGCAGGCCGTGCTGGCGGCACTGTTCCGCCGCGAACGCAAGGGCAAGGGCCAGCTGATCGAGATGGCGCTCTACGACTGCGGCCTGATGGTGACCGGCTACTACGGCCTGGACGCCATGCTGCTGGGCCGCGATCCGGCCCGCTACGGCAATGCCCACCCGTCGATCGTGCCCTACGGCATGTTCGAGGCCGCCGATGGCCCGCTGATCATTGCGGTCGGCAACAACAGCCAGTTCGACAAGTTCTGCCGCCAGGTGATCGAGCGTCCGGACATCGTCGAGGATCCGCGCTATGCCACCAATGTGGAGCGCGCCAGGAACCGCGAGACGCTGACCCCGCTGATCACGGGCCTGATCCGCAGCTTTGCGCGCGACCTGCTGCTCGAACGCATGAGCGCCTGCGGCATTCCGTGCGGCAAGGTGGCCGGGCTGCACGAGGCCCTCACCAGCGAGCGCACGCGCCAGGGCGGCCTGCTGCGCGAGATGCCGCACCCGGTCGCCGGCACCACCCATGTGTTCGCGCCGCCTTACCGGCTCGATGGCCAGCGCCTGCCGATCCGCAGCGCGCCGCCCACGCTGGGCGAAGGCACGCGTGCCGTGCTGCAAAACCTGCTGCAGATGAGCGATGAGCAGCTGCAGGCGCTGCAGGCCAGCGGCGTGCTGACGCTGCCGGACGCGCCCGCGTCCGCCTGAGCATTCGCGCCGCGCGTCGTGCCATGCAGGCCATGGCCCACGCGCAGCGCGCCCGGCAAGGGGGCTGGATTGCCTTGCGCTGATTCAACTGGAACATGAAAGTGCGTATTCGAGACATTACCCGTATGGTTCACTCCCGCCGCCGCGCGCTCCTGGCGCTGGCCGCCGCACCGCTGCTGGCCAGCGGCGCCTTCGCCCAATCGTGGCCGGCCAAGCCCATCAAGCTGGTCGTGCCGTTCCCGCCGGGCGGGCCCACGGATACCGCATCGCGCATCGTCGGCCAGAAGCTGGGCGAAGCCCTCAAGCAGCCGGTGGTGGTGGAAAACCGCGCCGGCGCGTCGGGCTCCATCGCCGCGGCCCAGGTCGCCAAGAGCGCGCCGGACGGCTACACGCTGATGATGCTGGCCACGCCGACGCTGCTGGCGCCGTTCCTGTACAAGAAGGCGGGATACGACACCACCAAGGATTTCACGCCGGTGGCCACGGTCTATGACCTGCCCATCGTAGTGGTGGTCAACCCGACGCTGCTGCCCAACGTGACCGACCTGTCCAAGCTGATCGCGCAGGCCAAGGCGCAGCCGGGCAAGCTCAACTACACCAGTTCGGGCGCCGGCAGCTTCGGCCACCTGAGCATGGAACTGCTCAAGCAGATGGGCGGCTTCGAGATGCAGCACGTGCCCTATAAGGGCGGCGTGCCGGCGATCAGCGACACCATCGGCGGGCAAGTGCCCATCATGTATGCCGACCTGGTCGCGGCGCTGCCGCACATCCAGGCCGGCAAGCTGCGCGCCATCGCCGTCGGCTCGCCGCAGCGCGTCGCCATGCTGCCCGACGTCAAGACCATTGCGGAGCAGGGCTTCAAGGGTTATGACGCAGTGTCCTGGGGCGGCCTGCTGGCGCCCCCGGGCACGCCCAAGGACGTGGTCGACCGCATCTCCGGCGAAGTCGGCAAGATCCTGGCCGACAAGGACGTGCAGGACAAACTGCTGAAGGCGGGCGCCATCGCCAGCTACCAGGCGCCGGCGCAGATGAGCCAGCGCATCCGCGCGGACTATGCCAAGTGGGGCAAGGTCATCCGCGACAAGGGTATCGCGGTCGAATAACGGCCGGGCAGTGCCCGCAGGCCGGAACCGCCGCGATGGCGCGCCCGGCCTGAATCACCGGTGCCATCCACGCAAAGTGTTCGTACACCCACATGAAAGCCCACGTAGCCAGGCACCATGTGCGCTTGTGCAGCCTTGCGAAAACCGACACTTGTATGACCCACCAACTAGCGACTAGCTTGAAAGCCTTGGGCCGATTCACGATGGGGCAACATGATGGAAAGGATCCTTGGGCGCCTGGTTTCGGTGGTTGCAGCAGGTGTTGCTGCGTGCCTTTTCGGCGTCGGCGGTGCATGGGCCTCCGACATCGCATGCAAGTCGCCGCCGGGCGAATCCACGGTCCGCTGCTTCAATCCGGACGGTTCCGGCGTGCGATGCACGATTGTTGCCACTGACGAGCCCAGGCCGCGCCAGCGCCACGGGCTGATCTGCGATTCGTCCCGGTTGTCCGACCGCTACGAGAAAATCTACGCCGAGCAGCAGCGGATGTTGCGCAAGGGCAGGATCGACGATGGCGACATCTCGGCGTGGCGTGCGCGGCGTGATGCGTGCGACTCGGCGCGCTGCCTGGAAAGCCTGTTCGCAAAGTTCTGGCGGGAACGGGACTCGATGAAAACTGCTTCGGAGCGGCCTGTCCCCACGCCGCCCCGGGCCAAGGTGCCGAAGGCCTCGTCCACACCAGCTACGCCGGCCACCGCAGTCATCTCGCCTATCTCGCCTATCTCGCCTATCCCGCCGACCCCGGTGCCGCCCCAGGCACTGACCGCCGCTCATGAAGAGACGACTGCGCAGCCCGTGCCGGATCCATCACCGGCGGCAGCATTGCCTGCTCCGCAAGCGGTCCTGATCGCGCAGGTGATGGCACAGCCGGCTCCCGCGGCTGCGCCAGCGCCGGCAGCCCGGGAAATGGAATCGCTTCCGTTCATCGAAAGCTTCAACACCACCCCCGCCGTGTCCTACCCGGCCGCACTGACCGCGGAGAGCGTGTTTTCCGGGCTGGCGGTGCTCGGCATGGGGGCAGGTTTCCTGTGGACACGGCGAACGGCGGGACCAGGGCGCGCACGGTCACGCAGCATCTCCGCAGCCATCGCGATCCTTTTCTTCGGCTTGCTGCTGGTGAATGCACTGTTGCTGCCGTTTACGCTCGCCTTGTAGCCGCGATGGATGAACGGACGAGGCTCATTGCCGGTGGCGTTCGAGGAACTCCGCGATCACCGGGTTGACCGTCTCCGGATGCGTCAACGGGCCCATGTGCCCGAGCTGCGCGAACTCCACCACTTCCACCCGCGGCAATGCCGCCGCCAGCAGCCGCGCCACGGCATGCGCTGACCGCGTCGAGCGCTTGCCCACCAGGCAGAGCACCGGTACGTCGAGTGACCGGAATGCCTGCAGCGGCGTGGGCTCGGTGAACAGCGCGTGCGCCCAGCGGCGGACATTCTTCACCGACGCGGCAATCGGTGCCTTGCGTTGCGCGGGGGTCTGCCGCCACGCTCCCGCTCCCATCCAGTAGTCGATAAAGTGTTCGGCGGCGGCGTCCTCGTTGCCGGCGTCGAGCGCGGCCGCCGCGGCGGCGACGGTATGGCGAATGCCATCGGCGTCATTCGGCGCGGGCTGCTGCGCATCGAGCAGCGAGAACAGCGTGGGCTCGTACAGCACGAGCGCGCGCACGCGGCCGGGCTGCGCCAGCGCGGCGACCACTGCCACCGCGGCGCCATACGAATGCCCCACCAGCGCCGGCGATGCGCCAGCCTTGCCAAGCACCGGCTCGATCAGCGCCACCTCGTCGCGCAGCGAAATGACCCGGTCCGAGGGCCAGCGCGGACCCTGGCCCGCGTCATAGGAATCCGGCGCCAGCACGTGGAAGCGCGGAGCGAGCTGTTCCATCAACGCACGCCATTGTCCGGAGGTGCCGGCATTGGCATGGATACAGACGACGCCGGGTCCGGCTCCGGCCTCGCGGCAGAAGGTCTGGGAGGGCACAGGCAAGGATGCCGAGTGGAATGAACGCATGACAGTCTCCTCAGGTGGGTTGGATCTGCGCGGCAGCGAGGGGCAGGGGGCGTGCCTCGCGGATCGGCAGATGCAGCATGGCGGCAAGCAGACAAAGCGCGATGTCGGCGAGCCACATCCAGTCGTAGCCGCCGGTCATCTCGAAGGCCTTGCCACCAAGCCAGGCGCCCAGGAATCCACCAAGCTGGTGCGACAGCATGACGACGCCGAACAGCGTGGCCAGGTAGCGGGCACCTCGCAACCTGGCGACCAGCCCAACGGTCGGCGGGACCGTCGACAGGTACGTGAAGCCGAGTCCGGCAGCGAACAGCGCGAAGGTCACCGGCGTCTTGGGCGCCATGAAGAACGCCAGGATCAGCAGCCCCCGTGCGAAGTAAAGGGCGGTCAGCGCGTATTTCATCGACACGGTCTGGATGGCCTTGCCGATGAACAGGCTCCCCAGGATGTTGCACAGGCCGATCAGCGACAGCGACCACGCGCTGACTGTGGCGGGCATTCCACAAAGCGCCACCACGCCGGGCAGGTGCGTCGAAATGAACGCAATGTGGAAGCCGCAGGCGAAAAAGCCCGCGTTGAGCAGCAGGAAGCTGGGATCGCGCACCGCGCCTTTCAGTGCCGTGCCAACCGAGCCGCCGGCAGCGGTTCCGGTGTGGGCGACGGCATGGGCCGGCGCCGCGCGCGTGATGGCCCGGATTGCCGGGATCGCGGCCAGGCCCGCCGCCCCGAGCAGCACCAGGGCCGGCTGCCAGCCCGCGGAGCCGATCAGCAACTGGGTCAGGGGCAGGATCGTGAACTGGCCGACCGAGCCACCCGCGTTGACAATGCCGCTCGCCAGGGCGCGATGTGCCTCGGGGATCAGCCGGTTCGCCGCCGACATCAGCATGGCCGGCCCGATCGCGCCGGACCCGGCGGCCGCGGCGACCCCGATCAGCAGCATCAGCGCGATGGCACTGTCCGCGGCCGGCGTGGCCGCGACCGCGGCGGCAAACAGCGTGGCGCCGGCGATCATCACCGGCCGCGGCCCCCAGCGGTCCGCGATCGCGCCCGCCACCGGCTGCGCCACCCCCCACATCAGCTGCGACACGCCGAAGGCCAGGCTGACGGTGGCATAGCCGACGCCGGTATGAGAGTTGAGTAAGCTGATGAAGAGCGGCAGCGACTGGCGCAGGCCCAGCCCCAGCGCGAAAACCGCTCCGGCCGCGAGCGCGATGGTGAGATGACCGCGGCTGCGCACATGCACGGTGGTGTCCATGATCCCGTCTCCTTTCCTGTGTTCAGGTCGTTCAGGTCGTTCAGGTGCCGATCTTTTGCCGCGTGCGTGGAAGATGGCGTGGTAGCCGCCGTGGAAATTGCCGTGGAATCGAACCTGCCGCCCGCAGCCGGCGTCCCGCCTGTGCAGATCCAGCTACTTGGTCCGGTCCGCGTCCGGCAGCAGGGCGTTGCGCTATCGCTGCCGGCGTCGAGGAAAGTTCGCGCGCTGCTCGCGTACCTGTCGCTTGCGCCGCGGCCTGTGTTGCGCAGCCAGCTCTGCGAGCTGCTGTGGGAGGTGCCCAACGATCCACGTGGCGAACTGCGCTGGTGCCTGAGCCGGATCCGCAAGCTGGTCGATTCCGCAGCACGGCAGCGGCTGCGCACCAGCGGCGACACGATCTGGCTGGACCTGGCAGACGGGTTTGTCGATGCGCTGGCGGTCTCGCAGGCCATGGAGGCAGGCGTCGCCGCCCTCGCGCCGGAGCGGCAGCGCGCCCTGGCGATGCTGTTCGAAGGGGATTTTCTCGAAGGCCTCGAGCTTGCGCGGTGCCCGGCGTTCAGCACGTGGCTCACCGCGCAACGGCGGCGCTTCCGGGCCTGCCACGCCGCGCTGCTGGAGCAGCTCGCGCAGGGCGCTGCCGAGGAGGAGACGTTCGGCTACCTGGACAAGTGGCGCGAGCTGGCGCCATTCGACCAGCAGGTGCACGCCACCATCCTCGCTGCGCTCGCCCGCCAGGGCCGCCTTCGCGAAGGGGAAGAGCACGTCGCCGCAACCACCAGGCTGTTCGAGGCCGAAGGGTTGGACAGCCGGCCGATCCGCAATGCCTGGCGCGCGGCCATGGCCACGCCGGCGGGCGGGGCAGTGGGGCGCAATGCGGTGGTCGAAGTCACCGCGGTCGCAAGCGCCTCTGAGGCCGCTGAGGCCCCCGAGGCCTCGCCGGCAGGTCCCCGGCACGGCTCCATCGCGGTGATGCCTTTCGTCGACCCGTCCACCGCGGTGCCGGCGCGCGGCGGCGCTGCCGATGCACTGGCGCACGACATCATCACGCGGCTTGCCAAGCTGCGCAGCCTGTTTGTCATCGCGCAGGGCACCGTGTTCGCGCTGCATGAGCGCCATGTCGGCGCGGAAGCCGCAGGCCGGACGCTGAATGTCGACTACGTCGTGGGCGGCACCGTCAGCACGCGGGAAGGGCGCCTGACCGTGACTGTCGAACTGGCCGAGACACGCAGCGCCCGGATCGTCTGGGCGGATACCTTCCACCACAAGCTGGACGATGCCTTCCTTGTGCTGGAGGAAGTCGGCAACCGCATCGTGGCCTCCATCGCCGGCGAGATCGAGACTCTGGAGCGCAACCGCGCCATCCTGAAGCCACCGGGTTCGCTCGATGCGTGGGAAGCCTACCACTGCGGCCTGTGGCACATGTACCGGTATCGCCGCGCCGACAACGAGATGGCCCGGCATTTCTTCCAGGCGGCGCTGCGGCTGGACCCCACCTTCTCGCGCGCCTACGCCGGCCTGTCCTTCACGCATTTCCAGGACGCGTTCCAGAACTGGGAGAAGCGCGGCCCGGAAATCGACAAGGCCTACGAAGCCGCGGTACAGGGCATGATGGCGGATGACCGTGACCCCGCGGTGCACTGGGCGATGGGTCGGGCGCTGTGGCTGCGGGGGCGTCCGGAAGAGTCCGTCGGCGAGCTGGAGCAATCCATCGACCTGAGTCCCAACTTCGCGCTGGGGCACTACAACCTGTCGTTCGTCCGCTCGATCTCCGGCGACCCGCAGGCGGCGATCGATTCATCGGACCTGTCGCGCCAGTTGAGTCCGTTCGACCCGATGCTGTTCGGCATGCTGGCCACGCGGGCGATGGCGCTGGTCCGGCTCGGGCGCTTCGAGGAAGCCGCCGGCTGGGCCGTCAAGGCCGCCACGCGGCCCAACGTCTTCCCGCATATCCACGCCATCGCCGCCTGCACGCTGGCGCTCGCCGACTCGCTGGAGCAGGCGCGGGCCCAGGCCGCGGCGATCTACAAGGTCGCGCCGCGCTACTCGCTCGAGGATTTCCTGCTGACGTTCCCGTTCGATGCCGACGGGGAGGCGCTGTTCCGGGAGGGAGCGCGGCGCATCGGGTTCCGGTGACGGGTTCCGGTGCAGGTGCTGGAATGACGGCCTTCAGCCCGCCAGTTCCCGGTGCAGCGCCAGGTACTCCTGCGACAGCTTGTGCCGCGGGTCAAGGTGGATCATCGGCATGGCGTGCTGATGCGATTCCCGGATCTTTACCGACGAAGACAGCCGCGACTCGAGTACCGGCAGTCCCTCGGTGACCAGTTCTTCCACCAGCTTTGCCGGCAAGCTGGCACGCGGCTGGAACTGGTTGATGACGATGCCCTCGACCTCCAGCGCATCGTTATGGTCTTGCTGGATTTCCTTCACGTTATCGAGCAGCGTGTAAAGCGCTCGCCGCGAAAAATCATCGCAGTCGAACGGGATCAGGCAGCGCTCCACGGCAATCAGCGCCGAACGGGTATAGAAATTCAGGGCTGGCGGAGTATCGATGTAAATCGCGTCGTAGGTTGCCTCCAGCTCGACCAGGGCATCGCGCAGCTTGTAGATCTTGTAGCGGGATTCAAGCTTGCCATGCAGCGCGTCGAGGTCGGCATGCGCGGGCATCACATCGAGATTCTCAAAAGGCGTCGGGTGGATAAATGACGCCAGGTCCACCGGCTTGAAGCTGTAGGTCAGGGACGCCTCGAAGAAGTTTGCCGCGCTCGGGCTTGCGTCGCCGGCGCGCGCGCCCATCAGGTACTGGGTCGAATTGCCCTGGCCATCCAGGTCAACGACCAAAGTGCGCAAGCCTTCGCTGGCGCTGATCGCCGCGAGATTGCATACGATTGTTGACTTGCCAACTCCGCCTTTTTGATTGAATACGACGCGCCGCATTTCTTCCCCTGCCGAAGACCGTTTTGAAGGCGAAAGCATACCTTAGCGAGGGAGGGCGCGGCCACGGCACAGGTGGCGATTTTCACAGCGCTATGTTCACAGCGCGATTTGCATCAGTGTCCCGGCTTCGACCTGGTCGCGGCGCATGGCCGGGGAGGCAAGAACCGCCGGAGCGAGTTCCGCGTAGCTGATAGGCGTAAAGCCCATTCGCGCGAAGTAGCCGGAGGCATTGCTGGTCTGCAGCACGATAGATTCGACGCCGTCGCGACGCACGTCCGCGACAATGGCGGAAATGAGGAGTTCGCCGAGGCCGGATGAGCGGGCGCGCTGTGCAACGGCGAGGCCCCTTAGGACGCCCGTATTCTCATAGCGCTCCAGCCCTGCGCAGCCGAGCAGGCCGGCGTTATCCCGGATTACCATATATTGGCCGATCCGGTCCTGAACCCCCGCCACGGATAATGATGAGGCGTGCAGGAGCGCCTTAATGTCCGGCCAGTCCGCCTCGGTAGCATAGTGAGGACGCATAGCGGAAACCCTCGCATAGTTCGTCCTCTTATCCTACTTTCGAGGGGACATAATGCCTGTAGGGATTGATCCTTAGGTGAATTTGCCTATCGCCACCTCAGGCCACGACGCCACACTGCAGGGCGCAGTGATCCCGCGGATATTACTAGCGCCAGACCAGGGTGGTTTCCCCGAGCAAATGGCCGGGCAAGATGTAGTCGCCATGCTCGATGGCAAGCGACTCGAGTTCGCACAGGATCGTCTCAGGCAGTGCAACCATGTCGAACCTGCAATAGAGGTATCGCTGCCGGAAGGTCCGCTTCTCTTCACGCAGTCCGCGTGTCAGGGCGTCGGCAGATTCGACGCAGATATGCTCGACTGTCCGGTACTGGACATCGACGCCCAGCTTCTGGCCCAGCCGCCCGAGCTCGATCGCATCCTCCCACGCTGTCTCATAGTCCAGCTCGACAGTACCTTTCGCGCAGGCGTTGATGTACGCCACTGCGCTGGCCCGGCTGCGTGCAATGAAGGCGCTCATCGGCAAGTCTCCGCGATGGAGTCATCGCGGGTGACTATACCTATGAGGCGGGGCATGACGCAAGCGGATGCGAAGCGCATGGCGTGGCCATCTTGCCTGGCACCCGACTGGAGACGACATGAGGCCGGGCGTCCCCGTGTCGGTGTCATTTGAAGAGGAGGGCGCTACCGATTATCAATACCGTCAACAGCGCCCCCAGCCACACTGCGTCCAACGCGCTTGCGCGCCGCGCCGCGCGGCAGGCCCCGGATTCGGACTTGTGGAATTCGGCCAGGCCGCCTGAGTAGAGTTTCTCCCAACGCATTTCCATCGTCAGCCTCCCGTGGTCCATGACTGAATTCTTCAGCGCAAACCAGGACTTGGCAACGAGGAGAAGGTATATATGCAGCTAATCCTTTTGGCCGATAGCGGGAAAAATGATTGCGAGTATGCTGTGCGCCGTCCGATGTTTTCACTCCACCCAGCGAAGCTGCAGGTCATGAACCGGCTTTCGCGTCGCGAGACCGCACCGGACCATTTGCAGTACAGCAGGAACCGGTTTCGCAATTGCCAAACGAAACAAGCCAATGCCGCCGCCACCAGAATGGCGGGAAAGAAGGTTGCTTCCATGTCTCCTCCCTTACCGCGCGCTATGTTTGCCGCTGTCCATTAGTCTAGGTGAACAAGACAGCCTGGTAGGGTCCTGTGGCTTCGCGCCCCCAAGTCCAGGTTTGCAGCGCGGCTTGTACTTTGGCGTGGATGAACTAAACCTCACGTAACCGAAAGTTTCTCCGCGCCATGGAGGCGAGCATGCATTTCAACAAGCTACTCGTAGCCTGCGCGCTGGCCGCAGCCAGTGGTGCAACGCCAGCCCAGCCAGAATCCAGCGTGCACGTCGCGTCCGGCGTCGGGGCAATGATGGCGACCGAGACAGTCAAGACCACCGCGACCGTGGTGGCCATCGACAGTGCCACGCGCACAGTCTCGTTAAAGGACAAGCAAGGCAAGGTTACCGAGTTGCAGGTCGGCGACGACGTGCGGAACTTCGACCAGGTCCGCATTGGCGACGTGGTGGTCGTCGAGTACAAGCGAGCGCTGTCCGTCAGCATGACCCGTCAGACCGGCATGCGCTCGGCCATCGAGCGCGAGACGATCGAACGCGCGCCGCCCGGAGCCAAGCCCGGCGGCAGCATAGGCCGCGAGGTGACCGTGACCGCGGATGTCGTGAACGTCGACCGCAAGACCGGCATGGTGACGCTCAAGGGCCCAAAGGGGAAAACGGTCGACGTGCATGTCAGCGATGCGCAGCAGCTCAAGGCCATCCATCGCGGCGACCAGGTGCAGGCGGTCTACACAGAAGCGATTGCCGTGTCGATGGCGCCGAAGACGAGCCGCTGAAGGGCGGACATGGCCGGGAAATCAAGGCACCTGAGGCATGTCAGGCTCACCTGCATTTAACATAAGGTTTATTATGCGAAACCAATCTGTTGGGGATTATTAGTAATGTCACCTTTGGGATGATTAGAGATGTCACCTCATGCTGCGGCCCCGTATTCTCACCGTTCGGCGGTGGATGCTACGGGAGGCAGCCATGCACGACCAAGGATTGGTGACCATGAGCATGCGCGAAGTTGACCGCATGAAGGTGATCCAGGCAGTGGCCGATGGCCATTTGGCGCGTTGGCGCGCCGCGGAGCGGCTTGGCATCAGTGCTCGGCACGTTAGGCGGCTGGTCTTGCGGCTTCAGGAGGACGGGCCAAGCGGCCTGGTCTCGCGCAAACGCGATCGCCCGAGCAACCGCCAGTTGCCGCCCGGTCTGGAGTCGCGGATTCGCGGCCTGATCCGCGACAGCTACGCCGACTTCGGCCCGACCCTGGCCTGCGAGAAGCTGCGCGAGCGCCACGGCATCGAGATTTCCAAGGCCTGCGTGCGCCGGATCATGATCGACGCCGGCTTCTGGATCCCGCGCAAGCTGCGCCCGCCCAAGGTGCACCAGCCGCGCAACCGCCGCGCCTGCCTGGGCGAGCTGGTGCAGATCGACGGCAGCGACCACGCCTGGTTCGAGGACCGGGCGCCGGCGTGCACGCTGCTGGTCTACGTCGATGACGCCACCGGCCAGCTGATGCAACTGCGGTTCGTGCCAACCGAATCGACGCCAGCGTATTTCACCGCCACGCGCGCCTACATTGAGCGCCACGGCAAGCCGATGGCGTTCTATTCGGACAAGGCCGGCATCTTCCGCGTCAACGCCAGGGACAATGCCGAAGGGCGCGGCTACACCCAGTTCGGGCGCGCGCTGTTCGAGCTCAATATCGATAGCCTGTGCGCCAATTCGAGCCCGGCCAAGGGCCGGGTCGAGCGGATGAACGGCACGCTGCAGGACCGGCTGGTGAAGGAGCTGCGCCTGCGCGGAATCTCCAGCATGGACGCCGCCAACGCCTTTGCGCCGCGGTTCATGGCCGACTTCAACACGCGCTTTGCCAAGGTGCCGCGCAGCGACTTCGACGCGCACCGGCCGCTGCGTGGCGACGAGGACCTGGCACGGATCTTCAGCTGGCGCGAATGGCGCAAGGTGTCCCGGAGCCTCACCTTGCAGTACGACAAGGTGATGTACCTGCTCGAGGACCGGCCCGAGCACCGGCGGCTGATCCACCGCTATGTCGAGGTCGCCGAGTACCCGGACGGCAGGATCGAGCTGTGGGCCGATGGCACTGCCCTGCCCTACACCACCTATGACCGGCTCGGCGAGATCGACCAGGGCGCGATCGTCGAGCACAAGCGGCTGGGGCACGTGCTGGCCATCACGGCGCAGGTGCAGGCGCAGCGCGACAGTCGCCAGCAGGCGGGGCCGTCGCGCACGCTGCAGGGCGAACCAGCTCGGCTCCATCGCGCGCCGCTGAACGTCAAGCGGCAGCGGCTGATCAACCGGCTCGATCTGGAGCGCGCGATGACGGCCGCGCCGCTTACACAGAACGCGGACCTTTTAACTGTGCCCACGGTGAATCCACCGCTCCACCCTGAGCTGAACTCAGTCACGTCAGGCCAGCACCACCGCCCCACTACCACCCCACAAAAGCATTCAACCCCGCACAAAAAGCACGCTCGCACCGACATTTGAATTTAGCGGGCGCTGCGACCTTTCAAAACCGGCTGGACACAATCGCGGGGCGCATTATGGTGAAACCGCATAGCGCCTGAGCCCTGAACGCGACTGCACGAGCGGGAGCAATTTTGCTTTTCGGTTCATGTCCCTTCCTTCCCATATTGACCTGTGGCTCCGGGCACTCGGACGATATGTCCATCGAGTGACATGTTTGTGAACTGGCCGTTTATGGCGGGCGTACCGGCCGGGTTCTGCGCCAGCAAGTCGAGGGCGGCCAGTTCGGCGGCGCACCTTCCCTCTTCGACCGTCAGGTCTCGCACCGTGCCCAGGTGCGAGGGCATGGCCTATGCTTGCCTTAGCAGGCCTGCTTCGTTCCGCCTGCCGTCGGGGCGGAGGGACCCGTGAGTAAAAACAGAAAACCGGAGGAGCCATGAAACAGACAATCGCCCTGCTTGCCGCATCCTTGGCTGCCGGCACTGCCCACGCCCAATCCAGCGTGGCCCTGTTTGGCATTGCCGATATTGGCGTCGAATACAACAACCACGTTGGTCCCGAGGGCGACAACCTGTTCAGGCTGAGCTCCGGCAACCAGTCCGGCTCACGCTGGGGCCTGCGCGGCACCGAGGACCTGGGCACGGGCCTGAAGGCAGTCTTCCTGCTGGAAAGCGGTTTCGACCTGGACACCGGCAACTCGGCCCAGGGCGGGCGCCTGTTCGGGCGCAATGCATACGTCGGAGTGGAAAGCCGATATGGCGCACTTCTGTTCGGTCGGCAACAGACCGCCCTGCGCGACTTCAATGCCTTTTATGATCCCGCCGCGACTGCCGACCGCTACGGCATCCTGGGGATCGCGCCGGAGTTTGGCGCGCGCGCGGACAACGCCGTGAAATATGCAGGCACCTTTGGCGCGTTATCCGGCGCAGCCTTTTATTCGTTCCAGAACAATGGCAATGAGGTGGCGGGCAGCAACGTCTTCGGCCGCGATTACGGCGCCTACCTGAGCTACGCCAGCGGTCCCGTTGCGGTGGGCGTGGGCTATGACGATGTGCACGTCGGCACGCCGGCCAACCAGGCGCCCTCGCTGCGGCGCTATGCGATCGCCGGCACGTACACGGCGGGCGCGGCCAAGATCTTTGCCGGGTATCGCCTGGCCAAGGCTTTCGACGGCGCCATGCTGCCAGGTGCGCAAGCTCCCAATGCCGGTGCGAACCTCTACTGGCTTGGCCTGACTTACAAGCTGACCCCCGCTTTCTCGCTGATGGGTGCAACCTATTACCAGGACTTCCGCCACACCGGGTCGGACCCGTGGCAGTTCGTTGTGACGGGCGACTATACGTTCAGCAAGCGCACCGATCTGTACGCGTCCGTGGCCTACGCCCTGAACAAGGACCAGTCGTACCTGGGCGTCAACGGCTACAACAGCGGCAGCGGGTCGACAGCGGTCATTAACGTCCAGCCCGGCCAGAACCAGCTGGGTGCGGTGATGGGCATCCGCCACCGGTTCTGACTCCCTGCCTGTAGTGCCGGGAACCGCCGGGCGCGTTGCTTGTGCCCTGGCTTCTAGCCCTGCGCTTTCGGCTCCGTCAGCAGCGACAGAATCCTGGGATCGTGATCGACGCGCGTGGCCAGGACAATCCTGACGGCGGTCGCATCCGGATGTTCGGGATTGAGGACGTAGTTGGAGGCGTATGGCACCAGCACGCTCGGCACCTTCAGCAGCAAGCTGGTGCGAGCGGCAAGCCATTCCGTGCCGGCGCTTCTGGACCACTGGCTGTCGGTTTTCCAGTCTTCGGGCAATGCCGCAATTTCGGCCACGGCCACCGACTCGGGGACTTCTACCTGGAGCAGCTGGTATTGCTTCGGCAGGTCCTCGATCCTCGCCACCTCGTGATGGACGAGGATCTCCAGGAATGCCAGCGCCGGATGCTCGGCGAGGTAGACGACTGGCTGGCCTGGAAAATGCCACCGGCCGCCCGCCCGAAGTCCGCCCAACCCTTTCAGGTCGGCGTAATTGCTGATCCGCCACAGGTACATCAGGCGAAATACCCTTCATCGATCTGAAGCAGTTCTTCCTCGACCAGGCGTGCGCCCTGTTCCGTGCCCGCCAGTTCAAGCGGCGACTTGCCGGCAAAGCGTTGCTGGCCGGCTCTCAGCCAGGCCAGTGCCCGATCGGCTTCGCCGAAGGTGGAGATGGCTTGCGCGAGAATCCGCGCCAGCCGAATGGCCTTGTCCGATTCGTCCACCGTGAGCGACTCGCCGCGCTCGCGCCTGTGGCTGAGCGTGCGGCGCGGGATAATGAAGCTGATCTCGTCCCACACCAGGCCTGCATGCAGTAAACGCTCCATGGTGTCGGCGGGCAGCCGCTCCACGGCGAGCGCGACAAGATCGGCGCCTGAGCGAATGTCTGCGTTGAGAACGTCACTCAGGCTGTCAAGATAGCGGTTCCGCGGCGCCACGCTACCCGAGGGCTTGAACTCTATCGTCTGCATATCTGTACCTTGGCAATTTGCCATTCGATTATAGGCATTTTGCCAAAGTCGTGCCGCGACACGCAATATCGTCCTTGAGGCACATAGACAGGCGCCCCGCAGGTTACTGCTTGGTGAAGTCGACGATAGGCCTGAGCTGCGTGAAGTCGTTGGGATAGTACGGCGGCACGGCCTGGGGATTTTTCTTGCGCGCGAGATCGATGAACTTGCGGTCCGCTTCCAGGACGAGCATGACTTCGTGCCGGTGGATTCCGTTGGAGTGCGCTCGCTCGAGGTCGCGAACACTCTTGGCCCGATAGGCGATGGTCCGCATCAACAAGTCGTAGAGCGCCTTTGGCCGACGCGCTTCTGCCCTCTGCCGCGCCTCTTCTTCGTTCCGATGCAGGCGCGCCCACAGGGACGACGCGGTCAAGCCTGGTGCGTGCTCCGCCAGGGACGCGAGTTGAGCCTTGGGGGCGTCAGGGTCGAAAGAAATTCCCTCGGCGGCCAGGAATTCCCTGAGCTCGAATATCCTTAGCTCCAGCAGCTTGTCAGAAGTGCTTCGCGTGCCGAGTCTGGCGATTTGATCGACATCGATCCAGTTGGACGGGAAGGACCCCAGCCGCTCGAATGTGTCGCGCCATTCTTCATATTCGCCCCACTTCCACTGGCGGCCCTTGAAGAAGACTTCATAACCTTTCTCGAAGTAGCCTCCGAGATTGAGCCCATCGCTACCCGTCTCCGTCACCAGGTCCCGCAGTTGGGATTTCTCTTCAGCGGAAATGCCCTCGACCGTTTCCATGACTTGCGCGAAAACCCGGTCGTAAGCGCGCACAGGAACAAGCGCTGTCGGCGCAGACGGCATGCGCAGCGCTGCGGGCCGCGGCGCGATTGCCTTTTTCTTGGTGCGGAACAAATCCAGGAAAACCACTTTACTCCCCTACGAACAACGCAGCCCACAGCCTTCAGCTGTGCACTGTCCATCACTGCCTGTCAAAACATCATCATTTTACCGGGACGCGGCGGCATTCGCCGCTGCCCCCCGATTGCCTGCTCGGCCAGCCCGACGAGCGAGCGCTTGTAGTTTCGCCGAAACCAAACGATGCGGTTTCGGCGACCGTGGAGATCGTCCTGCTCGATCTTTTCCCGGGTACTGACGTGCACCGTCAATCGCAAAACGGCCGTTGATTATATGCAAACTGGTAACCATCATCGCGAAGGATAGTTGCATCGGTAAGTCGTATAGGCAAATTCGCAAACCGGGGTGCCCGGCCAGCATAGGCAATTTAGTAAGATGACCCAGCCAAAATAGACGAATCGGTAAGCGGCATATAAACTCTGGTAACCGCCCATGCATCCATTAATTCACACCGCAGTCCGTCTATGGCTCACGCTCCACTCGGCTACAGCGCCCTGATCGCGAAGTTCAGGCTTCGCGTACCGCCCCTGCATTCCACCTCCGAGCTTTCAGACAAGACGGGGGTCCTGAGCACGCATACCGGTGCGGACGGCAGCGTGAAGACGGTCTATCCCAGGAACCGCTACCGCGGCGGCGACACGACAGTTGACCACCTCACCTTTGCGTTGCGCAAGGAGCCGTTGAACCTGACCGTGCTCGCCGCCCTGTTCGAGCACCAGCCGGCGATTGACGAGGTCGCCCAGTGGCTGGCGTCCTCGCCCGGGTCGCGCTATGCACGGCTGGGTGGCTTCTACGCGAAGTGGCTTGCCGGCGCTGAATTCGACTACAAGCTGCCAGCCGGAACCGCGCGGGTTCCAGCGCTTGACGAAGCGGACTATGTAACCGGCACAAGCCAGCTCGACGCACAGTTCGGGATCCTGAACAACCACCTCGGCCCGGCGGCATTCTGCCCCCTGGTACGCCGCACCGAGCGCCTTGAGGCATTGATCGGCGCCGACCTGCCGGGAAAAATCGCCGCCGCGATCAACCGGCTCGAACCGGAAGTGCTCGCCCGCGCGGTGGACTATCTCTATCTCGCTGAAACCCGATCGACGTATTCGATCGAGAAGGAGCTGCCCGACAACCAGCGTGTCGCCAGGTTCAGGCGCCTGCTGGAATTTGCCGGCGCCCCGGTGCGGCTCGACGAGGCGCAGTTCTGCGAATGGCAGAACGAGATCATTGCATCGATCCGGGCGGAGTACGCCTATCGCGACCGCCAGAACTGGCTCTCGCGCGGCGGACGGCTGCGCAACATTGCCGACTACATCCCCCCGCCCCCGCAGCAGGTCGAGCCGATGATGGAAGGCCTGGCACAGGTTGCGGACCTGATCAGGACGAAGGCGGCGCACCCGCTGATCATCGCGGCATGCGTTTCGTTCGGCTTTGTCTATATCCACCCGTTCTATGACGGCAACGGGCGGATCCACCGCTTCCTGATCCACCATCTGTTGCGCCAGGCCGGCGTGACGCCGGAGGGTGTCGTATTGCCGGTTTCGGCGAGCATGCTGAAGAACCTGCAGGTCTATGCCGGCTTGCTCAAGGACTACTCGGCGCCCCGCACGGGGCTGCTGAACTATGTCCTGGACTCGGACAGCGACACCATCCTGATCAAGTCGCCGCAGCCCAACTGGCTGTATGCGTCGTTCGATGCGACTGCCCTTTGCGAGTTTGTCTTTGAATGCATCCAGCAGTGCGTCGAGGAAGACCTCGCGCTGGAGATCCGGTACCTGAAGGCGTTCGACGCCAGCGTGGCGCGGATCGAAGGATGGCTGGACCTGCGCCAGCCGCGCCTCACCAACCTGATCGACCTGGTGGTCCAGAACCACGGCGAGCTGTCGAACCGCAAGCGCGCCAGATTCACGGAATTGTCCGATGAAGAAATCGCGCGGATCGAAGAGGTGGTGCGCGACGAATTCGCCGACTACTTCGAAGCCACGGTGAAGGCGGACTGACCTCGGCTGAGGTGGTGTCTCGACGACGGCGAAAAAAAATCCGGCAACGTGGAATAAAGCCGGCTCCAGGTGTGTTTACTTCAACGTAGCCCGCCCAACGACAACCTGGAGAACGCCACATGAAGCTCCCCCTGCCCGCTTTCATGCTCGCCGCCCTTGCGGCGACGGCCGGATCGAACTGCCTGGCAGGCGGTGTCGAGGTGTCGCATAGTCATGGCCAGACACCAGTGGTGCGGCAGCCGGAACCCTTTGTCGCCAGCACCGCAAAGCCGTTCGCACAACGGATGGACGACGCAATGGCCGTCATGGATGCCGGCATGCGCGCCGCCGCCATGAACGGCGACCCCGACCACGACTTCGTCGCGATGATGATCCCGCATCACCAGGGCGCCATCGACATGGCCAAGGCGTTGCTGCTCGACACCAGGGATCCTGAACTGCGCAACCTGGCGCAGGGCATCATCACCGACCAGCAGAACGAGATCCGCCTGATGCAAGCCTGGCTTGCCCGCCATCCGAAGGCCGCGCCGAGCCTCAACCCGGCACCTGCCCATTCTCACTAAAGGAAGCCCACATGAAGCAGACCTCGCAGCTTGCGCTGGTCCTGGCCACGGCGTCGTCGCTTGCCGCCGCGGCACCGGCCGCCAGCGACCGCGTCTACACGGCGGACCAGAACAGCAACACCGTGTCGGTCATCAACCCTGCCACCAATACGCTGCTCGGCCAGATCCGCCTTGGCAACGCGCGGCCCGATATCCTTTCGCCGCTCTACAAGGGCGAGATCAACGTGCATGGCCTGGGCTTCTCGCCGGATCACAAGACGCTGCTTGTCGTCTCCAACGGCTCGAACTCGGCAACGTTCATCGATACCGCCACGAACCGGGTCAAGGGCGTTGCCTATATCGGCCGCTCGCCGCACGAGGGCTTCTTTACCGCCGACGGCAAGGAAGCGTGGGTGGTCGTGCGCGGCGAGGACTATATCTCGGTGATCGACCCGGCCAGCTACAAGGAGATCCGCCGCATCCCGACCGCACCGGGGCCCGGCATGGTGCTGTTCCATCCCGACGGCAAGCTCGCCTTTGCCGTGTCCAGCTTTACGCCCGAGGTCGATGTGATCGACGTCGCCACGCACCAGGTGGTCAAGCGCATTCCGGTCGCCAGCCCGTTTTCGCCCTTCCTGCAGTTCACCCCGGACTTCAGCGAAGTGTGGATGACGCACAAGGACGTGGGCAAGGTCACCCGCATCGACACGAAAAACCTCAGCGTCAGGGGCGTGTTCGATACCGGCTTTATCACCAACCATCTCGGCTTCGCCAGGACCGCGCGCGGCACGCTCGCCTACGTGACGGTCGGCGGCGAGAATGCGGTCAAGGTCTACACCACCGACGCCGAGCCGCGCCTCGTCGCGACCATCCCCGTCGGCGCGCTGCCGCATGGCATCTGGCCGTCCGATGACGGCAGCCGCATGTATGTCGGCCTGGAAAACGGCGACGGCGTCGACGTGATCGACACCGCCACCCAGCGCGTCATCGCCCGCACCCCGGTGGGACAGGCACCGCAGGCCCTGGTCTATGTCTCCAACGCCGTGCCGGCCGGCGATGGCAAGGCAAACCTCACGCCGCGGGCAAACAGCGATCCCATCAACATTCCGCTCAAGGCTACCGCCGGCTCGGGGCGCGGCTTCGTCGTGGCACGCAACCTCGGCCTGGTCGATGCGCTGGAAGTGTTCCTGTTCCAGCTCAAGCCGCAGACTGTCTACGACGTCTACGTGTCCGGCCACCGGACGCCCGTTGCAAGCTTCAGGACCAATGCCGCAGGCGCCGCCAATGGCACGGCCATCGGGCCGTTGCGCGAGGTGGTGCCCGCCTTGTCCGGGAAGCAGCCCGACGCCGCCACGCTGCTGGTGGTCGAGGGCAACGCGCCGCCGACCACCTCCCATGCGGTGCTGACGGGCACGCAGTAGCTTGCGCTTCAGCTGCCCCGGTAGGTGCCGAAGCTCCACGGCGAGCACAGCAGCGGCACGTGGTAGTGCTGCGCGGCGTCCGCGATGGTGAAGCGCACGGGCACGATGTCGGCGAACGTGTCCGGCGTCTTGAAATAGTCCGCCACCCAGAAACGCAGCTCGAAGTCGCCGGTGCGGGCCTGGGCGGCGGGCAGCATGGGCGAGTCAGTGCGGCCGTCGTTGTTGGTGCGCGCCTTTGCGATCAGTTTCGGGGGCTGCGTGCCGACGTCGAACAGTTCGATGTGCATGCCGGCAATCGGCTTGCCGAGCGATACGTCGAGCACGTGGGTGCTGATGCCTGCCATGGTCTGTCTCCTTTCAGTGCGACGGCATCAGCTGCCGCGGTAGTAGTTGTAACTCCACGGCCCGAACAGCACGGGCAGGTGGATGCGCTGGCTGGCGTCGGTCACGCGCAGGCGCAGCGGGATCTTCGACAGGAACAGCGGCTGCGGCAGGCTGGCCTTGCGGGCCGCGAAATACTCGTCCACGTGCAGCACCAGTTCGTAGGTGCCGGTGCGGTAGGCATCGCCGAGCAGCAACGGCGGTTCGCTGCGGCCGTTGGCGGCGAGCGTCACCGTCTGCAGCAGGCGTGGCTGTCCGTTCTCGACGCGGTACATGTCCACGCGCATGCCGGAGGCGGGCGTGCCGTGCCAGGTGTCGAGCGCGTGCATGGTCAGCCGGGGGCCGAGGCCGCCCTGCTGCACCGGGCCCGCGGTCTGGTTGGGTGCGGGCGCCGTTGCCGGGCCGGTGGCCAGTGCGTTGCCGGCCAGCAGCGCACTGCCTCCCAGCGTGATCGATTGCAGGCCAAAGCGGCGGCGGGCGGCATTGAAGCCGGGATCGTGATCGTCGTGCATGTCAGGCCTCGCGCTTGTGATGGAGACGGCGGATGCCGAACACAACCAGCACCGCAGCCAGGATTTCGATGGCGGCCACCAGGTACAGGCCGCTGCTGACCGTGCCGGTCGCGGTCTTGATCAGGCCCATCACATAGGGCGCGCCAAAGCCGGCGAGGTTAGAGACGGAGTTGATCAGGGCCACGCCCACCGCGGCGGCGCTGCCCGCCAGGTAGCGGTTGGGCAGTTGCCAGAACACGGGGATGGCGCTCATGGTGCCGACCAGCGCGGCGGTCATGGCCAGCAAGGTGATCACCGGCGACAGCGCCTGCGCGCCCAGCATCACGGCCAGCACGGCCATCGCTGCCCCGCCGGTCAGCGCGGCGCCGCTGAAGTGCCAGCGCACCTCGTTGCGGCGGTCGGAGTGGGCGCCGTTGGCGATCATGCCGATCGCGCCGCAGAGGTAGGCCACCGCCGCGATCCAGCCCACCGCCATGGGCGTGGTGAAGCCCACTTCCTTGATGATGGTCGGGATCCAGAAGGTCAGCGTGGAATTGGCGCACAGCAGGCAGAAGAAGATGGCGATCAGCAGCCACACCTTGCGGTTGGTGAACAGCGTGCGCCAGTCGTGCCCACGCTCGCCCATGGCGGCGTTGTCGCGCTTCAGGGCATCGAGCACCACGCGCTTCTCGTGGTCGCTCAGCCAGCTGGCCTGCTCCGGCTTGTCGGTCATGTAGAACCACGCAAAGATGCCGGCCAGCACGGACGGGATGCCTTCGAGGATAAACAGCCATTGCCAGCCATGCATGCCGTGCACGCCGCCCATCGAGGTCATGATCCAGCCGGCCAGCGGGCCGCCGAGCACACCAGCGATGGCCGATGCCGACATGAAGGTGCCGAAGGCGCGGGCGCGCCGCTCGGACGGATACCAGTAGGTCAGGTAGAGGATCACGCCGGGATAGAAGCCCGCCTCGAACGCCCCCAGCAGGAAGCGCAGGATATAGAACTGCGTTGGCGTGGTGACATAGGTCTGCAGCATGCAGATCACGCCCCAGCAGATGGTGATGCGCATGATGGTCTTCTTGGCGCCGATCTTCTGCAGCAGCATGTTCGACGGCACTTCGAAGAAGAAATACCCGAGGAAGAAGATGCCGGCGCCCAGGCCATACACCGCTTCGCTGAATCGCAGCGAATCCAGCATCTGCAGCTTGGCGAAGCCGATGTTGACGCGGTCCAGCCACGCCAGCACCCACAGCACGCCAAGAAATGGCAGCAGGCGCCACGACACCTTGCGGAAGACGCTGGCTTCCGCATCGTCCGCCGTGCCGGCGAACAGCGGAACGCCCTGTTTTGTAATGGACATGGAGTCTCCTGTCTTGTCGGTTTGTGTGGTGCGGCCGCTGCCGCGGGGATGCTGCGGCGTCGGCCTTCCGTCTGGATTGGGTGCAAGTATAGGAACGGGCCCGGAATGCGGAACGGGGGGGCTGGTATAGGCCCTATATCAGCTTGGATATGGCCCGGAAAGCCTTGCCTGGCGCGGGTTTCCGGTCATTTGTCGGGTCCCTTGGCAGACCTATGGATTACCCTAGGGCGCCGGCTTTGCCACCCTGCGCGGGGCACCGGTGGGCAGCACTCCCGCCCGCGTGCGGGTTCGACCGCGTTGCCGTGCGGTGCGCAAAAGGCTACAAAGCCGCCATGGGCAGCACGTAACATGCGACGGTTGCGCCGCCGGCTGCCCACGCCTACTTACCGACCAGAACGCCCGAGACTCCGCATGATCCGCGCCGACGACCCCTTTGATACCTACCTGCTGCGCGTGCTGTGCATCCTGATTGCCGAGCAGAGCGTCTCGCGCACCGCCATCCGCCTGAACCAGTCGCAGCCGGCCATCAGCTCGGCGCTCAAGCGGCTGCGCGCAATCTTCAACGACCCGCTGCTCACGCGTGAGAAGAACGTGATGGTGCCGACCGAGCGCGCCCTGCAGATCGCCCGCAACGCGCAGGCGGCGCTGAGCGCGCTGGACAACCTGCTGGTGTCGGACGACCGCTTCGACCCCGCCACCACCGAGCAGAGCTTTACCGTAGCCATGCCGGACTACCTCGCGCCGCCGTTCTTTGCCCACGTGGTGCGGGAGTTCCGCCGCGTGGCGCCGCACGCGCGGCTCGCGGCGATTCCGCTGACCGCCACTTTCGACTATGAGCAGGCGCTGTCCGAGGGCGCCATCGATATCGTGATCGGCAACTGGCCTAATCCGCCGGAACACCTGCACCTGTCGGTATTGCTGGAAGACGAAGTGGTCTGCATGGTGGCGCGGGACAGCGTGCATAACCAGCCGGGCAAGTTCACCGCGCAGGCCTACCTGGGCGCTGCGCATATCGTGCCCACGCCCTACTCGCGCGACCAGCGCGGGCTGGTCGACACGGGCCTGAGCACAATGCGCGTGCACCGCGACAACCGCGTGAGCTGCCCCTACTTCAACCTCGCGCCGAGCCTGATCCCGGATACTGACCTGATCCTGACCACGGGCCGCCACTTTGCCAACTATCACGCGCAGCACGTGCCGGTGGCGGTGCTCAGGCCGCCGATCGAGTTCCCGTTCATGCGCTTCTACCAGCTGTGGCATCCCGCGCGCCACCGCTCGGCCGCGCATGCGTGGCTGCGCGGCATGCTGACGGCGGCGTCGCAGGCGCTGCGTGACCTGCGTGACCTGGGCGCTGCCGGACGCGCCTAGCGGTATCGGATTCTGTTATGCGTCCTATACGGCCGGGCCCCTCGCCGCGGCCATGCCTGCTTTCTATACTCGGCCCGTATTCGGTTTCCATGCCCGGCCCACTGCGGCGGGCCTTACGGGAGAGCAGTCCATGTCACAGTCACTCGATCTGGCGCCGGTCAATGCGCTGGACCAGTCCGGCTTTACGCAAGCGTTCGGCAGTGTGTTCGAACATTTTCCGCTGGCCGCCGAACGCGCCTGGGCGCAGCGGCCCTTTGCCTCGGCCAGCGCGCTGCACGATGCGATGATGGATGTCATCCGCAAGCTGGATGCGAAAGCCCAGTGCGATTTCCTGAACCTGCACCCGATGCTGTCCGCCGGCAATATCCGCTCCGGCACCATGACGGCGGATTCCAATGCCGAGCAGAAGAGCGCGGGGCTGGACGCGATGTCGGCGCAGCAGGAAGCCACGCTCGACCGCATGAATGCCGCTTACCACGCGCGGCACGGCTTTCCGTTCATCATCTGCGTGCGGCACTACACGCGCGACGGCATCTTCGCCGCGCTGGAACGCCGTATCGACCGCAGCACGCAGCTGGAGCTGGACGAGGCGCTGGCGCAGATCGGCGCGATCACGCGCGGGCGGCTGCAGGCACGGCTCAGTACGCTGGCCTGAATGCCGTGACGGGTGCGGGACGCAGGCCATCAGGCGATCCAGGCCAGCCGCGCGTCCCGGCTTTCAGCGCTGCGCGCCGGGCCCTTGCAGGTGCGCGCATTGCATCAATCGGCGACCGGACCTATTGGCGTCCACCCGCATACCTTGATAAATCAACTTATTGACCGAATAACCGACAATTCCGCACTTTTTTACCGGAATTACCCTAGGTTTTCGTCTATATATAAGTAATGATCTTGACGTATAACCTCGCTTCAACCATATTCCGTCCAGCCCAGGCCGGGAGCCGGCTTCAAGGCCCTCGCCGCTTGTTGAGCATTCAAAAGAAGATTGGTGAAGGAGACATACAATGCAGCACATTGATGTACAAAAGCTGGCCGACAACGCCCGCTTTAACCGATTCCATGCGCGCGTCCTGGCCTGGTGCCTGCTGGTGATCATCATCGACGGCTATGACATCGCCGTTGCGGGTGCCGCGTTGCCTTCGATCATGAAGGAGATGGGCGTCACCGCGTCGACGGCCGGCTTCATGGCGAGCTCGGCGCTGTTCGGCATGATGTTCGGCGCCATCTTCCTGGGCGCCCTGTCAGACCGGATCGGCCGGCGCTGGACGATCTCGCTGTGCGTGTTCCTGTTCAGCGTGTTCACCGCGGCCGCAGGCCTGACCAGCGATCCGGTCACGTTCAGCGTGATGCGGTTTATCGCCGGCCTTGGCATCGGCGGCGTCATGCCGAATATCGTCGCGCAGATGACGGAATACTCGCCGCGCAGGATCCGCAGCTTCATGACCACGGTGATGTTCTCCGGCTACGCCATCGGCGGCATCCTGGCCGCGGTGATCGGCAAGCAGTTCATTGCCGGATTTGGCTGGCAGATCGTGTTCTTCGCGGCCGGCGTGCCGGTGCTCCTGATCCCGTTCATCCTGAAGACGATGCCGGAGTCGCTGTCGTTCCTGGTGTCGCGCCAGAACGAAAAGGACCTGCGCACCCTCGCGCAGCGCATCGACCCGCAACTGCGTCTGGATGCCGGCGCTACCTTCCGCGTACCGCAGCAGGACCGCGCCACCGGTGTGCCGGTGGCCCGCCTGTTCCAGGACGGGCGCGGCTTCAGCACGGTCATGTTCTGGATCGCCTTCTTCACCGGCCTGTTCATGGTCTATGCGCTCAGCACCTGGCTGACCAAGCTGATGGCGATGTCGGGCTACAGCCTGGGCTCGGCGCTCAGCTTCGTGATCGCGCTGAACGTGGGCGCGGTGGTCGGTGCGATCGGCGGCGGCTGGCTGGCCGACCGGTTCCATATCAAGTGGGTGCTGGTGGTGATGTACCTGCTGGGCGGCGGGTTCCTGTACCTGATGACGTTCAAGACCTCGACCGAGATGCTCTACCTGCTGATCGGCGCGGTGGGTGCCTGCACTACCGGCGCGCAAATCGTCGCCTATGCATATAGCGGCCAGTTCTATCCGGTGTCGATCCGTTCGACCGGCGTAGGCATGGCCTCGGGCATCGGACGGCTCGGCGCCATCGCGGCGCCGGTGCTGATCGGGCTGATCGTTTCGCTGCAGCTGCCGCTGGCGCAGAACTTCCTGGTCATCGGCGCCGCGGGGATCGTGGGTGCGCTGGCCCTGGCGTGCATCAACCATCGGCTGTCGGCATCGGCGCAGCATGCCGATGCGGCGGCAAGCGTGGCCCCGGCATCGGTGGTGCCGGGCGTGGCTGAAGCGCGAACCTGAGAAAGTCTTGCTGGCGAGCGGCGCGACGGTGCGCCGCTGGAAATAGAGGGCGGGCCCGGCACAATGCCAGGGCCCGCTTCTTCTTTGAGGTCAGTCGACCGCGTCGACGATAAAACGGCGGGTAATAGTTACGCCGGCCCGCACGCGGCGATGCCGGACCGCCCAGACGACCGCACGCATGGCCTTGCCACCGTGGGACTCGACCATGCGCGTACACCGCTCCAGCGCCGCATCGTCCGGGAAATAGCGAAGCTCGGCGGCACTGCCCAGGATCACCGCAATGTCCAGCGCGGATTGCTGGCGCATGGCCAGCGACAGCAGTCGGCTGAGGCGGCGTGTCACCGCATTGGCGTCGCCGGGCCATTGGCGCCTTGCCTCGGCCGGGATGGTCCGGGCCGCGGCGCGGATGCGATGGAGCATGTCGGCGATGCCCATTTCCGGTTGGGTGGACCGGTGGGTTCGCGCGGCTTGTGCCACTTCCATGTCTTGTGTTCCAGCGAGCCTTTGTAGCAAGAGTCCGAAGAATACTAGGTATGCGCCGGCTATACGTCAATATCATTACTCATATTTACTGAAATATCCGATACCAGGCCAGGTTCTGCCTGTCAAACGGCAGAAATAATAATCAAGATCCTTGCGCAAATGCAGAAGAAGAGGACGACAACACACATCCGGACCGATTGAGGTAGGACCAGGCCCGCGCCGCCCCACCCTTCGCCCCGCGCACGTGTGTGCTCCCCGCCGCCTTAGAATAGGCACACCCATGGCAAGCGCACGGCGCGCCAGTGTCCAACCCACACCATGACCAAACCAGATTCCACGTACGACCCGTCCGACGCATCCGTCCATAACCGGCTGTTCTTCCGGCTGTTCCAGGCCGGCAATACGCTGGACCGGCAGACCAGCAAGTCGCTCGGCATCACTACCGTGCAGTGGTCCGTGCTGGGGGCGCTGTCGCGGCCGCAGGTATCGGAAGGCATGTCGTTCTCCGAGCTGACGGAATACCTTGTGGTGAGCCGGCAAAGCCTCGATGGCGTGCTCAAGCGGCTGGAGCGGGAAAAGCATGTCCAGCGTGTGGCCGACACGGTGGACCGCCGCGCCAAGAAGGTTGTGCTGACGCCAAAGGGGCGGGAGTTCTGGAACGGCCTGCAACCCAGGATCTATGAGTTCTACCGCCAGGCACTGGCGAGTTTCGGCTTCGACGACAAGGTTTCGCTGGTCCATTTCCTGAACCAGCTCAACGCCGGCCTGGCCAGCGTACATATGGAGGCGGACCCCGGCGCGCGCGCGCCGGAGGAACCGGCACGGTCCGCGTAGGACCGGCCACAGTCGCGACGCTCGACACGGCCAGCAACGACATCCGTAGCGCCGCCGACACCCGCCGGGCTATGACAAAATAAGCCACGCACCGCCCCGCTTCCGTACCGCCTTGCCCGTCCCGCGACATTGACCCAGTTCACCGCCACCGTCCCGATTTCACTGGTCAACGGCTTCCTGTCCGGTGCCGACCCTGCCGCCATGGCGCGGCTGGCGGAGCGCGCCGGGATCCCGCGTGGCCTGTTGCAGGCCCCCGCCGCGCGCGTGACCGAGGAACAGTTTTCCACGCTCTACCGCGAACTCGCGATGGAGCTGGACGACGAGATGCCCGGCATCTTCAGCCGGCCGCTGCGCAACGGCACGCTCAAGTTCCTGTGCCTGAGCCTGCTCGATGCGCCGCGGCTGGAGGTGGCGCTGCACCGCTTCGGCCAGTTCTTCCACCTGATCCTGGACGATTTCCGGCTCGAGTCCGGGCGCGAGGACGGCTTCGGCGAGGTCGTGCTGCAGGCCGACCCGGCCGGCCCCGGCGTCAGCGCGCTGGGCAGCGAGCTGATGCTCAAGCTGGTCCACGGCGTCGCCTCCTGGCTGATCGGCAAGCGCATCCCGCTGGCCCGGGTGGAGTTCGATTTCCCGCGGCCGCCGCGCGCCAGCGATTCGCTTTACCTGTTTCCCGGCCCCGTGCAGTTCGGCGGCCGCCAGACGCTGCTCAGGTTCGACCACGCCTACCTGGACATGCCGGTGCGCCGACGCAAGGCCGACCTGCAGAAGTTCCTGGCGCGCGCGCCGGAGGACTGGATCTTCGTCTCGTTCGAGGAACAGATGGTGTGCCACCATGTGCGCCAGTACCTGGCCGACTGCCTGCCGGCGACGCCGACCATCGAAGCGGTGGCGCAGGACCTGCACTTCTCCGTGCGCACGCTATGCCGGCGGCTTACCGCCGAGGGCACCACCTTCCAGGCGATCAAGGACGAGGTCCGCCGGGACATCGCCATCCAGCGGCTGACGCGCACCACGGACGCGATCGCGGAGATCGCCTTCGATATCGGCTTTGACAACCCGACCGCCTTCCATCGCGCCTTCCGCAACTGGACCGGCAGCACGCCCAAGGCCTACCGGACCATGCCCGCGAGCGCCTGACAAATCCTGCCACCCGGCCGGGGCCCGCCGGCCAGCGCGCATTCCCGCGCGCCGGTTTGCATAGGGCGGCAGGTTTCGTCAATGAATGGGCAGCTTTGGATAGCCGCGGCCGGCGCTTCCCGCGTTACGATCTCGTTAATCACCCATCACGGCCCGCATTGCGGCCAGGCGCCATGGCTTGCGCGCCACCCAGGAACAAAGACGTACTACGTACAGACAGGAGACATCCATGACCTACCGTGCCCCGCTCAAAGACATGCTGTTCGTGATGAACGAGCTCGCAGGTCTTGAAGCTGTCAGCCAGCTGCCCGGCTTCGAGGAAGCCACGCCGGAAACGGCCGGGGCCGTGCTCGACGAAGCCGCCAAGTTCAACGAACAGGTATTGGCGCCGCTCAACCGCACCGGCGACCTGGATCCGAGCAGCTGGAAGGATGGCGTGGTCACCACGACCCCCGGCTTCAAGGATGCCTTCCGCCAGTTCGGCGAAGGCGGCTGGCAAGGCGTGCTGCATCCGCAGGAATTTGGCGGCCAGGGCCTGCCCAAGCTGATTTCTACCGCCTGCATCGAAATGCTGAACAGCGCCAACCTGTCGTTCGCGCTGTGCCCGCTGCTGACCGACGGCGCCATCGAAGCGCTGCTGACCGCCGGCTCGGACGAACAGAAGGCCACCATCCTGCCCAGGCTGATCAGCGGCGAGTGGACCGGCACCATGAACCTGACCGAGCCGCAGGCGGGCTCGGACCTGGCCGCGGTGCGCACCCGCGCCGAGCCGCAGGGCGACGGCACCTACAAGGTCTTCGGCACCAAGATCTTCATCACCTACGGCGAGCACGACATGGCGAAGAACATCGTCCATCTGGTGCTGGCCCGCACGCCCGACGCGCCCGAAGGCGTCAAGGGCATCTCGCTGTTCATCGTGCCCAAGTACCTGGTCAACGCCGACGGCAGCCTGGGCGAGCGCAATGACGTGCACTGCGTGTCGATCGAACACAAGCTCGGCATCAAGGCCAGCCCGACCGCCGTGCTGCAGTTCGGCGACCACGGCGGCGCCATCGGCACGCTGGTGGGCGAAGAGAACCGTGGCCTGGAGTACATGTTCATCATGATGAACTCGGCCCGCTTCGCCGTCGGCATGCAGGGCGTCGCGGTGTCCGAGCGCGCCTACCAGCAGGCCGTGGCGTATGCGCGCGAGCGCGTGCAGAGCCGCCCGGTCGACGGCTCGGCGCGTGAAGGCGTCACCATCATCCATCACCCCGACGTCAAGCGCATGCTGATGACGATGCGCGCGCTGACCGAAGGCGCCCGCGCCGTCGCCTATGTGGCCGCGGCCGCCAGCGACACCGCGCACCAGCATCCGGACGCAGCCGTGCGCAAGCAGAACCAGGCGTTCTATGAATTCCTGGTGCCGGTGGTCAAGGGCTGGAGCACGGAGCTGTCGATCGACGTCACCAGCCTCGGCGTGCAGGTGCACGGCGGCATGGGCTTTATCGAGGAAACCGGCGCCGCGCAGCATTATCGCGACGCCCGCATCCTGCCGATCTACGAAGGCACCACGGCCATCCAGGCCAACGACCTGGTCGGCCGCAAGACCCTGCGCGACGGCGGCGCGGTGGCGCGCGCGATCTGCGCGCAGATCGCCGAGACCGAGGCCGAGCTGGGCAAGCATGGCGGCGCGGCCTTTACCGCGGTCCAGGCGCAGCTGGCCAATGGCCGCGCGGCGCTGGAAGCGGTGGTCGAGTTTGTGGTGGCCAATGCCAAGTCGGACCCGAATGCCGTGTTCGCCGGCAGCGTGCCGTACCTGAAGCTGTGCGGCATCGTGTTCTCGGGCTGGCAGCTGGGCCGGGCCATGCTGGCCGCGGATGCGAAGCGCGCCGAGGATCCGAACTTCCACGACGCCAAGATCGCCACGGCGCATTTCTTCGCACAGCACATCCTGTCGCAGGCAACGGCGCTGCGCGATGCCGTCGTCGGCGGTGCCGCGCCGGTCAATGCGTTGACGCCGGAGCAGTTCTGACCGCGCTTCAGCGCGTAGTAGACACAGGCGGCCTTCGGGCCGCTTTTTTTATGGCGCGACTGGAGGGTCGTTCCCCTAGCGCTTTGCTGCCAGCTCGCCGTCCAGCACTGTCAGGATGTGGTACGCGGCCTCCACCCGCGCCGGCACCGGCATGTTCTTGTTGCCGAGCATGACCAGTCCGATGCGCTTTGCCGGCACGAACACGACGTATGCGCCAAACCCGTTGGTCGACCCGGTCTTGTTGACGAGCACATCGGCGCCCGGCGCCTGCGGCGGCTCCAGCCTGTCGACCTTGTTGGCCTCGAACACCATCTGCGGCGAGCTGCCCGCCAGGATGGCGCTGACCGGCGTCGGATAGGCATACATCTCCCATCCCAGCCCCTGCACCATGCCGCCGACCTTGAAGTAGCCGGTACGCGTGGTGGCAATGGCGCGCTGCATGCTGCCGTCAAGCCCCGCCGGCGCCATGTTGGCCTCGACGAAGCGGATCATGTCGGCAGACGTGGTCTTCACGCCGTAGGCCTCGGAATCCAGCACGCCCGGCGTCACGCGCATCGGCTTGTCGTCCTTGGTATAGCCCCACGCGTAGTCCGCCATCAGCGGCTTCGGCACCCGGATATAGGTGCGCTTCAGGCCGAACGCCGGAAACAGGGTCTTCTCCATCAGGTCGTCGAACGGCTCGCCCAGGCTGCGCGCGGCGAGGTAGCCGAACAGGCCGATGCTGGGGTTCGAGTAACGCCGGTGGGTACCGGCCGCGTATGCCGGTCGCCAGGCCTTGAAGTAATCGGTCATTGCCTGCGGGCTGTTGACCGTCTCCGGAAACTGCAGCGGCAGGCCGCCGGCCGCATAGGTGCCAAGGTCGAGCAGGCTGGTGGTGCCCAGCGCGCTGCCGGCAAGCGCAGGCAGGTACTTGCCGGCGGGATCCGACAGCGACATGGCGCCGCGCGCCTGCGCGTAGCCCGCCAGCGTCGCCGTGAAGGTCTTGCTGACCGAGCCGATCTCGAACAGGGTCGACTCGGTGACGGGCTTGCCGCCCCGCTTCGCCGTCACGCCATAGTTGAAGAAGTACTGCTTGCCGCCGGCCGTCACCGCGATGGCCATGCCCGGCACGTTGTGCGCCTTCATCATCGGCGCGATCGCCTCGTTGACGGCGCGTTCGAGCTGGCGCGGGTCGGCCTTGTCGGCGGCGTACGTGGCTGGCGTGCACAGGAGGCCGCCGGCGGCAAGCGCCGCGAGGCGCGTGGGGGCAAGGGTCTTCATGTCAGGCAGTGGCAGGAATGTCGGCAATCCGCGAGGAATATACGCGTTTGAGCGCGGACCGCACAATGCCGTGCAGGCTGGTCCGGCGCTTAAGCCGGACGTTAGGACGCCGCTTCGGGGTTGAAGCCGAGCGCGGCGCTGACCACGCGGGCCTCGTGCCGCACGGCGGTGCCGACCGGCCCGTCGATCGACGGATCGAAGCCGCCGGTGGCGCCCAGCGCTGTCAGCACCGCGCACACGCGGCCGGTGTAGTCGCGTACCGGCGCGGCCACGGCGCTGATGCCGGTCAGGTTGGTGTCGCGCACCCAGGCGCAGTCGTCGGCCTGCACGGCGCGGCGCAGCGCGCCGATCGGGTCGTCCCGGTCGAGCGATGCCAGCCGCGCCGGGCTAGCCTCTGCCAGTTCTTCCGCCGCTTGCGCCTGCACCCGGGTTTCGTCGAGCAGGCCCAGGAATACGCGCCCGGTGGCTGACCACAGCAGCGGCATCACCGACCCCGCGCGCACGTTCACCGTGACCGGCAAGCCCGGTTCTTCAAAACGCATGATGGTCGGGCCCTTGTTGCCCATCACCGCGACAAAGCACGTCACTTCCAGCGCCTCGCGCAGCCGCACCAGCGAGGCTTCGGCCAGCCGGATCGGGTCGGCCTGGCGCATCGCCGCCATGCCGATCTGCAGCGCCTCGTAGCCCAGGTGGTACTGCTGCGTGCCGGATTCCTGCGCAACCAGCCCCTCTTCCAGCAGGCTGACCAGGTAGCGATGCACCTTGGCCGGGCTTTCGTCGATATGCGCGGCCAGCGCGGTCAGGCTGGCGCGCCCGCCCAGTCTGGCCAGCCCCTTGAGCACCGCCATGCCCGTGACAGCGGACTGCACGCGCTGGCGGCGCTCCCGTGCGCGGGGCGAGGCGGCGTCGGCAGGCGTTTCGGGGGCGGCGGGCTTGGAGCGGGATGCGGGCATGGCAGTGGTGTTGGCATAGGCAGGCGATTAGGCCACGCCTCGTCTGGCGGCGGTAGGGCGGTCGCTTGCAGGTTAACCCTCATTCAATGATTACGCAATGCGTATAAGATTTACGCAAAACAGAAATTCATCGGAGACAACCACATGCCCCGCCCCCTGCTGCCGCGCCTGGCTATCGCCGCTTTCGGCGCGCTCGTCCTGCCCCTGCTGTCCACGCTGCCGGCGCACGCCGCCGACAGCTACCCGGCCAAGCCGATCCGCTGGATCGTGCCGTACGCCGCCGGCGGCGGCTCCGACTTCCTCGCGCGCACCATCGGCCAGGGCCTGTCGGCCAAGGTCGGGCAGCCGGTCGTGGTGGACAACAAGCCCGGCGGCAACACGGCGATCGGCGCGGCCGAGACGGCGCGCTCGGCCGCAGACGGCTATACCGTGCTGTCCGCCGACAACGGCACACTGGTGTTCAACCCGGTCCTGTACAAGACGCTTTCCTACCACCCGGGCAAGGACCTCGCGCCGGTCACGCTGCTGGGCCGCTTCCCGATGATCCTGGTGGTCGGCGCCAACAGCCCGGTGAAAAGCGCCAGGGAATTCATCGCGCAGGCGAAGTCCACGCAAGGCGGCGTCAACTATGGCTCCGCCGGCGCCGGCAGCCCGCACCACCTGGCGATGGAACTGCTGAAGGTCGAAGCCGGTGGCCTGCCGATGACGCACGCGCCGTACCGCGGCGCCGCGCCCGCGCTGTCCGACGTGGCCGCCGGCCAGGTCGCCGCGATGATGGTGGACTACGCCGCCGGCGCCGGCTTTATCAAGGGCGGCAAGGTGCGGCCGCTGGCAGTGGCCAATGCCACCCGGCTGCCGCAGCTGCCCGACGTGCCGACCTTCGCCGAACTGGGCTATCCGCGCGTCGAAGCTGCCGCGCTGGTCGGCATGGTGGTGCCGGCCGCCACGCCGCCGGAGGTCATCAACACGCTGAACAAGGACGTGGTCGCGGCGATCCGCGAGCCGGCGGTGAACAAGCGGCTGGTGGACTTCGGCGTGGAGCCGGTGGGCAATACGCCGGCGCAGTTCAGCGAACTGCTGCGCACCGAGTCGGCACGCTGGACCAAGCTGATCCGCGACCTGAAGATCACGCTGGACAACTGAGCGGGTATCGTTTTGAGGCCGTCCGGCCCGCCCGGACGGCAATGTTTTTGCAGGAGTACGCAGCATGGCCATCCCCTCCCCCGATACCGCGCGCGGCGGCTGTCCCGTCGACCATTCCGCCTTCACCGCCCCCAATGGCTGCCCGGTCAGCCACAAGGCGGCTGAGTTCGATCCGTTCGGCGACGGCTACCAGCAGGATCCGCCCGAATACGTGCGCTGGTCGCGCGAGCAGGAACCGGTGTTCTACAGCCCCAAACTGGGCTACTGGGTGGTCACGCGCTACGACGACATCAAGGCGATCTTCCGCGACAACATCACCTTCAGCCCGTCGATCGCCCTGGAGAAGATCACGCCCACCGGCGATGAAGCCAACGCGGTGCTGGCCTCGTACGGCTATGCCATGAACCGCACGCTGGTCAACGAGGACGAGCCGGCCCACATGCCGCGCCGGCGCGCGCTGATGGATCCGTTCACGCCTGCCGAGCTGGCGCATCACGAGCCGATGGTGCGGCGCCTGGCGCGCGAATACGTCGACCAATTTATCGACGACGGCCGCGCCGACCTGGTCGACCAGATGCTGTGGGAAGTGCCGCTGGCGGTGGCACTGCATTTCCTCGGCGTGCCCGAAGAAGACATGGACCTGCTGCGCCAGTACTCCATTGCCCATACCGTCAACACGTGGGGACGGCCCCGGCCAGATGAACAGGTCGCGGTCGCGCATGCGGTCGGCAACTTCTGGCAGCTGGCGGGGCGCATCCTCGACAAGATGCGCGAGGACCCGTCGGGTCCGGGCTGGATGCAGTACGGCCTGCGCAAGCAGAAGGCACTGCCCGAGGTCGTCACCGACTCCTACCTGCATTCGATGATGATGGCCGGCATCGTCGCCGCGCACGAGACCACCGCCAATGCCTCGGCCAACGCGATCAAGCTGCTGCTGCAGCATCCCGACACATGGCGTGAGATCTGCGAGGATCCGTCGCTGATCCCCAACGCGGTGGAAGAATGCCTGCGCCACAACGGCTCGGTGGCGGCGTGGCGCCGGCTGGTCACGCGCGATACGGAGGTAGGCGGCATCAGCCTGGCCACCGGCAGCAAGCTGCTGATCGTGACCTCTTCGGCCAACCATGACGAGCGCCACTTCGCCGATGCCGACCTGTTCGACATCCGCCGCGACAACGCCAGCGAGCAGCTGACCTTCGGCTACGGCTCGCACCAGTGCATGGGCAAGAACCTGGCGCGCATGGAGATGCAGATCTTCCTGGAAGAGCTGACGCGCCGGCTCCCGCATATGCGGCTGGCGGAACAGTCCTTCACCTACGTGCCCAACACGTCGTTCCGCGGCCCCGAGCACCTGCTGGTCGAATGGGACCCGGCGCAGAACCCGGAGCGCCGCGACCCCGCGCTGCTGGCGCAGCGCCAGCCCGTGCGCATTGGCGAGCCGTCGGCGCACACCAGCGCGCGCACCGTGGTGGTGGAAAGCATCGCCCCCGCCGCCGCCGGCGTGGTACGGCTGCGGCTGGCGGCGCCGGACGGCAAGCCGCTGCCGCGCTGGGCACCGGGCTCGCATATCGACGTGGAGTGTGGCGATACTGGGCTGTCGCGCCAGTATTCGCTGTGCGGCGACCCCGACGATGCCGCCGCGCTGGAAATCGCCGTGCTGCGCGAGCCCGACAGCCGCGGCGGCTCGGCCTGGGTGCACGGCAGCGTTACGGCGGGCGACCGCTTGCGCATCCGCGGCCCGCGCAACCATTTCCGCTTCGACGAGGGCTGCGCGCGCGCCATCTTCATCGCCGGCGGCATCGGCATCACGCCGGTCAGCGCGATGGCGCGCCGCGCGCGCCAGCTCGGCATCGATTACGAGATCCATTACTGCGGCCGTTCGCGCGGCTCGATGGCGATGCTGGACGCGCTGCAGGCCCTGCATGGCGCGCGCCTGCATGTCTACGCCGGCGACGAAGGCCGCCGCGCCGACTTCGCCGCCATGCTGGCCACGCCGCAGCCGCGCACCCACGTCTACGCCTGCGGCCCGCAACGGCTGCTCGATGCGCTCGCCGATGCCTGCGCGGCGTGGCCGGAGGACGCGCTGCGGGTCGAGCATTTCGTGTCGCGGCTGGGCACGCTGGACGCGTCGAAGGAACAGCCTTTCACCGTCGAGCTGAAGGACTCCGGACTGGTCATGGAGGTGCCCGCCGGCCAGACCCTGCTGGCGGCGCTGCGCGGCGCCAATATCGACGTGCAGAGCGATTGCGAGGAAGGCCTGTGCGGCTCGTGCGAAGTGCGCGTGCTGGCCGGCCAGGTCGATCACCGCGACGTGGTCCTGACCCGCACCGAGCGCGACGCCAACGACCGGATGATGGCGTGCTGCTCGCGTGCGGCCGGCGGATGCCGGCTGGTGCTGGAGCTGTGACGGCGGCGACCGCATCGGCACAAAGTGCTTCCGACAGCCCGTCGCACGACGCCAACGCCGTGGCGCGTAGGACAATGCCTGACAACGGCAACAGGGGGCAGGGGCTAAAGTAGCAGGCTACAAAAAAACTAACCCACCCTGCCCCTTTATGCGCTTTACCCCAGCCGCCTCGACGGCGACGCCCCACCGCTCCCTGCCGGTCCTTGTTTCCGTGGCCGCCGCGTTGGCCACATTCCTGGCCACATCCCTGGCCGCCACCGCCGCGCCGGCAGCGCCGCCGGTGGAGGGCCAGCAGCTTTCCGGCCTCGCCACCCTGCTGCTCGGCACCGTGCGCGGCAAGCCGACCGGCATGACCGGCGTCACGCGGCTGACGGCCGGCAATGCCGACCGCGAATTGCGGATGGCCTGCCAGGAGCTGATGCGCGCCGGCCCGCTGGACCTGGACGACACCACGCGCTTCGAGGGCTGCGTGACCCGGCCTGGCAAGATCGTCGAGTTCCAGCTCAAGGTGTCGGGCGTGGATGCCACGCGCGACGGCACGCGCGAATACATGGCATCGGCCAAGCCGATCCTTGAGCGCGGTATCTGCCGCAATCCGGACGTGCCGGTGCTGGGCAAGCTTGGCGTGACGCTGCTGTACCACTACACCGCGGGGCGGCAGTCGCTGGTGCGGCTGAATATCGCGCCGGACCAGTGCCGGCGCAAATAGGCGCGCACTGAGGCACACACTGGCGCCGCTACCGCTTTCCTCCTTCCCCGAGGACTTCATCGCAGACCGCCAGCCACGCGCGCGCCGCGTGCGACAGGTAGCGTCCCGGCGACCAGATGTGCGCCATGGTCCAGTCCATCGCCGGTTCAGTCAGGCGCGCCATGGCGAGCGTGTCCTGGCCCTGCAGCCGCTCGGCGAGCGGCTGCGGCAGGAAGGTGGTGCCAAGTCCTGCCGCCGCCATCGACGCCAGGAAATCCCAGTGGCCGCTGCGCGCCACGATGCGCGGCTCGATGCGCGCTTCCACAAAGGCCTGTTTGAGCTTGCGCGTCAGCGAAAAGTCGTCGGTCAGCATCACCAGCGGCTCGTCGCGCAGCGCGCCCAGCGTGACCGTGCGCCCGCGCGCCCACTTCGCCTTGCGCGGCCCGACCGCCCAGATCGGGTGCCGGCCGAACTGCCTTGTCTCCAGCGCGAGGCCGCTGTCTCCGGGCAGCACCGTGGCGCCGACCTCCAGTTCGCCGCTGGCGACCAGTTGCTCGACCACCTGCCCGCCGTGCTCGTCCAGCGTCAGCTGCAGGTTGGGATAGCGCTGCCGGAACGCGCTGACCGCCGGCGAAAAAAACAGGTTGACCATCGGCGGGATGCCGACCGTCAGCTGTCCGCGGCCCAGCGATGACAGGTCGGCCACCTCCAGCGTCAGCCGGTGGACCACGCCGAGCGCTTCCTGCCCGCGTTCGTAGACCACGCGCCCCACGTCGGTCAGGCGCACGCTCTTGCCTTCGCGGATCAGCAGCGGCTGCCCGACCTCGTCCTCGAGCTGCTTCACCATCTTGCTGATGGTCGACTGGGTGACGAACAGCGAACCCGCCGCCTGCGTGAAGCTGTGCAGGCGCGCGGTCTCGACGAAATAGCGCAGCGCGCGGATATCGATAGGCATGTGGATCTGAGGCTGGACCGTGGCGGCACCGCATCCATGAACAAAGCGAATGGTGAAGCCAATATTAAATCATGAATGGAATGCCAAGGGTTTGGCTACACTTCGCTTCCACACATCGCCCCTGCCCGACTGCGCCGCCATGAAGCGTGGAGTGGCAGGCGGCGCTGCGCGCCCCCAAACTCCTTGTCTTCAAGACCCTGTTCCATGGCTAGCTGGCCGAATGCACGACAGTGGCTGTTCTCGCTGAAGGCATTCGCCGCCGCGATGCTGGCGCTCTATATCGCGCTGGCGCTGGGCCTGCCGCGCCCGTACTGGGCCATGGCCACGGTGTATTTCGTCTCGCACCCGCTGACCGGCGCGACCCGCTCGAAGGCTGCCTATCGCGTCGCCGGCACGGTGCTCGGCGCGACCGCCGCGGTCGCGACCGTGCCGCAGCTGGTCAACATGCCGATCGTGCTGATGGGTGCGATCGCACTGTGGATCACCGTGCTGGTGTACCTGTCGCTGCTGCAGCGCTCGCCGCGCAGCTATGTGTTCCTGCTGGCGGCGTACACGCTGCCGATCGTGGCGCTGCCGGCTGTCAGCCAGCCGGCCGGGATCTTCGATATTGCCGTGGCGCGCATCGAGGAGATCGTGATCGGCATCGTCTGCGCCGGGCTGGTCGGGTCGATCGTGTTCCCGGCCAAGGTGGCGCGGGCGCTGCGCGCGCGTGCGCAGAGCTGGCTTGCCGACGCCAGCGGCTGGGCCGCGGCGATCCTGCGCGGCAGTCCGCGCGCCGACGATGGCCGCCATCGGCTTGCGAGCGACATCCTGGCGCTGGACCTGCTGATCACCCAGCTCGCCTATGACACCGAAGGCAGCCGCACGCTGCGCCATGCGCGCGCGCTGCGCCAGCGCATGACCATGCTGATGCCGTTGCTGTCGTCGCTGGAAAGCGTGCTGCAGGCGTTGCGCGGCCTGCCCGGCGGCCTGCCGGCGCCGCTGCGGCAGGCACTGGATGCGACCGCCGCGTGGCTGGACAGCGGTGCCGCGCAGCCGGCTCCGACACTGCACGACTGGCGCCTGGACGCAGGGGACGGCGGCTGGCCCGCGCAACTCGCCACGACCG
Source organism: Cupriavidus oxalaticus (assembly GCF_004768545.1). Classification (NCBI taxonomy): domain Bacteria; kingdom Pseudomonadati; phylum Pseudomonadota; class Betaproteobacteria; order Burkholderiales; family Burkholderiaceae; genus Cupriavidus; species Cupriavidus oxalaticus. Next base: position 112,414 of record NZ_CP038634.1, on the reverse strand, counting down.
CCGCCGGCCAGCTGCAACGCCTGTGCCCGCTGTACGCGGAATGCCTGGCGCTGCAACGCGGCATTGGAGAACGCGGCCCCGAGGCGCCGGCCGCCACCAGCTGTCCGGCACCTGAGGCACCCGACGGCGCCGGCCATCACCATGACCACGGCATGCTGCTGTTCGGCGCCGCGTCCAGCGGGCTGGCGGTGTTCTGTGCCGGATTGCTGTGGATTTTCTCGGGCTGGGAAGACGGCGCCGGCGCGGTGGCGGTGGCGTCGATCGCGTGCTGCTTCTTTGCCGCCATCGACGAACCGCGCCGCATGGCTGCACCCTTCCTGCGCTGGAGCCTGGTGTGCCTGCTGGTGGCCTCGGGCTACCTCTTCGTGGTGGTCCCGCACGCGCATACCTTCGAGGTGCTGGCGGCGATGCTGGCGCTGCCCTACCTCGGCATCGGCCTGCTGGTGGCGCGGCCGGGCTTCCAGCTGATCGCGATGCTGCTGTCGGTCAACACCGCCTCGTTCGCCAATGTGCAGGCAGTCTTCGACGCGGATTTCCTCGGCACCTTCAATGCCTGCCTGGCGAGTGCCGCCTCGATGCTGTTCGCACCGCTGTGGGCGATGGCGGTGCGCCCGTTCGGCGCGCGCGCGGCAGCGCACCGGCTGGTGCGCGCGAGCTGGCAGGACCTGGCGCGGGCGGCCACGCTGCGCGCGGCTGATGGCGACGCAGGGCTCGGCGCACGCATGCTCGACCGGCTCGGCCAGCTGGTGCCGCGCCTGGGGGTCGCTGGCGACCCGCTCTCTGCCGACGGCTTCCATGCGCTGCAGGTCGGCTATTGCGCGCTGGCGCTGCACAAGGCGCTGCCGAACCTCCCGCTTGCGGCACGCAAGCCGGTGCGCCGGGTGCTGGCGGCAGTCGCGCGGCATTACCGGTCACGGCTGCGCAGCGGCCATGCCGTGGCGGCGCCGGCGGCGCTGCAGCGCTGGGTCGCCGATGCCATCGCCGCGCTGCCACGCCAGGACAGCGGTGCGCTGGGCGCGCTGGTGGTGCTGCAGGTAACGCTGCAGCCCGCGTGCCCGCCGGCGCGCGCAGCCTGATCCCACTCATCGCTTTTGCCGCTCCCCGATGCTCAGTGAAATCGATCTCTATGGCGTGTTCGTGCCAGGCGTGCTGGTGCTGATGGTGCTGGCCTTCGCCGTCGCCACCGCGATCCGCATGGCGCTGGCGTCGCTGGGCTGCTACCGGCATATCTGGCACCGCTCGCTGTTCAACCTTTCCCTCTATGTGATCGTCCTGGGCGCCGTGGCGGCAGTCTTCGCCGCGGTGCCGGGACTGCCGTCATGAAACTCCGACTCCGCCCCCTGCTTCCCTTGCTGCCGACGCTGCTGGCCGTGCTGGCCGCCGTGCTGGTGCTGCGCCACCTGTGGGACTACTACACGGCCGCCCCGTGGACCCGCGACGGCCATGTGCGCGCCGATATCGTCCAGGTCGCGCCCGACGTTTCCGGGCTGGTCACGCGCGTGCTGGTGCGCGACAACCAGTACGTGCGGCGCGGCGAGGTGCTGTTCGAGATCGACCGCGACCGCTACGCGCTGGCGCTGCAGCAGTCGCTGGCCACCGCCGCCACGCTGCGCGCGACGCTGGCCCAGGCGCGGCGCGAAGCCACGCGCAACCGGGCGCTCGACGGGCTGGTGGCGGGCGAAGTCGCCGAACAGGGCCGCGCCCGCGTGGAGCAAGGCGAGGCCGCGCTGGCGCAGGCCGAGGCCACGGTGCGGCTGGCGCGGCTGAACCTGGAGCGCACCAGCGTGCGCAGCCCGGTGGCCGGCTACCTCAACGACCGCCTGCCGCGGCTGGGCGACTACGTCTCCACCGGCCGCCCGGTGCTGTCGATGGTCGACGCAGCGTCGTTCCATGTGGAAGGTTATTTCGAGGAAACCAGGCTGCACCGCATCCATATCGGCAGCCCGGTGGACGTCCATATCATGGGCGAGCCGCGGCACCTGCGCGGGCATGTGCAGAGCATCGCCGCCGGCATCGAGGACCGCAACCGCAGCGCCGGCTCCAACCTGCTGCCCAACGTCAACCCGACCTTCAACTGGGTGCGGCTGGCGCAGCGCGTGCCGGTGCGGATCGTGCTGGAAGACGTTCCGGCCGACGTCAGGCTGGTGTCGGGCCGTACCGCGACGGTGTCGGTGCGCGAACCCCGGCGCCAGGCCGCCGCACGATCATGAGCGCGCGCCGTCGCTGGCTAGCGTGCGCGGCCGCGTGCCTGTGCGCCTGCACCACCGTGGGCCCCGACTACCACGTGCCCGGGCAGGCCGCGTTCAAGGCGCCGCAGGCCAACGGCGCGCTGCAAGGCGGCAATGCGCATGGCGTCGACATCGGCCCGGTCCCGGACGACTGGTGGCGCCTCTATGACGACGCGCGGCTCGACCAGCTGGTGCGGCAGGCGCTGGCGGCCAACACCGACATCCGCGCCGCCTCGGCCAACCTGCGGCGCGCGGTGGCGCTGCTGCATGAAGTCGAGTCCGAGAACCTGCCGCAAGGCGGCGTCGACGCCAGCGTGGCGCGCGCGCAGCTGTCGGCCCAGAGCTTCCTGCAGACGGTCAAGCCGCCGGTGTTCAACCTGGGCGATTTCGGCTTCGGCGTGTCTTACATGGTCGATTTCTTCGGCAAGCTGGCGCGTGCCGACGAGGCCGCGCTCGCCAGCGCCGAAGCCAGCGAAGCCACCCTCGACCTGGTGCGCGTCAGCGTTGCCGCGCAGACCGTGCGCGCCTACGTGCAGGGTTGCGCCGCCACTCATGAACTGGCCGTGGCCACGCAGCAGCTTGCGGTGCAGGAGCAAACACTGGACGCTACCCGCCGGCTGGTCGCCGCCGGCCGCGCGCAGCCGCCCCACGTGGCACGCGAACGCGCCCGCACCGAAGCGCTGCGCGCCGCCTTGCCGGCCTTCGCGGCGGAGCGCGCCGCCGCACATCACCGCCTGGCGCTGCTGCTGGGCAAGGCGCCGTCGGCGCTGGCGCCGGACGAGGTCGAGTGCCATGCCGAGCCGGAACTGCACGCGCCGCTGCCAGTAGGCGACGGTGCCGCGCTGCTGCGGCGCCGTCCCGATATCCGCCAGGCCGAGCGCGAACTGGCCGCGGCGACCGCGCGCATCGGCGTCGCCACCGCGGACCTGTATCCGTCGATCCGCATCGGCGCCAGCGCCGGCCTGACCGGCGTGCTCAGCGACCTCGGCAGCGGCCCGACGGCGCGCTGGAGCCTGGGTCCGCTGCTGAGCTGGTCGCTGCCGACCAACGGCGTGCGCCACCGCATCCACGGCCATGAGGCGGCCGCCGACGCCGCGCTGGCCCGCTTCGACGGCACAGTGCTGCGCGCGCTGCAGGAAACGGAGACGGCGCTGTCCGCCTATATCCGCGCGCTGGAGCGGCGCGAGGCGCTGCATGCCGCGCGCGAGCAGGCCGGCGAAGCCGCGCGCCAGCAGGTGCGGCTGCAGCAGGCCGGGCGCATCCCCTTCCTCGACCGCCTCGACGCCGAGCTGGCGCTGGCCGATGCCGAGGCCGCGCTGGCCGCGGCCGAAGCACAGGTGTCATACCGCCAGGTGGACCTGTTCCTCGCGTTGGGCGGCGGCTGGCAGGCCGGCCGCAAAGCCTCGCCAGGACCGTCGGAAGGCGCTTCGCATAACGATGAAAAAAGCGACTGACTTTTGTCCTTTTAAATCATCACCGGAATGGATCGGCGTGACTACACTTCGTCCCGTGCCCCGCGCGTTGCGCGCCCGGCACCGCCCACAAGGCGAAACGGACGGCGTGCGGGCAGGCAGATCCGCCCACCCCGCACGGACCGCAGCAAGCTGCGTAAACCGTGCCGTCCCCTTACCCAAGACACAGCAGACATGCATAACAACGATCTCAAAGCCCTCCTTGCCACGACACTCTCCATCGCCGCCCTCGGCGCCGGCATGCTCGCCTGCGGCCCGGCCGCAGCGCAAGGCCTGAGCGACCACGGCACCGACGAAGCCGCCCGCTACGGCTACAACCTGCAGCACAACGGCAAGCGCGATCCCTTCACCGAGGGTGCGCACGTCAACGGCAAGCGCGATCCGTTCACCGACGGCGCGCATGTCAACGGCAGGCGCGACCCGTTCACCGACGGCGCCAACCAGCCGGCCGCCGGCATGGACCTGGCGGGCATGGACCGCACCGGCGTCTCGGCGCCGCCGGCACACGCCGCCTGAAACTTGCTTCCGTCCGCCGCGGCGCTCGCCGTGGCGGCACTGCTGGCCGGAAGGACCTTTTCGGCCAGCCCCCCAAGCCTCCCACTCGCTTCGACGACATCCCCATGAAAGCCATCCTGATCGCCATGCTCGCCCTTGGCGCCCTTGCCGCATCCCTGCCCGCCAGCGCGGGCCCGGACTGGTCCGTGATCGAGCGCGCCCGCGCCGAAGCACGCGCCCGCCATGCGATTCCGTGCGCACAAAACGCCCACGCGGCGCCCGCATCGGCGGCCCCGGCTTCGCCGACTGCGGCACGCTGAACGCTACTGAGGCGCGCGCTCCGGTGCTAGATTGGAAAGGCGTGCTGGCGGCAAAAGCCAGCAGCGCCTGACAACGCACATAGCACACGACCCCACGACCCCACTTCAGCGAGGAGCCGCGCATGTCCCTCCCTCACCTAGCTTCCGGACAGATCGCCAGCGTGCTGCCCCTGGGCACGCGCCTGGACCAGACTGTCACCCAAGCCCTGTTCAAGGAAGGCCCGCTTGAAGTGATGCGGCTGGTGCTGAAGGCGGGCAAGCATGTGCCGCCCCATGCGGTGGACGGCCCGATGACGGTGCAGTGCCTGGAAGGCGAAGTCCGCCTGCGCGTGGACGGCGCCGAACGCGGACTGCGCCAGGGCGACCTGCTCTACGTCGGCCCGTGCGTGCGCTATGACCTGACCGCCGACACCGATGCATCGGTGCTGGTGACGATGGTGCTGCCGGCCGGCCGCTGACGGCCTGGGCCGGGTATCAGCCCTGGCCAGATGCCGTGACGGGCAGCACGTCGTCGAGGATCGCGAGCGCAGTGGCGTAGTCGTACGCTCCGATCGCGCCTTCCAGTTCGGCCAGCATGCCGGCAGGCACCACCGCGTCCAGTGCGGCGCGCTGCGCGGCGAGGGTCGATCCGGCTTCGCTGGCGCCTTCGCGCAGCTGCCGCCGCAGCCGGATCAGCGCCCGCGCAGCGGATCCGGCGGAAGGCTGGACCGTGGATGGCGGCGCAGGCGTTACATCCGGCAGGTGCAGGCGCAGTGCCGCCAGGAGATCCGACATCGCCGCTTGCAACGCGGCAGCCTGCAGCGCGACGCCGCCCTCATCACCGCCGCCGTCGCGCAGCGTGCTTTCCAACGCCGCGGCGGCGCGCGACACTGCCATCGCGCCCAGGTTGCCCGCCACGCCGGCCAGCTCGTGCACAAGCTGCGCGGCTTCGCCGGTATGGCCATGCGTGAGCTTCGTGAGCTGCGTGCCGGCATCGGCGTATCGGTCGCGCAGCCGCGCCAGCAGACCCCGGTAAGTCTCCGGCTGCCCGCCGGCGCGCTCGAGCGCATCCCCGATATCCAGCACACCCGTCGCGGCGAGCGCGCCAAGCCATGCCGGCCACTTCGGCGCCACGGCCGGCACCTCGCCGTCGCGGGTCAGCCAGCGATGCACGGTGGCAAAGAACACCGGCGGGCTGATCGGCTTGGCGATATGGTCGTCCATGCCGGCCGCCAGGCAGCGTTCGCGGTCCTCGGGCAAGGCGTTGGCAGTCATGGCGACCACCGGCAGCGCGGCAAGCCGCGCATCGGCGCGAATTCGCCGCGTGGCCTCGACGCCGTCCATCACCGGCATCTGCATGTCCATCAGCACCAGGTCATACGCATGCGTGGCCAGCCGCTCGAGTGCGGCCCGCCCGTTGCCGGCGGTGTCCGGCGTAATGCCGGCCTGCTGCAGCAGGTGTACCGCGACCTCGCGATTGATTTCGTTGTCCTCGACCAGCAGCACGCGCCGCTGCGGCAGCGACCAGCCCGGGCCGGGCGCCGCGCGCTCCGGCTCGGCCCGCGGCGGCATGCCGGGTTCGGCGGCGAGCACCCGCAGCGTGGCATCGAACAGCACCGACGGGCTGACCGGCTTGAGCAGCAGCGCGTCGAAGCCGCCCTGCTCGCCGGCGCGCAACACCGCCTCGCTGCCGTTGGCCGTCACCATCAGCGGCCGCGGGCGCGGCCCGCGCAGCGCCAGTCCGGCCAGCCGGCGCGCGGTCTCGATGCCGTCCAGGCCGGGCATGCGCCAGTCGATAAAGGCGGCGTGGTAAGGATCGCCCTCGGCATCCGCGGCCTGGATCGCCGCCAGCGCCGCTTCGCCCGAGGCGGCCTGGTCGGCGCGGAAGCCGAAGCGGCGCAGCATCGCGGCGATGACCTGGCGCGCGTAGCCGTGGTCGTCGACCACCAGCAGGCGGCGTCCGGCCAGTTCTGGCCGCACCAGCAGCGCCGGGGCGCGCTGGCTGCCCGGCCGCAGCGACAGCTCGAACCAGAACGTGCTGCCCTCGCCAGGCGTGCTGTCCGCGCCCAGCGTGCCCCCCATCAGATGCACCAGCCGCTGGCTGATCGCCAGGCCCAGGCCGCTGCCGCCGTAACGGCGCGTGGTCGAGCTGTCGGCCTGCTCGAAGTTCCGGAACAACCGCCCGATCGCCGCGGGCGCGATGCCGACGCCGGTGTCGCGCACCGCGAAATGCAGCCGCACCCGCGGCGGGTTGCCGTCGCCATTGCTGTCGCCGTCGCCGGCACAGGGCGCCACGCGCACCACGCGCACCACGATCTCGCCGCGCTCGGTGAACTTGACCGCGTTGGTGGTGAAATTGATCAGCACCTGGCGGATGCGCAGCGGATCGCCGCGCAGCGCGTCGGGCACGTCGGGGGCGACCTCGACGATCAGCTCGAGCTGCTTTGCCGCGGCCCGCTCCGACACGAGGTCGCCCACGGTGCGCAGCACGCGCTCCAGCGAGAAGTCGATCTCTTCCACTTCCAGCTTGCCGGCCTCGATCTTGGACAGGTCGAGGATGTCGTTGAGGATGCCAAGCAGGTGCTGGCCCGAGCGCTCGATCTTCCCGACATAGTCGCGCTGCCTGGGATCGAGCTGCGTGCCCAGCGCCAGATGGGCCATGCCGATCACCGCGTTCATCGGCGTGCGGATCTCATGGCTCATGTTGGCCAGGAAGCTGGCCTTGGCCTGCGCCGCCGATTCCGCGGCGTGCTTGGCCTCGGCCAGCTCGGCGTTGGCGATGGCGAGTTCGCGGGTGCGCTCGGACACCTTGTGCTCCAGCGTCTGCGACAGCTCCTTCAGCTCGCGATGCGCCCGCACCTGGCTGGTGATGTCGATGCCGACCGAACCCACGCCGACCACTTCGTTGGTGGCCGGATTGCGCACCGGGAAGCGCATCACCTGCAGTTCGCGCGCGCCCTCCGCCGCCTGCATCGTGTAGATGTGTTCCTCCGCCTGCCCGCTCGCCATCACCCGCTCTTCGATATCCCAGCGCTCCTGCGTGCCATCGGGCATCGCCGGCAATTCGCGGTCGGTGCGGCCTAGCGCCGCGCGCTCGGGCTGTCCGATCAATGCCTGCGTGGCCGGGTTCAGCGCCAGGAAGGCGTGGTTGCGGTCCTTCAGGTGCATGATGGCGGGCGAATGGTCGAGCATGGCGCGCAGCCGCTCCTCGCTGTGCGCCAGGCGCAGCTGGCCGCGGCGCAGCGCCCACGCGGCCAGGCCGATCAGCAGGAGGATCGCCAGTGCCATGCCGATGACCACGGTGCGGGTCGACAAGTACGAATGGAAGGCCTCCTCCATGTCCTGCTCGACGATCAGCCCGCTCGCCAGCGCCGGCACCCACAGCCCGGCGCCGGCCACGCGCCGGCCGCGGTAGTCGCGGTAGCCGAAGGCAAGCTGCAGGGTCTGGTGCGACAGCACCTGCTGCGCCAGCCGGGTCAGCGGCGCTCCCGGCGGCAGGCGGTAGGTGCCGTTGCCGTCAGCCGCGGGAATCCGCGCCACGGTATGGAACATCGACGCCATGCCGGGCGCCAGCAGCCCCTGCGCGGCCAGTTCTTCATCGAAGCGCGCGGGCGACACCAGGCGGCCCTGGCCGTCGATCATGTACAGGTCGCCGCTGCGGCCATAGCGCGCCGCCATGACGATCTGCAGCATGACCACATGCGGGTCGATGCGCAGGCACAGGGTGCCGGCCGCGCGCCTGGCATCCTGTCCGGCAAGATCCGACAGCCGCGCGCATACCACCTGGAATGTCGGGACGCCGGCACGACCGCTGGCATTGGGGATCGGCTGCGGGCCGGGATACGGCGCGGACACCGCGGCGCCGTCGTGGCGCGCACGCTGCGCGGTGCGGGCGGACTCGGGCAACAGCAGCTGGCCGGTGCGGTCGGCCAGTTCGGAGGCCACGATGCGGTCGTCCGCGTTCACCAGCGCAAAGCCGATATAGCCGTGCGAACGCATCAGCGGCGCGATCCAGCGGGCAAATTCGGCAGCCTGCGCCGGGGTGGCGCCGCCATGGCTGGCCAGCAGCGGCAGCGCCAGCCGCACGGTGTGGTCCATTGCGGCGATCGACACGGCGCGGCGGCGCTGCTCGCCCGCCCAGACCTCCAGCAGCCGCGCGGTGGTGTTGACGGTGGCGCCCAGGCGCGCGCCCACGCTGGCCTGCTCGTTCTCGCGCACCACCGACGCTGCACCGAGCGCGAGCAGCCATACCGCCACCGCCAGCAGCGCGGCATAGGCGAGCAGCGGGCCGAACGGCCGCACGCCGGCGCGGCGGCGCAGTGCCATGCGCAGCGATGGCATGCCGGTCAGCCCTGCGCGGGGGCCGGCACCGGCTCGGCGCCGGACGGATCGGCATATTCCAGCGCGATCGCATGGAATTCGCCGGTGATCGCCAGGAAGGCGTCGATCACGCGCGGGTCGAAATGGCGGCCGCGGCCCTCGCCGATGATGCGCACCGCGTCATCGTGCGCAAACGCGGGCTTGTAGACGCGGCGCGAGATCAGCGCGTCATAGACATCGGCTACCGCCATCAGCCGCGCCGACAGCGGGATCGCTTCGCCGGCCAGGCCGTCGGGATAGCCGCTGCCGTCCCATTTCTCGTGGTGGTGATGCGCGATCTCGCGCGCGTAGCGCAGGAAGGAGCTGGTGGTGCCGCACTGCGCCTCGGCATCGGCAATGGCATCGCGGCCCAGCGTGGTATGGGTCTTCATGACCTCGAATTCTTCCGCGGTGAGCTTGCCGGGCTTGAGCAGGATGCGGTCGGGGATGCCGACCTTGCCGATATCGTGCAGCGGCGCGGACTTGAACATCAGGTCGATGGCCTTGTCGTCGAGCCTGCCGGCGAAATGCGGCTCGTGCTGCAGCTTGCGCGCCAGTGCGCGCACATAGTGCTGGGTGCGGCGGATATGGTTGCCGGTCTCGTTATCGCGGGTCTCGGCCAGCGCCGCCAGCGCGATGATGGTGGCGTCCTCGATCTGCTCGATCTCGCGCGTGCGGCGCTGCACCTCGGCCTCGAGCCAGGCCGAGCGGTCGCGCAGGAAATCGTGCGCCTGCTTGAGCGCCAGCTGGCTGGCAATGCGCGCGCGCGCCACCGGCGCGCTGACCGGCTTCATGATGTAGTCGACCGCGCCGACCTCGAAGCCGAGCGCCTCGTCATGGGCCTCGGCCCGTGCGGTCAGGAAGATCACCGGCACGCACGCGGTGCGCGCATCGGCCTTGAGCTGGCGGCATGCCTCGTAGCCGTCCATGCCAGGCATCGACACATCCATCAGGATCAGGTCGGGTGGCGCTTCGCGCGCCAGTTGCAGCGCGGTGGCCGCCCGGGTCGCCACCTTGACGCGGTATGGGTCCTGCAGCAGCGCGACCATGGCCGCAATGTTTTCGGGAACGTCGTCGACGACCAGGACTGTCGGCCGCCGGTCGGTGCTTAGGGCGCTCATCTGTCGAAATTGGCGGTTGAGACCGTCTTGTTTCGTGCGCGCCGGGCGCGCGGGCCGTTGCCGGGCTGGCCGCCCCGCACAGCCAGCAGGGCCATTGCGCGGAGGCGACTTCTGCACAAACGGCAGAAATGCTCCGGCTTGTCCCCTCCCAAAGCAGGGTTGAGCGCCCTGCGCTGGCAGAAAATTGCCGCAATGTTAAGTATTAGCTACCCGACATGATCAACTGATGCGCCGCATGGCCTCCCGGATCGGATCCGCCTCGGTCGGCCTTACCAGCCTGGCCACTTCCTGCCCGTCGCGCAGGAACACCAGAGTCGGCCACAGCTTGATGCGGAACGAGCGGCCGAGCGGGCGTCCGCTGCCGTCCTCGACCTTGATATGGCGCAGCGCGGGATGCACCGCGAACGCTTCGGCGAGCGCCGGTTGCGCGCGCTGGCAGTAGCCGCACCATGGAGCGCCGAATTCGAGCACGGTGCCGCCGTTCAGCGCATCCACTTCGGTACGGGGCGGCTCGGTGGCCGCGTAATGCTGGGTCATGGGCATGGTCGGGTCCTTGATTCGATGACGACGGTTTGCGGTCGGCACGCATGGTCGCATTGCTGCCGGATTCGTGCCAGATCCGCACCGCCCCGGCAAGGCCGGCAAGCGGTCGGCAAGGGTCAGGCCAAAGCCCGCGCGCCGTGTAATTTCTACGCCGCCGGGCCGATTTGCCACCATTCCGGCAGCAGCCGGCGCACCTCCGGCGCGGCAAAGCGGTCGTCGATCAGGTAGACCACGCCTTCGTCCTGCTGCGTGCGGATCACCCTGCCCGCGGCCTGCACCACCTTGCGCAAGCCCGGATAGAGATAGGCATAGTCGTAGCCCTGGCCGAAGGCCGTCTGCATGCGCGCGCGGAACTGCTCGTTGACGGCGTTGAACTGCGGCAGCCCCAGCGTGGCGACGAAGGCGCCGATCAGGCGCTCGCCGGGCAGGTCCACGCCCTCGGCAAAGGCGCCGCCCAGCACCGCAAAGCCGATGCCTGCGCCGCCCGCGACAAAGGCTGACAGGAAAGCGGCCTGCGCCGCTTCGTCCATGCCGCGCGACTGGACCCAGTGCGGAATGTCGGGATGCGCCTGCGTGAAGTTCGACACGGCCTGCTGCAGGTATTCGTGGCTGCTGAAGAACGCGAGGTAGTTGCCGCGGCGCGCGCGGAACTGGTCCGCCATCAGCGCGGCAATGGCCGGCAGCGACTGGCCGCGCCGCGCATAGCGGGTCGAAATCCGGCTGGCGATGCGTACCGACAGTTGTTCCGCCCGGAATGGCGACGGCACCGCCACGCGCGCACAGTCGGCGGGCAAACCCAGCGTATCGAGGTAGTAGGCGGCCGGGTCCAGCGTGGCCGAGAACAGCGTGACGGAATGGGCCGCGGCAAAGCGCGGCCGCAGGAACGGCGCAGGGATGACGTTGCGCAGGCACAGGAGCGCATGGTTGCCGCGTCCGGCCTTTGCGGCGGCGGTTGGCCGCTGGATATCGAACAGCGAATTCGCATCGAGCTGCTCCGCCAGCCGGCCGAAATGCAAGGCATCGAAATAGAACCGCTGCAACGCCGGGTCGACCGACGCGGGCTGCTCGGTCATGTGCGCCAGCACTGCCGCGCAGCAATCATCGAGCGCGCGCAGCAGGGGCGCGGGCACTTCCGGCAAGACTTCATAGGCAACGTCGGCTTGCCGCGCCAGTGCCCCCCAGTGTCGCGCCAGCCGGGCCAGCGGCCTGGCCACCGCCGCGGGCGCGCCGCGCCGGGCGTCGCGCAGCGCCTGCGGATCCAGCTCGGCGGTGTACATGGCGCGGCCGCGCTCGACCAGGTTGTGCGCCTCGTCGACCAGCACGCCCGCGCGCCAGCCGTTGGCGACGGTCAGCGCGTACAGCAGCGCGCTGCGGTCGAAGTAATAGTTGTAGTCCGCCACCACCACATCGCTCCAGCGCACCAGTTCCTGGGCCAGGTAGTACGGGCAGATGCCATGCGCCAGCGCCAGTGTGCGCACCGCGGCACGGTCGCGCACCGGCACCTCGCGGGCGGCTTCGCGCGCGGCGGGCAGGCGATCGTAGAAGCCGCGCGCGAGCGGGCAGGATTCGCCGTGGCAGGCCAGCTCCGGATGCTCGCAGGCCTTGTCGCGCGCCACCAGTTCGATCACCCGCAGCGGCTGCGCGCCGTGGCTGCGCAGCGCCTGCGCCGCGTGCAAGGCGACGCCGCGGCCGGTGGAGCGCGCCGACAGGAAGAACGCCTTGTCGATAGCCTGCCCCGGCATCGCCTTGAGCAGCGGGAACAGTGTGCCGATCGACTTGCCGATGCCTGTCGGCGCCTGGGCCAGCAGGGTGCGCCCGGCGCGGTTGGCGTTGTAGACGGCCTGCGCCAGCTCGCGCTGGCCGGTGCGGAATACCGGATGCGGGAAGGCCAGCTGTGTCAGCGCAGCATCGCGGGCCTGCCGGTGTGCCAGTTCGGCTTGTGCCCATTGCAAAAAGCGTTCGCAGGTCTGGACGAAGAACGCATCGAGATCGTCCGCGCTGAAGTGCTGCACCACCGGGTGCTCGCGCTGCCCCACGATGTCGAAATAGACCACGGCCACGTCGATCCCGGGTAGCCCGAGCTTGCGGCACATCAGGCAGCCATAGATCTTTGCCTGCGCCCAGTGCAGGTGGCGGTGGTTGTCCGGCACGGCGGCCTCGCCGCGCACGGTCTTGATTTCTTCCAGGCGGTTGGCGTGCGGATCATAACCATCGGCCCGGCCGCGGACATGCAAGGGGCCGAAATCCGCGAACAGCGGCACTTCCGCCTGGTAGCCCGGTCCGCGCCTGCCGGTCACCAGCGCATGGCCGGCGACGCCCTCCTGCGCGGTTGGCGTCGGCACGAAGCGCAGGTCGAGGTCGCCCGCCTTGGCGGTGAAATCGCACAACGCGCGCACGGCGACGACGTAGGCAGGGGCCTGCTCTGGGGCTGGGACCGGAACGGGGGCGGCGGGTGTATCGACGGACACTGGGGTGGAACGGCTTGAGACTGTATGAATATACAGTATCAGGACCGATTCTCAGGCTCTGCGCGGCAACGGCGGGCATAAGGAAAGAGCAAATCGTTATTTCCATGTGCCCCGTACTGCGCCCTATAGTCTCCGGCTCACACAAGAATATCGGCTGGCCTGTTTTACCCGGCGGCCGGCACACGACTGGAGCATGACCTTGAACCGCGGCCTCACCCTTGGCGATACCCTTTCCTGGCCGGCACGCTACCTGCCCCGCAAGACCGCGCTGGTCAGCGGCATCGGCGCCGCGCGGCGGTCCTGGTCGTATGCGGAGTTCGATGCCGAGGTCAACCGCCACGCCCACGGACTGCAGGCGCTGGGCATCGGCAAGGGCGACGTCGTGGCCGCCTTCCTCTACAACACGCCGGCCTTCGTCTTCACGCTGCTGGCCACGGCGCGGCTGGGTGCGGTGTTCAACCCCGTCAACTACCGGCTGGCGGCGCAGGAACTGGCCTACATCCTGAACGACGGGGCTGCCAGGGCGGTGCTGTTCGAGCAGGAAGGCGCCGCCGTCGTGGAAAAGGCGACGGAACTGGCCCCCGGCACCGCGCTGCGCATCTATGCCGACGCGGACCCGGCTCCGGCTCTTGCCACGCACCGCCTCGACACGCTCGCCGCCGGCCAGCCGGCCACGCTGCCAGCGGCCGACGTCCACGAGGACGACCCCTGCATCCTGATGTACACCAGCGGCACCACGGGCCGCCCCAAGGGCGTGGTGCACACCCATCGCAGCAAGCTCCAGCATAACGCGATCATGCACCAGGCCATGACGCTGTCGCGCGAAGACGTGGGCCTGTCGGTGGCGCCGCTGAACCATACCGCCGAGCTGCACACCAGCTTCCTGCCGCGGCTGCAGGTCGGCGCCACGCAGGTGCTGCAGCGCCGCTTCGATGCGGGCGAAGCCTGGCAACTGGTGGAAAGCGAGCGCGTGACCCACTTCTTCGCCGCACCGACCATGGTCGGCATGCTGCTGAACCACCCCGGGGCGGAAACGCGCGACCTCTCGTCGCTGCGGCTGGTCGAATACGGCGGCGCCTCGATGGCGCCGCACCTGATCCGCGAATGGGACCGCAAGATCGGCGCCGGCCTGGTACAGGTGTATGGCACCACCGAGATGGGGCCGTGCATGTCAGTGCTCTACCCGCACGAACAGCTGACCCGTGCCGGCTCGGCGGGCCTGCCCGCGCTCGGCCATGACCTGGTGGTGGCGAAACTGCGCGACGATGGCGCGCCGACCGATCCCGCGCAACCGTGCGCGCCCGGCGAAGTCGGCGAGGTGCTGGTGCGCGGCGCCTGCATGATGCAGGGCTACCTGAACCGGCCCGACGCCAATGCGCGGGCGCTGGCACATGGCTGGTACCACACCGGCGACCTCGGCAGCCTCGACGCCGACGGCTACCTGTGGATCCGCGACCGCATCGACTACATGATCAACTCCGGCGCGGAGAACGTGTATCCGCGCGAAGTCGAGGACGCGCTGATCGAGCACCCGGCGGTGCTGGAAGTCGCGGTACTCGGCGAGCCCGACCCGACCTGGGGCCAGGTGGTGGGTGCGTACGTGGTGGCGCGCGGCGATGCGCCGGTCAGTGCCGAGCAGCTAGATGCCTTCCTGCTGCAGGGCGACCGGCTGGCCGCTTACAAGCGGCCGCGCCGCTATCACTTCCTGGACGCGCTGCCCAAGACCACCAGCGGCAAGATCCAGAAGCACATGCTGCGCGCCGGCGCGCAGGCGGCGTAGCGCTGCGCCGCAGCTCAGCCGCCCGGCACCGCGCGGATACGCAGCAGGCCGCTGGCGCCGCCGGCCAATGTGCCCCGGGCCGGGCGCCCACGCCGGCCCACGGCGGCCACGCCCGCGCTGGCTGCCTCCTTCTTCTGTTCGCGATATTCGGCAAGCATCGCCTCGCGCTGTCGGACGCGTTCCTCCAGTACGGCAATCGACTGGCTCAGGCGCGTCATTTCGCTGCCCTGGCGTGAAGCCGCTTCGGCAGCGTGCGCAAGCCGCTCCAGCGCGGCCTTGCGCTCTGTTTCCAGCAACTTCTGCGCATCCTTGCCCGCCACGCGGGCCGCATCCAGTTCCAGCGCCAGCCGGCGTTCGCTGGCCGTGGCGCGGGCGGTCATGGTTTCGCGCTCCTGGTCCCACGCGGCGCGTTCCGCGGCGAATTCACGCTGCAACGAGACCCGGGCCTCCAGCGCGGCGCCCGCCTCGGCGCGCAGCGTCTCGACCTGCTGCTGCAAGGCGGTAGCGCGGGCTTCGGCCTGCGCGCCGCGCTCCAGCGTCTCGTCCCGCGCGCGCGTCATTTCCGCCATGGCCGCTTCAGCACCGTCCAGCCGCGCCTGCATGACCAGCCGCTCCTGCTCCAGCACTTCCCGTTCCCTGGCCAATGTCGCCTGCGCCTCGGCCAGCGCCGTTTCCCGCTGGGCCAGCGCGGCTTCCGCCTGCGCCCGGGCGACCTGCAACGCGGCTTCCCACAGGTAGCGCGCCGCTTCAGTGACGGGTTCGGGGCAACCCGGCTTGGGCGCGAAGCCTTGCGGATCCTCCAATCGCCCGCCGAGCGCGGCAAACCAGGCGTCGAGGTGCGGACTGACCGTGTTGGGCGAACCGCGGCCCAGATGCAAGCGGATGCGTTCGATGGTCGGACGCTGGCCTGCCTTGAGCAGGCTGTCGGCGGCAGCCCAGACGTCGTCGCGGGTGATGCCTCGGGAGCGGAGTGTTTCCATGGTCAGGTCCGGGAAAGCCAAAATAAGGTTCGATAATGGAGACTTATCGAGCGCTATTCGTTGTCTCTGTATGATATGATACAGCATACGTCATATTTATTATGATATCAGCCAACCCATCCCAGCTTGCCTCCGATGTCGAACTCCCGGCGCCGCTTCGCCCGTCTGAACTGGATCCCCTCGCCGAGCAGGCCGCAGACGCGCTTCGCCGCGAAGGCGAGTCGCCCAACACCGTGGCGAGCTACCGCTCAGCCCTGCGCTACTGGGCTGCCTGGCACGGGTTGCGTTACCGCCAGCCGGTCCGCCTTCCGCTTGCTCCTGCCGTCGTGGTTCAGTTCATCGTCGACCACGCTACGCGGCAGACGCCGCACGGGCCTGTTTGCGAGCTGCCCCCGGCGATCGACCAGGCGCTGGTCGCTGATGGATACAAGGCACGACCCGGCGCGCCCGCGCTGTCCACGCTGACGCACCGCCTTGCGGTGCTGGCCAAGGCCCACCGCTTGCAGCAGTTGCCCAATCCGTGTGCCGACGCGTCGGTGCGCGAGCTGATGTCCGGCATCCGGCGCGCCTATGCGCGCCGCGGACAACGCCAGGCGCGCAAGGCCGCGCTGACGCGCGACCCGCTGCTGCGGCTGCTCGCTACCTGCGACGACTCGCTGCGCGGCATGCGCGACCGCGCGCTACTGCTGTTCGCATGGGCCAGCGGCGGCCGCCGCCGTTCCGAGGTCGCGCGCGCGACGGTGGAGAACCTGACGCGCATCGCACCGGGTGAATTTGTCTACGTGCTGGGCTGGTCCAAGACCAACCAGTCAGGCCGCGATCATGCCGATGCCGCCAAGCCCGTGAGCGGTGCAGCGGGGCAGGCGCTGGAGGCATGGCTGGCCGCATCGGGCATTGCGAGCGGACCGCTGTTCCGGCGCATCCGGCGCGGGGGCCATGTGGGTGAAGGGCTGTCCGACGGATTGTCCGACGCTGCCGTGAGCCGCATCGTCAAGGCGCGCTGCGCACAGGCGGGACTGGAGGGCGACTACTCAGCGCATTCGCTGCGCGCGGGTTTCGTCACCGAAGCGGCATCGCAACAGGTGCCGCTGGCCGAGACCATGGCAATGACAGGCCACGCCAGCGTCGCCACGGTGGTGCGTTATTTCCGCGCGGCGGACATGCAGCGCTCGCGCGCGGCGGACCTGCTCGGGGAAGCGGAAGAGAAAAACGGCTAGCGGGCGCAGAACGCGCCGCAAATGCGGGTATTTCGCTATCCCCGTGCGCTGGCCCGGGATGCGCCCGGTGCCTATACTGGCAGGCGCGCCGGCAATGCCAGATGCGATGGCCGGCAGCACCCTGAGATCCGGGCCACGTGATGGCGACCCGCCCGGACAAGCCCGCGATGTGCGCCGCAAGCGTGCCGGAGCGACCGAGCCGGCTGCCGGGCCATACCAGTGGAAACACGGAGATGGGCATGCCCAATGAACAATTCCTCGCCACCCAGGAAACTCGCCGCTCGGGGCTGCAAGCCTTGCGGGCGGCCTTGCTGCAAGTTCACAAGGAAGTCATCGGCTACGACCGCAGCCAGTACGAAAGGCTGAACGGCCCGATCCCTGCCGGACTGTTTGTCCAGCTGGTCACGGAGGACAACTTCTTTCGCTGGCTCGATCCGCTGTCGCGGCTGATCATCGAGGTCGATGAGGAACTTGAATCGAGGGAACATCACGACGACACCTGCCGCGCCGTGGCGCGCGCTGCCGAAAAGCTCTTTAGCGACGGCGCCGATCCGGGTTTTCGCAAGCGCTACCAGGAAGCATTGCAGGATGAGTCGGGCGTGATCGTGGCGCACGGGCGCCTGATGTCCGTGATCGGCCAGTTGCGGCAGCTGCCTTAGCTGCCTTAGCTGCCTTAGCTGCCTTAGCTGCCTTAGCTGCCTGGCTGCCTTAGCTGCCTGGCTGCCGTAGCTGCCTGGCTGCCGTAGCGTCTGGTCCGGACACAGCGTCAGGCGCCCGGCGGTAGCGCCCCTCGTCTTCAAACGGGATGGCCGGGAGCCGTGCGCCCTGGTCATCCCCGCAGCCATCCTTGCCGGACATCTGTCACCGGCCCCTGCCTCCGCCACGTCCGCCAGCGGCCCAGCCGCCTCTGCCACGACCGCCGCCGCCATGCCAGCCGTGGTGTCCATGGTGTCCGTGCTTCCAGCCGTGACCGCCGCCATAGATAAATGCAAAGCTGCCGTAGTAGCTGCCATATCCGGGGCCGTAATAGGGGTAGCCGGGCGTGACCGGGTAGCCGCTGTAGTACGGCGAGCTGACCGGGTATGCGGGATAGGCCAGGTAGTCGTCGCCGGCATAGGGGTAGGGATAGGCCACGCACCCGCTGACCAGCGCCGCCGCAAGCAACACTCCATAACCGTAACGCATAGGTCCTCCTTGCATCGCCAGCCTGGATTGCGGGCACAGGGTTAGACCGCAGCGGCTGGCATGCAATTCAACCGGCTTGCACCGGCGCCCGGCCCGCGATTTGCGATGACTTGGCAAGCACTGCGCCCAGCACAATGCGAGTAACGACAATTCAGGGACATATTTAGGAATTGTCCGATATTCGCATGAGAAAGCCCGTATTACATTGCCCTTGCACCCGGCCCGCGGGTGCCCCGACAGAGCCAGGTTGCCCCCCTTCCTGGTTCCTTTCACTGCCACGATGGTCCCCGCCATCGTGGCAATTTTTTTGGCCGCGACGCGGGCTTACAGGCCCTTCTCGACCATTTCCAGCAACCGTTGCCCGAGCGGCTCCGCCATTTCGCGCGCGCGGCTGCGTAACGGGCCGTCGATCAGCAGGATCGCCAGGCCGTGCACGGCGGACCAGGCCAGGTACTCGGCGCCGGGCCGCCGCTCGGGTGGCAAGGCACCGGCCTCCACCAGCTTGTCGAGCGCGGCGCCAAGAAGCTGGAACGGATTGAGTCCGCTGTTGCCCGCCTTAGCGGGGTCGGCGTCATCCTCGACTTCATCTGGCACGGAGAATGCCGTGCGGAACAGGCCGGTTTCCGCCAGCGCGAAGCGAAGGTACCCCGTGCCGACCGCGCGCAGGCATGCGCGCGCATGGGCAGCCGCGCCACGGCCCGGGCGCAGTCCGCCGATCTCGGCCTCCATGGCGATCGCCAGCGACGACAAGGCCGACGCCCGCACCGCCTGCAGCAGGTCCTGCCGGCTGGCAAAGTGCCGGTACGCCGCATTGGGAACGACGCCGGCGCGGCGCGTGGCTTCGCGCAGCACGATGGCGTCGGGGCCGCCTTCGCGGGCCAGGTCGATGCCGGCGTCAAGCAAGGCTCGGCGCAGGTCGCCATGGCGGTAAGTGGCGCGCGCCGGCGGCGCGGGGACGGCCGGCTTCATGCGGTTCCCCTGTGATGCTGGATTCGGTTCATTATCTGTAGGCGCTTATAGTGAACAGTGTACACAAGCAAAGCGCCACCGGCTTGCCGCAGGCCGGCATCCGCAGCCGGAATCAGAGGATGGGGGCGAACAACTTGGCCACGTGCATGGCCACGCGCAGCGGCGCGGGCGCGCCCAGGAACTCTTCCAGCCCGACCCGTCTGGCGTTGGCAAAATCGGTTTCCAGCATGGCCGCCACGTCGGCAGCGAAGCCCTTGTCCGCCGTCATCACCATCAGCTCGAAGTTGAGCCGGAACGAACGGTTGTCGAGGTTTGCCGTGCCCACCGCGGCGGCTTCATCGTCGATCAGAATCACCTTCTGGTGCAGGAAGCCCGGCTGGTAGCGATACAGCTTTATTCCGGCGGCGACTGCCTGATATGCATAGATGGTCGACGCGGCGTAGACGACCAGGTGATCGGGACGCGCCGGTATCAGGATGCGGACATCGACGCCGCGCAGCACCGCCAGCCGCAGCACGGCGAACACCGCCTCATCCGGCACGAAATACGGCGACGTGATCCACAGCCGGTGCCGCGCCGACTGGATCGCCTCGACAAAGAACAGCGAACACGTTTCCTGCGAGTCCGCGGGACCGGTTGGCACCACCTGGCAGGTCATGCGGCCGCCCACCTCGGGTGGCGGCATCAGCAGATGCGGGACTTCGCGCGCGGCCCAGTACCAGTCTTCGGCAAAGGACATCTGCAGGTCCAGCACGGCACTGCCGCGCAATGCGATATGGGTGTCGCGCCACGGCGCCAGCGGCGGACGCTCTCCCAGGTATTCCACGCCGACATTGTGGCCACCGATAAACGCCTCGCGCCCGTCCACGACGACCAGCTTGCGATGGTTGCGGAAGTTGAGCTGGAAGCGGTTGACGAAGCCGCGATGCGTGGAAAACGGCCGCGCATCGACGCCCGCCTCGAGCAGCGTGCGCACGTAGCGGCGCGGCAGCGCATGGCAGCCGATGCTGTCGAACAGGAAGTAGACCTCGACGCCGGCCCGCGCGCGCTCGCACAGCAGCGCCTGCAGGCGCCGGCCCAGCGCATCGTCGTGGACGATGAAGAACTGCACGATCAACACCTGCCGGGCCTGGGCGATCGCGGCAAAGATGGCATCGAAGGTCTGCGTGCCGTTGACCAGCAGGCGCACGTCGTTGTTGGCCAGGCATGGCATGCCGGTCAGCCGCGGCAGCGCGCGCATGCAGAGTTGCGTCGGCGCGTGCACCACGCAGGCGCTGCGGGCCTCGCGTTCGCGCGGGGTCATGCCGTGGCGGATCTCGCGCAGCCGGTCGTCATTGAAGCGCCGCGCATCGACATAGCCGGCAAAGGTGCTGCGCCCGAAGATCAGGTACGGGACCAGCGTGAAGTACGGCATCATCACCAGCGACCCCGCCCAGGCGATCGCGCCAGGCGCGGTGCGCACCGTCATGACGGCGTGCAGCGCCGCCATCACGCCGACGACGTGAAAGGCCAGGAGGATGAAGGCGATGACACTCGGGCTCTGCAGCATCGGTGGCTTGAGTCCCCGGACCGGAACACGATGCGCGCTATTTTGGCACACCGCGGGCCGGATGTTGATGCCGCGTCGCACGCCTGCCTTCTTTTTTGGCACGCCGACGGGATGACGGTGCCATGCGGCCGCCAGGCATGGTGCAGGCCCGTTGTCCACAGGATCTGTGGACAACTTCTGCGCTCTCGCTCCCCCCAGGCCATCATTGGCTGCCCCTTACCGCGCCGGAACAAAAAGGGCAAAAACGGCGAACTGTTCGGAAAGGTCCGATTGATCCACGGCATCAGGCTTTTTACCCTTTGAGGCCGCAAGGTGCTCCGTCATTCGCAGCCTGGCATGCGCCGCGCTTCGGTTCCGATCCCGTTCAACGCTGTCCGATAGCCGCCTCCTTCCTGCCGTTCTCACACCCCGTCACGCTCGCTTCGTATGCCGTCGCCGATCACTATTGCGCTGCTGCTGGGCAGGTCGCCCCAGTTGCAGGACGTTCCCGACCTGCTGGTGCGCTCGGGTTTTCGCTGCAGCGTCTTCGACGCGGGCCGCGACCTGATCCACAGCGCCCTGCAGCAGACCTACGACATGCTGCTGGTTCCCGACGAAGTCGCCGACATCCCGGCCATCGACGTGATCCGCGCGGTGCGCAGCGCACGCTCGCGCGATGTGCCGATCATGATACTGGGCAGCGACAGCAGCGAAGACCGCCTGGTCGACGCGCTGGATGCCGGTGCTGACGACTACATGTGCCGTCCGCTCAGCCACCGCGTGCTGCTGGCGCGCATCGCCGCGCTGCGCCGCCGCGTGACCGGCGAGCGTTTGCGCCAGGGGTTGGTGGTGCGGGCCGGCCCGTACCAGCTCAACAGCGTCGGGCGCTTCGCCACGCTGCGCGACGAGCGCATCGAACTGACGCCGAAGGAATTCGACCTGGCCATGCTGCTGTTTTCCAACGCCGGCCGGGTGCTGCCCAACAGCCGCATCGAGCAGACGGTATGGCGCCATGAACTGCCGCCGCTGTCGCGGGCGCTGGCGGGCCTGATGTCGCGGCTGCGCAAGACGCTGCGGCTTGGCATCGAGAACGGCATCATCGTCACCGTCGTCTACGCCCATGGCTATCGCCTCGATGTGCTGGAGGAAAGCAGCCTGCCGCGGCTGCCGGTAACAGGTCGTGAGCTGGCCGCGCGCAAGCCCTCTGGTTGCTAGGCCTGCAGCGCTGGCGCCAGCGACAGGAACTCGAGCACCGCCATGCCCGTGGCCGAACGCTTGGCCTCGCGCTTGGCGACTGCCGCGGCGGCGCCGATATGCTGGCTGCCCAGGCGCTGCAGCGCAGCCACGCCCTCCCCGCTGACGCACACCACGCCCGCCGCCATCGATACCGGCGGAAAGAACACCGGCAGGCCGCGCCGGTCTTCGCCCTGCATGCCGCCTGCGGCACGATCCCCCGGCGCATACATGGCGAGTGCCGCATCGTTGAAGCGCCGGATCGCCTCTCGCATCCGCGCCGGCCAGTCGCTGCTCTGGAACAGCACCAGGAAGTCGTCGCCGCCGACATGGCCAATGAAATCGCGCGCGGGGTCGCACGCCTCGGCCAGGATCGCGGCGGCGCCCTTGAGCATTTCGTCGCCCTTCCAGTAGCCGTACTTGTCGTTGAACGGCTTGAAGTGGTTCAGGTCGACATAGCACGCGTGGAACTCGCTGGCGGCGTCGATCAGGCGCTCGATATGCTGGTTGAGCGGGATATTGCCGGGCAGGAACGTCAGCGGATTGGCATAGCGTGCCGCCTCCATGCGCACTTCGGTGATCGCGCGGATCAGGTCGGCACCGGTGCCCAGCCCGATATAGCGGCCTTGCTCGGTGATCAGGAAGCCATCGGCCAGCGAGCGTGTGTTCTCTCCGGACAGGATCTGCGCCATTTCCTCCAGCGTCGCGCTGCGCTCAAAGCAGGCCGGCTCGCGGTTGGCCATGGCAATGCAGGCCTTCTTGCCATACAGCTCGCGGTGGAACGGCGCGGCGTAGCGGTCGATAAAGCCCTGGCGGCCGATGATGGCAAGCGGCCGTCCATCGTCATGGACCACCGCCACGGCATCCAGCTCGGGCTGGTTCTGGAACATGCGCAGCACCGCGTCATTGCTGGCGGCGGGCGACACGGTCGGTGCCGGACGCAACAGCCGCCCGGCGGTCATGCCGGACCAGCCCGAGCGCACCACCTGCGGAAACACCGCGATATGCCGGGACGCCAGCGTGCGCAGCACCTGCGGTGCCACCTGCGTATCCGGGCGCGCCGACGGCCTGCCGATGTAGTAGCCCTGCGCACCGGTCACGCCGAGGTCGCGCACCACCGCAAGCTCATCCTCATGCTCGATGCCCTCGGCAATGACGCGCCCGCCAAAGGCGCTCATCATGCGCATCACCGCACGCAATATCTCCAGCCGCCGCGAGCACGAGCCGATGCCGCGTATCAGCGACTTGTCGATCTTGACGAACTGCGGCGACAGTTGCGCCAGCAGGTCCAGGTTGGCATGGCCGGAGCCGAAGTCGTCCAGCGCATACTGCATGCCCAGCTCGCGCAGCAGCGACGTGGCCGTGCCGAAGCTCGCGGCATCGCCGATCGGGGTCTGCTCGGTGACCTCGATCACCAGCCGCGACGGTGCGATACCGGCGCGCAGCAATGCCCCCGACAAGCGCTCTCGATCGGCCAGCAGATGCCGCAACGTCATCGGGCTGAAATTCAGGAACAGCTTGCCCGGCAGTTCCAAACCGCGCCAGGCGGCCAGCGCGGTGCGCGCCGTCTCGATTTCCAGCGCGATGGTGTTCTCCACGCCCTGCGCCAGGCGGAACAGGGCTTCCGGCAATGCGTAAGGCGATCCCGCGGGGCCGCGGACCAGTGCTTCGTAGCCGAGCAGTTCGGCATTGCCGGCGTGCACGATCGGCTGGAACACCGCATGCAGCGGCGGGATCTGCGCGCGTGGCACCACCGGCCCGGCCGGTACGCCCGGGATGAGGAGGAACTGTGGCTGTGCGGCGTCGTGGCCGGGCATGAGTCGATCCGGGAGGCGAACAGATGGGCAGGGCAGCACGGCCCTGAGGGCGGGCCACATTGCATGACATTGATATGACAGCACGATGACAGTCCCATGCTTGTCATGTCACGGTTTCGTCACATTGATCGTTCACCATCCGTGCGCCGCCAGCGACCCTCCCGCACGAGGAAGGCGCGACGGCAAACCGGGTCAAGCCCGGGCTGCGCTGCCGCCCGCTGCGGTTGGCTGGACGCGCGCCCGTCAGGAGTCATCTCCGTGTTGCACGTCATCAAGTCAAGCCTGCCGGGCCGCCGCCCGGCTTTTGCCGCGCTGGGCCGGGCGGCCTCGCGCCTGAACCGCCTGCCGCTGGTCGCACGCCTGTGCGCCGCCTTTGCCCTGGTCTACCTGTTCGGGGCCGCGGTCGGGCTGACCGGTATCGCCAACCTGGTGTCGATCAAGGCGCGCACCGATACCCTCTACCAGCAGGACATGCATGGCGCCATGTCGGCCGAGCGCGCGCATTCGGCGCTGGCCGCACTCGGCCGCGCCCAGCTGGCGCTGACCATGGCCACCAGCGGCGCCGAGCGCGACACCGCCGCCGCCGAGATCGACCAGGCGCTGGCGCGGCTCGACACGGCGCTGGCCGGCGTGCGCCAGGCCAATGCCACGCAGGCCGGACCGCTGCTCGAGGCGCGGCAGCGCGCCGCCGAGCTGGTGCAGGGCTATGTCGCGCTGCTGCGCAAGCAGCCGCTCGATCCGCTCCAGTTTGACAGCGCGGTCTCGGTCGAGGGCCACTTTGTCACCGAGCAATTGCAGGCACTGAGCCAGCGTATCGAGGCGGTGCGCGTGCGGCAGGAGCGGCAGGCCGCCGCCACCGTGGCAAGCGTCGCCAGCAGCCAGCTGCGCGCGCAGGCGTGGATGGTGGCCCTGCTCGGCGCCAGCCTGCTGGCCGCGGCAGGGCTCGCGTGGATCGCCGCGCGCAGCCTGCGGGCCGAGCTGGGCGGCGAGCCGCGCGACGCGGCCGAGATTGCGCGGCGCATTGCCGCCGGCGACCTGACCGCCACGATCGCGCTGCATCCCGCGGATCGCAGCAGCATGCTGCACCACGTGGCGGGCATGCGCGACCAGCTCGCCGGCGTGCTGGCCCGCATTCATGGCTCCGCGCAGGAGATCGCCGCGGCCAGCCAGCAGATCGCCGCCGACAACCACGCCTTGTCGGCCCGCACACAGCTGCAGGCCAGCGCACTCGATGCCGCGGGTGCCA
Source organism: Cupriavidus oxalaticus (assembly GCF_004768545.1). Taxonomy (NCBI): domain Bacteria; kingdom Pseudomonadati; phylum Pseudomonadota; class Betaproteobacteria; order Burkholderiales; family Burkholderiaceae; genus Cupriavidus; species Cupriavidus oxalaticus. Next base: position 87,474 of record NZ_CP038634.1, on the reverse strand, counting down.
GCATGGAGGCGCTGGCGGGCCGCGTTGCCGACGCACACGCCCAGGCGACCGAATCGAGCCTGCTGGCCGACCAGGCGCGCACCGCCACCGATGCCGGCGCGGATGTGGTGCGGCAGATGCGCGGCGCCATGGACGCGCTGCACGGCCACTCGCGCCATATCGCGGAGATTGTCAGCGTGATCGAGGGCATCGCGTTCCAGACCAATATCCTGGCGCTCAACGCCGCCGTCGAGGCCGCCCGCGCGGGTGCGGCCGGGCGCGGCTTTGCCGTGGTCGCGCAGGAAGTGCGCGCGTTGGCCCAGCGCAGCGCCGATGCCGCGCGCGAGATCGGCGGCATCATCGGCACGGCCACGCATGAAATCGGCCTGGGCGCGCGCCTGAGCGGCGACGTGGTGGCAGCCATGGAGCGTATCGCCACCGCGGTCCAGCACAGCCATGCGCTGGCCGGAACCCTGTGCACGCTGGCCGACCAGCAGGCCGCCAGTGTGCAGGCGGCTGCCGGATCCGTCACGCAGCTGCGCCAGACCGCCCAGCAGAACGCCGCGCTGGTGGATGAGCTGGGCGGACAGGCCGGGCGCCTCGATCACCAGGCCGCGGTTCTGGCCGAGGATGTGGCGCGTTTCCGCTTCTGAACAGCCCTTTGTCGCGCGCCGTTATCGGCGATGCGTCGGACAGATGTGTCTGTCCGAAACATTTGACATGGGGAAGTAACCGGCATTTACGACTTCCTCGACAAAGTTACAGAACTGTTTCAACTGAAGCGGTGCCGGTTACGTGCAGGGCGCTGGCTGCCTAGTAATCTTGCCTCACACCAACTGAACTGGCATCCGCCCAGGAAACCATGGCTGAACGACTGATCATGCTGGACGTGCCCGGCGTCCTGTACTCCGACCGCTCCCGCGCCCGCCTCGGCGGCATTCCGGATTCGGGCACGCTGCGCGATGTCAGGTTCTTCGACCCGATCGCGCTCGGCTTCGTCCGCCGCCTGTTCGGTGTCGCCGGTGCGCGCGTGGTGGTGTCCGATGCCTGGCGTCGCGGCACGCCGGCGGCGATCCTGCAGCAGCTGGACCTGCAGATCGAGGCCATGACCCCGGCCGCCACCGGCGGCCACGGCGCAGAGATCGCCGCTTATTTTGCGCAGGCTGCGGCGCCCGTCCACTACGCGATCCTGTCATGCGCCGCGCCCGAGTCCATGCCGGAAGCCATGCGCGATCACCTGGTCAGCGTCGATCCGGCGCTCGGCCTGACGCTTGAGAACTTCCAGCAGGCGCTCAGCATCCTTGGGGTGGCCTGCCCGTCCACGGTGATGCCCGCGCCCAAGCTCGATGCCGGGCTGAAGGCCAAGCTGGAGCAGCTGCAGCAACTGGCGCGCGAGAACCCGGCGCGCTTCGCCACGGAGCAGGCTGCGCAAGTCATGCGTGAGTACGTCCACGCCTGATCCGCAGCCACCTTCGCGGCAAGCCAAGCGGGGCGCCTTCGGGCGCCCCGTTGCATTCCACGTGGCGCGCGATCCCCGCTTGTTCCCGTATCATGCTCGCTCTCGCCGGCATTCCCGCCGGCCCCATCGCCAGGATCATCCAGGATACCGCCATGCCCCACCTCGTCATCGAACTCACGGAAAACACCCGCCTGAACTGCTCGCAGGAAGAGTTGCTCGACGAAGCCAACGCCGCGCTGCTGGCATCGGGGCAGTTCCAGGAGGCCGATATCAAGTCGCGCTGCATCACGCTGTCGACTTACCGCCAGGGCGTGGATGCCGCGGAACGCGCGTTCGTCCATGCGCGCCTGTCGATCCTCGATGGCCGCGACACTGCCGTGCGCCAGGCGCTGGGCCAGGCCGTCTGCGACGTGATCGCCGACGCCGTGCGCACGGGCGTGGACGGTGGCCAGTCGGTGCAGGTATCGGTGGAAGTGTGCGAGATGCAGCGCGCCACCTTCGCCAAGCAGGTCATTGGCTGAGCCACGGCAACGCGCCGGCAATCGCCGGCCAGTAATTCCCGGCCAACAAAAAACCCGCGGCCCTCTCAGGCCGCGGGCACCAGCTTCGGGGAAGACGCCGAAGCCTGTCATGGGGAGCGCCCCCGCACCCATGACGTCTGGGATTCTAGGGGGACGCCCGCGCTGGCGGATTGACCTGGATTAAATGGCCCACATTGTCCCAGCCATGAAAAAAGGAGCCGCGAGCGGCTCCTTTTTCATTGGGACAGGCTGTGGCGCAGATCAGGCCGCGGCGTCCTTCAGCTTCTTCAGCGGGCGCACCTTCACCTTGACGCTGGCCGGCTTGGCCGGGAACCAACGCTCTTCACCGGTGAACGGGTCCTTGCCGAAGCGCTTCTTCTTGGCCGGGACTTGCTGTGCCGTCACCTTCAGCAGGCCCGGCAGCGTGAATTCACCAGCGCCCTTCTTGTTCAGCGCGCTGACGATGGTGTTTTCCAGATGGGCCAGGACCGTCTTCACGGTCTTGGCTTCCAGTTCCGTCTGGGCTACCAGGTGAGCGACCAGGCTCGACTTGTTGAAGGTGTCCTTCAGCGGGCGCGCAACGGGCGCAGCGGCGGAAGCAGCCTTCTTGGCCGGCGCGGCCTTCTTGGCGGCAGCCTTCACGGGTGCCTTGGTTGCCGCGGCCTTCTTGGCAGCGGGCTTGGTTGCAGTCTTCGCGGTCGGTTTCGCTTTGGTCGCCATATCGATATACGTAAGTTGAACGATGGATGCCGGCTTCATCGTTTTGCATCGCTCAGCAGCGCTGCGCAAAACGCCTTGTCGGCGCCCACTGAATCATAGCGGAAACAACCGTAAGTCAAGGGGTTTTCGTGCATGCGAAGCGCAAAACCCCGTGAAAACCCCGGGTTTTGTCGTAGCTTTGCCTCAGTGAAAACGCGAAGAGGGCCTACGTACCCCCGTTTTGGCGCTTGCACACGCTGCGCGACGCGAACATGCGGACCGGATTGCGTGCCTCAGCCGCGCACCGGAAGCGCAAGCAGCGGGCCTGCAAACAGCGCGCCGAGCGCGAGCAGCGGCAGCGGCAGCGATGCATCAGCTTGCGCCCATGCGTGCGACAGTGCCGGCAGACTGGCCTGCATGCCGAACACGCTGGCCACGCACAGCAGCGAAACCGGTGCAACGGCCGCAAGCGCCAGCGTGCGCAGAGGCCTGTTGCCAAGGGGCGGCGAATCGCTGGCGAGGGTCTCGGGTGGGGACATGTCCGGTTCCTTGGATGGGATGCGGGGCATTGTCGGCGGCGCTGGCTGAACCCTGCCTGAGCGTTTCGTTCAGCCCGCGTTCAGGCTTTTTGTTGCAAGCTTCGGGCCATGAAGCGCTTTTCCGCGCCGCTGCGGCGCCCCGCCCGCATGCTGTCCGCTGCCGCACTGGCAGCGCTGCTGGCGCTCGCGGCCATGCCTGCCGCACATGCCGATTCTGATCCTGACCGCGCGCGACAACTGGACCGAGAAGGTCGAAGGCATCGACGCTGGCGCCGACGACTACGTGGCCAAGCCCTTCCGCATGGAAGACCTGCCGGCGCGCGCACGGCATGGCTGTGCCGGAGCTGCAATGCGGCCCGGTTCGGATGAATCCGCGCGCCGGCACTGTCACCGTCAACGGCGGGACGGTGGTGCTGACCTCGCTCGCTAGAAAGCCGGGCGCGAACTGGCGCTGGAAGTCGAAGGCAACGGCCATTTTGCCGGCGACCGCCAGGACCTCGTCGAGATGCTCGGCAACCTGCTCGACAACGCCGGCCAGTGGGCGCGCACGCGCGTGCGCGTCACGCTGCGCGAGGCTGGCGGCGAACTGGAAATAGCGGTCGAGGACGATGGGCCGGGCATGCCGCCCGAGGCGCGCGAACTGGCCACCGCCCGCTTCGGCAGGCTGGACGAGGCGGCTGCCGGCAGCGGGCTGGGCCTGGTGATCGCCACCGAGATCGCTGCGATGTACGAAGGCAGCCTGACGCTGGCAACCAGCCCTTTGGGCGGGCTGTCGGCACGTCTGCGCTTGCCGGCAGGCCTGCCCTGATCCGCTTCACAATGCCCTGTCAGTGCGCGCGTGCCGCCATCGCGTCGCGCGTGTCGCGCGCCAGCCCCAGCGCGAAAGCGGTTTCGGCAACCAGGAACAGCGGGCCGATCAGCAGGCCCACCAGGTCGTCGACAAACGCCGGCTTGCGCCCTTCGTAGTAATGGCCGATGAACTGGATAATCCACCCCGCCACGAACAGGCCGGCCCCGGTGGCCAGCCACGCAGCGGTCGGCATGGCGGCAATGTGCGCGCCGGCATAGAGGAAGAGCGCCAGGATCGACGCCATCGCCACGCCGAAGCCCAGCGACAGGCGCAGGTAGAACAGGCACGACAGGATATACACCAGCATCGCCGGGGTCAGGTGGGCGGAGCCGTCGCCCAGCGGCATGGCCGGCCGCGCCAGCAGCGTGGTCACCGCCAGCACGATCATCGGGATGCCGATGAAATGGGTGACGATATTGCGCGAATCTCGGTGGTAGGCGGCGTAGTTGGCCAGGTACTCGATCAGGGTTTTCACGGGGCGTCTCCTTGTGTGCGCAGGCGTGCGCGGAAGCTGCCGCCTGCTGCTGTCCGCGCTCGGGTCGCGATGTGGATTTATAGTAGTGGGCGCATACCGGCGGGTCTGTCTGGTTTTTGACAATCTGCCGGCACACCGGTTTTGACGACCTTTCGCCCCAACAGGAAACAGGAGACCGGCATGGGATCCGCGCCCCCGCCGCACCGCCACGCCCCGCTGCCGGCCCGTGCCGCGCCAGCGCGCGCGCGGCCGCACAACTCGCTGCCGGAGGACGACCCGCTGGCCGCGGTGCGCGCCGGCGCCTGGTTCAGCCACTTGCCGCCGGGGTTGCGCCAGGCACTGCTCGACGACGGCTGCCTGCGCCGGCTGGTGCCCGGCGAGACCTTGTTTGCCCGAGGCGACCGCTTCGACGGCCTGTACTGCGTGGCCAGCGGCACCGTGCAGATCCATGCCAGCGGCGAATCGGGCAAGGCGGCGCTGCTGGGACTGCTCGAGCCCGGCAGCTGGTTCGGCGAGATCTGCCTGTTCGACGGCCTGCCGCGCACGCACGACGCGCGCGCGGTCAGCGCCGCCGCGCTGTGGCACGTGCCGCGCGCGCCGCTGGAGCGGCGCCTGGCGCAGCATCCGGCATGGTGGCAGGCGTTCGGGCGGCTGCTTGCCGCAAGGACGCGCCTGGCCTTCGACTATGTCGAGGAGACACAGCTGCTGCTGCCCGCGGCACGCATTGCCCGGCGCCTGGCCGCGATCGCGCACGGCTACGGCAACCTGCCGGCGCGTGCCGATGCGGTGCTGCGCGTGCGCATCCCGCAGGAACAGCTCGCGCAGATGCTGGGACTGTCGCGCCAGACCGTCAACCACGCCCTGCGCGAACTCGAAGCCCGCGGCCTGCTGCGGCTGGAATACGGCGGTATCGAGCTGCTCGACCTGGCCGCGCTGGAAGTGCTCAACTGAATCCGCCACCGTGGAGGCCTGCCTGCCATGATCACGCTAGAAGCCGCCCAACTCGACGCCTATTGCGCGCGGCTGGGCATCGCCGCCCCGCCCTCGCCCACGCTGGAGGCGCTCGACGCCGTGCTCGGCGCGCAGCTGGCCAGCATTCCGTTCGAGAACATCGACCCGCTGCTGCGGCGGCCGGTCAGCATCGATGTCGACGCCGTTTTCGACAAGCTGGTCACGCGCGGGCGCGGCGGCTACTGCTTCGAACTCAACACGCTGCTGGCGGCGGCGCTGGCAGCGTTCGGCTTCAGCGTGACGCCGCTGGCCGCGCGCGTGCGTTGGGGCGTGCCCGATGCGGTCGAGACCGTGGCGTCGCACATGCTGCTGCGCGTGGAAGTGGCGCATCGCAGCTATGTCGCCGATGTCGGCTTCGGCGGACCCACGCCGTTTCGCGCGATGGCGCTGTCCGCGCCTGCCGACGACGACTTCCCCTACCGGCTCGCCAGCTCCCCGCCGGAAGCGGCCGGCAGCGCGTTCCATAGCTTCGACCTGGAGGCGCGTGGCGATACGGGCTGGCTCAAGGTCTACCGCTTCGACCTGACGCCGCAGCCATGGATCGATTTCGGGCCGCGCAACTGGTATGTCTCGACGCATCCGGACAGTGTGTTCCTGCGCCGGCTGATGGCCGCGCGCACCGACGGCGGCACGCGCGTGACGCTGGCCGATGGCGATCTGGCCGAACGCGCGCCGGACGGCAGCGTGCGGCGCCAGCGGCTGGAAACGCCTGAGGCCGTGGTGCAGGTCCTGGACGAACGCTTCGGCATACGGCTCGACGATGCCCTGCGGCACGAACTGATGGCGGCGCTGCCGCTCTTGCTCGCGGCTAACGCGCACGCATGACCGCATGAAATGCGCGGCGTGCGCGCCACCTTGCAGCGTTGCCGTGCCGCGCTGCACCAGACCTTCATGCACGCCGCGCATTGCCCGCAGAAAGAATGCTGATATGGCCGTCATCCGGGCCGTTGCGCTGTGGACTCGGCTGGCGCGCCACCACCATAATGATCCGTCGATGCAGCGTTTGCGCCGCATCGCCAGGACCACAGCGCGGCAGACCCGCCGCCTGCATGAAGCCGGCCGCTGACGCCGGCGCAGCTATACAGGAGACTCCATGTCATTGTTCGATCTGACGGGCAAGGTTGCCATCGTCACCGGCTCCTCGCGCGGCATCGGCCGCGCCATCGCCGAGCAGATGGCCGTCCAGGGCGCCAAGGTAGTGATTTCTTCGCGCAAGGCAGAGGCCTGCCAGGAAGTGGTTGACGCGCTCAATGCACGCCATGGCGCCGGCACGGCCATCGCGGTGCCCGCCAATATCTCGTCGAAGGAAGACCTGCAGCACCTGGTCGACGAAACCAACCGGACCTTCGGCAAGATCGACGTACTGGTTTGCAATGCCGCGTCCAACCCGTACTACGGGCCGATGGGCGGCGTCTCGGACGACCAGTTCCGCAAGGTGCTGGACAACAACGTCATTTCCAACCACTGGCTGATCCAGATGGTCGCGCCGCAGATGATCGACCGCAAGGACGGCTCGATCATCATCGTGTCGTCGATCGGCGGCCTGCGCGGCTCGCCGACCATCGGCGTGTACAACATCTCCAAGGCCGCGGATTTCCAGCTGGCGCGCAACCTCGCGGTGGAATTCGGGCCGCACAACGTGCGCGTCAACTGCATCGCGCCGGGCCTGATCAAGACCGACTTCGCGCGCGCGCTGTGGGAAGATCCGGAGCGCTACAAGCAGTCCACGCAGGGCGCCCCGCTGCGCCGCATCGGCGAGCCGATCGAGATTGCCGGCGCGGCCGTGTACCTGGCCTCCGCCGCGAGCAGCTTCATGACCGGCCAGGCGCTGGTGGTCGATGGCGGCGTGACGATCTGACCGGTATCCTGAGTTGTACCTGAGCTTCTGACGCAAGCGTTGCGCGTGCGCCGGCCTGTCCGGGCGCACGCCGCTTTCTTTGCATTGCCCTCAACCTGCAGCGCAGTTACGGGAGGCAGTCATGTCAAGCAATCCGCAAGCGGCCGGCAACTGGCCGGTCATGTCCCTGGCCGAGGCCCATGCCCGGCTGACCGCGCCCGGCTCGCCGTTCGAGACCGAGTCGCGCGTGATCCGCGGCATCCCCACCACAGTCTGGAAGCACGCACCCGCGACGCTGTGCGACCTGTTCCGCGCGACCAGTGCCTTCGGCGACCGCACCTTCGTGGTCTACGAGGACGAGCGCGTTTCCTACGATGCCTTCCGACGCGCCGCCATCGCGCTGGCGCATGCGCTGGTGCGCGACGGCGTGCGCAAGGGCGACCGCGTGGCGCTGGCGATGCGCAACCTGCCGGAGTGGCCGGTGGCGTTCTACGGCGCGCTGCTCGCGGGCGCGATCGTGACGCCGCTGAACGCGTGGTGGACCGGCGCCGAGCTGGAATACGGCTTGGCCGACTCCGGCAGCCGCGTGGCCATCGTCGATGCCGAGCGGCTCGACCGCATCCTCGAGCATCTGCCCGGCTGCCCGTCGCTGGAACGCGTCTACGTCTCGCGCACCGGCGCTGCGACCGGCGATCCTCGCGTCGCCGCACTGGAAAGCGTGATCGGCACCAGCGCCGACTGGGCCGCGCTGCCGCAGCAATCGCCGCCGCAGGTCGGTATCGACCCCGAGGACGATGCCACCATCTTCTATACCTCCGGCACCACCGGCAAACCCAAGGGGGCACTGGGCACGCACCGCAACTCCGCCACGGTCGCGGCCGCTGGCAGCTTCAGCCCGCTGCGCAACCTGCTGCGCCGCGGCGAGCCGATTCCGGCGCCGGATCCCGCGGCCCCGCAGAAGGCCATGCTGCTGGCGGTGCCGTTCTTCCATGTCACCGGCTGCATGGCGGTGCTCAACGGCGCGCTCGCCACCGGCGGCAAGATCGTGCTGATGCACCGCTGGGACGCGCTGCGCGGCATGGAGCTGATCGAGCGCGAGCGCTGCACCGCCGCCGGCGGCGTGCCCACCATCGCCTGGCAGATCCTCGAGCATCCGGAGCGCGCGCGCTTCGACCTGTCTTCGCTGGAGAACGTCAACTACGGCGGCGCGCCGGCGTCGCCGGAACTGGTGCGGCGCATCGGCGACGTGTTCCCGACGGCCGCGCCCGGCATCGGCTGGGGCATGACCGAAACCTCTTCGACCTTCACCAGCCACAGCGCCGAGGAATACGTGCTGCGGCCCGACAGCAGCGGTCCGGCGCTGCCGATCGGCGAAATGAAGGTGGTCGACGGACGCGGCCAGGCGCTGCCGCCGGGCGAGACCGGCGAACTGCTGGTACGCGGCGCCAACGTCGTGCGCGGCTACTGGAACAAGCCCGAAGCCACGGCGCAGACCTTTGTCGACGGCTGGCTGCGCACCGGCGACATCGCGCGGCTGGACGAGGAAGGCTATGTCTATATCGTCGACCGCATGAAAGACATGCTGATCCGCGGCGGCGAGAACATCTACTGCATCGAGGTGGAAAGCACGCTGTACGAACATCCCGCGGTGATGGACGCAGCGGTGGTCGGCATCGCGCACAAGACGCTGGGCGAGGAACCGGCGGCCGTGGTCAGCCTCAAGCCAGGCATGCACGCAACCGAAGCCGAATTGCAGGAGTTCGTGCGCGAGCGGCTGGCGGCGTTCAAGGTGCCGGTGCGCATCCTGCTCTACCGGGAGATGCTGCCGCGCAATGCCAATGGCAAGATCCTCAAGTCGAACCTGCGCAAGCTGTTCGACCAGGCAGCCTGACCAGCCGGCGGCAAACCACCAGCCGGCGGCGCTCTACTTGACGGGAATCGTCGTGCCGGCCGGAACCGGCACGGCGGTCACGCTGTTCTGCGGGCTGCCGCTGACGATGCGGTCCGAATAGGTCAGGTAGACCAGCGTATTGCGCTTGCGATCGACCGCGCGCACCACATGCAGGGTCTTGAACAGCACCGACATGCGCTCGGAAAAGACGTTGTCCTGCTGCTTCAGCGGCCCCTTGAAGGCGATGGTCCCCACCTGCCGGCACGCGATCGAGGCTTCCGGCGGGTCTTCTGCCATGCCCAGCTGGCCCTTGATGCCGCCGGTGCGGGCCCGCGACACGTAGCAGGTGATGCCCTCGACCTGTGGGTCGTCATAGGCTTCGATGACGACCTTGTCGGAGCCGGTCACGCGGAAATTGGTGCTGACGCTGCCGATCTCCTCGGCATGCGCGCCGCCCGTGGCCGCCGCGCAGGCGGCCAGGGCCAGGATCGTGCAGGATCGCTTCATCATGGTGGATGGCAACGTGTCAGGTCACCGACGACTTGATGTCGCCGTGGCGCTTTTCCATTTCCTGGCGCAGTGCACGGCGCTGCTGGGCGGCGGCAAAGCGCTGGCGCTCGACTTCATCGCGCGGCTCAAGCGGCGGCACTTCCGCCGGGGCGCCGTTGTCGTCGACCGCCACCATGGTGAAGTAGCAGCTGTTGGTGTGGCGCACCAGCTTGCTGCGGATATTCTCGGTCACGACCTTGATGCCGATCTCCATCGAGCTGCGGCCGGTAAAGTTGACCGAGGCCAGGAAGGTCACCAGCTCGCCCACGTGGATGGGCTGGCGGAACACCACCTGGTCAACCGACAGCGTCACCACGTAGCGGCCCGCATAGCGGCTGGCGCAGGCATACGCGACCATGTCCAGGTACTTCAGGATGGTACCGCCGTGGACGTTGCCGGAGAAATTGGCCATGTCCGGCGTCATCAGCACGGTCATGGAAAGCTGGTGGGACAGGTCGTTCATGATGCGGGGAGTTCGGATCGGGGGTGCGGATTGCGGGGGCGGTCGCCCGGGCCGGCTGGCGGCATCCAGGCGCCGGCAGTTTAACCCGGATCGGCCCCGCCGTTGCCGGTCATCGCGCACGGCGCGCAAAACAAAAAAGCGGCCTGCCTGGCCGCTCTTTCACGCTGTGGACGCAAACTGCTTACTTCTTCTTGTTCACCGCGTCCTTGAAACCCTGTCCGGCGGAAAACTTGACCGTCTTGGCGGCCGGGATCTTGATGGTTTCGCCGGTGCGCGGATTGCGTCCGGTGCGCGCGGCGCGCTTGCCGGCGCTGAAGCTGCCAAAACCTACGAGCGTGACCGAATCACCCTTTGCCACTGCCTTCTTGATGCTGTCCAGCGCTGCGTTGAGCGCGCGCTCAGCGGCGGCGTTGCTCAGTTCTGCTTCCGTGGCGATGGCCGATACCAGTTCACCTTTATTCATGGCTGATTTCCCTTGTTGGTCGTCGTCACCGATGTGCTTGCCTGGCGGCAAAACATCGATCGGCGCAGTCTAATCTGCCCCTTGTGCGTTGAGCAATCCCCAGTGGCACCAATGCAACGAAAAAACCCGCAAATCCTTGCTTGAGGCCGGTTAGCGGGCAATTTCCCGCTCTTTTCGCGCTTGTCACGGGCCCGCTTCGGCTGGCTGCGGCGTTGCGCCGCAAGGCAACGCTGTCACGGGCCCGGACCCGGCAAACGCCCGGAATTGGGGCGTCGCACCAAAACGGGTCAGCCGAACATGCCGGCGAAGCGCCATTCTGGCGCATATCAGGCACGGCCGCCGGCGCCCGGCTCCGACGTCCTGCGGGCCCGGTTCCCTGCGCGCGGCATTCCGGTGCGGATTCCGCCCACTCCGGTGCAGCCGGCACCAGGATGCAGCCGCAACTGGAATGCTTTTTGCATACCCATGCGCCCATTTTGAGCATGAGGTCACTATGGACAACTGGAAGACCGGCACCGACGCCATGTTTATCCTGCTTGGCGCCATCATGGTGCTGGCCATGCACGCCGGCTTTGCTTTCCTCGAGCTAGGCACGGTGCGCAAGAAAAACCAGGTCAATGCACTGGTAAAGATTCTGGTGGATTTCGCAGTTTCCACGATTGCCTATTTCTTTATCGGTTACACCATTGCCTACGGCGTGCAATTCATGTCCGGGGCAGAAACGCTGGCCCAGAAAAGCGGTTACGACCTGGTCAAGTTCTTTTTCCTGGCGACTTTTGCCGCCGCCATTCCGGCGATTATCTCGGGCGGTATTGCCGAACGTTCGCGCTTCAATCCGCAACTGGTCGCGACCTTCGTTCTGGTCGGTTTTGTCTATCCCTTCTTCGAAGGCATTGCGTGGAACCAGCGCTACGGGGTGCAGGACTGGATCACACAGGTTGCCGGCGCGCCGTTCCATGACTTTGCCGGCTCGGTGGTCGTGCATGCGCTGGGCGGCTGGATCGCGCTGCCGGCGGTGCTGCTGCTCGGCGCGCGGCGCGGGCGCTACCAGAAGGACGGGCGCATCAGCGCCCATCCGCCTTCCAATATCCCGTTCCTGGCGCTGGGTGCGTGGATCCTGGCAGTGGGCTGGTTCGGCTTCAACGTGATGAGCGCGCAGACCGTCGACAAGATCAGCGGCCTGGTTGCGATCAATTCGCTGATGGCGATGGCCGGTGGCACGCTGGCGGCGTGGGCCGCCGGGCGCAATGATCCCGGCTTTGCCTACAACGGCCCGCTGGCCGGGCTGGTGGCGGTATGCGCCGGTTCGGACCTGATGCACCCGCTGGGCGCACTGATCACGGGCGGAGTTGCGGGCGCCCTCTTCGTCTATATGTTTACGCTGGCGCAGAACAGGTGGCATATCGACGATGTGCTGGGCGTCTGGCCGCTGCACGGGCTGTGCGGCGCCTGGGGCGGCATCGCCGCGGGCATTTTCGGGGCCAGGGCACTGGGCGGGCTGGGCGGCGTGTCGCTCGGCGCGCAGCTGATCGGCACGGTGCTGGGGATCGTGGTGGCGCTGGCGGGTGGCACGCTGGTATACGGCGCGCTCAAGAAGCTGGTCGGCATCCGGCTCGATGCCGAAGGCGAGTTCAACGGCGCGGACCTGACGCTGCACCGCATCTCCGCCACGCCGGAGCGCGAAACCAACTGGTAAGGCGGTTGCGCCGCCCGGCGGCGCCTGGGCAAGCTGGCCTGCCGGCCAGCTTGTCTTGACAATTATTTGCTTGCACTTCGAGGCACGGCATTCCAATAATTGCCGTGCCCACGTATTGCGCCGCGTCAGCGCGCAGGGCTGCACCACTCACCCAAACCGAGAGGACACGCCAATGGATGCCACGACTTTCGACAACCTCAAGACCCTGGTGGTCGCCTATGCCACGCAGTTCGGGGTCAAGATCCTGGCAGCGCTAGCGTTCTGGGTCATCGGCCGATGGCTGATCCATTTTGTGGTACGGATGGTGCAGAACGCGCTCGGCAAGCAGAAGGTCGACCCGACGCTGCTGCGCTATGTGGGTTCGATCGTCACGGTCACGCTGAATGTGGTGCTGGTGATCGGCATCCTCGGCTACTTCGGCATCCAGACCACCACCTTCGCCGCGCTGATTGCCGCCGCCGGCGTGGCCATTGGCATGGCATGGTCGGGACTGATGTCGAATTTCGCGGCCGGCGCGTTCCTGGTGGTGCTGCGGCCGTTCAAGGTGGGTGACTTCGTTACCATTGGCGGCGTCACCGGCACGGTGCGCGAGATCGGGCTGTTCGCCACGTCGCTCGATACGCCGGACAACGTGCAGACCGTGATCGGCAATAACAAGATCTTCAGCGATACGATCCAGAACTTCACCGCCAATCCGTACCGGCGCGTGGAACTGAAGGCCCAGCTCGCGGGCAGCACCGACGTGGCCGATGCGGCGGCGCTGCTCAAGTCGCGCATCGCGCAGATCCCGAACGTGCTGCCGGAACCCGCGGTCGACGTGGAGATCCTGGAATTCACGCTGGTCGGGCCGGTGCTGGCGGTACGCCCGCATTGCCACAACGACCATTACTGGCAGGTGTACTTCGACACAAACCGCATCATCCGCGAGTGCTTCGGCCAGGCCGGCTATGCCGCGCCCATGCCGGCACACATGGTGGTCGTACAGCAGGCCGCCGCCTTGCAGCAGGCCGCCTGATTCGTCAGGCAGCCGCCCGGCCAGCGCCGGAGCTGCCGTAGTAACGCATCAGCACCGCGCCAGCGCCGCATAGCGCCATCACCACGGCCAGCGGCAGCGCGGTGCCGTCGCGCCACACGCTCACGGCCGCGCCGCCGAGCGTGCCCAGCGAAAACTGCAGCGTACCCATCAGTGCCGAAGCCGTGCCGGCGCGATGCCCCTGGTGCGCCAGCGCCAGCGCCGAAGCATTGGGCGTGACGCAGCCCAGCGCACCGATAAAGACGAAGAATGCCGCCAGCAGCACCGGCAGCGTCGCCAGCCCGGCCAGCGCCGCCACGGCCAGCACCGCGCCCGCGGCGCAAGGCGCCAGCAGCGCCCGTCCCAGGACCTGGTCGAGCGTGCGACCGTGCACCAGCCGGCTGTTGAGCTGCGACATGACGATCAGGCCCAGCGCATTGGCGCCGAACACGAAACCATAGTGCGACGGCGCAATGCCGTGCAGCTCGATCAGCACGAACGGCGAACCGGAGATATACGCGAACATCCCCGCCGACCCGAAACCGGCCGACATCGAGTAGCCGACGAATTCACGGTCGCGCAGCAGCTCGCCGTAGCTCCTGGCTACGGTGCCAAGCCGCAGCGGCGCCGCCTGGCGCCGGTCCAGCGACTCCTCCATGCGCCAGTGCACCAGCAACAGGATGGCCAGGCCGGCCGCCGCCAGCACCCAGAAGATCGTGCGCCAGCCGGCCGCCGTAAGGATCGCGCCGCCGATGACCGGCGCGAGGATCGGCGCCAGCCCCATCACCAGCATCAGCGACGAAAACGCGCGCGCCGATTCATGGGCCTCGAGCCGGTCGCGGATCACGGCGCGCGCCATCACCATGCCGGCGCAGCCGCCCAGCGCCTGCAGGAAGCGCCACAGCATCAGCGTCTCGGCATTGCGCGCCAGTGCGCATCCGATCGCCGCAACCACATAGAGTCCCAGTCCCAGATACAGCGGCGGCTTGCGGCCAAAGCGGTCGCTGAACGGCCCGTAGAACGCCTGCCCCACGGCAAGGCCGACCAGGAACGTGCCGAGGGTCAGCTGTACCTGGCCGATATCGACGCCAAGGTCGCCCGCCAGCGCGGGAAAGCTCGGCAGGTACATGTCGATCGACAGCGGCGCGATCGCCATCAGCGAGCCGCATATCAAAAGCCAGGCGGGAAAGCGCGCGGTCGAGGCAGCGCTCGGGGAACGGGACATGGAAGAAATCCGGTGCATGCGGTTGCGTGGCGATCACCGCCGCGGGCGATGCCGGGGCGCGGCTGCAAGCCGTTGGAAAGGGGCAATTGTTGCACAACATAACGAAAGCGATGCCGCAGCGGGTTGCACAGGTTTGAAGCACTCGTTCCGGAATATTGCCCTGCCAAGGTCGGGTTCGATGAAGTTGGCAGGATTGGCAAACTTGCCAGATGCTGGAATCAAGCGAGCATCTGACCGGAATGCATGCCATGCGTGCACTGACGCCATGATGGCAGGCGTGGCGTGCCTTTCACGCCTGGCAAGGTGAAGGGTACAATGCCAGCCTGTCGGCGTGAGTGTCGCGTGACATGCGCGGCCGGCCTCGCAGAGACGGACGACAGTACCGCTCCCGGCAACGTTAGCCTGCATGAGAACACGACACACGCCGATTTCCGCTTCGCCTGGCCTGGCCACCCCTGCATGGGTGGCCGCGCTGCTGTTGCCGCTGGCGCTGCATGCGGCACCGGTGCCGGTGCCGGTGCGCAATGCCGCCGCGGCGTCGGCGCCGGCTGCCGCGGTCGACGAAGCCGAACCCCTGTCGCGCATGCTCAAGGGGGCGGCCACGGGCCAGAATACCGGCGCCGCCGGCGTGCCCGAACTGTTGCGCAATACCACGCGCCCCGACAACGTGCTGGCGCGCGCCTGCCGCCAGCTCAACGATGCCCTGCCGATCGAAATCGACGGCGAAACGCGGCTGCGCCGCTGCCAGTCGGTGCCCGGCAAGCACGTGCTGTTCCAGCTGGAACTGACCAATTACCGCGGGCCGATGCTGGATCTCGCCAGCTTCGAGGTCAACTATGCCGCGCCGCTGCAGCGCAATATCTGCGCCAACCGCGACGTGGAAATCCTGACCAAGCTCGGCGTCAGCCTGATGTTCCGCTACATGACCCGCAAGGACCGCGGAGAGCGCCGCATCGGCGATGTCTACATCAATGCGCCGATCTGCACGTCGGCGCTGCGCTGAAGCCGCAACCCGCCAGGAAACAAGAATCGATTGCAAATGACACCACGGTAATGCCGATGGGTGCCGGTTGGCGGTGGTTGGTGCCGGTACCGCCGCCAGCAAAAAAATGGCCCGCATCAGCAGGCCATTTCTTGTTCAGCAGGCAATCGGCGTCACGCCGCGCGCGGCCGCAATGGCAGCACGTTGGCCGCCCTGCGCACCAGCATGCGCGTATCTTTCCAGCCGGCATCGGCCAGCGGCGAACCCCACACCAGCTCATGCAGCCGGGCCAGCGCGAACGGGTTGCCCAGCAGCAGGTGCTTCTGCGCCGGTGTCAGCGCGCGCGGACCATGGGTCAGCGCATGCTCGACCAGCGTTTCGTGGCGCCGGCGTGCCGCTTCGGGCTGCACCGGCCGCGCCGTCGCGGTCGCGCACATCAGCGCATTGGTGACCGGGTCCACCACCGCATCGACAAAGTCAGGCGTGTCCGCGGCGTTCTCGACATGCTGCTGCGTCTCGACGATCTCGCGCGGCACCAGCGTTTCTTCCGGGATCATGAACAGGCCCGCATTGCGCGAGGCACGGCCCAGCGACACGCGCGACAGCATCACCGACAACGGGATCGACATTGCCAGCGACCCGACGATCGGCAGCAGCCACAGCACGTACGACGGGTTCAGCCAGTAGACCAGACCGCCCCACGCAAACCCCAGCGCGGTGTGCCAGCCGTGGCGGCGGAACGCCTCGCCCCAGGTGGTCTCGGCGTCTTCGCGCGGCGGCGATTTCCACGAGATGCCCCAGCCGCTGTAGGCGGCAATCACAAACTTGGTATGGAACAGCATCCGCGTAGGCGCCAGCAGCGCTGACAGCAGCACCTCGACCAGCATGCTGGCAAAGAGCTGCACCGCGCCGCCGTAGCGCCGCGCCTGCTTCATCAGCAGCACCACGCTGGCGAGCTTGGGCAGGAACAGCAGCGTGGCGGTCGCCGAGAACAGCGCCAGCGCCTTCTCCGGGTGCCACTCGGGCCAGGTCGGGAACAGCTGGTACTGCTGCGTGAAATACTCCGGCGGCACCAGCGCATGCTTGGCCAGCATCGCCGTGGACAGCAGCAGGAACAACAGCCACAGCGGCGCCGACAGGTAGGCCATGATGCCGGTCAGGAACACCGCGCGGTGCACCACGTGGAAGCCCTGCTTGAGCCACAGCCGGAAATTCATCAGGTTGCCCTGGCACCAGCGGCGGTCGCGCTTGACTTCGTCGAGCAGGTTCGGCGGCAGTTCTTCGTACGAGCCCTCGAGGTCGTACGCGATCCACACGCCCCAGCCGGCACGGCGCATCAGCGCGGCTTCGACGAAGTCGTGCGACAGGATTTCGCCGGACAGCGGACCGCGGCCCGGCAGCGGCGCCAGCGCGCAATGCTCGATGAACGGCTTGACGCGGATGATGGCGTTATGGCCCCAGTAGTGCGATTCGCCCAGCTGCCAGTAATGCAGGCCCGCAGTGAACAGCGGCCCGTACACGCGCGTGGCGAACTGCTGCACGCGCGCATACAGCGTCTCGCGGCCCACGGCCAGCGGCGCGGTCTGGATGATACCGGCACCGGGGTTGGCCTCCATCAGCCGCACCAGCGTGGCCAGGCATTCGCCGCTCATCACGCTGTCGGCATCGAGCACCACCATGTAGCGGTACTTGCTGCCCCAGCGGCGGCAGAAGTCGGCAACGTTGCCGGTCTTGCGCTTGACGCGGTGGCGGCGCCAGCGATAGAAGATGCGGCCGAAGCCGCCGACCGCGCGGCACAGTTCCATCCACGCGTCGTGCTCGGCGGTGCGCAGGTCCGGATTGCCGCTGTCGGACAGCACGATGAAATCGAAATTGGACAGGTGGCTGGTGCGTGCCAGCGATTCATAGGTCGCGCGCAAGCCCGCGAACACCCGCGTCACGTCCTCGTTGCAGATCGGCATGATGATCGCGGTGCGCGCCTCGGGCGCGAGCGGCCCTTCGGGTGCGGCGGAGCGCGAAATCAGATGCCGGTCGCCGCCCTTGGCCAGCACCAGGAAGCCCATCATCGCGGTCCAGAAGCCCGCCGACACCCAGGAGAACAGGATGGCGAACAGGCCCAGGATCGCGATCTCGAGCGGATCGGCCCCGTGGTATGGCAGCACGCTGGTCATGAAGTAGGTGGCCAGCACGGTCTGGATCAGGACCAGGCCCAGCAGGACCCAGCGCCGGTGCGAGCCGGCCGGATGCCACATGCCTTCGGCATCGGGGCCGTCGTGCAGCGTGTCCCAGGTCTCGGGCACGGGCGGGCGGCCCAGCATGCGGCGCCAGGCATTGCGCAGCCAGCCGGTGACGATATGCGGCGGCCACTGGCGCGGCACCATCGAGCTGCGCTCCGGCTCGGGGCCGGTGTCGACCTTGACGGTGCCATCGTCGCGGCGCTGCAGCAGCGGCTCGCCGCCAACCTGAGGGTTGCCGTAGGCGATGGTGAAACGGCGGCCGACCGACGCGTAGGCGCTGCCGCCCTGCGCGGCGGGCGCGTCCTTGGCGGCAAGGCGCGACTGCAGGCGCGAGATCGCTTCCTGCGCGTCGCGGCCGTCGCGGCCATCGCCGCCGACCGGCATGACCGTGCTGACCGGTGCCAGCGATGCCACCGGCGCCGCGGCCGCGGCGGGCATGTCGGCCAGCAGTTCGCTGCGGATTTCAGGCGATACGGGCAGGCGGTCGACATAGCGCTCGCATGCCGCTGCCTGGGCCGGTCGCTGCTTTAGCCTGGGGGTAAGATGTAGCTCCACGTCTCGGATAGGGTTGTATTGCCGTTGCGAAGATAGCCGCGCAACTCTACCGGCTTGGTTTCATCCTTGCGGCGCATCACCATGGTCATGCGCCAGCCGCCGGTCGCTTCATTGCGCTGTACCGACGTCTTCAGCAGTTCACCGTTGGCATCGGCCGAAACCACCGGGTCGATGCGAACGTCAGCGGGCAGCCTGCGGAAGCCCGGGCCTTCAAAGTCCACCACCAGCGAAAAGCTCGTGTCCTCCTTGCTGGCCGACTGGCCCCGGCCCAGCCGGGTCTGGCTCACCCATGACAGCGGCGGCAGCTGTTCGCCGTCCTTCTGCCACAGCAACCGGTACTCGTAGTCGAAGGCCTGCTTCGGCTTGGGCGGGTTGTCCGGCACCCAGTACGCGACGATGTTGTCGTTGGTCTCGTCCGGCGTCGGGATCTGCACCAGCTCGACCCGGCCCGAGCCCCAGTTGCCGCGCGGCTGCACCCAGCCGCTCGGGCGGCGTTCATACCATGCGCCCAGTTCCTGGTAGCTGTTGAAGCTGCGGTCGCGCTGCATCAGCCCGAAGCCCTGCGGGTTGGTCGCCGCGAAAGACGTCACCAGCAGGCGCTTGGGATTGACCAGCGGGCGCCAGACCCATTCGCCGGTACCCAGGTGGATCGACAGGCCGTCCGAGTCATGCACCTCGGGGCGGAAATCCTGCACCGGCGACGGCTGGTTCTCGCCGAACAGATACATGCTGGTCAGCGGCGCCAGGCCCAGCTTGGTCACGTTCTCGCGCAGGAACAGCCGCGACTTGACCTCCATCGCGGTCTCGGCGCCCGGCTTGATGGTGAAGCGGTAGGCGCCGCTCATGCGGCGCGAATCCATCAGTGCATAGACGATGAGCTCCTTGGCATTGGGGCCAGGCCGCTCGATCCAGTATTCGACGAAGCGCGGGAATTCCTCGCCGGAATTGAGCGCGGTGTCCACCGCCAGGCCACGCGCCGAGAGGCCATACCACTGGTCCTTGCCGAGCGCACGGAAATAGCTGGCACCAAGGAAC
This sequence comes from Cupriavidus oxalaticus, assembly GCF_004768545.1. Classification (NCBI taxonomy): domain Bacteria; kingdom Pseudomonadati; phylum Pseudomonadota; class Betaproteobacteria; order Burkholderiales; family Burkholderiaceae; genus Cupriavidus; species Cupriavidus oxalaticus. Next base: position 67,996 of record NZ_CP038634.1, on the reverse strand, counting down.
GACGCCAGTTCGTCCTTGCGCTTGCCCTGGTTCAGCGGATACAGGATGCGGAAGCCGGCAAAGCCAAGCCCCTTGAGCTTGGCGGCGTCGACCTTGTGCGGTCCGTAGTTGAACGCGGCGGGATCGAAGCGGAATTCACGCACGCTGTTGCCCACCACTTCATGGATGCGCACCGGCTGGTCGAACACCATGCCCTCATGGAAGAACGACAGCTCGAACGGCGAGCGCGTGCCGCGCCAGGCGAAACGCTCGGGCTTGTACTCGATCTCGCGGTAGCGCTCGTAGGACAGTTCGCGCAGTTCGCGCGGCAGGTTCTGCAGCGGGGCCTTGTATGGCGATGCTGCCAGTTGCTTGGCGCGCGCGGCGACGGTATCGAAATCGAACGCCTGCGCCGTCATGGCGCACAGTGCCAGGATGCTGCCGCCCAGCCATGCCGCGATCCGTACCCCGGCGCGCGCGCTGCGGCGACGGGCCGGCCCGGGGGCGGGCGCGGAAAATATTGCGGACAAGCGTGGCGTGGCGATCTGTGACATGTATGCCAGGGGAACAGTTAAAACGGAATGACCGGCATCGGCGGTCGGGGCGAAGAGCCTTGCAGGCGGCGCCGCAAGGCACGACACAGCAAGAGGCGGGCCGGGTCCAATATGGCGTGGCCCGAACACGGGTCTCGGCGCCCGCGAGGCACTGTGTCCGGTTTGTTGCGATGCGCAATAAACCATAACAATTCGAGACGCCAAAGTCACGTTTCGACCACGCAAGGTTTGAAACAAAATGTTGGTGGGGTTGCCCGAAAGCCGCTCCGGGCAAGGCTTTGCGGGCGTTCAGGTCACACCGGCTCAAGCGCCGGCGAGCGCAAAGCTCGCCGGACCTCCGGACCAGCGTGATCGGCCGCGGTGCCGGCCGTCACCCCGCGCTCGACACTTTTAATACGGTGTTACTTTTTAGCGCCTTCGCTGTAGGGATCGAACTTGCCGCTCTTTGCGCCTTCGGAATAGGTATCGAACTTGCCGCTCTTCATCCCGCCCTGGCTGTATGAATCGAACTTCTGCGCCCCGCCCTCGATCGGCTCCATCTGGTCAGGCCGCGCCCCGGGGTTGAGCGAAGTCACGTTGTCGCTTTTTGCGCCATCGGTGTACGTGCTGAACTTGTCCTGCTTGGCCCCATCGGTGTACGTGCTGAATTTGTCCTGCTTGGCGCCGTCGGTGTAGGGATTGAACTTGTCGGCCTTGCCGGTCTGGGCGTGCAGTGTGCCGAAGGCACAGGCACCGGCCAGGCCAATGATGAGATAGCGCAGCTTCATGGAATCTCCTCTCGGGGGAAAGGCGCTTGCCTTTGCGGTGCGCACCGCTGACAGCCGCTGCGGAACAGGGGATGGCAAGCGTTGGGGCAGCAATCAACGCTAGGTCAGCGCTACGCCGGTGTCAACCGCACCGGCCCCGCCGCAATGCGGCAAAGTGGTCGTCGCCAGCCCGGCATTGCGCTTACAATGCCACCCAAACGACCCATCCGGCTTGCCCGCGCAATGCCTTCCGTCGGCTCGCGGCACGCCAACATGAAGCCAAAGGAATCGTCATGCTGCCTCGGCAAACAGACCGCACTGCCCGCCCGGCCACCCGCGCCGCCATCCGTGCCGCCATCGCCTGCGTGCTCGGCTCCACGCTGCTGCTGGCCGTGGCCGCGCCGGCCCAAGCGTACTTCGACAACTACCTGAGCGGTTCCATCATCGGCACGCTCAACGAGAAGGAAGGTGCCTCGCTGTCGCAATCGGTGCGCAAGGCGCTGAACGATACCGCCGACGGCCAGTCGGTGACGTGGACCTATCCGGCCAGCGGCCGGCGCCAGCAGGTGGATGGCACCATCACCCCTGTTGAAAGCAAGACCGACAAGGGCCAGCAGTGCCGGCGGCTGGAGTCGGAACTCAAGCGCGGCAGTTCGCAGGAGCACTGGAAAGGCTGGTTCTGCAAGCAGCCCAGCGGGCAATGGAAGGCCCGCCACGTCGACGGCTGAAGCAGGCGCCCCGCGCGCGCACGAGCAGTGCTTAGGCCACGCTCATGCGGCGCGCGACGGCGCCCGCTGCGGCCGCGCAGCCGGATCGATCTGCGCGCTACCCGGCCGCTCGAACCATTTTGCTTCAGGCACGTAGACAGTCTTCTCCGGCTGCGCCATGAAGTGCGGCGACATGATCTGCACGCCGTGCGTGTTGAACTGATCCTGGATCGCCGCGTGCAGCGCGGATAGCGCATAGAAGCGGTTGCGCGGGTCATCCAGCGCGGCAAACAGTTCGTATTCGACATAGAAGTCCGACAAGCCACGCTGCAGCACGAACGGCGTCGGCGACGCCGCCACGTGCTCGGCCTGCGCGGCCGCGGCCAGCAGCATGGCATGGACCTGCCGCCACGGCGTGTCGTAGCCGATGGTGACCGAGGTCGAAATCATCGCGGCCTGCCAGACCTCTTTCGTGCCGGTATCGCGCACGCTGCCGTGCCGGGTGTAGTTGTGGATCGCGCTGCCGACCACCACCGCATTCGGCAGCGTCACCTCTTCATTGCGCAGGTTGATGACCTTGACCGACAGCGCATCGAGCGAGGCCACCGTGCCGACGGTATCGCCGATGCATACCATGTCCCCGCGCCGCAGCGCGCGCGAGTACACCACCACCATGCCGCTCATCAGCTGGTTGACCACGTTGGCCGAGCCCAGCGTCACCATAAAGCCGAGCAGCACCGACAGGCCCTTGAACACATCGCTTTCCGAGCCCGGGATATACGGGTAGGCGAAGGTGAAGCCCAGCGCCCAGATCAACGCCGCGGCCAGGCGCCGCGTGGCGCCGGCGGTCTCGGCATGCAGCCCGGGCACCGAGATCTGGCCCTTCTGCACCGCCTTGAAGATATTCGATACCAGCCGCTGCACCGCGCGCGTGATTAGCAGGATCACCACTACCGTCACCAGCCCTGGCACCGCCCCAACCATCGACACGGCAATGCCTGACAGCAGGTGGAGGATGAACGCGCCCATGCGGTCGCCCATCGGCTGCGTCAGCGGAAACTGTTCGAGCGCGAAGTCCAGCCAGGCAAAGGCCAGCACCAGGACCACGCCGACGGCAACGATCTGCACCAGGCGCGCAACCAGCTGGTAGAGCGTGCCGGTCCAGTCGAACTGCCCGGCCCGGCGTTCGAGGTGCTGCGCCACGTGGCGCTGCAATGCCGAGCGCAGGCGCGCGCGCAGCGTCACGCTGGCGCGCGCGACGCCCCAGGCCAGCGCGGCCAGCACGCCCAGGCCGAGCAGGCTCAGCGCCCCGCCGCGGAACAGGTTGGGCCAGTGCAGGTGCGCACGCCGCGCGGCAATGGCCTGGCGCAGCGCCGCCGCCGCCTGCGCGCCGGCAGCTTCCAGCGTGAGGTTGTCTTCCGGGGAAAGGTCTTGCATGGCCAGGGCGAACAGCAACCGGTCGCCGAGCCGGAACGCGATCATCGGCGCGTCGCCGAGGGTGCCGCTGAGCTGCCCGAGCGGCTGGGCCAGTTCGGCTTCGGTGAGACCGTCGAACAACTGCTGGGCGCGCGCTACGCGCATGGCCGGCGTCGCGCCGCCGATGGCTGCGCGCAGCGTGGCGATGGGACGGTCCATCAGCCGCAGTTCCGCGACTTCGCCGCTGGGCACGGCGATCGGGACTGGTGCCGTTGCCGGTGCCAGCGTGGCCGCCCATGCCGGCAGGCACAGCAGCGCCAGCGTCCACAGGATTGCGATTCGCCGCCACCAAGCTGCAAGCGCTGCCATAGACGCTCCTGTCCGAGGGTTGCATTGCGCCGGCCCGGCACTGCAGGCCAGGCCGGCACGATGCCCGCTAGCATAGCGTGCACAGCTGCGCACGCAAAGCCGTCGCGCAGGAACGAAAAAAAGGAGGCCGTAGCCTCCTGTCTCGATCCGCCGCAACGACCCTGCCTTTCCCCCCGGAAGGCACGGCATGGCGTGCCACAGGGCTGTTGTTCACGCGGCAGGGTCATGTGGACATGGCCCCGCCGTCGTGCCACGCCATCGCAGCGCAGCGGCATGGCGGCACGGACGCCGGCCGCTTCCCCGCTTCCCCGCTTGCCGGGGAACCGGGCACCGGGCGCCCGCCGCCATCGGCAGCGCGCTCAGGCGCCTTTCTTCGTCATCGGGTCCTTGGTAGAGGGAGCGTGGCTCTTGTTTTTCTTGGCGCTGGTCTTCTTGGCCTTGGCCTTCTGCTTGCCGTCGGCCTTGGCCGGCGCAGCCTTGTCGGCAGCCGGTGCCGCCGGCGTGGCGGGGGTTGCCGGAGTGGCCGGCGTTGCCTGCGCCATCGCGCCCGCACCGAACATTGCCAGCGACAGCATGACGATCCACTTCTTCATTTCGGTCTCCTCGTGAGCCCTGCGTGTAGGAATGCCTGCAATGACCGGCACGCGATTCGCGCCGGGTCATTTGCATCAACGAGGACGGTTTGCACGCGGTTGACCGGGACAAACCCTGACAGGAGCATCGGCGCCGCCGGCGGGGTCCGGCTCAACTCAGCGCCTCAACTCAGCGGCACAGCCTGCGCAGCAGTTCACCCGCGATCGTGCCGGGGCCGGCAGGCTGGAAGGTGCCGTACCGCGGCGCGCGGATCGTATAGAGCGAATTGCCGCGCGCGTAGCGCTTGCTGTACAGCGTCTGCTCGACCACCGCGAACATCGACGTGGCACAGTCGAGCACCATGCGCTTGAGCGACGAGCGGATCGGTTCGCCGTTGGCGGTGCGGATCACCCCCGACGGTGAATTGCGCATCAGCACGACACCGACCTGCGTGCCCTGGCGCCGGGTCGCCGACTGGTCGAAGTACGAGACCACGCCGTTGGCCCCCATCAGCGGCAACCAGCGCTGCGGGTCGGGTGCACCAGGGTCGGGCGCTGCCACCAGACGGCAGCCTTCCCTGGGCGTGGAGCGGAACACGGTGCCGGCGTCCGGCGCCTGGCACTCGTAAAGGCCGGCGGCCGCGGCCGGACGCTGGGCCGGCATGGCGCTGCCTTCGGCATGAGCGGCCGGGACGGCCAGGCCGAACATGCAGCCCGCCAGCGCGGCCGCATGCCCAAAAACACGGAACATCATTGAATTGCCCTCGTATAGACGGGAAAAGCGAGCCGCATTGTCGCACACGAAAGGCACGATGTGGCCGCCATGCACCGGTTGCGCACACGCACGCAAATGTCGTCGCCCCGCCCTCCGGGCCAGCAATGTGCTAACTCGTGTACTACAAATAGGGTATGGAGGCCGGCCATGCGTGGCGACGCCCGTTGCGGCGCCGCCCCATGCGAGGTCCGACAGCAACGCAGCATCCCAAGCCTTGCTTCCCATGCCACGACAAGACCAAGAAGCCTGTCAGGACCGCCATGCAAGTTGTTGCGATCTCGCTCCCGCGCCCACAGCGCGTACCGGTCGTCGGGGGCACCGGCAGCGTCGCTTCGCCGCACGCTCAATGCCGCTGGTCGTCCGACACACCGCCGCGGCGAGCCTGCTGGCCCTCCCCCTTTGCCTCGGCACCGCCCACGCCGCGCCGGCCGTGCAGCTGGGCTACGGCTTCGACGAGACCCATCACGTGCAGAAGGTCGAAATGGCCATGCTGTGGGATTCAGGCTTTGCGTGGGGCAATCCGCAGGGCTGGCTGATCGACCTCCAATGGGAAGTCAATATCGCGCGCTGGAACAGCAGCAGCGACAACAATCCGCATGACCTGTGGGAGTTCGGCGCCTCGCCGGTGGTCCGCATCGGCTGGTGGAAGCACGCGTGGGCGCCGTTCCTCGAACTGTCGGTCGGTCCGCGCTTGCTGACGGGAACGCGCACCTCGGACGACCATGTCATTTCCACGGCGTTCCAGTTCTCGGAATACGCGGGCCTGGGCGTAACCTTCGGCTCGGACCGGCGCTTTACCGCGGGCTACCGCTTCCAGCACCTGTCCAATGCCGGCATCAAGGAGCCCAATCCTGGCACCAGCTTCCACGTCATCTATCTGCGCTACCGCTTCTGAGCGCCGCTGGCTGCGCGGCGCCCAGCGTTTCAAACAGGGCGCGCGTGGCTTCATCGGCGGGGAAGAAGGACTCGATGCGCAGCTCCTGCAGCGTGATGTCCTGCGGAATGCCAAGCGTGGTCAGCGTCGAGAACAGCGACGCACGGAACGCGCCCGCATGCAGCACGACCGGCAGCACCGGCGGCGGCGGTCCTTCGGCGCCGTCGTCATCGGGGAGCAGTGCGCCGCCGGGGCCGACCATGTCGGGATGCCACGCGGCGATGCGCCGGAAGATCTCGCGCGCGGTCTGGTCGTGGGCCTGGCTCTGCAACTCCTGCCAGACGCGCCGCAGCAGGTAGCGTCCGACCTGGCGCGCGTTCTCGATCACCGGCCACAATCCCTGTGGATCGAACACCGACAGCATCAGGTTGACCCGGCGCGGACCGCCGCCATGCCCGCCGCCCCGCCCGCCTTCGTCCTCCAGCGACGCGGGCGCGCGTCCGTCGAGCAGCGTATCGAGCATGCGCCGGTAAGCCTGGTTGGCGTCGACCAGGTTCCAGAACCGGTCCAGCACCACGGCCGGGTACGGCTCCTGCTTGGACAGGATCAACGCGATCGCCTGCTGCACCATCTGCAACGGCGGCGAGGCCAGCGCATGCTCGCTGTAGGCCGGGGCGAAGCCGCCCGCCAGCAGCATGCGGTTGCGCTGGCGCAGCGGCACGCCGAGTCGCTCGGCCAGCGCCAGCACCATTTCGCGGCTGGGGCGGGCGCGGCCGGATTCCAGGAAGGAGATGTGGCGCTGCGACACCCCGGCGGCCAGCGACAGCGCCAGCTGGCTGTAGCCGCGCTTGCTGCGCCAGTAGCGCAGCAGGCCGGGGAAGTCGAGAGTGGTTTCGGAGGCGGGGGTCAGCGTTTCCATGCACTTATTAGAGCATGGCCTGGTGCTGGGAGCGACTACCTGCCAGGTAATAGCAGCAATTCCCTGTCAGTGATTGCCTTGCCGCCGCTGCGACGCAGGCGTCACAGCGACGACTTCCTGTAATAGTCCGAATGGTATGCTTGCCCTCTTTGAACTCCCGGCGCGCAAAGGGCGCGCACTTTGATGGAAATTGCCATATTACTGGCGCTGATCTTGCTGAACGGCGTATTCGCGATGTCCGAGATCGCGCTGGTCACCGCGCGCAAGGCGCGCCTGCAGCGGCAGATCGAGAACGGCGACCGGGGCGCGATCGAAGCCGTCAAGCTGGGCGAGGATCCCACGCGCTTCCTTTCGACGGTGCAGATCGGCATCACGTCGATCGGCGTGCTCAACGGCGTGGTCGGCGAATCGACACTGGCGCAGCCCTTCGGCGACTGGCTGCACAGCAGTGTTGGCATGTCAGAGTCCACCGCCGGCTACGTCGCCACCGCGATCGTGGTGGCGGGCCTGACCTATTTTTCCATCGTGCTGGGCGAGCTGGTGCCCAAGCGCCTGGGCCAGATGGCCCCCGAAGCGATTGCGCGCCTGGTGGCGCGCCCGATCTCCTGGCTCGCGGTGGCGTCCACCCCCTTCGTCAAGCTGCTGTCGAGCTCCACCCGGCTGGTGCTGCGCCTGCTCGGCACCAAGACCGACAGCGGCCCGGGCGTGACCGAGGAAGAAATCCACGCCCTGCTGGTCGAAGGCTCCGAGGCCGGCGTGATCGAGCAGCACGAGCACACCATGGTGCGCAACGTGTTCCGCCTCGACGACCGCCAGCTGGCTTCGCTGATGGTGCCGCGCGGCGACGTCATCTACCTGGACGTGGACGCACCGCTGGAAGAAAACCTGCGCCGTATCGAGGAATCCGACCACTCCCGCTTCCCTGCGGTGCGCGGCGGCATGCACGACATCGTCGGCGTGGTCAGCGCGCGCCAGCTGCTGGCGCGCCGACTGCGCGGCGAAGAGGCCGACCTGATGGCAGTGATGCAGCCGGCGGTGTTCGTGCCCGAAAGCGTCACCGGGATGGAGCTGCTGGAAAACTTCCGCGCCTCGGGCGGCCAGGTGGCCTTTGTCATCGACGAATACGGCGAGGTGCTGGGGCTGGTGACGCTGCAGGACCTGATCGAAGCCATCACCGGCGAGTTCAAGGCCGAGGCCGCCGGCGAGGAATGGGCGGTGCAGCGCGACGATGGCTCGTGGCTCCTCGACGGCCTGATCCCCATCCCCGAACTGAAGGACCGCATCGGGCTGCGCCAGGTGCCTGAGGAAGAAAAGGAGCGCTACCACACGCTGTCGGGCATGCTGCTGCTGCTGCTCGGACGGCTGCCACAGATCGCCGACCGCGTCGAGTGGGGCGACTGGCGCTTCGAGATTGTCGACATGGATGGCAAGCGCATCGACAAGGTGCTGGCTTCGCGCCTGCCACCTGAAGACGGCCCGGAAGAAGAAACGACCGGCTGATGCCGCGCGGTGTTCAGGCAACCTCTTCGAGTGAAGCGCCAGCACCACATTGCCCCCCCGTCAAACGATAGGTGCGTAGTCCGCAACTTGTCGCAAATTGCAAGGTCTTGCCCCCGGCTTGGCTTAAGATCTGGCCTTGCAGCCCGTTGCGCTGCAGCAGGCGCGCGCAGTCACGCCTGACGAGAGCAGCCGGCCCGCGCCAGCGGTCCTGCCAGACGTGGACCACTGACAACGGGGAGACGCGGGACAGCGCCGCCAGCACGGCCTCCGCCCGCAGCACGATTCATGTATCCAGATGCCGACGATCCCGGCGGGACGCCATTGGGCGCATCGGGAAGCCCACAAGCGCCATCCGATGCGGACGCCCCGGCGCGGCCGGCCGGACTGCTGCGCTGGCGCAGCCCCGTGCTGGGGCGCGTGGCGCCGCAGGACTTCCTGCCGGCGCTGGAAACGCTCGGGCTGGTTGAACGCTTCGGCGGCTGGCTGCTCGACAGCGTGCTGCCGCTGGTGCGCAGCTCCGAAGCGTTTGCGCCGCTGCAATTTACGCTGCTGGCCTCAAGCGCGCAGCTGCACCGCCCGCAAATGGTCGGTGCCCTGGCACGGGCCATCGACACCGGCGGCATTGCCGCGGAGCGCCTGTGCATCGAGCTGCCCGCCAGCGCGGTGCCCCCGGTCGCCGGTATCCTCGATTGCTTTGCAGACTTGCGCCGGCTACCTGCTGGCGCAACCTTTCCCGGCGGCCTGGCTGGTGCAGACGCACGCCGCTATCCGGCGGCGCGCCCGCGAGCTGCTGTCGCCGGCAGGCTGAAGCGGCCAAGCCGGGCGGCGCCAGCGGCGCCAGCTGTTGTACCAGCTGTTGTACCGATTGCACGATTTACAAATTGGCACATACCAGATATCAACCGCGCTGACAGCGGCGGTAAAATCTGCCTCAAACCCTCAACCTAATGGAAAGGAGCCCGGCGTGAAGAAAGGTTGGATCTGGTGCGTTCTGTTTGCCACCCTGTTGGCTGGCTGCAACACGATGGCAGGACTCGGACAAGACATTCAGCGCGGCGGCCAGAAGCTGGAAAGCTCGGCGGACCGGCACAAGTAAGCCGGACCGCCACAACCGCGCAATGACGCGGCCTGGCCGCGTCTGCAGCAAAAACGGCACGCCCCGCGGCGTGCCGTTTTTGCATTGCGCTCAGCCCTTGCTGCGCAGCGCGCGTGCCTGCTCGGCCAGCGAACGGATACGGCCCCAGTCCTTGCCGGCAACCGCGTCCTTGGGCACCACCCACGACCCGCCCACGCACACCACGTTGGGCAAGGCCAGGTAGGTCGGCGCCAGCGCGGCATCGATGCCGCCGGTCGGGCAGAAGCGCAACTGCGGCAGCGGTCCGCCCAGCGACTTGAGCATCGGCACCCCGCCGGCCGCCTGCGCCGGGAAGAACTTCAGGAAGGTGAAGCCGGCCTCCAGCGCCAGCATGGCCTCGCTGGCCGTGGCCACGCCCGGCAACAGCGAGATCCCCGCGCCCTGCGCGCCCTGCGCCAGCGACGGGGTCAGGCCGGGCGACACGGCAAATTTGGCGCCGGCATCGCGCACGGCATGCAGCTGCTCGACCGTCAGGACCGTGCCGGCGCCCACGTACGCCTGCGGCAGCGCGACGGCCACGGCCTTGATGGCTTCCAGCGCGACCGGCGTGCGCAGCGTGATCTCAAGCAGCGGCAGGCCGCCGGTGACCAGCGCCTCGCTGACGTGCAGGGCCTCATCCACCGAATGGAATTCCAGCACGGGGATCACCGGCACATCGGCCAGCAGGGGGAGCAGCGGGGAAGTCTGGTTTTGCATGTCGGTCTCGGGATAAAGGGTTCAGGAAAGCAAAGTCAGGGAATGCAGCCGGCTTAGCCGCCGCTCAGCCGCCAATCACCGAAACCGATTCGGCCAGCCGGGCCATCACGGTCTGCGCATCGGGGATCGGCGCCACCGCGCCATAGCCGGTGGTGGACAGCGCCGCGGCCACGTTGGCGTAGCGCGCGGCCTCGAACGGGTCGGCGCCCGCCGCCAGGCGCGCGACGAAGCTGCCGCCAAAGCAATCGCCGGCACCGGTGGCATCGACCGGCTTGACCGGATACGGCGCCACCAGCGTGCGCGACTCGGGCGTGGCCACGTAAGCGCCCTCCTCGCCCAGCTTGAGCGCCACCAGGCCGATGCCGCAGCCGAGCAGGTAATCGACGACGGCATCGCGGTCGTCCAGCCCCGTCAGCACGGTGATGTCGTCCCAGCTGGGCAGGCACACGTCGGTCAGCGCGAACGCTTCGCGCATGATGCCGCGCGCGCGCGCCAGCGACCACAGCCGCAGGCGCAGGTTGGTGTCGAGCGTGACTTTGGTGCCGGCCTTGCGCGCATGCTCCATCGCCGCCAGGCCCGCATCGCAGGCGCTGGTGCTGATGGCCAGGCTGATGCCCGACAGGTGCAGATAGCGCGCCGCGGCGATCGCGCCCAGCGGCAGTTGCTCATGCTGGTAGCGGCTAGCGGCGGAACCTTCGCGCAGGTAGTCGAAGCGGTGGCCGTGGTTGTCGTGCGAGACAAAGTAGACGCCGGTCGGCGCGGACGGGTCCACGTGGACGTAGCGCGTATCGACCCGCTCCTGCGTCCACAGCGCGCGCAGGCGCTCGCCGAAGGTATCGGCGCCCACCGCGCTGATATAGCCGGTGCTGGCGCCCTGCCGCGCCGCGGCGATGCAGAAGTTGGAGGTATCGCCACCAAAGCCCTGCAGGTAGCGGTCGGGATCGTCGGGCTGCTGGTTGAACTCCACCAGCGGCTCGCCGTAGGCCAGGATATCGATGCTCATGGGGTGGCCCGCCTCAGAAGAAGGTTTGCACAATGTCGATCACGCGCAGGTCATGATCCAGCACCGGGATATGGCGCCACTTGTCGAAGGTCAGGCAAGGGTGCGAGATATCGAAGGCGACCATGTCGCCGACCTGGATGTCGTCGCCCGGCTTGATTTGCAGGTAGGCGTGCTGGTCCATCATGCCGGTCACTTCCCAGTGCGCGGGCACGTCGACCGGCGCCTCGCTGCCCGGGCGGTACAGCTGCGCGGGAGTCGGCATGCCGGCATCGAAGGCAGCATCGCGCTTGCCCATGCCGATGATGACGCGGTCCGGCTCGGGGATCGACTGCACGTAGGCCCATAGCTGCAGCGCCGGCAGCAGGCCCTCGCGCATCGTCTGCGCGACCGGGTTGCTGGCCAGGATGCGCTGCTGCGCGGCGCGATAGATGCCCACGTCATGGGTCAGGTAGCAGCCGGGACGCAGCACGATGTCGATCGGCGTGCCGATGTCGGTGCGCGCGAATTCCTCGGCAACCACGTCATACCAGGCCGAGCCCGCGCCCGACATCACCACCGGGCTGCGGCCGAAGCGGCCCTGCTGCGCCAGCTGCCGCGTCACCGCCACGGTGCGCTGCAGGAAGGCGCGGATATCGGCCTCTTCCTTCAGCACGCCTTCATAGATCTCGACACCCGCCAGCGACAGCGCCTGCGGCCAGCGCGCCAGCGCGTCGAGCACGGCCTGTTGCTGCGCGTCGTCGCGCACGCCGGTGCGCCCGCCCGCCACGCCCAGCTCCAGCAGCACCTGCAGCGTCTGGCCGCGCTCCTTGAAGAACTTGCCGAGCTGGTCGACCAGCGCGGCGGAGTCCACCAGCGCGAAGAACTCGAAGCCCGGATCGTCGCGCAGGAGGTCCGCAATGATTTCCATGTTGCGGCGGCCCACCAGCTGGTTGGCCATCAGCACCCGCTTGACGCCGTGCGCATGCGCCGCGGCGGTCTGGTGCGCGGTTGCCAGCGTGATGCCCCACGCGCCGGCGCCAAGCTGGCGCGCGAACAGCTTGGGTGCCATGGTGGTTTTGCCGTGCGGCGCAAGCTGCACGCCGTACTCGCCCATGAAGCGGCGCATCCATTCCAGGTTGTGCGCAAGCCGGTCTTCGTAAAGCACCGCGGCCGGCAGGCTCAGTTCTTCCTGCAGCAGGCTCCAGCCGGTGTGGGCGGCGTCCGGGGCCAGCGGGGCCTCCAGCCGCCCCAGCGCCTTGTTGAGCGGATCGATCACGCCGGCCTGATACTTTATTTCACGCATGCTTGTCATCACCCTGAAAAAATCTGATTGACGTAATGATAGCCCTGAAAATAAGATATTTCATCCTTGTTATAAAGTAACACGCTGACAGCACACAGGGAACCGCAGAGACAACGCCCAAGCTCGCGCCCGTCACTGTTATAGCCCTTGCGGACAGCGTCCGCCGCCTGCGTCACTTTGCCTCACGGCCCTGCCCCCAGCCACCCAACCATGACCGCGCCCTTCGACATCCTGACCCGCATCGCCGAGCGCGGCCCCGCGCTGCGCCTGGCCGAGCAGAAGGTCGCGCAGGTGGTGCTGGAAGACCTGGCCGGCGCCGCCGCCGCGAGCATCAACGAGCTGGCGCGCAAGGCCGGCGTCAGCGAGGCCAGCGTGACCCGCTTCGCCAAGGCCATCGGCTGCCGCGACGTGCGCGACCTGAAGCTGCGGCTGGCACAGGCCACCGCGGTGGGTGCGCGTTTCCTGCAACCCGGCGGCGCCGATGCAGCTGCCGAAGCCCCGGCAACGCTGGCCGACAGCATCCATGCCGACATCCTGACCGCGCTCGAAGTCAACCGCGGCCTGCTGGACGCGCAGCGCATCGAAGACGCCGCGCGCCTGTTGCTGGGCGCACGCATGGTCTACGCTTTTGGCATGGGTGGCGGCTCGTCGTTCCTGGCCGACGAGGCACGCCACCGCCTGGCGCGGCTGGGCCAGCCGGTGGCCAGCTACCAGGACGGCCTGCTGCAGAAGATGGTGGCGGCCACGCTGAGCCGCGACGACGTGGTGCTGGCGTTCTCGGCCAGCGGGCGCGTGCCGGAAATGCTGGCCAGCTGCGAGATCGCGCGCGAATACGGCGCAAAGCTGGTCGCGGTGACCGCGCTGGGCTCGCCGCTGGCCGCACGCGCCGACGTGCTGCTGCCGGTGCGCACGCTGGAGACGGATTTCATTTTCAAGCCGTCGGCGTCCCGCTACGCGATGCTGATGGTGCTGGACGTGCTGGCCACCCAGTGTGCGCTGCTGCAGCAGGACCAGAGCAAGGAGCGCCTGCGCCGGCTCAAGTACGTGCTGGACAGCCACCGCGGTGAGAGCGGCCCCACCCTGGGCCCGGACAGCCGCCAGCCGCTGGGAGACTGACCATGCCACACCTGTTCGATACCCTGATCCGCCTTGTCACGCTGATCGACGGCTCCGGCGCCGCCGCGCGCCTGGCCGACGTGGCGCTGCGCGACGGCCGCATTGCCCGCATCGATGAAGGCGGCGCGATCGATCCCGATGCCGCCGCGCACGTGGTCGAAGGCCACGGCCTGGTGCTGGCACCGGGCTTTATCGACGTGCATACGCACGACGATACCAACGTGGTGCGCCAGCCCGAGATGACGCCCAAGCTGTCGCAGGGCGTGACCACCGTGATCGTCGGCAACTGCGGCATCAGCGCCGCGCCGGTGACGCTCTCCGGCGAGCCGCCCGACCCGATGAACCTGCTCGGCCATGCCGACGCGTTCCGCTACCCCAGCTTCAAGGCCTACGTCGACGCCGTCGATGCCGCGCAGCCCGCGATCAACGTCGCCGCGCTGGTGGGCCATACCGCGCTGCGCAGCAACCATATGGACCGGCTCGACCGCGCCGCCACGCCCGCGGAAATCGCGGCCATGCGCGCGCAGCTGGAAGAGTCGCTGCAGCACGGCGCGCTGGGCCTGTCCACCGGACTTGCCTACGCCAATGCCTTCAACGCGCCGACCGAGGAAGTGCTGGCGCTGGCCGAGCCGCTGGCCCATGCCGGCGCGCTCTACGCCACGCACCTGCGCAGCGAGTTCGCCGAGATCCTCGACGCCATGGACGAAGCCTTCCGCATCGGCCGCCATGCGCGCGTGCCGGTGGTGATCTCGCACCTGAAATGCGCGGGCGTGGACAACTGGGGCCGCAGCACCGAAGTGCTCGACGCACTCGACGGCGCGCAGCGCTGGCAGCCCGTGGGCTGCGACTGCTATCCCTATACCGCCAGCTCGTCGACGCTGGACCTGAAGCAGGTCACCAGCGACTTCGACATCATGGTGACGTGGTCCGAAGGCGCGCCCGAGATGGGCGGCCGGCTGCTGGCCGATATCGCCGCCGAATGGCAGGTCGACCTGTACGAGGCCGCGCGCCGGCTGATGCCAGCCGGCGCCGTCTACCACTGCATGGAAGATGCAGACGTCGACCGCATCCTGAGCCACCCCGCCACCGTGGTCGGCTCGGACGGCCTGCCCAACGACCCGCTGCCGCATCCGCGCCTGTGGGGGGCGTTCCCGCGCGTGCTGGGCCACTATGCGCGCGACCGCGAGCTGTTCCCGCTCACCGTCGCCGTGAACAAGATGACCGGCCTGTCCGCCGAGCGCTTCGGCCTGCATGGCCGCGGCTTCGTGCGCGAAGGCTACTGGGCCGACCTGGTGCTGTTCGACGCCGCGACCATCCGCGACGCCGCCAGCTTCACCGACCCGATGCAGCCCGCCGAAGGCATTGCCGCGGTCTGGGTCAATGGCGAGCTGTCATGGCAGCAGCGGCAGCCGACCGGCATCCGCGCAGGACGCTTCCTGGCGCGCGGCGCCGACTGATTCGCTCCCTCTCCCTTTTCTTTCAATTTTTTCCCGGCAACAAATTCCAGGAGTACCCATGGACATCAAACGATTCGGCGTGGAAGGCGGCACCGGCCAGGGCGGCGCGCACATGCCCTTTGCGCGCGCAGTGGCGGCCGACGGCTGGCTCTACGTTTCCGGCCAGGTGCCGATGGTCGGCGGCGAGCTGATCGATGGCGGCATCGTGCCGCAGACCCACCAGGCCATCAAGAACGTGCTGGCGATCCTGGCCGAGGCCGGCTACGGCCCCGAGCACGTGGTCCGCTGCGGCGTGTGGCTGGACGATGCGCGCGACTTCGCCTCGTTCAACAAGATCTTCAAGGAATACTTCGGCGCCAACCCCCCGGCACGCGCCTGCGTGCAGTCGAGCATGGTGGTGGACTGCAAGGTCGAAGTGGACTGCATCGCGTACAAGAAGCCGGCGGCCTGAGCCTGCTGCCTGGTTGATTAACTGCTTCCCGACTGTTTGCTCCCCTCTCCCGCGCGGGGGAGAGGGCCGGCGTCACCACGAAGTGAGCCGCCACGGTGCTTGCCACGCGCCCGCCCTCTCCCCAACCCCTCTCCCGCAAGCGGGAGAGGGAAGAAAACAACAAGCCTAAACCTCTGCTGCCGCCACAAGCGGCCTTTATTCCACACAAGGAGACAATATGGGTCCCGTCACCGGAACCACGCTCTTGGTGTATGCGCTGATCGCCGTGATCGCACTGGTGGTGCTGATCGCGCGCTACAAGCTCAACCCCTTCATTACCCTCGTTGTCGTCTCGGTGCTGCTCGGCTTTGCCGTGGGCATGCCGATGGGCGACATCGTCAAGTCATTCGAAGCCGGTGTCGGCGGCACCCTCGGCCATATCGCGCTGGTGGTGGGCCTGGGCACCATGCTCGGCAAGATGATGGCCGAGTCGGGCGGCGCGGAACGCATCGCCAACACGCTGATCGATTTCTTCGGCGCCAAGAACGTGCACTGGGCCATGGCGACCATCGCCTTTATCGTCGGCCTGCCGGTGTTCTTCGAGGTCGGCTTCGTGCTGCTGGTGCCGATCGCCTTCAACGTGGCCAAGCGCACCGGCACGTCGATGGTGGTGGTCGGCATCCCGATGGTGGCCGGCCTGTCGGTGGTGCACGGCCTGATCCCGCCGCATCCGGCCGCGCTGCTGGCCGTGACCGCGTACGGCGCGGACATCGGCAAGACCATCATGTACGCGCTGATCGTGGGCATTCCCACGGCTGCCATCGCCGGGCCGTTGTTTGCGAAGCTGATGGACCGCTATGTCAAGCTGCCCGAGGTCAACCCGTTGGCCGACCAGTTCACCGAAGAGGATGAGCGCGTCAAGGAATCGCACGAACTGCCGGGCTTCGGCATCACGGTGTTCACCATCCTGCTGCCGGTGATGCTGATGCTGATCGGCAGCTGGGCCGACGTCTTCACCACGCCCAAGACCTTTGCCAACGACTTCCTCAAGCTGATCGGCAACTCGGTGATGGCGCTGCTGATCGCCGCGCTGGTGAGCTTCTACACCTTCGGCAAGGCGCGCGGCTTCAACCGCGAAACCATCCTGAAGTTCACCAACGAGTGCGTGGCGCCCACCGCCATCATCACGCTGGTGGTCGGCGCCGGCGGCGGCTTCGGCCGCATCCTGCGCGACTCGGGGATCTCCACCGCGATCGTCGATGTCGCCACCAGCGCGCAGGTGTCGGTGCTGGTGCTGGGCTGGCTGGTCGCGGTGATGATCCGCATCGCCACCGGCTCGGCCACGGTCGCCATGACCACCGCCGCCGGCATCGTCGCGCCGATCGCCGCCAGCGTGCCGGGCACCCGGCCCGAGCTGCTGGTGCTGACCACCGGCGCCGGCTCGCTGATCCTGTCGCACGTGAACGACGGCGGCTTCTGGCTGGTCAAGGAGTACTTCAACATGACCGTGACGCAGACCTTCCAGACCTGGTCGGTGTGCGAGACCATCATCTCGGTGGTGGCGCTGCTGCTGACGCTGGGCCTGGCCACGGTGGTCTGAAGCGCGAAAGATGTGCCGCGCACCCCGTCCGCAGGGTGCGCGCGGCGGTGCCCGTGCTGCACGGCGTGCCGGATAGCGCACTGAAGCAGCGGTTTACAAGGCTCCGGCAAGCGCCTAAGGTCAACCAGTGTATGACCCGTCCCGAAGCGCTTCCATGCCAATCGACCGCCGCTCATTCCTGGCCCTGGCCGCCGGGCTGACCGCCAGCGCCGCCGCCATCGCCCCTCTATCCGCCGGGGCCGCCACCGTTGCCGTCCCGATGCGCCGCAACATCCCCGGCACCACCGAGGCCCTGCCCGTCGTGGGCATGGGCACGGCCGACACCTTCAACGTCAGCAGCGAAGCCACCGAACGCAAGCCGCTCGCCGAAGTCATGGCGATGCTGTTGCGCACCGAAGGCTCGGTCATCGACACCGCGCCCAGTTATGGCAACGCCGAGGCAGTGACCGGCGACCTGCTGCGCGCGGCCAACGCCCGGCAGCGCGTGTTCCTGGCGACCAAGATCTCGGCCCAGTCCGGCGCCCCGGCGCAGGCGCAGTGGGGGCGCTCGCTGGCCGACCTGCGCGTGGACAAGGTCGACCTGCTGCAAGTGCACAACCTGATCGACTGGCAAGGCAACCTGCGCTTCCTGCGGGAGCTGAAGGAACAGGGCCGCATCCGCTACCTGGGCATCACCCATTACCGCGACGACGCGCACGAGGCGCTGGAGCGGATCGTGCGCAACGAGCGCGTCGATTTCGTCCAGGTCAATTACTCGGTGGCCGAGCGCAATGCCGAGCGCGTGCTGCTGCCGCTGTGCCAGGAACGCGGCGTCGCGGTGCTGATCAACCGCCCGTACCAGGACGGCCGCCTGTTCCGCGTGGTCAAGGACCGGCCGCTGCCGCAGTGGGCCGGAGACATCGACTGCGGCTCGTGGGGCCAGCTGTTCCTGAAATTCATCGTCAGCCATCCGGCGGTGACCGCCGCCATCCCCGCCACCTCCAAGCCGCGCAATATGGCCGATAACCTCGGCGCCGCGCTGGGGCGCATGCCCGATCCGGGCCAGCGCGAGCGCATCGCCGCGCTGCTGGCCTGAGGCGCGACGGGCCGCATGGACGAACCCGATCGCGACGCATCCGCCGGCGGCGGCCTGGCACGGCTGCGGCGCGGCTTCGGCATCCGCCCCGGCGAGGCCGGCGCGGTGGTGGCCGGCTTCCTGTTCTTCTTCTGCCTGTTCGCCAGCTATTTCATGCTGCGCCCGGTGCGCGAGACCATGGGCATCGCCGGCGGCGTGAAGAACCTGCAATGGCTGTTTACCGCGACCTTCGTCGTCATGCTGGCGGCGATCCCGGTGTACGGCGCGGTGTGCGCGCGGCTGCCGCGGCGGCGCTTCGTGCCGTGGGTCTACGCGTTCTTTATCGCCAACCTGCTCGCCTTTGCCTTCGCCACGCGCGCACGGCCGGACGATGTCTGGCTGGCGCGCGTGTTCTACGTGTGGCTGTCGGTGTTCAACCTGTTCGTGGTGTCCGTGGCGTGGAGCCTGATGGCCGACGTGTTCCGGCCGGAGCAGGCGCGGCGGCTGTTCGCGCTGCTGGCCGCGGGCGCCAGCGCGGGCGGGCTGGCCGGGCCGGTGCTGGGCGGCTGGCTGGTGCCGCGCATCGGGCTGACGGGGCTGATGCTGTTGTCCGCGGCGCTGCTCGCCGCGACGCTGCCGGGGGTGGGCTGGCTGTTCGGCTGGCGCCGCCGAGCCGGCGCGGGCCATGAAGTGCCCGCGGATGCCGCCAGCGATCCCGCCAACCCGGTCGGCGGCGGCCTGTGGGCGGGGCTGGCGTTGTTGCTGCGCTCGCGCTACCTGCTCGGCATCGGGCTGTTCGTGATCCTGCTGGCCACGGCCAGCACCTTCCTGTATTTCGAGCAGGCGCGGCTGGTGGCCGAGGCCTTCCCCGAGCGCACACGGCAAACCCAGGTCTTCAGCGCGCTCGACGCCACGGTCCAGGCGCTGACCATCCTGGTCCAGCTGTTCTTCACCGGCCGCATGGCGCGGCGCTACGGCGTCACGCTGCTGCTGACCGCGGTGCCGCTGGCGGTCGCGGCGGGCTTCGTGGTGCTGGCACTGGTGCCGACCTTCGGCGTGCTGGCGGGCGTGATGATCCTGCGGCGCGTGGGCGAGTATGCGCTGCTGCGGCCCGGGCGCGAGATGCTGTTCACGGTGGTCGATCCCGAGACCAAGTACAAGGCCAAGAACGTGATCGACACCGCGGTCTATCGCGCCGGCGATGCGGTCAGCGCATGGGTCAAGACCGCCATCGATACGATTTCCGGCCAACCCGCCACGGTCGCCCTGGCGGGTGCCGGGCTGGCGCTGGCATGGGCAGCACTGGGATGGTGGCTGGGGCGGCGGCACGAGACCGAGCTGGCGCCGCGGGAGGCGAGCCGCCACGCCGGGGCCGAAGGCGCGACCACGACTTCGCGCTGATCCCTGCTTCAGAACCTGGCTCTGGCCTGGTGTCACCGGATGGTCGTATAGTCTTGCTCTTGCGCTCGGGCCTGCGTTGCCGGTGTCTTTGCCCGCCGCCGAGCCCATCCGTACATCTTTTCCCCGGAGGACCCCATGAAGACCAAAGCCGCCATCGCCTGGAAAGCCGGCGCCCCGCTGACCATCGAAGACGTGGACCTGGACGGCCCGCGCGCCGGGGAAGTGCTGGTGGAAGTGAAGGCCACCGGCATCTGTCATACCGATTACTACACGCTGTCCGGCGCCGATCCCGAAGGCATTTTCCCGGCGATCCTGGGCCATGAAGGCGCCGGCATCGTCACCGACGTCGGCCCCGGCGTGACCTCGCTCAAGCCCGGCGACCACGTGATTCCGCTGTACACGCCGGAATGCCGCCAGTGCAAGTTCTGCCTGTCGCGCAAGACCAACCTGTGCCAGGCGATCCGCGCCACGCAGGGCAAGGGCCTGATGCCGGACGGCACCTCGCGCTTCTCGCTCGACGGCAAGCCGATCTTCCACTACATGGGCACCTCGACCTTCGCCAACCACATCGTGGTGCCGGAGATCGCGCTCGCCAAGATCCGCCCCGATGCGCCGTTCGACAAGGTCTGCTACATCGGCTGCGGCGTGACCACCGGCGTGGGCGCGGTGCTGTTCACCGCCAAGGTGGAAGCCGGCGCCAACGTGGTGGTCTTCGGCCTCGGCGGCATCGGCCTGAACGTGATCCAGGCCGCAAAGATGGTCGGTGCCGACAAGATCATCGGCGTGGACCTGAACCCGGCGCGCGAGGCCATGGCGCGCAAGTTCGGCATGACGCATTTCATCAACCCGAAGCAGGTCGAGAACGTGGTCGACCACATCATCCAGCTGACCGATGGCGGCGCGGACTACTCGTTTGAATGCATCGGCAATACGCAGGTCATGCGCCAGGCGCTGGAGTGCTGCCACAAGGGCTGGGGCAAGTCGATCATCATCGGCGTGGCCGAGGCTGGCGCCGAGATCTCGACGCGCCCGTTCCAGCTGGTGACCGGGCGCGAGTGGAAAGGCTCGGCCTTCGGCGGCGCGCGCGGCCGCACCGACGTGCCGAAGATCGTCGACTGGTACATGGAAGGCAAGCTCAATATCGACGACCTGATCACGCACACGCTGCCGCTGGAGCGCATCAACGAAGGCTTCGACCTGATGAAGCGCGGCGAGTCGATCCGCTCGGTGGTGTTGTACTGAGGACGGCGCCGACATGGAACTGTTGGAACTGATCTCGCAACACGGCTGCCATGGCGGCGTGCAGCGCTTCTACCGCCATGATTCGGCGGCGATCGGGCTGCCGATGCGCTTCTCGGTGTTCCTGCCGCCGCAGGCGCAGGGCGGCGCCAAGGTACCGGTGCTGTTCTACCTGGCCGGCCTGACCTGCACAGAAGAAACCTTCATGATCAAGGCCGGCGCGCAGCGCTTTGCCGCCGAACACGGCCTGATGCTGGTCGCGCCCGACACCAGCCCGCGCGGCGCGGGCGTGCCGGGCGAGGCCGATGCGTGGGACTTCGGCGTGGGCGCGGGCTTCTACGTCGACGCCACCGAGGCGCCCTGGAGCCGGCACTGGCGCATGGAAAGCTATGTCGCCGAGGAACTGTTCGACCTGGTCACCACCGCGCTGCCGGGCGAGGCGTCGCGCGTGGGGATCTTCGGGCATTCGATGGGCGGCCACGGCGCGCTGGTGCTGGCGCAGCGCCACCCCGGGCGCTTCCGCTCGGTGTCGGCATTCGCGCCGATCGCCGCGCCGATGCGCTGCCCGTGGGGCGAGAAGGCCTTCACCGGCTATCTCGGCATCGACCGTGGGGCATGGACGCAGTACGACGCCACCGAGCTGATGGTGCGCCAGCAAGGCGCGCCGTTCCCGGCCGGCATCCTGGTCGACCAGGGCCTGGACGACCAGTTCCTGCAGACCCAGCTGCACCCCGACGCATTCGAGGCCGCCTGCCAGGCGGCGGGCCAGCCGCTGACGCTGCGCCGGCACAGCGGCTACGACCACGGCTATTACTTCATCACGACCTTCATCGCCGACCATATCCGGCACCACGCCGGGCAGCTCTAGCGCCTGAGCGCTCAAGCGCACCCATAGCCCCGCACCGGCCCCCATTCAGGGGATGCCCGGTGCCGGCCCCGATCCCATAATTGCTGCTCGACCGGCCTCAGAGCCGGAACAAGATGGGGTCACATCATGAACCACGTCGTCTCCCTCGGCGGCTATATCCTCGGCTGCCTGGCAGCGCTGCTGATCGCGGTGCGATGGTTGTTGCGCAATGACCCGGTGCTGCGCACCGACGAGCCGCACGAACCGCCACGACGAACCGACTAGCCAGGCGCCGCGACAGCGCCGGCACAAGCGGCGGCAACCTCACATCCCACGGACGGCACGACGGCGCGCCCCTGGCGGCGCCCGCTGGCCCTGCTCGCCCCGTATCATTACGGGTCGCGCCGGACCGGCGCATTACCGTCACGCCGCAGCCAGCCCTGTCCGATGTCCGTCCCGATCGCCCTGCTCACCATCACGACCGCGCTCAGCGCCATGATGCTGGCCATCGTGTGGTCGCTGCGCCGCTGTGGGCTGCCGGGTGTAGGCGAATGGTGCAATGCCAACCTGACCGCGACCGGGGCGCTGGTGCTGTTCTCGCTGCGCGGCATGATCCCGGATTTGTTGTCGGTTGGCGTTGCCAACGCCGCGCTGGCGTGGTCGCTGGCCCTGTTCTACGCCGGCAGCGTGCGCTTCTGCGGCGGCGTGCCGCCGTGGCGGCGGTTGCTGGCGGCGACGGCGGTGACGACTGCAGGCGTGATCGTCTGGCGCTATGCCGTCGACGTCTTCGCCACGCGCGTCGTCATTGTCTCGGTCTTCCATGCGGTGCTGTGCGCGCTGATCGCGCTGACCTTGCTGCGCCGCCGCCCGCGCGGACAATCGGCACGGTTCTTCATCACGACCGCCTGCTTCGCGCTGTTTTTCGCCGCCGGCCATGCGGTGCGCGGCACGCTGTCGGCGCTGCAGTGGCTGGGCAATCCCTACCTGCAGGAATCCATGTTCCTCAACACGGTGTTCCTGACCCTGGGTGCGCTGGTGATGCCCGCGATGACCATGGGCGCGGTGCTGATGATCCATGACGCCATCGTGCGCCGGCTCGAAGCGGTCGCCAATACCGATACGCTGACCGGCGTGCTGTCGCGCAAGGCGTTCGAGGAAGGCGCACAGCGCGAGCTGGCGCGCGCCGCCGGCGGCAAGCCGGCGCCCGCACTGCTGATCGTCGACATCGACCATTTCAAGTCGGTCAACGACACCTACGGCCACGCGGCCGGCGATGCCGTGCTGCAGGCGTTCGCAAGGCTGGTGGCGGCGCAACTGCGGCCCGGCGACCTGCTGGGCCGTCTCGGCGGCGAAGAGTTCATGGTACTGCTGCCCGCCACCGGCGAGGCCGGCACAGGCGCGGTGGCCGAGCGCATCCGCGCCTGCGTGCAGCGCCATGCGGTCACGACGGCAGCGGCGGACGGCGGCACCCACACCGTGCGCTATACCGTCAGCGGCGGCACCGCCGGCTGGCATCCGGGCCTGACGCTGGCGCAGCTGAGCGCGCGTGCCGATGCGGCGCTGTATCGCGCCAAGGTGGGCGGGCGCAACCGCATCGCGGCGCACAGCGGGCCTGCCGCGGCTACGCAGGCGGCAACGGAGACCGCGCAGGCGCTCGATGCCTGAGTCGCTTCAATCCCCCGTCAATCCCGTCAATCCCGTCAATCCTCTTCCACCACGCGGCGGTAAGCGCCGGGCCGCGAGCCGGTCCAGCGCCTGAATGCCCGGTGGAACGCGCCCGGCTCGGCAAACCCCAGTTCCGCCGCGATATCCGCCACCGGGCGGCCCGAATGGCTGAGCGCCTCGATGGCAAGGTCGCGCCGCAGCCCGTCCTTCAGGTCCTGGTAGCTCACGCCCTCGTCCATCAGGCGGCGCCGCAGCGATGAAGCCGACAGGTTCAGGCTGACCGCCAGCGCCTCGAAGGTGGGCCAGAGTTCGGGCCGCTGGTTGCGCAGCAGCCTGCGCACGCGCGCGCCGACGCTGCTGCGGTCGGAATACTTCACCACCACGTTGTGCGGCGCATCGCGCAGGAACGCCTTCAGGCTGCGCTCGTCCTGGCGCACCGGCTGGTCCAGCAGCGCGGCGTCGAACACCAGCGCCGTGGCCGGCTGGTCAAAGGCAAGCTGGCGCGAGTACATCACGCGGTATTCGGCGCTGTAAGGCGGCTCAGCGTAGTCGAACGCCGCGAGCCGCACCGGCACGCGCCGGCGCAACAGCCAGCTCATCAGTCCATGCAGCATGATCAGCATGGTTTCCTTGGCGAACACGCCGGGCTGCCGCCCCAGCGCCGCGTTGGGCGCGGTCAGCACCAGCGCGGCCTCGTCCCCGTGCCGGTCCAGGCGCACGCCGATATCGTCCAGCAGCAGCCGGAAATACCGCGTAATGCGCTCCAGCCCCTGCCCAAGCGTGCGGCTGCCGAAGACCGCGTGGCACAGCATGGCAAAGCTGCCGCACTTCATGCTGCGCGAATCCTGGCCGAAGAATTCGTCGTCCAGAGCGGCGGCGACCCCCAGCCACAGTTCGCTGTAGCTGGCCGCCGACACCCTGGCCTGCGGCACTGCCAGCAATTCGGGCGCGATGCCGGCGCTGCGCAGCACCGGCCCCGGGTCGATCCCGCGCGCCTGCAGCCCGGCGATGGCATGGTGGACAAAACAAAGCGCGACGCTGCCTTTTTCCATGGTCCGGCGGGTGGCAAACGAGTTCATGAAGATTGGCGGATTTTGGCATAGGAGCCCGCCCGCGGCGTTCCTACACTGCCCGCAGGCCACGACGCCGAGCGCGCATTCTGCCTCAGATGCGGCGCCGCGCCAACGCGCTTTACATAAAGCCCCCCGCGGAACACCACCACGCCAACCTGCCATGCACAGCGACTACACCGAACAGCAACAGATGATCCGCGACAGCGCGCGCGCCTTTGCCAGCGAGCGCCTCGCCGCCGGCGCCGCCCAGTGGGACCGCGACGGCCGCCTGCCCGAAGAGGTCGTCGCCGAAATGGGCGCGCTGGGCCTGCTCGGCATGATCGTGCCGGAGGACTGGGGCGGCACCTACACCGACTATGTCGCGTACGCGCTCGCCATCGAAGAAATCGCCGCGGGCTGCGCCGCCTGCGCCACGCTGATGAGCGTGCACAACTCGGTCGGCTGCGGCCCGATCCTGCACTACGGCACCGATGCGCAGAAGGAACGCTACCTGGCGCGGCTGGCCAGCGGCGAACTGATCGGCGCCTTCTGCCTGACCGAGCCGCAGGCCGGCTCGGAAGCCCACAACCTGCGCACGCGCGCCCGCTATACCGACAATGGCTGGGTGCTCAACGGCAGCAAGCAGTTCGTCACCAACGGCCAGCGCGCCGGCGTTGCCGTAGTGTTTGCCTCGACCGAGCCGGAGCGCGGCAAGAAAGGCATCTCGGCCTTCCTGGTGCCCACCGACACGCCGGGCTTTGTCGTCCACGCGCCGGAGAAGAAGCTCGGCATCCGCGCCTCGGACACCTGCGCCATCACGCTGGAAGACTGCACCGTGCCGCACGACGCGTTGCTGGGCGAGCCTGGCGAGGGGCTGCGCATCGCGCTGTCCAACCTCGAAGGCGGCCGCATCGGCATCGCGGCGCAGGCGATCGGCATCGCGCGCTCGGCGTTCGAGGCTGCGTGCCGCTATGCGTCGGAGCGCATCCAGTTCGGCCGCCCGCTGCGCGAGCATCCGCCCATCGCCAACATGCTGGCCGACATGGCCACCGAGCTGAACGCCGCGCGCCTGCTGGTGCACCGTGCCGCGCGCATGCGCAGCGAGGGCGTGCCGTGCCTGTCCGAAGCCTCGCAAGCCAAGCTGTACGCATCCGAGCTGGCCGAGCGCGTCTGCTCCAAGGCGCTGCAGATCCACGGCGGCTATGGCTACCTGGAAGACTACCCGGTCGAGCGCCACTACCGCGACGCCCGCATCACCCAGATCTACGAAGGCACCAGCGAGATCCAGCGCATGCTGATCGCGCGCAGCCTGTAATCCCTTGCCAACCACATACAACCACACCGTCCGGAGACAACCATGAGCGCAGTGCCCAAGACCGACAATGCCGTGCCGACCGTACCGCTGCTGATCAACGGCGAATGGGTGGAATCGTCCGCCACCGAATTCCGCCAGGTGGTCAACCCCGCCACCCAGGAAGTACTGGCGCGCGTGCCGCTGGCCACGGCCAGCGAAGTCGCCGCCGCCGTCGGCGCCGCGCACCGCGCCTTTGCCACGTGGCGCCACACGCCCATCGGCGCGCGGCTGCGCATCATGCTGCGCTACCAGGCGCTGATCCGCGAGCACAGCAAGCGCATCGCCGCCATCCTGACCGCCGAACAGGGCAAGACCCTGGCCGATGCCGAGGGCGACATCTTCCGCGGCCTGGAAGTGGTCGAGCACGCCTGCTCGATCGGCACGCTGCAGCAAGGCGGCTTTGCCGAGAACGTCGCCTCCACCGTCGACACCTACACGCTGCAGCAGCCGATCGGCGTCTGCGCCGGCATCACGCCGTTCAACTTCCCGGCGATGATCCCGCTGTGGATGTTCCCAATGGCGATCGTCTGCGGCAACACCTTCGTGCTCAAGCCGTCGGAACAGGACCCGCTGTCGACCATGGAACTGGTCAAGCTGGCGCTGGAAGCCGGCGTGCCGGCGGGCGTGCTGAACGTGGTGCATGGTGCCAAGGATGTGGTCGATGCCCTGTGCACGCATCCGGACATCAAGGCGCTGTCGTTCGTCGGCTCGACCGCGGTCGGCACGCACGTCTACAACCTGGCCGGCGCGCATGGCAAGCGCGTGCAGTCGATGATGGGCGCGAAGAACCACGCCGTGGTGCTGCCCGACGCGCACAAGGAACAGACGCTGAATGCGCTGGCGGGCGCGGGCTTTGGCGCGGCGGGCCAGCGTTGCATGGCCACCTCCGTGGTGGTGCTGGTAGGCGCGGCGCGCGACTGGGTGCCTGAGTTGGTCGAGCGCGCCAAGACCCTGAAGATCGGCGCCGGCGTGGAGCCCGGTACCGATGTCGGCCCGGTGGTCTCGGTGGCAGCGAAGGAGCGCATCCTCGGCCTGATCGCCGCCGGCGAGCGCGAAGGGGCGAAGCTGGTGCTCGACGGCCGCAACGTGCAGGTGCCGGGCTATCCGCAGGGCAACTTCATCGGGCCGACCATCTTCACCGAGGTCGGCACCGACATGACGATCTACACGGAAGAAATCTTCGGGCCGGTGCTGGTGGTGATCGGCGTCGAAACGCTGGACGACGCCATCGCGCTGGTTAACCGCAACCCGTTCGGCAACGGCACCGGCGTGTTCACCCAGAGCGGCGCCGCGGCACGCAAGTTCCAGAGCGAAATCGACGTCGGCCAGGTTGGCATCAATATCCCGATCCCGGTGCCGGTGCCTTATTTCAGCTTCACCGGCTCGCGCGGCTCCAAGCTGGGCGATCTGGGGCCGTATGGCAAGCAGGTGGTGCAGTTCTACACGCAGACCAAGACGGTGACGGCGCGGTGGTTTGACGATGCGACGGTGAATGACGGGGTGAATACGACGATCAGTTTGAAGTGAGGCGTGGCACGTCGCAACGGCCGACGGTCTGCTCCCCTCTCCCGCAAGCGGGAGAGGGGAGAAAACAAACGTTGTTCAAATACCTTCGCTGAAGGAGACACCCCATGCATATCGCCTTCATCGGCCTGGGCAACATGGGCGCGCCCATGGCGCGCAACCTGCTCAAGGCCGGCCATACCCTGACCGTATTCGACCTCAATGCCGCCACCGTCGCCGCGCTGTGCGCCGAAAGCGCCGCCAGCGCGGATACCGCGCGCAAGGCCGTGGCGGAAGCCGACTTCGTCATCACCATGCTGCCCGCCGCCGCACACGTGCGCAGCGCCTACCTTGGTGAAGACGGCGTGCTCGCCGGCGTGCGCCCCGGCGTGCCGCTGGTCGATTCCAGCACCATCGATCCGGCCACCGTGCGCGAGCTCGCCGCCGCCGCGCAGGCCCAGGGCAATGCACTGGCCGACGCTCCCGTTTCCGGCGGCACCGTCGGCGCGCAGGCCGGCACGCTGACCTTCATGGTCGGCGCCACCGAAGCGCTGTTCGCGCAGGTGCGCCCGGTGCTCGCCGGCATGGGCCGCAACCTGGTCCATTGCGGCGGCACCGGCACCGGGCAGGTCGCCAAGATCTGCAACAACCTGATCCTCGGCATCTCGATGATCGGCGTGTCCGAGGCGATGGCGCTGGGCGTGAAGCTGGGCATCGACGCCAACGTGCTGGCCGGCATCGTCAATACCTCGACCGGCCGCTGCTGGGCGTCCGATACCTGCAACCCGTGGCCCGGCGTGATCGATACCGCTCCGGCCGGCCGTGGCTACAGCGGCGGCTTCGGCGCCGACCTGATGCTCAAGGACCTGGGCCTCGCCGCCGATGCCGCGCGCAGCGTGAAGCAGCCGCTGTTCCTGGGCGCGCTGGCGCAGCAGGTCTACCAGGCCATGAGCCACGCCGGCGAAGGCCAGCTCGATTTCTCCGGCGTGATCCGCCAGTACCTGTCCGCCACCGACAAGGAGCGCCAGCCATGATCGAATTCGCCCTCGATGGCCACGTCGCCACGCTGACGCTGAGCCGCCCGCCAGCCAACGCGTTTACCGCCGACGGCCTGCAGCAACTGCGCGATCTGGTGGCAAAGATCGATGCCAATCCCGAGATCCGCGCCGTTGTCGTGACCGGAGCCGGAGAGAAGTTCTTCAGCGCGGGCGCCGACCTGAACGGCTTCGCCGACGGCGACCGCGCCCATGCGCGCGCGATGGCGCAGCAATTCGGCAGCGCCTTCGAAGCGCTGCAGAACGCGCGCCCCGTGGTCATCGCCGCCATCAACGGCTACGCCATGGGTGGCGGCCTGGAATGCGCGCTCGCCTGCGATATCCGCATCGCCGAGGAACACGCGCAGATGGCGCTGCCCGAAGCCGCCGTGGGCCTGCTGCCGTGCGGCTGCGGCACGCAGACGCTGCCGTGGCTGGTTGGCGAAGGCTGGGCCAAGCGCATGATCCTGACCAATGAACGCGTCGACGCGGCCACCGCGCTGCGCATCGGACTGGTCGAGCAAGTGGTGCCGCGCGGACAGGCGCTGGCCACTGCGCTGGAGATGGCGCAACGCGCCTGCAAGGTCAGCCCGCGCGCCGCGGCGTACAGCAAGCAGCTGGTGCACCTGGCACGCCAGGGCGTGCCGCGCCAGGCAGCGCTGGCCTTGGAGCGCGAGCGCTTTGTCGACCTGTTCGACGGCGCCGACCAGCGCGAAGGCGTCAACGCCTTCCTCGAGAAACGCGCGCCGCAATGGCGCAACGCCTAGGAGCCCGCATGCGCCTGACCGAATCGGCCAACTCGCCGCACCATGCCGGCACGCAGGATGCCGCCGAGCCTGAGGCCCTGTTCGACGTCGTCAACGGCGTCGGCATTGCCACGCTGAACCGGCCGCGCCAGCTCAATGCGCTGTCGTACCCGATGATCGTCGCGCTGGGCGCGCAGCTCGAAACCTGGGCGCAGGACGACGCCATCCGCGCCGTCGTGCTGCGCGGCGCGGGTCCCAAGGCCTTCTGTGCCGGCGGCGATATCCGCGCCCTGTACGACAGCTACCGCGACGGCACACCGCTGCACCGGCGCTTCTTTATCGACGAATACACGCTGGACTACCGCCTGCACCGCTATCCCAAGCCGCTGGTGGCGCTGATGGACGGCGTCGTCATGGGCGGCGGCATGGGGCTGGCGCAGGCCGCGCACCTGCGCATCGTCACCGAGCGCTCGCGCGTGGCCATGCCGGAGACCGGCATCGGGCTGGTGCCGGATGTCGGTGCCAGCCATTTCCTGTCGAAGCTGCCGGTGCAGCTGGCGCTGTATCTCGGCCTGACCGGCGTCACCATCGGCGCCGCCGATGCGCTGCTGTGTGGCCTGGCCGATGCCGCCGTCGACAGCGGCACGCTGGCCACGCTGGAGCAGACACTGGCCGGCATTACGTGGGGCCGCGACGTGCTCGCCGACCTGCGCCATGCGCTGGTGCGCGAACCCGTGACGAGCGCCGCCGACTCACCGCTGCTGCAGGTGCTGCCCGCGCTGCTGCGCCACTTCCCCGCGCATGCCACATTGCCGGAAATCCTGGCCGGCCTGGCGTGCCAGGACGATCCGCTCTACACCGCCTGGGCCACGCGCACCATCGACGTGCTGCGTACGCGCTCGCCGCTGTCGGCGTGTGCCACACGTGAACTGCTGCTGCGCGGCCGGCGCATGGACCTCGCCGACTGCTTCCGCATGGAGCTGGCAGTGGTGGTCAACACCTTCTCGCAAGGGGATTTCATCGAAGGCGTGCGCGCGCTGATCGTCGACAAGGACAACGCGCCGCGCTGGCGCACCACCAGCTATGAGGCGGTGGCGCCGGATGACGCGCAGGCACTGTTCCGGCCATGGTGGGCGCCTGGCGAGCAACCGTTGCCGCTGGCCCTTCCGGCCTGAATGCAACAAGCCAGCACCTGCGCCGCACCCCGCGGCGCAGGTTGCCACGGCATCAGGCCTTGATCAGCCCATCCGCGCGGAACATCGCCTTGATGCCTCGCACGGCTTGCCGGATGCGCGATTCGTTTTCGATCAGCGCGAAACGCACGTACTCGTCGCCGTAGTCGCCAAAGCCGATGCCCGGTGACACCGACACCTTGGCCTTCGCCAGCAACTGCTTGGCGAACTCCAGCGAGCCCAGCGCGCGGTATGGCTCGGGAATGCGCGCCCAGATATACATCGAGGCCTTCGGGATCTCCACCGGCCAGCCTGCCTCGATCAGCCCCTTCGCCAGCACGTCGCGGCGCGACTGGTATTGCGCGGCAATCTCCTTCACGCATTGCTGGTCGCCTTCCAGCGCGGCGATGGCCGCGATCTGCACCGGCGTGAAGGTGCCGTAGTCGTGATAGCTCTTGATGCGCGTCAGCGCCGCCACCAGGTCCGGGTTGCCGACCATGAAGCCGATGCGCCAGCCCGCCATGTTGTAGCTCTTGGACAGCGTGAAGAACTCCACCGCGATGTCCTTGGCGCCCGGCACCTGCATGATCGAAGGCGCCTGGTAGCCGTCGAAGACGATGTCCGCATACGCCAGGTCATGCACGACGAAGATATCGTGCTTGCGCGCCAGCGCGATCACACGCTCGAAGAAATCGAGCTCGACGCATTGCGCGGTCGGGTTCGACGGGAAGCCCAGCACGATCATCTTGGGCTTGGGATAGCTGCCCCGGATCGCGCGTTCCAGCTCGGCAAAGAAATCGATGCCCGGCACCAGCGGCACCGAACGGATATCCGCCCCTGCAATCACCGCGCCGTAGATATGGATCGGGTAGCTGGGATCGGGCACCAGCACCGTGTCGCCACGATCCAGCGTGGCCAGCATCAGGTGCGCCAGCCCTTCCTTGGAGCCGATGGTGACGATGGCCTCGGTATCCGGGTCGATCTCGACGTCATAGCGCTCGCGGTACCAGTGCGAGATCGCACGCCGCAGCCGCGGGATGCCCTTGGACGTGGAATAGCCGTGCGTGTCGGGCCGCTGCGCCGCCTCGGTGAGCTTGGCCACGATATGCGCCGGCGTGGCGCCATCCGGGTTGCCCATGCTCATGTCGATGATGTCCTCGCCACGGCGGCGGGCGGCCATCTTCAGCTCGGCGGTGATGTTGAAAACGTACGGGGGAAGGCGATCGATGCGCGCGAAGCGGCGCTTGCCGGAGGAAGCGGCAGTCATGTGGAGTCCTTTACGTAAGCGCCCGGAACCGTCCGAGCGACGTCGGCAGCCGCTGTTTCGGCTGCCTGGGGACTCATGTTAGCGGGGATGCCACCGTTGCACAACGGGTGCGTGTGCAGATGACTAGAGCCTGCCGCCAGGCAGACCGGTCGGGCGGTTGGCGGGCAGATGGCGCACGATGCAGTCCAGCGCGGGAGAATCGGAGCGCCCGCCCAGCGCCGCACTGACCGAATCGCGGTACTGCTGGGCAGAGATGCGCTGGTAGTACAGGCGCGAAGTCTGGTCCAGCCAGTAGACGTAATCGTCGTCGCTGCGGCTGCCGCTGGTGCGCAGCCACTCGCTGATATTGTTCGTGCCGACCATCATGTTCGGGCACGCAGTCCGCAGCGAATCGAGATAGGCATTGAAGTCGGTGGCCTGGCGGCTGCGCACGGCGTCCGGCGCACAGGCGGCCAGCATGGCAACGGATGCCGCGGCGGCGGCGATGATGCGCGACGGCTTGGATGCAGACAGCACGGCAGTCCTCCCGGCGGTGGCGTTGCCTGCCATCTTATGGCAACGCCGCGCCCGCGTACACACCGTGCCGCCGCCGTGGCTCAGTCGTCCAGCGTCTCGTGCACCGCCGCGTCGCCGCGCTTCCAGTAGGCCGATGTGCGGATGCGCTTCTTGTCGATGCCGCGCTCGCCGACCAGGTAGTGGCGCACGGCCTTCATCGCGGCCGCCTCCCCCGCGGCCCAGACATAGCCTTCGCCCTGAGGCAGCGTGACCTGGCGCAGCGCCACTTCCAGCAGGCTGCCCTCGGGCGCATCGCCGCGATGCAGCCAGTGCACCTCGACATTGGCCAGGCTCGGTAGCGCGATCTGCGCGGTCGCATCGCCCACTTCCATGACGACGATGGCGCGCGCCTCCGCGCCCAGCTCTTCCAGCCGGCGGCCCACTGCAGGCAGCGCCGTATCGTCGCCGATCAGCAGATGCCAGTCGAAGCCCGTCGGCACCACGAACGAGCCGCGCGGCCCGCCGACGCCCAGGTACTGGCCCGGCCGCGCCTGCGCCGCCCAGGTCGAGGCAGGGCCGTCGCCGTGCAGCACGAACTCGATATCCAGCTCCTGCGCGGCAGCATCATAGCGGCGCGGCGTGTAGTCGCGCGCGGCCGGACGCGGCTGGCCTTCGGGGAAGCTGATGCCGTCCGGGCCCACCTGCGGCAGCACCGGCTTGTCGGCACCGTCCACGGGGAAAAAGACCTTGACGTGGTCGTCGAACGAGGCCGAGACAAAGTCTTCAAGCTCGGTGCCGCCCAGCGTGACGCGCAGCAACTGCGGCGTGACCTGCGTGGTGCGCACCACTTGCAGCAGGCGCATCCTGAGCGGATGGCGCACGCGTTGCACGGACAGATCGCGATTGGATTCAGTAGCGTTTGCAGTCATAGAGGAATTCCTTGGTTGCAGGCCCTGCATTTGCCGGGCCCGGTTGCCGATGGCAGATGCCAGCGTCAGCGCCACGGCTCAGGCCTGGGGGCCGGCTTCGATCTCGGCCGCTGCGCGCATCAGGATCGCGGCAATGCGGCGCTGCTCGTCGGCGCCGGCTTCGCTGCGCATCACCATGGCGCGCTTGAGCGCGCCACGCGCCTGCATCAGCTCGGGCAGCCAGCCGCCCTGCTCCGGTTCCGGCTGCGGCTCGCCGCTCATGGCCCGGCGCATCCACTCCATCTTGCGGGCCACATGGCGCAGCTTCGCCACCATCACATCGACACGCTCGCGGTTGGCAGCGAGATGCAGGTTGCCGGCTTCGGACAACTGGTAGCGCTTCTTGTTGCCTTCGGTATCGACGGTGGCGTAGCCGACTTCTTCTAGGTAGGTCAGCGCGGGGTACACCACGCCGGGGCTCGGCTTGTAGAAGCCGTTGGTGCGGGTTTCGAGCGCCTTGATCAGCTCGTAGCCGTGGCTGGGTTTTTCTTCGAGCAGGCTGAGCAGCAGCAGCTGCAGGTCGTCGGCGCTGAACTTGCGGCCGCGGCGCCAGCCTTCATTGTCGAAGCCGCCGGGACCGCCGCCACTGAAGCCGTCGTCGTCTCGGTTGCCCCAGAAGCCGGCGCCGCCTCGGCCCATGGCGTGGCGCATGGGGTGCGGAGCGAGTCGCATGAATGCTTCTCGTACCGTGCCGTGAGAGGCGTGTGGGTGGCTTTGGTGATGAGCATGGTGGCGCATAAGCAATGCGTATATCGTTAGATAGATCGTACGATATATATCGTACGATCTAAAGTCAACCCGCTTATTGGCCATGTGCCGAGCTCTACAACCCCGTGACCGCGAGTCGACGGGGCCGGTCATATGGCCTGATAACGATTGGGCTGCGCCTCAACGGCTTCCAGATATGGCCCCGCCTGTGCCACTCTGCAGGGCCGGGTTGCTCGGCAGCTGCGGAATGCCGCGGCCACCCGCGACATTAGTCGCGCAGCAATGCCGCGCCATGTACCAAGGCCAACTCACTCAACACCTCAGTCTCATGGGCCAGCTTGGCTGCAAGGGAAAGCAGGCTCTCCCAAGTCTGCTGGTTAAGGGCGCTTAAATTCTCGCCCGAGGCCCCATAGTCGCTGGCCATCAATAACAAGCCATGAAGCTGGGCCGCGCGTTCTGCTGCAAGGCTCAGAGGATTTTCGCCCTGGCTGTGGGCGGTCACGAGCATGTCGACACCATTGTGTTCCGCTGTAATGCCGTGATGGCTATGGCTATACATGGTGCACCTCCGCATGCGCGGGCGCGCTCTGGTGCATTGTGCAGGTGCGTGAAAATGCCAATCGCCCAGTATGGGCAAGCAAAGACTGGATCATGGAACGGCCTCCCTTTTCATACGGTTTCAGTCCCGCTCCCCGCTGCTAATCGGGGTGGGCGGGCGCAAGGCAGGGTTAGCAGACCGAGAAAAGGAACCGGCGAGCCCGAGGGCTCCCCTGCCAGGCCCGCCCATGAAAGGGGCGTGCGCAGGCACGACGGACGTAAGAATACCGCCAGAAGGCGGTCGTCCGGCCTTTTCACTCGGGCTGCTAAACCCGGTCACTACGATGGCAGCGACGTGACCAGTATGGCGAAAGGCTCTGCCGGCCAGTATGAGCACATTCGCAAAAATTGGGCGCAGGCAGCCACAGCATCGAAGTGCCAGTCAGCGGCACTTCCCTGAGCCCTGAACTTGCGGCCGCGGCGCGAGCCTTCGTTGTCAAAGCCATCGGTGCGGCCCGCTGAAGCCGTCGTCGTCAAGATTTCCCCAATTAATGATTGCGTGACGCATCAGGTGCGAAGCGGAGCGCATGGCTGCTGTAACTCCTACTGCGCCGTCAGAGGCGAATGAGTGCGATACCGCACCAAGTCACGTTGATTGTCCCCGCTCCGCTTTCCAACATTCATTTAACGCCAAGCAGCGCGACAGACGCTGCGGTGTCCGCACAGAGATGGATTCAAGAACAACAAGTGCTACCGGGGAAACAGCATGGCCGCCAACACGCAGCGCAGGCTCACTGCAATCTGTATCGGTGCCATGATGCTGGCGCCATGGGGAACGGCGCACGGCGCCATGGAGGATGCACTGCTGAGCGCGGAACCGGTGGTTCCATCAGCGCGGGGGTTCTTCGCGGAAGCGGCCTATGACGCAGGCGGCCATTACCAGGGCGGGCATTTCCGCACGGGCTACAAGTTATCGCCCGCGTGGTCGCTGGAGGCGGGATACTGGCGCCGGCACGTCACGTATGGCGACGATTCCGCCGGCATCGACAGCTGGCTGGCGTCCACCAGCTATGGCCTCGTCACGACGCCCGATGCAGGCCGCAAGCTGACCCTGCGCCTGTCCGCGTGGGGCAACTACACCGGCAGCCTCAGCAAGAGCGGCTCCGCCTCGTCCGGCAAGTTCAGCGATTTCACCATCGCGCACCCGAACGATACGCAAGTACAGGCCGACGTGATCTACACAGGCCAGCCCTGGACCAACCACTTCCTGACAGGCTTCCTCAGCGCCGGCTACAGCTGGGTTCGCGCCGGCGATATCGAGGGCACGCTGAAACAGGGCTCCTGCCTGTACAACGTCAGGGTCGGCGCCGATAACATGGCCCTCGGCACGCTTGCGGCGCCATGCCGGGTCGGCCGCGCCACCATCTCCAGCGGCGGCTTCCGCATGAACGCCGGGCAGATCGGCCTGGACGCGGGCGAGGGCTTCAATGACGACGGCGCATTCATCGGCGCCGGCGGCTCGTGGCGGTGGCGCTATGGGGCGTGGAGCCTGGTGGCCGGCTACCACGCGCAGTACTTCTTCCGCGAACTGGACGACCGCTATACCGCCTATGGCGCGCCCAAGTCGCAGTTCAACCAGACCATCGTGCTGCAGGCGTCGTACGCGATCAATCGCTACGTAGACGTATTCTTGCGCGGCCAGGGCGTGCAGAACAGCCTGATGGGATATGTGCCGATGCTCTACAACCCGGTCACGGCCAGCAAGCTGGACCGGTCATTTGCGTTGTTCTCGATCGGGCTGCGCATCAGCGGGTTCTAGCGGCCGGTTACGGCGGCGCGCCGGTCAGCGGCGATGCAGGCGGACCCTGACGCCGTTGCCGGATCGGATCGTCACGCGTCCCACCACCTTCGGCACATGGCCAGGGTCCGCTTCGACACGATAGCGGCGCACGATGCTGGCGAGGATCAGCACCGCTTCCTGCGTGGCATAGGCGGCGCCGATGCATACCCGCGGCCCCTTGCTGAACGGGATATACGCGCACTTCGACGACTCCTTGCCGGCCTGCGTATCGAAGCGGTCGGGATCGAACTCGTCCGGCCGCTCCCACAGCGTACGATGCCGGTGCAGCAGCCACGGCGAAATCAGGATCGGCGAGCCCTCCTTCACCGACTTGTCGCGAATGCATTGCGACTGCGCCGCCTCGCGCACGAAGAACCCGACCGGCGGATACAGCCGCAGCGTCTCGCGGAACACATTGCCGACCGCCGGCAGGCTCTTGATGTCGCTCAGCTCGAAATCGCGATCACCGACGGCCTCCTGGATCTCGGCAAGCATCTTGTCCTGCAGGTGCGGGCATTGCGAGATCAAGTAAAGCGCCCACGTCAGCGCACTGGCGGACGTCTCATGGCCGGCCAGGAACAGCATGCAAACCTGGTCGACCAGCTCTTCATAGGTGAAGCGGTCGCCGTTGACCGGATCGACCGCGTCCATCATGCCGGCCAGGATGTCCTGCTTTGCACTCCCCTGCCCGCTGTCTCGCTCGGCCAGCCGCCGCGCAATGATCTCTGACAGGATCACACGGATCTTCTTGGCCGCGCGCTTGCTCCTCCACGCAGAGATCACCGGAGGCAGCCGATAGATCATCAGGATCATCGCCCGCTGCGCGTGATGCTGGAATTCCAGGAACGCGTCGTAGATTTCCTTCGCCGCGGATTCCTCCAGGTTTTCCGACAGGATCGTCCGGAAAATGATGTCGGCGGTCACGTACGTCATCTCGCCGTCCACCTCATACGACCGCCCGTCCGCCACCGCATCCAGCCGCCGCGTCATCCCCGCCACCGAATCGGCCATCAGCGAAAACACCAGCTTCAGCCGCGCCTGCGCGAACGCCGGCTCCACCAGCCGGCGCTGCCGCTCCCATACCTTGCCGTTGGTCGTGAAAATGCTGGTGCCCAGCAGCGGCTCCAGCATCCGATGCATCAGCTTGTGCTTGGGATACTCGTGCGTATCGCCCAGGATCTTGCGCACCCAGTCGGCATCGTTCACCATAAAGATGTCCATGCCGGGCTGCGAGATCTTGCCCATCTTCATCGAATAGCTGCGCTCGAACAGCACGTCGATCCACGAGTTCCAGCCACGCAGGAAGCGCAACAGGAACGAGCTCTTGCGCGTGTGCGGCTTTGGGTAAGGCGGCTGGAAATTCATTGCAATGGGGGGCAAAATCAATAAGGCTGGATACGGTTCGGACCTGCCGTCATCCGGAAATAGTCGTACTCATTCGGCAAGGCGCTTGCCATCAGGTACTGGAAATGTAGGCGCTGCTTGCTCCGCTTCATGCGGGCGTAGTCCTGCTTGCTGAACATGCGGAAGGGGCGCACCACTTGCGCGGTCGGACGGCCGACGCCCGCACCGGCAATGCCGGTGATGTCCAGCGGATTGGCTTGCGAGAAGCAAAGCGAATCAGCGCGCGCGTTCATGTCGAGCCATTGCATGTCGCGCTCTTCGGAAAGGCGCTTGAGATCGTGCCGGAAGGCCTTTGCGCTTGGCATTAGGCCAAGCAGCGGAATGCACTGGCCCAGCGTGACCAAAGTAACCTGGCGGCGCTGCACAGGCGCAAGCACCTCAACCAGCCGTGCCGCAAGCGACACGCCGACGATCGAACCGACACTGTGGCCGACTACCAATGCCTCGTCGCACGGAGACGCTTCCAGGTCCTGGCGGATCCATTCGGCAAACGCCGCGATCCGGGCCTTGACGTCCTCCGGCTCACGCTCGCCCCACCCCTGCACAAAGCGGTAGATCTGCAGCAGCCAGAACACCGCCAGCCGGTTCGCCAGCGCAATGCCACCGCTAAACAGCGCAGCGCCGGCAGCAATGCCTCCCGCCAACGCGAACCACGCATTGCCGCCAACGGCCGACAGCAGCGCCTTGGTTCCGGCGCCACAACCGGCCGACAGCAGCACCAGCAGCAACAAGTAGACGAGCGGATACAGCGCACTGTAGAAAGGCCCGCGGAATGTCTTGCTGAGCCGGCCAAATGCGCCACATCCGATATAGCGCACATACCTGCCCAAGGTCGAGAACACCAGTTTAGGCAAACTGGGTTCCCAATGCCTGCGCACCAGATCGTCCCAATGCAGGAACTGGTATTGCGTCGACACCGAATGCCCGTCCCACTCACTGTCCACGGTCCACGCGCTCACGTGCTCGCCCAGCTTGCTCCGCGCACCCACGCTGACCGTCCCGCCATGATGCACGGCTTGCTTGACCGACTCCTCGCGATACAAGCGGTGATAGTACGACGCGCCGCGCGGATCGAAACCGCTGACGTAATAGACCTTGCGACGCTTCACCTCGCTGGACACGACTTGCGCAGCCGTCTGCTGAACCGCCGCACCCATCATTGCGTCCGGTGGTGCAGGTTCTTCTTCAGCACCAGGTCCACGATTGGCTGCTCACGCTTGTTGGCACGGCGGCAGTGGTCCTGCTGGAACTTGTCAGTGAACCAGATGATGAAGCGCGCCCACCAGCGGTGCTGCTCGCGCCAAGCGTGCGACGACACCGACTCCCAGGCATAGCCGTTGAGCAGCGTCGCATTGACGAAATGATCCAGCGCGCGCACGCCGGCACGGCCGCGTTCGGTCTTGCCGAAGAAGCCGATGTAGACGATCAGCAGGTATCCGAGGACGGCTAGCGGGACAATAAAAATCATCAGCAGGAAGCCGGCGATGCGTTCTCTCATGGCGAGCGGGGGCGATGGTGACGAATGGGGACGTTGGGGGCTGAGGTGCAGCGGAGGTGTACGAGGGCCCTGCTTTCCGGGGCGCAAGACGGGAACTGCGGGAACCAAGCGCTGAAGTAGTATAACGACTGTTCGCCCTTATAGCAGCCGGTTAGCCTGCAGAACAATCCAGCACGTCAATGGTAGCGTTCGATTGTTGCTGTTTTGAAACAAACGAACCCGCGATGCGATGAGCGCGGGCATTTTCATGAAAACCCATAAATTCGGGAGACTCCGCGCGACACGGGTTTCCCCCAATTTATCCAGGGTATCCGACCGGCGTTGAATAGCATACAGAGCCGTACCGGCTCGCGAAAGGACTCGCATGCTAATGCTCGGCCTTGTTCTATTGACTGTTGTTGCCCTTGCCGCAATCCTTGTCGAGTCTGCGGCGCAAGATTGGAACGACGAGCACATATAAACAAGGAGTTCCCAGACAGGCCAAGTGCGAGCCGCCGTAGGTGGTAGGCTCTCAGTGAAAGTGTCCGCCCCGCAAGCTAACGCCGGCGGCACATCTAGCTTGTCGCCGGCAGTCCCCACCGCTATTGCAGATTTATCGGGACAAGCTCCCAATATTCGATTGCAAATGAAGTCAGCTAGCAGAACGATTCGGCCTCAGTTAGCCGCTTCCCCGCGGCATCCTTGGCCGCAAGGATCGGTTGCCCCTCAATCGGCCAATCAATGCCGACGTCTGAGTCGTTCCAGAGCAAGCTCCGCTCGTGCTGGGGATACCAGTAGTCGGTCGTCTTGTAGAGAAATTCCGCGGACTCTGAAGTCACTACAAAGCCGTGAGCGAAACCTTCCGGCACCCACAATTGGCGTTTGTTTTCCGCCGACAGGGTGACGCCTACCCACTCTCCGTACGTCGGCGAAGTCTGGCGCAAGTCCACAGCTACGTCAAACACCTCACCGACCACAACACGGACAAGTTTTCCCTGTGGATGCTGGATCTGGTAGTGCAGGCCCCGGAGCACATTGCGGGCAGACCGAGAATGATTGTCCTGCACGAACGTCCGCTTTACACCCGTTGCCTCTTCAAATTGCCTGGCATTAAAGCTCTCAGAAAAGAAGCCGCGATCATCACCGAATACTTTGGGCTCGATGATCAGGACGTCCGGAATGGACGTAAGGATGACTTTCATACTCATTTGACCGATTCGGAAATGACTTGCAGCAGGTACTTTCCGTAACCACTCTTGGCAAGAGGCGTGGCCAGTTCCACTACTTTATCGGCACCGATCCAATTGCTACGGAAGGCAATTTCTTCCGGACACGCCACCATAAGACCCTGACGGTTCTGCAATGTCGCGATGAATCCCGCTGCCTCATGGAGCGACTCATGTGTGCCGGTATCTAGCCACGCATAGCCCCGGCCCATAATCTCCACGTCAAGCATTGCCATCTCAAGATAGCGCTTGTTGACGTCAGTAATCTCCAGCTCACCACGCGCGGACGGCTTGATGTCCGCAGCGATATCGCAGACCTGATTGTCGTAAAAATAGAGTCCGGTAACTGCGTAGTTGGAACGCGGCTTTTGGGGCTTTTCTTCCAGCGACAGTGCACGAAAGTCCGCGTCGAACTCCACCACCCCATATCGCTCCGGATCTTGCACGTGATAGGCAAAGACAGTCGCACCTTCCTTCTGCTTCGCAGAACGCTCAAGCTGGCGCACGAGATCGTGACCGTGAAAAATATTGTCTCCGAGAATCAAGGTAGATGGGCTATTGCCGATAAATTCCCGGCCAATCAGAAAAGCCTGCGCCAGCCCATCCGGGCTCGGTTGCACAGCGTATTGCAGGTTCAGGCCCCACTGGCTGCCGTCACCCAGCATGTCCGAAAAACGCGGGGTGTCTTCCGGCGTAGAGATAATGAGGATGTCACGAATCCCTGCCAGCATCAGCGTGGACAGCGGATAGTAAATCATCGGCTTGTCATATACTGGCAGCAGCTGCTTGGAAACCGATCGCGTGATCGGATAGAGCCGGGTGCCGGATCCACCGGCGAGAATAATTCCCTTGCGCATTAGGTTCTGCTCATCAATTTAGAGAATCTGGTCAAGCAAGAAATGCACACCTTCCTGCCAATGTGGTAAATGGATGCCAAACGTCTGACGCAGTTTGCCTGTGTCCAGGCGTGAATTGAGCGGACGTGGTGCCGGCAACGGGTATGCGCTCGCCGGGATTGCTTCAATACGGGCAGGGTCTACCTTTAGCGCTATGCCATGAGCCGCTGCATAGCGCAGCACCTCTGTGGCATAACCGTGCCAAGTGGTCTCGCCACCGGCAGCAAGGTGATAGATTCCAGAAACAAAGCTATGACGCTTACCAGACACCCAGTGGCGCGCCACAATCTGCGCGGTAACGTCAGCGATCAGTGCGGCCGTCGTGGGAACTCCAAACTGATTGGAGATCACTCGCAAGCTATCGCGCTCCTGCCCCGCCCGCAGCATAGTCTTTGCAAAATTTCCGCCGTGAGCGCCGGCCACCCAGCAGGTACGAAGAACCAGCGCTTGGCCGCCGACAGCAGCAATGGCTTGTTCACCAGCCAATTTGCTCTTGCCGTAGACCGACTGCGGGTTGACTGGATCGGTCTCGACGTAGGCACCATCCTTGCAACCGTCGAAGACATAGTCCGTAGAGTAATGAATCAGCAGGCTACCGCGCGCATTGGCCTCTTCGGCAAGGATCCCCACCGCCTTACCATTGATGGCGAAAGCTACCTCGGCTTCAGTTTCTGCCTTGTCGACTGCCGTGTAGGCGGCCGGATTGACGATAACATCCGGGCAGTACTGGCGCATTACACGCCGAATCTCGTCCGGACGAGAGAGGTCGCAGCCGGTGCGATCCAGCGCCACCACGCGACCTAGCGGAGCAAGGCTGCGGCGCAATTCGAAGCCAACCTGGCCGTTACTCCCAGTAATGAGAAAGGTGGGCGTTGCCGGTTCACGCTGCATATTGCTTCGCTACCCAATTGCGGTACTCGCCGGACATCACATCTTTAACCCAGGCCTGGTTATCCAGATACCATTGCACAGTCTTGCGCAGACCCGTTTCGAAAGTCTCGGCCGGCCTCCAGCCCAGTTCCCGCTCAAGCTTACGGGCATCGATCGCATAGCGACGATCGTGGCCTGGTCGATCTTTGACAAAGACGATCTGGTCACGATAGGACCCATCTGTCTTCGGATGTAGTTCGTCGAGCAAGTCGCACAAGGTGTGAACGACGTCGAGATTTGTCTTTTCGTTCCACCCGCCTACGTTATAGGTCTCACCTACGCATCCGCGTGCAAGGACTTCGCGAATGGCGCCGCAATGATCAGCTACGTAAAGCCAGTCCCGCACGTTCAGCCCATCGCCGTATATTGGAAGTGGCTTACCCGCGAGAGCGTTGGAGATAACCAGCGGGATGAGCTTTTCAGGAAAGTGAAAAGGCCCGTAGTTGTTTGAGCAGTTGGTAGTCAGGACCGGCAGGCCATAGGTGTGGTGATACGCCCGAACCAGATGATCTGAGGCGGCCTTGGATGCTGAATAAGGGCTATTGGGCTGGTAGGCGGTGGTTTCCGAGAACTGTGGATCATGGGGACCCAACGATCCGAAGACCTCGTCCGTAGAAACATGGAGGAAGCGAAAGCTTGCCTTGTCTCCCTCGTTGAGAGTGCCCCAATGTGCGCGTGCGGCTTCCAGCAGCGTAAAGGTGCCGACGATGTTGGTCTGGATGAATGCATCTGGACCGTGGATCGAACGATCGACGTGGCTTTCGGCAGCAAAGTGAACAACTGCGCGGGGCCTGTAGGTGGCAAACAGTTTGTCTAAGGCGGCGCGATCGCAAATGTCGGTTTGCGAAAAGATATGGCGTGAGTCGCCTTCCAGCGAGGCCAGCGTCTTGCGGTTGCCCGCATAGGTCAGCTTGTCGACGTTGATAACCGTGTCTGCTGCCGCATCACTCAACCAGTTCAGGACAAAGTTGGCACCAATGAACCCGGCACCGCCTGTGACAATAATGTATGGCAAACTTCTACTCCTATTCTTTTAAAATATGCCGATACCGATAATTTGGTGGCAACACACCGGGAGCGGGGATTGTTAAAGCTATTCTCGAATCGGATTAACTAAATCGCTCTTTCGGCGAAGGCAGCAGCATGTGGACGCGAGCGCCATCTCGTCAAAGCAACGAATTCCTGGCCAGCACGTTCAGTTTCCTGCACATTCGTCGTACTGATCCTACTCTGAGCTTTTCCAGATCGCCGTTCAGTTCCAGCTTGTTCCGCGTTTCCACTATCCGCCGTAGAACAGCCTCGCAGTCTGTGTAGCCCTTCAGTTCCCAATCCCAGTAAAGCGGATAGCGCAGCAAACTGCCTGCCACGAGTTCGTCCAGTGTCAAGCCCCGGGTCCGGCGTGCTAAAGCGATGCCATTACTGGCAAGATCCGTCGTCAGACCCCAGCCTGCATAGAAAGGCTGGCCGTACGTTACTACACGCTTTTCGCGCAGCAGCGCATCGAATCCGGCAAGCGACGTCATGGTATGGACCTCATTGCAGGCCTGGATACAACTTACTACTGACAAATAGATCTCAACATGATCGGCATACTCCCGAGCATGTGCCAGCGCAATCTTGCCTGCACGATTGCCGCTGGTGACATCCGGGTGCGGCTTATAGACAATGAAGGCATTCGGATGCGCCTGCCGGACTGACCGTAGCAGGTCAAGATTACTCTTCACGTCAGTGCAGCCCAAGCGAATCGAAGCATCGTCCTCG
This sequence comes from Cupriavidus oxalaticus, assembly GCF_004768545.1. Taxonomy (NCBI): domain Bacteria; kingdom Pseudomonadati; phylum Pseudomonadota; class Betaproteobacteria; order Burkholderiales; family Burkholderiaceae; genus Cupriavidus; species Cupriavidus oxalaticus. Next base: position 24,290 of record NZ_CP038634.1, on the reverse strand, counting down.
ACTTGCCCGGGAACCAGTATCACAAGCCTCCCCCCCGTCGGCCACCTTGCCTCTGCACGTGGTTCCAAGTTGTACTTTGTGATGCCGTGTTCCGCAATGAATGCACGCACCTCGCTCGCACGGGTGAGGTCCTCATGAGAAAACGTCGCTGTGCTGAGCAGGTGCTCGAGATCCGAGGGTCGACTCGGATCGAAGTAGATGCCTCGTTCGTCCAGTACCAGTGAAAGGGGCCGGATCAGGTCCGAACCAAGCCCGACGGACCTCACGAAGCCGTCCTCCAGGCGCAGCGTTTTAGCGCCTTGCTCCTGAGCCAACTGCAAGACGCCTTTGGGCGCAGTACTTCCCCAGAAAACCAGGCCATCACCAGACTGAGGGGATAGATCACGTGCAGCAGCTGCATCTCTTACGAATTTCACCCGCTCTCGATCCAGCGATAGCAAAGGCCGCACGTTGGGACCTCTCCAGCGCCGGAAACCCACGCAGAAAATACGTCCGGAACTCTTGCTGCCTATGGCCTTCGCAGCCATCTCCTTTTGTCGCACCAACCAGCGAATGACGTCGAAGATGGTTCCCTTCCGGTGCGAGACCGGATCTAGGTAGCGCGTGTAATGGAAGTATGCCGCAGCAAACAACTCATCAACACTGCGATTGCGCGTGCGGCGAGGAATAGCCTGTCGGTCATCGGTAGCGCCCCACCCGCCGTACCATGGGCGGCCGAAGCATGTCACCGGCTTGCCCAACAGCAATGCTTCGAATCCCATGGTTGAGGTTACAACATAGACACGATCCACCTGCTCAATCAGGTGGATGGGATTGATTGGCTGGCGCAGCAATACTATGCGCTGCCCTTGCGTCGTGCCTTCCTGGACGTGCGTCAAATAGCCGCCCTTACGTCCGGATACTACCTCTGGATGTGTTTTGACGTAGATGATCGAGTCAGGATTCTCTGCGCAGGCGGCTGACAGCATCGCGAGAAACGTGTCGGCCTGCGCCCCACCAAGCTTCACGCTCATATCCCCTGCCGTCTGGTCTACCACCAGTACTTTCCGTACGCTGTGCTTCCCGGACTGCGCCTCTGACCGAGGGCAGAGCCAGCCGTCCGGTGCATGGTTATACTTGCTTAGCCGATGCTTGACGATCAAGGCCTTGGCACGCGCCACATCGTTACCGATGCCCGCAAGCAGATCGTTATCCGTGTTTAGCAGGTTCTCCAGGGCACTTGGGCGAGTGCTGTCATAGTAGATACCAACATCGTCAACGACTATGGCCAAGGGGGGAAAGTGCTCCCCCGTGCCAAACGAACGCAAGAAGCCGTCTTCAAGGCAAAGGTAGCGTCTGCGGGCCCGTTGCGCCGCACTCCGTGCCCGTTCTCCCGATTTCTTGCAACCCCAGCCGATTGCAACGTCAGCGCCTTGCGGCATTGATAGCCATGCTCGTACGACATGCCCACCGAGTTGCTCGCCAAGCAATGGCATTTCGTGCAGGGCCCCGCTGAATGCCGCGAAGCGTGGTGCCGCCGCTGCAGAAGGCGACGTCGCGCTGGAATCGTCAAACTCGAGTCGTTGCCATTGTTCAACCATCCGTTGCTCAGCCTTCCAGTTGTGACGCCCGACGGGCTTGTGTTGAGGGATGGCCATGTGATACGTCCCTTTACCGGGCACACCCTGCCCAATACCCGCAAAAACTAGCCCTGCCCGGCTGCCGTCCCCCTTCAATTGCTGCAGCCAGTGCAGCAGCAACACGCCTGCGCTGGGCGGCGCCTTCAGGCGCTCCACAAGCTCCCGCCAGATGTCCAGCGGGATCGTGAGGATCGGGACACCAGCTTTCAAGAAGGGCATCACGAGTTGCCAGTCCTGCATGCGGTAACGCATATCGGGACCCGTCACAACAATCCAGTCCGCCAACTCGGGTGCGCGCCCGCGATATCCCGGCGCAACTACCCACACATCCAAACGCCTGCCGACGTCGGCTGCCATGTCCTCGCCGCGGGCAAACCGGTTGAATCGCACCACGCCACTGGCACGGTCAATGTGAGCCCCCAATCCGCGGCCTTTCAAGACTCCGGCATTGCCAACTACGCACAGTCCGTTGGACTGGCAACAATCACTCACCCAACGCGCGAACGCAGCACGCCATTGGGGCTGCTTTCGGTGCAGTTCAGCCAGCCAGCCCGCATCGCCGTCGCTGACGCCAGGCCGCGCCCGATCGGCCAGCGCCGGCAGTATCGCGGCATCCATCAAGTCGTTCCGTGGCGCCGACAGGCGGTCGGCGCCGGCGGACTCAGCCAACAGGCCGAGCGCTTTACGGCGCTTATGCCGTGGTAGCCTGGACAAGGCGTCGTTCAACTGCCGTTGCCAGCGACTGGGCAACGGCCGCCCAAGGTCCCGCCGGAACATCGCGTAGGCCAGCCAGGCCGTCAGCGTACCGTTCATGCGCCAGGCCATGGCAAACGCGCGCTCCGTAGCACGCTCGTAGCGCCCCTGCGCCCTGCGACGCTGCGCCCACCACAGAAGACCCCAACCCACAGGGTTGAGCCAACCAAGCACGATCATGGCGCTCGGCTCCCCGCATCTAGCCTGGAGTCGCGACCATGCATCACGAATTGCAGCCAGTCGCTGGCCACTCGATACACATCTCCGCTATGCAAAATCCGCTCCCGCAAGCCGTCGACCGCACGCAGGTAGGATGTGTCATCGGCTAGCAGGCGCTCAAGCGTTTCTTCAAATGCTTCCTCTGTGGGCGCAATATGAGCCCCCGCATCCGCCAGGCGCTCGGCGTCAGCCAGGGGCGACACCACAGTGGGCACCCCCCACCATGCGGCTTCTAGCACCTTGATCGCCGACTTGCACCGATTAAAGGGAGAATCGCTTAGCGGAGCCAGATTCACCCGTACCCCCTTAAAACACTCATGGAATCGGTCGAACGGCACTTTGGGCTGGTGCACCACCTGGCCGGGCAACACATCTAGCGAAAATCGCAGAGGCCCCGTGACGTGCAGCGTCGCCTGAGGATGGCGTCCCAGGATCCTGGTCAGCACAGGCGCAATTGTCGCAAAATCACGGTCGTGGCTACGCGTTCCTGGCAAGTAGGCAATCGCCTGCGTGGTTGTGACTGCCGGCCGAGGCAAATCCCGCCAGCGCCAATGCACCGCGTTAGGTGCAATGTGGACCGCCGCACGTGGGACCATCCGGCGTACGTGCTCGGCCAGCGGTGCGGTCGACACCACGATGCGGTCAAACCGGGCGAACGCATCATGATGAGCACGGAACAATCGCACCGTTCTTTCCAGCGTGACAAGTCCGTTGACCACGCCGGGACTGAACTCGGCCATGCCAGCGTCGAAGATCAGGTCGTCAACATCCGCAACGACTGTCACGCGCCGGTGGCGCAGCCAGTGCAGTGCCGCGCGAACATGCCAAGTAGCGCGCGGGCGGTGGAACACTACTACGTCCCACCGTTGCAGCCACGGCAGGCGCGTCACGTGGCCCTGCCACACCGTATGCCCCTGCTGCTTCAGCGCCTCGGCAATGTTCTCGCAACGATAGAGGTAAGACGCATCGTCGCGCCACCGGGCCGCGTTCTTATTGCATGCCACGAATGCCAGACGCAATGGCGCCGCCAGCTGTCGTCGCTTGATCATTTCAGCCGCACGCACTGGCCCGCGTCCAGCGTGGCCTGAATGTGCGCGAGGATAACGGCGTGGCCGGCGTCGTTAGGGTGCACGCCATCACCCGCATCGTAGGCAGGCGCGAGCTTGTCATCTGCTCCGGCCAGTGCTTCGCGCACTTGCACGAAGCACGCCCCGGCGGCGCTGGCCAGTTGCGCATCAACTGCCGGCAGCCGCGCCAGCAGGTCTGGCGCCATGTTGCGCGGCTGTGTAGACAACAGCAGCACCGCTGTCCCCGCCGCCTGAGCGGTTGCGCGAATTGCCAGAAGGTTGCGCACCGTCTCATCCACCGTGTAGCCAATGGCCGAGTCATTGGTGGGGTATGACAGCAGAAGCAGCCTGGGCTTGCCTGAGAGTGCCGCGTCCACATTGTGCTGCAGGTCCGGCTGCGGGCGATTCGGCGTGGGCGATGCGCTGGCACTGAGCCCTTCGTAGGTGACGCTGCCCCCCTTGGCCAGGTTCTCCATGGAAACGCCTGCGCCTTGCACCCGGGCCAGCAGCAGCGCTGCCCACGCATGGCCGGCGCTCGCCCCCGTGCCTTGGGCGGACGAAGAACCCATGACTACCCAGTTGCCTGGCGCGACGAGGGGCACCTGCGCCGCAACCGGCGCCGCGGGTTCGTTACCCTCCCCACCGCCGCATCCCGCCAGCGCGCTGACCATTGCGGCAATCATCCACACATATCGATTGATACCCATAGTTGCTAATTCTTGGTCGCTTTCGCCAGCATCTGGTGGTACAGCACATTCGGTCCCTCTGTCGGCGCCGCGTCCAGCAGTACGCGCACATGCTGCCGAAGCGCAGGTGACGCCTCGGCGAGCTTGGTTTGCATGGCGTGCTGCAAGACAAAGTGCAGGTGAGGTGCCTGAACCAGAAAACGGCCGTTTGATTGCAGCAGCAGCGCGTTCGGCTGCTCATGCTCCACCACCCGAACGTCAACCTGTGCGGCGCTGTGAACAAACACTACACGCTGGAACAAGCGCTTCAGGTACTTCAGCATCGGGTAGCTCGACGACGCTCCGAACAACAACAGGCGCCGCTGATACACCGCCCCCTCGTTCTCGAAAACGAGCGTTCGCCCAATGTTCGGCAGCCGGTTGTCAAATGAAGCGCCAGCCTCCGGGACAGGGCACTTCAGAAACTCAGTCGGCGCGCTACGCGCAGGGAGCAGCTTGCAACCCAGGTCCCCCACTTCGTTCACCGCTTCGTACGCGTCGTGCGAGAACAAGGCCCGGGCCTGCGCCACGTCCACGCCCAGGTGCGGCAAGGCTGCCAGCGTAGCCAGCATCGCTCCGCGATCGGACCAGTGCGTGTCGGTCACCTTGAAGCAGGCCTCTGGCGGCTTGTGCGCTGCCAGCACCGGCGCTGCATTCACGACATGGTCTTCAGGCTGGGCGAGCGTGCACACCTGGTCCAGCACCGTAATGTGCGCGCGCTTGTACGGGTAGCGATGAGGCAGTACCTCTTCCTTGGACGGCGCCAGGACCAGAGCGTGGCGTGCGCCTACGCGCGTCGCTAGCGTGCGACATCCTGCTAGGTACGCGCTCCAGCGGTGCAGTTCATCCGCGTCCAGCAGCCGCTTGCCGGTGTATTGATCTACGCTGCGATTGGTATCGTTGTCCAGAAACAGCCAGTTCTCCGGCCCGACGATCACTTGCATGGGCGTGACAAACTCCACCTCAGCCAGCCACACCGGCAAGGACTGTCCAACCTGTATGCCCAACCGGAATCCTTCCAGAGGCAGCGGAATCCGCCAGGCGAAGCCACAGCACAATTGCGGGTGCCCCACAGCTTGCTCAAGCAGGACACGCTCGATGACATCCGGGCGTTTGCAATTGAAGGCAAGTAACCGAGCCTCGGCGTCGTCCAGTCTGGCTACCACCACGTGCACGGGTTGATCGGGCGGCACATCCCAGAGCAGCCATCCCTGCAGCAGGATGGCTGCCGCCCCGGCATCCACCAGGCGCTCGTTCGCAGGGGCGTCCAGCGCCCAGCGTCGGATGCCATGCCGGGCGAAATCTAGGCGCCTGACCTTAACTGTGCGCAATCTTTCCCCAACCGAGTGGCCAGATTCCTGTGTTGTCATGTCGCAACTCTCACGTCAATCTTCGACGTTGTGGGGCCGTAGCCCATTTATTGACGAGCCATCGCTTCCGTCCACGCAGTGGGGAGAACTGCAATTACCCACTGCATGTGAGCCGCACGTCCCACCACTTGAACAAACTCATTGGTTGGAGCTTTGCCATCCGCGTTGAGAAGCTCTCAGTATGCCCGGTTTGCGCGGCACCCCGCTTTCTCCGTCCGCAGTACTTTGACAAGGCTAAAGTGAACACCACATCCAATATCCGAGCCCTATCGGAATTTTATTACAAAACTAAAATTAATGATCACCGCTCGGCGCAATATTATATCAAACCCAAGGCAAATTCTTCTACAATACCAAAGCCAAAACCAAAGTCATCTCATTTTTACCTTGAAATCCATGGATATTTTTTGCTTATCAAACTCGAATTTCGGATATCACGATATGCGAACGTCACATGCGGATGAAAAGGCTGATCGTCCAGGAGAAAAGAATTAACAGCTTTCTGTCGCGGGCGATAATAGTAGGTAGAAGGCAAATCATCAAGATGTTTGATTCGCGCACGCTCCCAAGTGACATTCTCCCTTACCTTCCGCGCGGGCACTCCAGCATAAATGGATGACCCACTCAATTTCCCCGAAACCACGGCCCCCTGCCCAAAGACGATATCATCTTCAGCCCAAACCCCTTTACTAATCATTACTGACCGACCGACCCACGAATGATCGCCAACCCGAATAGACGCATCATGATTAATTCGAGTTCTCGTATCATAAGAAAATATGCCATGCGAATCCGAGGCTCTAACATGAAAGTTTGTTGAAAACATACAATCATGCCAAAAGAATACACCAGCACCATCCCCTTGAACCAATATATTTCCAGTATTTACTGTATTACCCGCCCCAAAACAGATCCAACCTCCCCTATCAAAGGATTGAACCACTAAGTTTGATATTCCAGAATATGGGCCAACGAATAAAGTCAAATCCCCTGCCGAGACATTGATATTTAGATTGCTGATTCGAGCCCAGAATTCAACTATCAGTGTCAGCGCCCCCTCTCCATGGAAATTCACTTTTTCCGCAAAAGTACGAGCCGAGGAGAACAAGGAGAGGCGATCGAGATTACCCCTTACCTCACCTTCCGCCAGTCTGTCTCTATTTAAAAATCCATCCTCGTACCATATTGGCTTGCTAAGATTATTTTTACAGAGCAAGCAATAACTTTCGTATAAAGCGACGGGATCCTTCATAATTTATTTACATATAACCCTGCAGCCACGGCACTAACCTTGATTTGGCAATATTAACTAATTCGATAATTCCGGGAAAATAACTTAACCCTACTAACAACTAGCCAGCAAGGCCGGAAAGATATGGCGCCGCGACAAGTTCATTCGATCGAAGAAAATCAGCGAAAATTCTTGCCCTTTTCACTCTATTTTTATCAAAAGCATCTGGATCGAACTTGAACAGTGATGGCAATTGATCGCGAGTTATGCCTAGACGATGGTCTTGTGCCTTGACGTAGGGCACAGCCATCGTTTCACAAAGTTCAGTTGTGCGTGAGTCGTGGACAATACACAAAGCAGGAATTCCCACCTGAAGAGCAAGCATCACACCATGAATACGAGTGCCAACTACAAAATCAAATCGCCGCAAATACTCGAGCCAAGCTGCTGCGGAAAAGAAGCTGCAAGCATAACGTTGTGACCAATTAATAAACTCCTCATTGGACATCCACGGCGCGGTATATGCCCTGCATTGATCCCTTGATTGCGGGTCCAGAAGGTGTACCTCTCCTCGTCCAATTTGCACCATTTCAAGGGGACTCTGGCAAATGTACGCTCCGCCACCGCATTGGCTGAGAGCGACTAGTGATGCCTCTAGCTGGGCGAGGTGAGTCCACCGTTGATGCCCCGCCGTGACCGCTATGCGCCCCATCTTAGGTGAAAACCGCTGATAGATAGTTTGCCCGAGTGACCTGTCGGGGCTAATAAACAATGTCGGGCAACCGGTCGCCACTGCTTTTTCAGCAAGGCCATAATGTTCCAAGACTCTCATGCTGAAGTCGCCGCGAACTGCGATATTGGGAGCCGAGGTCGGAGATCGTTCCTGGATCACCCTCACCCACTCCAACGTCCCTTCCGGAACCTCAACTCGGTCCTGGTTGGGCGCTGCCTGTGCGCCCAAGCCAATTCCCACTAGTGAAACGTCCTTGATTTTTCTGAAACTATTGTTGAGATAGCCCAAATTGGCGTGTGGTCCTAGCTGGTTCGCTAGAGTTAGAACGCCAACATCACCAAAGGTCTTTAACCTTTCTGGATTCGTATGCCATAAGGTGGATGCCAAGCCCTCTCCGAGAAGACGGTCTATTGCATAGCAAAATGCCAAATTGCCGGTATTATCTCCCACCTGGTGGTAGGCAGACTCGGTCGGAAGGAAAGGAGCCGTGTCAATTGATGGTTGAAAGCCAAACAGGAATGGACGCATATTAGTCTACAATTTTATATTTTTGTGGCTGATAAGGTTTCAACCCCATTGCAATGGCCTCAGCAATTTTTTCCACTGCATCCATTGGCGATCTAAAATTGAGCTCACCAACTTCCATGAGGTTGTAATTCCACCAACTCAACTCAAGAAGCCTCTCAATAATTACCTCATCGAATCGCGGTTTCTTGATTTTTGCTGGAACACCCGCAGCAATCATGTATGGCGGTACATCGTCAATTACAACGGAGTGCGCAGCAATCACTGCTCCGTCCCCGATCTTTACCCCAGATTTAATGAATACACCTTGACCGATCCAGACGTCATTTCCAATGATGACCTGCGCATTCGATGAGAACCTTTCAGTTGGGGTAATATATTTTTCGCCACGACTCGACAACCAACTCCCCCATCCATGAAGATCAGGGACATACTGAATCATTGATGAAGACAGCCAATCTGTTGGATGCTGATCTGAAGCAATGTCTACACCGGGAGCGATTGAACAGTATCGACCGATCCGACAATGCCCAATTTTCCCCCCATAGATCCCGGTAAAAGCGTCCAATTGAATCAAGTTCATGGGCGCGATAGCGGCCTGAACCACAAGTGGTGGCTCGAACCAAGAATCGCGATGAAGCCGAGGAATCTTTCCAGCTATATTCACTCCGGAGTTATCTGGAAATTCGATAGTCATGCCAGCAGCCCAATCAACTTAAGACATTGATTCGCGCACTCTTTGTGTCGGATTGGCTTCACAATCTCCTGAGCATGTTTCTGCCATTCTTGTGTAGTTTCGCCGGACAACAGAAGTCGCTTTGACCACATAAGTACATTTCCTGCAGGTACGTGGTAGCCGTCGATTTCGTGCCGTACCTTTTCCGCCATCCCGCCAATATCGGAGACAATCAAGGGTCGGCCACATACGAAAGCTTCTTGAATGACCATCGGTGAGTTCTCCCACCAAACAGATGGGACGACGACCCAATCCACGCCGGCCATGCGGCTACGCAGCTCATGTGGCTGATATGGCCCCACCCACTGCACTACACCCTGCTTTATGAGCGGTTGGCGCAGCTTTTCAAGTTTTTCCTGGAACTCCGCGGATTGATGCTCCAGGTTCGCTCCATGGACCTCCAGTACAATTTTCTTGCGCTGGTCCTTGGGTAGCTGATGGAGCGCTTCCAGCAAGACGTGCAGCCCCTTATAGGGATTGATCTGGCCGAAGAACCCGAAGCGATTACGCGTTTCCCCCTCAGCCAAGGGTCGCGGAGGCAATACCCCCTCGTCGCTTTGGCCATTCTCAATGACGACAATCTTGTCCGCAGGCAAGCCCCAGGCGATGTAGCGCTGTCGTAGAAACTCTGACGGCGAGACAAACTGGTCGACCAGCGCGAAATGACTCATAAAGAAGTGCTTGCGCAGCCAGAAATCTTCGGCTGTTTTCTCAGGGAAGCATTGGCGGCACTCGTCATAGCTTTCACGGCTGCAGAGCTTGAAGGTTGTGCCAGGCTTGATCATTTGACCATTGTTGCGGCAAATGGCCATGTACTCGTGAAGCGTCATCACGATCTTGATCGTGGGATCCACCTGCTTGATGATGCGGAGATATTCCAGACCCAGATGGGCGTAGTGGTGCGTATGGACGACAGTCGGCTTCAGGGCCCGGATGAGGTCTGTGAACCAGGTCGTAAGGGATTCCTGATGTACGGCCTTCATCAGGTGCCAGTCATGCACGGCCTGTTCCCACAGGTATTCATTAGGGCGTCGCAGGCTAATGGCCCCGGTGGCGCCGCGGCCCTTGTCGGCCCGGCCGAGGTACCAGGCCTGCTCTACCGCTTCGCTTTCTTGGTATGCCTTGAACAGGTTGTAGGCTGCGATCTCGCCCCCCCCGAGACTGAAGTCGGGATGGGCATGGGCCATGACGAGGATGCGATGTTTCTTGTTCATGAGAATACGGTACGACTCACGCCGGGGTGGCAGAGGCTTCAATGAGGGAGCTCCATCGGCTTTGATGGCGCACTGCGTTGTAGATGACCACACGGGTGCGGAACTCTCCCTGACCGAGGAGCTTGAACGACTGGCGTTCGAGATGCGTTAGCTGCACGGAAGGGAGATAAGCAATGTCCAGCCCTTGATCGCGCAGCTTCAGGCAGAGGTCAGAGTCTTCAAAGTCGCCAATGAGATAGCCCGTGTCCCAACCTCCGACGCGCTCTAAATCCGCACTGCGAATTGCCACGCATGCGCCGGTAACGCTGGGCACGATGCTGAGCTCGCGGCGCGGATCGAGGACCGGATCCAGCCCCATTTGGGCGTGGTGGTTGGTCCATACACCCAGTTCCTCGCGTCGCAAGAATTCCATTCCGGCATGCTGGATGGAACCGTCGGCAAAGACCAGGCGAGGACCGACGGCACCAATGTCCGGCCGAGTGTCCAGAACCTCGCACAGCTGTTGGGCCCAGCCGGGACATTGCGGGAAGGCGTCGCTGTTCAGGAAGATTAGCTGAGCGGCAGTGGCGTGCTTGACCCCCAGGTTGTTGGCACCCGAGAAGCCACGGTTCACGTTGCCCCATACCCAACGCATGGGTTGGCGGTAGACGCGGAACAAGGCTTCGGCCTGAGCCGGGAATGTTTCTGCCAGTTTTGGGTCGTCCAGCACGTAGATGAGTTCGGCATGTTGCTGGAACCACGGGTCATTGCAGAACTCGATAAGCTGGTGCTCCACGAAGTCGCTGCGCCCATACAGCGGCACGATGACGCTCACCCGCGGCTGCACCGGTAATTCCCCCAGCACGCGGGTCACGACTGGCAGGCTCCCCCACATTGCCTGACGGTACGCAATGAGTGGATTCAGCACAGGTTCATCAACTACGGCGACGCGCCGGTGCATGTCCTCCATCGGGGTAGCGACGCCAAAGATCCAACGTGCGGCCGCCACGGGGTCCATGGAAAGAGCTTGGCAGTGCACACTTCCCAGAACGTGCACGCCGTTCTCGTCCACGGCCTTGAGCAGCACCGTGGAATTGGGACTGAGACCACGCACGCGCGCAACGAAACCTGCATTCTGACTGAAGGCTCCAAACTCGTGCGCCACGGCGTCATGCACATCTTGCCGGAAGCGGCGGTATGCGCCGTCCAGGGAATAGACCTGACCTTTGTCATCCTCCAGCCAGACAACAGCCTGGGGGGTCTGGACAATCCAGCCCACTACCATGCCGTCCTTGCTGTGCTCAGGCGCCGCGGCAATTTCCAGGAAACCCTTCGCGCTGCGGCACGGCAGGTTCGACGTGGGCGCAAGCCGGATGATATCCAGCCATTCTTGCGACATAGGCTCACACGTCTGGGCCAACAAGCCCACTGCCGGTCCGAACGCCTGCCGTTTGCTTTCCACGTCGGGGGCGAGACTGGCGAACTTGAGAGGCTGCGACCAGACCGGGGCGGAATTTGGCCCGGGATGAACGCTGATGGCAAGGTCAACATTGGCGTCCACTTCTGCGCTTTCGGCCACCAGCACGAAGCCGAGCATATTGCCGGACTTGATGTCGAAATGAGCTGCCACATCGGGGCGCTCAACCTGTACGACACGAGTAGTCAGTTGGGCCCCATTCGCGAGTAACGTCAAGTTGACCGGCTGGGTGGCCCAGCCGACCACGACGCAGGTATTGCCGAGGCGGTACGCCTCGTCCAGCTTGACGTTGCAGGATGCACCTCCATCGGGCAACGGAAAGCGCATGGGTGTCGACTGGACGTCGGCGACTTTTGCCACGTTGCTTTCGGCAAATTTCGCGGATCGCGATGTATTGAATATCTTCACGGCCTGGTTGACTCAGAATAGATAAAAAGCTCAATCACCGCCCACCAGCGACTGGTGCGATGCGAGGGAATAGTCCTCCCTGACCAAAGTCAGGTTGGGGTTGTAGAAAGGGTCGCGGGACAGTGCTGAGCCCCAACGCTCTTGCATGACTTCACACTCCAAGGCAAAGCGCTTCCTCTTGTCCTCTGTCTCATCGGTACCACGCGACTTGGACTCATGATGGAAGAGTTCGGCAAATGGGGTCCAGAGATTGCGGAAGCCGGCGTCCCGGACCTTGATGCAGAAGTCAACGTCGTTGAAGGCTACCTTCAGCGTTTCCTGGTCGAGCCCCCCTACGAGGTCAAAGACGGCACGCCGTACAAGCAAGGCTGCACCGGTGACAGCACTGACGTTGTGGATCGCGAGCAATCGACCAAAATATCCATCCGCATGACCAGGCAGGTACTTGTGCGAATGACCCGCTACGCCGCCGATGCCCAGGACGACACCGGCGTGTTGGATCGTTCTATCGGGGTAGTAAAGCTTAGCGCCAACGCAACCGATATCAGGTCGTACGGCATGGCTGACCATTTCCGTAAGCCAGTCGGCATTGATAACCTCGACGTCGTTGTTGATGAGGCCAAGAATGCTGCCACGCGCCTCTTTGGCGGCGAAGTTGTTGATGGCGGAGTAGTTGAAAGGAAAATCGAACTGCAGCAGCCGCACTCGCCCGGAGCGCGACGCGTCTGCACAGATTTCCGCCATGTAGGCCAGGGTCTGCGGGCAAGTGGACTGGTTGTCCACGATCAGAATCTCGTAGTTGGGGTAGCTGGTCTTCTGAAGGATCGACTCGATGCAGGTCCTGAGGATGTCATAGCCATCCCGAGTAGGCACGATGAGGCTGACGAGCGGCGGCGGCGCTGGAACGGGCCAGCGGGGGCGATAAATGCCCGGACGGGTGACTTCCATCACCACCCCCGGATGATGTCTGTCCATGTGCTCCTGCAGCGCACGGCGCGCAGCCTCGGCAGCATAGTCCTTCCGATCATGACCGAGCGCTGTCGAGCCCTCGCTAGCCCGCCAGTGATACAGCACCATGGGAATGTGGACGATGTCTCGCGAATCGGTGACGCGGGCGACGCAGCGCAGGAGGAGATCATAGTCCTGGCTACCTTCGAAGCCTGGGCGGAAGCCGCCGACAGCAGTTACCAGCTCCCGACGGTAGATGCCCAGATGACAAACGTAGTTTTGCGCATAGAGGAGATCGGGCGACCAGTCCGGCTTGAAAAATGGTGCAAACCGGTGCCCGTCGTCGTCGATCTTGTCCTCGTCCGAATAAAGGATCTGAGCGGTTGGTCGTGATTGCAGGTGCTGTGCCACTGCAAACAGCGCGTTTGCGGCCAGTGTGTCGTCATGGTCCAATAGGACAACGAAATCCTGGCCAGCCATTGACAAGGCCGTGTTGCTCGCGGCGCAAATGTGGCCGTTGTGTTCGCGCACGATGACCCGGATGCGGGCATCTCGCTGCGCATATTCGGCCAGTATCTTCGCGACGTGAGGCTCCGTCGAGGCGTCGTCCGCTACGCACAGGTCCCAGTGCGGGTAAGTCTGCGCGAGGATGCTGTCGAGGCAATCGCGCAACTGGGACTCGCGAGTGTTGAACGTGGGCAGGAGAATGGAGAACGTGGGTCGACTCTTCCAGCATGCGGAAATTCGCTCATGGCTTGCCCCGTCCGGAAGCAATGTGCGTTCCGCCTTTTCGATCCACCGTGCATAGCCCTCGCTGTCCTGCTGGCTACCTTCAAACAGCGCGTTGTAGTCGCTCCAATAGTGCGACAGGCGGTAACGTTCTCCTGTGTCGGACTGCCGATAGCGAGGGTGTATGTTGCGCAACTTGCGCAGCACACGTGGGCGCGCGAAGGCCTCCAGCACGCGCACCACACGAAAATGCCCGATGGTGAAAGATCCCACTGAAGCCAGAGGATCAAACCGCATCTTTGCCTCTGCAGGCACGCACAGTACTCGTTTAGCCAGTTTTCCGGAGCGCACAGGCAGCGCGAAGGACATCTCCTCGCTCTCGCCATCTCCGGTGTCCAGATAAAACCGGGCATCTGCTTGGCCGAGTGCCAGGGTCATGTTCACTTCGACCATGTACCAACCAGCAGGCAGGAACCCTTTGAGCCGAAACTGAGGGTCCTGTCCAGTGGAGCGATACTCGCCTGAAACAGGCAACGTATCGATCCCTGCTGCGGGATGCAGATCCCGTATCCCGAACTCACGGCGCAAACGCTGCCACCACCGGCTGCGTTTTGCCCGCGAGAAGAAAGCTTTGCGAAGTTGCCGGATCATCATAGGCCCAGCACGACCTTCGCGCTCACCGCAATCTGGTAAAGAATCTGAGTCATGTCCTTCCAGATTTGCCTCGATTTCACGTCGATCTTCGGAAGCACCAGGACTTCATCTCCTGGGCGAACCGACACATCGCCATTGCTGAGGAAGAACCAGCCCTTATCGCCTGTAGCCTGAACAAAGGTGCCGTCGCGGCGAGCCACTACGACGCGGGCTGCGTCGGCATTCTGCGTATAGCCACCCGCGCGGTTGATGTAGTCGTCCAGAGTCAGGCTGCGCTCAAACGCAATCGCGTTGGGAAACAGCACCTCGCCATTGATCAGCACGAGTCCGTCCAGTGTCGGGACGCGCAGGACGTCTCCGTTTTCCAGCAACAGATCATCGCGCGTAGAGGCTTGAGCAATAACGACCTGGCCGCTAGGCTCAATTTTTTTGGCACGCTCAACCCATTGCAGAATGAGCTCGGCCTCTTCCTTGCGCAGGCGGGCTTCGTCGCTGGTACCTGAGCGGGCAGTGAGTGCGACATTCTCCAGGGTCCGCAGCGAGGCCCGCAGCATCTCACTTTGCCGCTCCTTCACGCTCAGGCGGAAGAGTTGCACACTATCCTTGTCCGATCGCTCAGAGTACTGGACATGCTTGAGTAGATCGCCGATGCGAGCCCCGTATGGCAGCACGTATTCCTGTGCGCTCAGATGCTCGCCCTCCACGCGTACAGTAATCGTGCCTGGCTTCTTGTCTGCCGTGAACTCGACTTCGTCGCCGTTTCCTAGCATCGCACCGGAAGCGTCAGTCAGCGCGTAATAGTCCACATGCTTGGTGATGCCCGTATTGCGTATCACACGCACATGCGTCGCGGATGCCTGGGGTTTTGCAATCCTGGCGAGGTCGGACACGCTAAGCTTCTGATCGGCAAACTCAAAGCGCTTGGCATTCTGGACAAGGCCACTAACCTTGACGCTGTTGCGGCGGGGCGCGACAAAGATCACGTCCCCGTCGGCCAATTGGATCAATGGCATCGTGCCATTGAGCAGGAACTCGTAGAGGTTGGCGGTGGCACGAACTCTGGTCCCTCGCTTCACCTCAACAGTCAGGAAGGAACCTCGAGCAGGGTCGATGCCGCCCGCCTGGTCCAGGTAGTGCAGCAAACTGTCCATGCTGGTGCCGCTGTACAGCCCGGGGCGATTGACAAAGCCGCTGACGAATACCCTTACCGGCTGGGCCGCAGCGAGGCTGGCATAGCTGAAGACGTTGGACCGGAAAACCTTGGTGACGGCTGCGTTCACAAGCTGCTGCAAATCCTGATTACGTACTCCCAGTACACGCACAGGACCTGCGTGCGGCACAAAGATGTTGCCTTGGGGGTCGACAGTCAAAGGGGCGTCAAAATCGAACGCGCCCCACAGGCGGACCTGGATCTTGTCCCCTACGGCAACAACGTAGTCAGGATTGAACTGAGTTGCCCCCTGCCGGGCAAACGCGCCAGTGAACAGGTTGGCGCCGAAGACATCGCTGCTAATATTTGCAGAGTAGTCAAAGAGCTGCGGCGATTGCGGACGGATGTCCGGTACCGCCTGGTCCGGACTGCCAGCCCGTGCCTCTGCGGGCAACTTGGCAGACCTTGCATTGACTGATGCGGCGTTGCTCAGACCCAGCGCCTGGTTAATTCCCAGTGGGTCGACATCGGCTGCATGTGCTGTAACGACAATTGCCATGCCCAGGGCCATGGCGGCAAAGATGGAACGCATATTTCAGAGTATCGAGTCGGCTCTGTCAGTCCTTGTGGTCACGCACAATGGCTACCAGAAGTTGGACTACGCCGGCCATGAGTAAGACAGCAAGCACGAAAACCAGCGTGTTGTAGAAGCGACGAGGTTCGATCGGGTATTCGGGCCGCGTGGGCGTCTGAAGAACGGAGACCTTCTTGATCATTCGCGTGGCCTCGATGCGCCCCTTCTCCAGCGCGACCAACGCAGTCTTGTAGACGTCCTGCGCGAAGCCGGCTTCCATCTCGAGTCGACGGAACTCTTCCACGGTACGGTTCAGGGTCTTGCCGCCAGGCGAGGCGAGTTTCGCCTGTTCCTGAGTCATCTGCCTTTCTACGGCGGCAATCTGCTGGTCCAGCTGGACAATATTCGGATGGTTTGGCACGAGGTACGCCTGAAGCATGCGCCGCTGCGTTTCAAGCTCAGTACGCTGGGCTTCCAGACGCGCCACGATCGTGGCGAGGTTCTCAGCCGTTGCCTGTGGCGAGACAAGCCCCTTCTTGTCCTGGAAATCCAGTAACTTCTGGCGTGCGCGCACAGCCTCCTGGTTTAACTTGAGGACCTGCTCTTCCAGAAAGGCAACCTGACTCTGGGCCAGTGCATGGTCCTTGTCGTTCATGAAGCGTTCGCCCTCCCGTACCAGCATGGCGGTGATGGCGTGAGCAGTCTTGGGATCGTAACCTTGGGCCCGAACGACAAGTACGCCGGCGTAGTCGTCCATTTCGACGCTGACGCGAGTGAGATAGTGGCGATGAAACCATTCCAGCGGCGCATCCTTGAACCACAAGCGGGACAGAGGATCTCGATGCCAGTCACTGTAATGAGCACGCAGGTTCAACGCCGCGTCAAGCTTCCTGAGCATGTCGACCGAGAGAAGGTGGTCCCGAAGCAGGAGTTGGTCTGCCCGACTGCCGCCGCTGCCTCCATTAAGCAAACTGGAGAAGTCCATGGTCTGCCCTCCCGCCAGATCGGTACTCTGGACGATGACATGGGCTTCTGATACATAGCGATCAGAGGCAATGGCCAGCCAATAGATTGCCCCTAACAGAGCGGCCAGAACGGCAGCGCCAATAATTTGCCTACGCTTCAGCGCTGGCCACAGCACACGGCGCGGCCAGCCCACGATCTGTGACGTTAGGCTGGTGGAAGGAGAAGATTCAATGGTGTCGGTCATGCGCGCAGGCTGTCTTTGTAAGCTTTCAGAGCATCGTCGATCTGGTCGAACCAGTACGCCTGGCCTTCTTTCAACCAAATTCCTGCCTGGCAGAAATCCTTGAGCGTCGCTTCACCATGAGCAACCATGATCAGGCTTGCCCGATTAGCGAGGTTCTTGAACGCCGAGGCCGCTTTTGAGCGGAATGCCGCATCGCCGGCCGCGGTGACTTCGTCGGAGATGTAAACATCGAAATCAAAAGCGAGTGACAACGCGAACTGCAAGCGAGAACGCATGCCCGTGGAGTAGTTCTTCACGGGTTCGTCGAATGCTTCGCCAATCGCGGCAAACTCCTGGATATAGGCGAGACGGTCCGGAATATCGTGCTCGTGACCATGAATCCGGCAAACAAACTTGGCGTTCTGTCGACCGGTGAGCGAGCCTTGCAAACCGCCTCCGAAGCCCATCGGCCACGAGACACGGCATCTACGCTCAACACGTCCCTTATTGGGATGGTCAACCCCTCCAACAATCCGTAGCAGGGTGGATTTTCCAGCACCGTTGGCACCGATAAGACCGACATTGAGTTTCGGTGGAATGGTGAAAGAGATTCCCCGAAGAACCCATTTGCCGGGGCCATGCCCAGTCTGGTAGCGCTTATGAACGTCTTCGACAATGATCATTGCGTTACCAATTTCAGGGCGAAACGGCGGTGGAGGGCCAAGCCAAGGAACACAGTGACTAGGCCCCACCCATACAGATAGGCAATGCTCAGACCAGGCGCGGCATGATAGTAGGGAGCAAAGGCAAGTCTTGCCGCTTCAAGCCCGTGCGCCACGGGATTAAAGAGCAACCAGTCACGATAGGGTTGCGATACAAGAGCAATTGGGAACATCACACCCGAGATCATGTAAAGCGGCATCAGCATCAGCTTGATAGTGCGCCCCACTCCTGGCATGAGCTGATTGGGCACCGAAACTATCAGTCCAAATCCCAACCCCACCAGCCACAGCCCGAAGAATGACTCCAGCACCGCCAGCGGATCCGCAGGGGCAACGTTGTGTCCCCATAGCGCAGCCCCTGCCAGCAGCAGGGAAGCAATTACGATCATGAGGAAACCCTCCAGACCGGCGCGTACCAACGTAGTATCAACTGGCTTGACTTGCCGGTAAGTGAATAGCGCTTGATTTGCACTGAGCGCATTCATTACCTGCGTGCCGGTCCGATTGAACATGAAGAAAGCAAGCATGCCGACCATGATCCAGACCGCCGTATCAATGCCCCCTACGGTGTGCACACTGATCACCGTATAGATGAACAGCAGATATGCGACGTGGAAGACCGGCTCGGCGAACAGCCAGAACCAGGCCGCGCGCTCAGAGAAAAATCGACTCAGTGCCTCTCGCAGGAAGAGTGCCTTCCAAACAGCGAAAGTTATGGTCAACGACTTGCGGGACTGATGCGTTGTCATTGGGAGACTCGCAGTAGTGTCGCCAGTCTGCAGTCTGACGCGCGCACTGCAGTAGCCGACTGGCCTGACTGCAGAGAGCGAGCATTGCCAGGAACGCCAAAGCGCTCTGACCACGCAGATCGTGCTATTTGATGACCAACCACAACCATTCAGCCTAACAATTTCCAGAGGAGTTCGACGCGAGCTATTGCACTTGTTGTCAGTGATCAGCGGACCTATCCGAGCAGTCCCGCCAACAGATCTGCTGCGGCCGCTAGGCCCCACGGACTACTGCTGTATGCGTCAGCGATGACAAGGCCAGCTGCACAAAAGAATCTTGCAGGAACAAGACGATGTGCACGCCAGCCACTACGAACAGGGACAGGCAGCAACATTTCGTCTGCGTAAAAGGAGGAGTTGATTTGTGAAACACGCGTCAGATAGCTCCTGAAACGCGTATAGCCACTAGTATCAACCGCCCCTGGATCGTTCCAGAAATCGTCCAACGATCCCTGGTAAGTCAACCCCGGCTTGGCATAGAAGCACCGTCCAAGTGCAATCACGGGTACCCGGTGAAACAAGGCCTGCAAGCCCGTCGTCGAGTTGATTGTCACCAGGCCCATACACCGGTGCAGCAACGACGGCAAGTGTGCGTCATGAATATAGAGAACCCGTTGCTTGACCCCGAACCTGGCCGCGTAAGCTTCAATGGCAGCCGCATAGTCCGTATGGCCACGATCCATTGGGTGATGCTTGACCACCAGGACACTATCGGCAGGCGCATGCTCGGCAAATGAATGGACTGTCCACTCTATGAAGTCCTCGATACGCCGCCAAGGGCTGTGCACCCTGATCTGGCTATCGTTATAGACCTGCAGTGCAACCAGGAAGAAGTGTGGGTGCTCACGGGCAAGCAAGCACTTTCGGAGATCGCGCTCGCTCCAGCGGTATAGGTACTTGCGGTACCCGGCCCTAACCCATTTGACAAGCTCGAGCAGCCCGAACGGCTTGTGGTGCCGGTAATAAGGATATGTGCTGGCGCAGAGCATGCCACCCGCGAAATACAGGAACGAGTACCACGCCATCAGGCGAAACGAATGCCGAAACCTGCGAGCGCTAACAGGACGCTCCAGCTTTGGAACTTCCGCCATTGTCAGAGTTGCCAGCGGCGAATCCGCGTTGACGCCCCCGGACTCCAAGGTAATGTAGTTTGGACGAACGTAGCCCTCTTCAAAGACCCAGAACCCGATGTCTAGTGACTGAGCGAGGCGCGCAGCAATGCGATGTTGCCGTCGGTGATTGCCGAACACCACGATGGCGTCGATGCCGCGCGTTGCAAGGAGGCTTCGCAGGAACGCTTCCCACTCAACCATCGGTCGATTGAACCGAACAACGTCACCTTCGGGATAAAACAGGTCATCTCCGCCATTAAAATTGACCTTGCATACGTCAAGCCCCGCACCATGCAAGTAGTCTCTCAATCGCGCAAAGAACGGCCCATTCGGGCCCTGCAGCAACAGAACGCGCCGATACCTTGTGAGCTGACTAAAGCCTGCCTCGTCGGGCAACGGCCGAGCAAGATTGACAGATGACCCTGCGCGCACCGCAACGTCCGGCGAATCGAAACTTGTCGCCACTTCCGCTCGCGTCTTGAACAGCAACATCCTGGACCCCACCCTTGCCTTTTATGCGTTGCTACGTTCTCTGCTGAAGACTGCACCAGCTTTTGATGCCGACGATGCACTGCATGATGTCGCCCGGCCTCGAATCGATCATGCTGGCCGGCCCGCCTCCGTTTCCAGTTTCAGTGGCGGCGCCCCACTTCAGCTTGCCCCTTGCTGCGGCCCGGATTTTTGTTCAGCGGCACGATCTACGACTCCGAATCCCTTTTCATTGAAGATTGCCGGAGCGGTGCCGAGCGCACGCGACCCAGGCACCTGGACCCACCCACTAAGTACCTCGTTCGCCGCTTTTTGACTCGACGATGAACCCACCTCAAAGGGGCCTACCGCAGGGGCCAAATACCGACCTCGAACTGCCGACGGCGCCGCTCGCAACGCCTGCCGATCGTCGTGTTTCTCATTATTGAATTTTGATCTATCGCTAAGCAGCGCCCCATACGGCACCTGCCAACCACGCAGGGCGCAATATTAATGTGCGCTTGCAGCGCGCGCAACATCTAGTAACAAATTTCCACAACCCCCCCCCAAAGGGGTGATGACGTTACTTCGCCATCACGGATAGATGTCTCATAGTTCACCTTCAAAAAGAAACGTGGTGCATACAGCACTGCTGGAAGCCGCACCAGGGCTGGGTTACAGCTTCATGGTAGTGATTGATGTTGCAAAGCAACATAGGATTTATCTGAGGCCATCACCCCTTATTGAACGACCATTCAATTCTCTTGATAAACAAAAAACATACGTCATTGATAATGAAAAAATAAAATATGTATTAAATCAATTAAGTTCAATGTTGGATAATTAAAATCATTTATCAACATAATCGTGCGACGTTAAAGACACACATATCGCGGCCGAGCACCGCTCAGCGACGACCGCGGGGAAACCCTCCCGTGTGCGGGGGCGATCGCAGTCGTCTGTGCTAGCGCGCACAGACACAAACCCCGCAAGTTGTCTCGTGGAAGTTGGTAGAAAACTTAGGCTATTTCCTCGAATACCGAGGGACTGAACGCTCCTCGACATGCCCAGTCAGGGCATCGGCAGTGGGATCGCCGCGTCCTCAGGAAATGCGTTCGCTGGCTGATTTTGTAACCCAAGCGGGAGATGCCTATTGAAGCGTTCGCTTAGTATTTTTTCCTGATAGGACAAAAATGCTTTCGCCCGGCTCGGCCCAGACTACCGAACAGGCAAATTGCGCCGGAAAGCGAAGTAGGCAAAGACTGAGGCCAGCCCCGCCGCAGCGCGTTGTGCGGCGGCAACAACCTCAGACCATCCGGGCCCTCGAGCCCGGTCGAACCGCTAGCTCAGGCGATACCAATAGCACCCGTCCGCAGCCAGCTCCCGCACTGCCTCGGCACGATGCAGCAAGTAGTTCAGATGCGCGATGCTCTCCCCTGTCGCCATTCCCAGCAGGCCGCCGGAGCCGGTGATCGGCCGGGAAAACAGTTCGCCGAACACATCCACCGCCCGCTTTGGCTGCGCCAGCGCGTCGCGCAGGCGGTCGAGCGCCTGCAGCTGGCTCGCCCGTAGGTAGTCAATACGGGCGTGGAGGCCGCGGAAGGGTTCGTTGTGGGCCGGCAGGACCAGCACGTCGTCCGGGACGGCCGCCTTGACCTTGTCCAGCGATGCCAACCAGTCTTCCATGGGATCCGCATCGGGCTCGGTCGGAAACACCGACACATTGGACGAGATCCGCGGCAGGACCTGGTCACCGGAGACGAGCAGCTTCAGTGACGGGCAATAGAGGCAGGCATGCTCGGGGGAATGGCCGGTGCCGACGACGACCGTCCAGTCGTGGTCGCCGATGCGGATGGTGGCGCCGTCTTCCAGGCGCCGGAAGCTCTCCGGCAAGGCGTGGACGAATTTGCCGAAGCCGCCGAAGCGGGTCCGGTAGACCTCGATGGCGTCGTCGTCCCAGCCGGCGCGGCGGTAGAACTCGATGGCGTCGTCGGGTGCGGCGCGGCCGGTATCGGCGGCCAGCACGCGGCACATCAGGTATTCCATCCGGGTCATCCACAGCTGGCAGCCGAACTTGCGCCTGAGCCAGCCGGCCATGCCGATATGGTCGGGATGCATGTGGGTGACGAAGAGCCGCGTCAGGCCATCGGCCAGCGCGCCGCCGTCGCCAAACAGCGTGCGCCACGCCTGCGCCGTTTCGGGCGTCTGCAGGCCGGAGTCGACCGCGGCCCAGCCGGCACCATCGCGGATGGCCCACAGGTTGATATGGTTCAGGCCGAGCGGCATCGGCATGCGCATCCAGAGCACGCCGGGGACGATCTCGCTGGCGCGGCCGGGCTCGGGAGCGTCGCCGCAGGGATAGTCCAGTTCGGGTTTCTTGAGGGGATTGGTGGCGGCGGCGGTATCGGTGGCAGGGGCGCTCATATTGGTCTCGGCGGGGGGGCCGGGCGTGTGCCGGTGGCCCGGCATGCGCCTGTTCCGGCGTTCTGGATACCCCTCACCTTAGCCGAGACGGCAGATTCTTGCCACGGCGGTTGTGCGCCCTGCCCGGCCCGTTGCGGTCGAACGGGCCGGTAATCGCCAGAACCTGCCAGGAGTGACGGCTCAGGGCGCCGGCAGCACCTTCCCCGGATTCAGCAGATTCATCGGATCCAGCGCCCGCTTCACCTGCCACATCAGTTCCAGCTCGACCTGCGACTTGTACCGCACCAGGTCGTCCCGCTTGGCCACGCCGATGCCGTGTTCGGCCGACACCGAACCATTACCCGCATGTGCCAGCCCATCCACCAGCGTCGACACCGGCTCATACCACTGCGCCAGGAAATCCTTCGCCTCCTGGTCTTTGGGCCGCAGCGGGTTGAAGTGGACATTGCCGTCGCCCATATGCCCGTAGATCACCATGCGCGCATCCGGCACCAGCTCCAGCACCCTGGCCGAAGCCTCTTCCACAAACGCCGCGATGCGCGACAGCGGCACCGAGACGTCGCACTTGATGCTGCCGCCGGTGCGCGTCTGCGCGTCGGAGATCTCTTCGCGGATGCGCCAGAAGGTCTGGACGTCGGACAGGCTGGAGGCGACGGCGGCGTCGAGCACCAGCCCCTGGCTGAAGCCGGACTCCAGGATTTCCATCAGCGTGGCGTTGAGGCTTTCGGCGTCGGTGCCGGAAGTCAGTTCGACCAGCACCATCCAGTCATGACGGTCCTGCAGCGGCGCGGCGACGTTGCCGAGGTATTCCAGCACCAGCTCCAGCGCGGGCCGCGAGATCAGTTCGAAGGCGCTGACGGCCTGGCCGGAGAGGCGCTTGGCTTCGCCGAGCAGCGCCACCGCGGCGGCCGGGTTCTTGACCGCGACCAGGGCCACGGCAGTGCTGCGCGGCTGCGGCATCAGCTTGAGCACCGCGCCGGTGATGATGCCGAGCGTCCCTTCGGCGCCGATGAACAGTTGCTTGAGGTCGTAGCCGGTGTTGTCCTTGCGCAGGCCGCGCAGCGACGAGAAGATGCGCCCGTCGGGCAGCACGGCCTCGATGCCGAGCACGAGGTCGCGCATGTTGCCGTAGCGCAGCACCGTGGTGCCGCCGGCATTGGTCGACAGGTTGCCGCCGATCTGGCACGAGCCTTCGGAGCCGATGCGCAGCGGGAACAGGCGCCCTTGCGCTTCGGCCGCGCTGCGTGTGGCGCTCAGCGTGACGCCGGCCTGCACGGTCATGGTGTCGTTGATGGTGTCGACCTCCAGCACGCGGTTCATGCGGCTCAGGTTGACCACCACCGCGGTGCCGCTGTCGTCGGGCACGGCGCCGCCCATCAGCGAGGTATTGCCGCCCTGCGGCACCACCGGCACGCGGTGGGCGTGGCACCACTGCAGCACCTGGCTGACCTGTTCGGTCGAGGACGGCAGCACCAC